>NZ_JARVRV010000006.1:0-276404 GCF_030209555.1 Microbacterium sp. LMC-P-041
CCGATGGTACTGCAGGGGGGACCCTGTGGGAGAGTAGGACACCGCCGGACTTCTTCTAAACAGAAAAGCCACCCAATGTTGGGTGGCTTTTCTGCGTTAACGTGTGCGCAAGCGCAAGCGCAAGCGCAGTCGCCGACTGACCGGGCGCGGCAGAGAATGCGCAGCGTCAGCGCTTGAGCCGTGACTCGAGCGCGGACGCCGTCTCGATCACGGCGTCCGCAAGGATACGCTCATCGAGCTCGCCGCCGGCCCAGGTCACAGCGACCGCGGCCACAGGCCAGCCCGCATGATCGCGGACGACGGCGCCGACGCTGCGCAGTCCGTCTGCCACCTCGCTGTCCTCGGTCGCATAGCCGCGTTCACGAACGGTGCGCAGCAGCTCGCGCAGTTCACTCGGCTTCCTGGGGCCGCGTCCCGTACGGTCGGGGAACGCAGACGCGCTCGGATACAGCGCACGCACCTGCTCGCGGGGGAGCGCAGCCAGCATGGCCCGCCCCGAGGCGGTGAGGTGCGCAGGCAAGCGGACGCCGACATCCGTCACGAGAGCCTGCCGTCGGGGAGCGCGCTCCTCGACGATATAGAGCACGTCGCCGCCGCTCATCACCGCCAGGTGGGTGCTCTCGCCGAGACGATCTGAGAGGGCGGCCACGAGAGGCCGCCCGATGCGCGCGAGCGGCTGCTGCCGCGCGTATCCGCCGGCGAGTTCGAATGCCGAGGTGCCGAGGCCCCAGCGCCGGTCTTCCTTCATGTGCAGCACGAACCCGTGCGCAGCGAGGGTCGTGAGCAGGTGATAGACGGTTGAGCGGGGCAGCTCGAGTTCTCGGGCGATCGCCGAGGCGGCGACGGGCGAGGGGCGTCCGGCCAGATAGCTCAGGATCCGCAGCGTGTTGTGGGCGGCGGGCACCTGCGCGGCGGCCTCCATGTTGTCTGGGATCACAGACACAGGATGTCACGATCACCTGCCACGCGCGACCCGTCGGGTGTGGAATCGAGACATGACCGATCTTCCCGCCGTCCTCATCGGCGATGCACCCCTGAGCCCCGCCGACGTCGTCGCGGTGGCGCGCCATGGCGCGAACGTTATGATCAGCTCCGCCGCTCTCGACCGGGTCGCGGGGACGCGGCGCGTGATCGACGGACTCGCGGCAGATCCGCACCCGCACTACGGCGTCTCGACGGGTTTCGGCGCACTCGCGACGACCTTCATCGCCCCCGACCGCCGCCTTCAGCTGCAGGCGAGCCTCATCCGCTCGCACGCGGCCGGCACCGGCGCCGAGGTCGAACGCGAGGTCGTCCGCGGCCTGCAGCTGCTGCGCCTTCAGACGCTCTCCTCCGGCCGCACGGGTGTTCGCCCCGTCGTGGTCGAGACTTACGCTGCTCTGCTGAACGCGGGCATCACCCCGATCGTGCGCGAATACGGATCGCTGGGGTGTTCCGGCGACCTCGCCCCGCTCGCGCACATCGCGCTCGCGGCGATGGGAGAGGGCGATGTCCGTGACGCCGAGGGGACGCTCATCCCGGCATCCGACGCGCTGGCCGCAGCCGGCATCCATCCCCTCACTCTCGTCGAGAAGGAGGGCCTCGCGCTCATCAACGGCACCGACGGCATGCTCGGCATGCTCGTGCTGGCGCTGCACGACCTCGAGACGCTGCTCGTGACGGCCGACATGGCGGCGGCGATGTCGGTCGAGTCGCAGCTGGGCACGGATGCGGTCTTCGCGGCCGACCTCATGGCGCTGCGTCCCCAGTCCGGCCAGGCCGAGTCGGCGGCGAACCTGCGGGCCTTCCTGCACGATTCGCCGATCGTGCACAGCCACAAGGGACCGGAGGACGGGCGCGTGCAGGACGCATACTCCCTGCGTTGTTCGCCGCAGGTCCACGGCACCGCGCGCGACACGATGGGCTACGCATCGACCATCGCCGAGCGCGAGCTCGCCAGCGTCATCGACAACCCGGTGATCACGGTCGATGGGCGCATCGAGTCGAACGGCAACTTCCACGGTGCACCGGTCGCAGCGGTGCTGGACTTCCTGGCCATCTCGGTCGCCGACGTGGCCTCCATCTCCGAGCGCCGCACCGACCGCGCGCTCGATCCGGCACGCAACCACGGGCTGCCGCCCTTCCTCGCCGACGAGGTCGGTGTCGACTCGGGGCTGATGATCGCGCAGTACGCGGCGGCTGGAATCGTCTCGGAGCTCAAACGGCTCGCCGTTCCGGCATCCGTCGATTCCATCCCGTCCTCGGCGATGCAGGAGGACCACGTCTCGATGGGGTGGGCTGCTGCTCGCAAGCTGCGCCGTGCGATCGACGGCCTCGGCCGTGTCATCGCGATCGAGGTGCTCACCGGTGCCCGTGCGCTGGATCTGCGCGCTCCGCTGCAGGCCGGCCCCGCGACCGGAGCGGTGCGCGACCTGGTGCGCACGGTCGCCGCGGGCCCCGGGCCCGACCGATTCCTCTCACCCGACATGGAGGCCGTGACCGCACTCGTGCAGTCCGGCGCCATCGCCCGCATCGCAAAGGAGCACGCGAATGACTGACATCACGACGGATACGACTCCGACCACCGGGCCGCGCACGGTTCGCGCCGCCCGTGGCAACCAGCGCACCGCCAAGAGCTGGGGTGCGGAGGCGGCGAAGCGGATGCTGATGAACAACCTCGACGCCGAGGTCGCCGAGCACCCCGAAGATCTCGTGGTCTACGGCGGCACGGGCAAGGCGGCGCGCAGCTGGGAGGCGTACGACGCGATCGTCCGCACGCTCGATGAGCTCGAGCCGGACGAGACGCTGCTCGTGCAGTCGGGCAAGCCGGTCGGCGTCTTCCGCACGCACGAGTGGGCGCCGCGCGTGCTGATCGCCAACTCGAACCTCGTGGGCGACTGGGCCAACTGGCCCGAGTTCCGCAAGCTCGAAGAGCTCGGTCTGATCATGTACGGCCAGATGACCGCGGGGTCGTGGATCTACATCGGCACCCAGGGCATTCTGCAGGGCACGTACGAGACGTTCTCCGCGGTCGCCCGCTCGCTGGGCAAGGACTCGCTCAAGGGAACGCTGACGCTGACCGGCGGTGCGGGTGGCATGGGCGGCGCTCAGCCACTCGCGGTGACGCTCAACGACGGCGCCGTGCTGATCGTCGACGTCGACGAATCGCGTCTCGCCCGTCGGGTGCAGCACGGCTACCTCGACGAGTACACCACCGATCTCGATGCGGCGATCGCGCGGGTCGTCGCGGCGAAGGATGCGGGCGAAGCGCTCTCGGTGGGCGTGGTCGGCAACGCGGCCGAGGTCTTCCCCGAGCTGCTGCGCCGCGGGGTGCCGATCGACATCGTCACCGATCAGACCAGCGCGCACGACCCGCTCGCCTACCTGCCGGTCGGCATGGCCGTCGCCGACTGGAAGTCCGAGGCCGAGCGGGATGCGGAGGAGTTCACCCGCCGCTCGCGCGAGTCGATGGCTCAGCATGTCGCGGCGATGGTCGCGTTCCAGGATGCCGGGGCCGCGGTCTTCGACTACGGCAACTCGATCCGGGCCGAGGCGCAGCTCGGCGGATTCGATCGCGCCTTCGAGTTCCCGGGCTTCGTGCCGGCGTACATCCGCCCGCAGTTCGAAGACGGTCGCGGACCCTTCCGCTGGGCGGCGCTCTCGGGCGACCCCGAGGACATCTACAAGACCGACCGTGCGATCGCCGAGCTGTTCCCCGAAGACAAGGCTCTCCACCGCTGGCTCGAGAAGGCCGGCGAGAAGGTGCACTTCGAGGGACTGCCCGCGCGCATCTGCTGGCTCGGATACAAGGAGCGCCACCTCGCCGGCCTCAGGTTCAACGAGATGGTGGCCTCGGGGGAGCTGGCCGCGCCGATCGTGATCGGCCGCGACCACCTCGACTCCGGCTCCGTGGCGTCGCCGTATCGCGAGACCGAGGCCATGAAGGACGGCTCGGACGCCATCGCCGACTGGCCCCTGCTGAACGCGCTGCTCAACACGGCATCCGGTGCATCGTGGGTGTCGCTGCACCATGGCGGCGGAGTCGGCATCGGGCGCTCGATCCATGCAGGGCAGGTGACCGTCGCCGACGGATCGGCGCTCGCCGCCGAGAAGCTCGAACGCGTGCTCACCAACGATCCGGGCACCGGCGTCATGCGCCATGTCGACGCCGGATACGAGCACGCTCGGGACATCGCCCGTGAGCGTGGACTCAAGGTGCCGATGCTGTGAGCACCTCGCTGATCACGAACATCGCCGAGCTGACGACCAACGTCGCCTCGCCCGACGGCGACCGCTTCGGCACGCTCGTCGACGCGGCCGTGCTCATCGACGGCGAGCGGATCGCATGGGTCGGATCCGCCGCGGATGCGCCGGAGGCCGACGTCGTCATCGACGCGGCGGGTCGCGCCGTCATCCCCGGTTTCGTCGACAGCCACAGCCACCTGGTCTTCGGAGGCGACCGCGCTGCGGAGTTCGAGGCCCGGATGGCGGGGCAGCGATACGCCGCCGGCGGCATCCGCTCGACCGTGGCCGCGACACGAGCGGCGAGCGACGACGAGCTGCGCGCGCGTCTGCGGGGATTCGTCGACGAGATGCTCGCCCAGGGCACCACGACGGTCGAGATCAAGAGCGGCTATGGCCTGAGCGTGCGAGACGAGGAGCGCCTGGTGCGCCTCGCGGCGGAAGTCACGCCCGAGGTCACCTTCCTCGGAGCGCACGTGGTGCCGGTGGAGTACGCCGACCGCGCGGACGAGTACGTCGACCTGGTGACAGGGCCGATGCTCGACGCGTGCGCTCCGCATGCGAAGTGGATCGACGTGTTCTGCGAGACGGGTGCGTTCTCGGTCGAGCAGTCGCGAAGGGTGCTCGAGGCGGGCATCGCACAGGGGCTCGTTCCCCGAGTGCACGCGAGTCAGCTCGGCCCGGGTGAGGGAGTACGCCTCGCCGTCGACCTCGGCGCGGCATCCGTCGACCACGGCACCTACCTGACCGACTCCGACATCGAGGCGCTGGCAGCATCCGACACGGTGCTCACGCTGCTCCCCGGGGTGGAGTTCTCGACGCGCCAGCCGTATCCCGACGCGCGACGACTCATCGACGCGGGCGTGACCGTGGCGATCGCCTGCGACACCAATCCGGGATCGAGCTTCACGTCGTCGATGCCGTTCTGCATCGCGCTCGCGGTGCGCGACATGGGCCTGACCCCCGCCGAGGCGGTGTGGGCGGCGACCGCCGGGGGCGCTCTGGCGCTGCGCCGCGACGATGTCGGCGTGATCACGCCGGGCGCGCGGGCGGACCTCGTGCTGTTGAGCGCACCCACGCGCATCCATCTCGCGTATCGACCGGGAGTGCCGCTCGTCGATCAGGTGTGGAAGGACGGTGTCGCGACCCTCGCGGCGCCGGGCGCGACTTCAGGAACGGAGAACCATGGCTCTCTCGCACGATGACCTCTGGCCGCGCGCCGGTTCCTGGCCGGCCTTCGCCGCAGGAGACGACGCGGATGCCGTGCTGGTCGGCGTCCCGACCTGGCGCACCTCGCTGTCGCCGACCGGCGCGCATGCGACGCCCGCGGCGATCCGGGAGGCGCTGACCCGGTACAGCGCGACGCTCATGGGCCCGCCGGTCGTCGATCTCGGTGAGGCGCTGCGCGTGCTCGACGCCGGGGATGTGGCCGAGCCCGACGGCGAGGCCGGCATCGCGGCGAGCGTCGCACGCGTGCACGAGCTCAGCGAATCCGTGCGTCTTGTGATCGCGCTCGGAGGCGACAACGCGCTGACCTACCCGGTCGCGCGAGGAGCCGGAGCCACCGGACTCATCACCATCGATGCGCACTTCGACCTGCGCGACGGTGTGTCGAACGGATCGCCCGTGCGGCGGCTGATCGAGGATGCCCCCGAGGGCGAGCGGATCGACCCGACACGGATCGTCCAGATCGGCATCGCGGACTTCGCGAACTCGGCCGCGTACGCGGCCCGCGCCGCCGAGTGGGGCATCCGGGTGATCACGCTCGAGGAGGTCAGGCGCCGTGGGATCGATGACGTCGTCGCGGAGGCGACGCGCATCGCGGGAGCCGGCGCCGCCGCTCGCATCCATCTCGATGTCGACGTCGACGCCGCCGATCGGGCCGCGGCGCCCGGGTGCCCGGCGAGCGTTCCCGGTGGCTTCGCCGCGTGGGAGCTGCGCGCTCTCGTGCGCTCGATCGTCGCGGATCCTCGCGTCGTCAGCGCCGACATCGCCGAGGTCGACGCGACCGCCGACACCGACGACATGCGCACCGTCAGGCTCGCGGCCCTCTGCGTGCTCGAGATGCTCGCGGCACTCGCCACCCGCTGATCTCGCGGCGCGCTGACCGCGGCTGCTGGTCGCGCAGCCTCCACGACGCTCGGCGCCGTCGCGACTCCATCGCCATGAAGGTCAGGAGACCGGCCAGGCCCAGGAGATCGACGACTCTACGATGGAGCCATGGATGCTCTGGACACCCTTGCTCTCGTCGGCGAGGTGCTGTCGTGGGTGGGGCTGGGGCTCGGGTTGCCGCTGCTCCTGCTGGCCATGCTGATCCGCGCGATCGAAGGACCGTGGCGCAGCATCGAGATCGCGATCGTCGAGCGCGACGGCTCCGTGTTCGCCCGCTGGTTCGCCGGGGGCGACTTTCACGAGAGGCCGTTGCGGCGTGACGAGTTCGCGGCCCCGGATGAGGGCTGGGCCGCGGGAGTCGTCAGTTCGAACGATCCCGCGCGCGCTCGTGTGGGGGATCCGCCGCATCTGCGCCGGGTCGTGATGACCCTGGGGATCGTGTTCGCGGGTGTCGGCGTGATCGGTCTCGTCGGATCCCTGCTGCCGCTGTTCCTCTGACCGGAACTGCAGGTCGGGAGCGTGTCTCCCGGTCGGGGGCGGTCGCCGTCTGGTCGTCAGTGCCCTACACGCAGAATTCCGGGTCGTCGAGGCCGACGCAACCCCGGACCCGCGGTGGTGTCGACGCCGATCGCGCGGATGGTCGCCGCGGCAAGCAGCCCCACGGCCGGGATGATGTTGAGGCTCAGCCCTGGTTGCAGCACGGCCGCGACGGTCAGCAGGATCGTCGCCACGATCCCCATGATCCACGAAAGCGGTCCCGTCGGCACGAGGCTCAGCAGGCCCATGGTGACTCCGAGGACGCTGACGAGCGCTGCAGTGCCGACTGCTTCCAGCCAGTACCCCGCGCCGGTCATGGGTGCGTACTGATCCTGAACCTGCGTCGCCGACCCGTACCAGGTCAGCCCGAGGACCCATGCGGTGGACAGGGCTGCGAGGATCACGAGGGCGAGTCGCGCCTGTCGAGCAGGGCGGACGAGCAGAGCGGTGAGGGAGCCGGCGAGCACGACAGCGAGCCACCCCATGCCGAGGATGCCTGCGATGCCGAGATATCCGATCCCGTCGCTGCATATCCAGGAGCCCGCTCCCTCGGAGCCCGGGGGCTGCATCCCGCAGTTGTGGTGCAGCTGGTCGCGCACGAGATCCAGGGCCGAGCCGGCGAGGATGAACGCGATGACGCCGCTGACGAGCACGGACAGCGCGGCAACGACTCGCTGCCAAGAACGCCCACCCGTGCGCCTGTGGTCTGAAGTGGTGAATGCGTCATCGGCGGCCATAGGTGAGGACCCTAGCAACTGCACCTGACGCGGGCCTGCTGAACTATGCGCCAGGGAACTATGCGCCAGGGAACCGGGGATCTCGGGAGTAGTCCTGTCTCCGAAGATCGAGTGCCGCGGCGACCTGTTCAGGAGCATCGTCGCCGATGAGGACGCGCAGGGGCCCGTTATCGGAGGCGACGTGAGCGAGGATCGCGGCTGCGGCATCCGACGGTGTCGTGCCGCCGGCAGAGTCGCCCGGCGGCCACGGAACCTCGGCTGTGCCGAACAGCTCCGTCCGCTGCTCGTCGTAGACGTCGGAGGGCGAACTGAACCGCATGCTCGGCCCTGCCCACGCGGTGTCGAGAGCGCCCGGTTCGATGAGGGACACGCGGATGCCGAAGCGTGCCACCTCCGCCGCCATGGCTTCGCTGAACCCTTCCAGCCCCCACTTCGTGGAGTTGTAGAGCCCGAGTAGAGGCATCGTGCCCACCGCTCCGACCGTAGAGATCTGCACGATGTGTCCGCCGCTCTGCTCGCGCATGACCGGGATGACGGCCTGGCTGAGCCAGAGCGGGCCGAGCAGGTTCGTGTCCATGACCGAGCGGATGTCGTCCTCCGACGCCTCTTCGACGGCGCCGATCAGTCCGTAGCCGGCGTTGTTCACGAGCACGTCGATGCGTCCGTGATGTTCGACGGCGCGGCGGACGGTGTCTCGAGCGGCGCCGCGGTCGCGGACGTCGAGAGTCATGATGGTCAGGCGGTCGTGCGCGGGCAGCTCGTGTTCGCCACGGACCGTCGCCACGACGATGTGCCCCGCCTCGAGTGCGGACTCGGCGAGTGCCCGCCCGAGCCCGCGGCCCGCGCCCGTGATCATCCAGATCTGAGGTGATGAGGTCATGGAGCGATCGTACTTCTCGGCCATGGGGCGGGGCCTCAGAGGCCGGCAGCCTTCTCCAGCTGCGTGAGTCTCTCGCCCGGGCTCCCCGTGAGGATCACTGTCGGCGGCGCAGCACCGGTGCGTTCCAGGTCGTCGAGCGCATCGAGAAGGGCGCTCTCCATCGCCTCTCGAAGCTCCGGATCCTCGTCGTCGGGAACGTCGATCGGGTGCCGCGCATCCAGAAGTACGACGGCGATCAGATCGATGTGGGTCAGTGAAGACTCGATCAGCTCCTGCGCCCGCGAGAGCAGGGCGCCGTCACCGCGCCCCAGCACCTCGAGCGCAGTGAGGTAGGCGAGGAAGTCGACGGGGCCACGTTCCGAGATGACGGAACCCTCGCCCGCAGTCTCTCGCAGTCGTGAGACGGTGACGCGGAGCTGCGCGACGAAGCTGGCTGCGCTGCTCGGCGCCTCCGACTCGATGTCGTCGAAAGGGTCGCCGAGCACCGAGTATTCGGGATGAGCTGCGTGGAAGTCGGAGATCAGCGTGCTCTTGCCGCTGGCGTGCGTGCCCGAGACGACGATCCGCACGCGTCAGACCCCGGGGATCAGCAGGTGCGCGATCGTGAAGATCGCCAGGCCCGCGAGCGCGCCGACGAACGTGCCGTTCAGACGGATGTACTGCAGGTCGCGGCCGACCATGAGCTCGATCTTCTCGGTCGTCTCAACCGGGTCCCACCGCTCGACGGTGTCGGTGATGATCGACGCGATGTCATGGCGGTAGCGGTCGACGAGGAACACCGCGGCATCCGACACCCACGTGTCGACGCGGTGCTGCAGCGCGGCATCCGTCGTGAGCCTGTCGCCGATCTCCTGCAGAGCCTGTGCTGCCCGCACACGCAGACCGCTCTCGGGGTCGGCGAGGGCGGTGAGCAGTCCGTTCTTCGCCGTGTCCCAGGCCTCGGCGGCGAGGGCGCCCACGCGGGGGCTGTCGAACAGCGATGCCTTGGCGTTCTCGAGCTTGGCCCTCGTCGCGGGGTCGTTCTGCAGGCTGTCGGCGAGGCGGGCGAGATAGCCGTCGACGGCGATGCGCGCCGGATGCTTCGGGTCGGCCTGCACGGCGCGGACGAACTTGACCGCCTCGTTGTAGGCGGTGTCGTCGACGAATCGGTGGGCGAGCTTCGGCACCCACCCGGGGAGCCTGCGCGAGATGAGTCCCGAGAACGATTCGGCGTTCGCATCCAGCCAGCGGCCGATGCTGTCGGCGGCGAGGTCGACCGCCCCGTGGTGCGCATCGGCCTCGACGATCTTCTCGAGCCAGGCGCCGGCGGGCGGTCCCCACTCGGGAGAGACGAGGTGCTCGCGGGCGAGGTCGGTGATGAGGTCGCGCACGTCGTCGTCGCTGAGAGCGTTCAGGACGGCGGTCGCGATCGTCGCCCCCTCGGCCGCCACGCGTTCGGCGTGGGCGGGCTCACGCAGCCATTCACCGGCTCGCTTCGCGATCGCCGTGCTCGCGAGCTTGGTGCGCACGACGCTCGCCTCGAGGAAGTTCGTCTCGACGAACTCGCCCAGCGTGCGGCCGATCTCGTCTTTGCGGTTCGGGATGATCGCGGTGTGCGGAATGGGCAGCCCCAGCGGCCGACGGAAGAGCGCGGTCACGGCGAACCAGTCGGCGAGAGCACCCACCATGCCGCCCTCGGCGGCGGCGCGGACGTAGGCCAACCACGGCTGACGCTCCTGGAAGGCGAACGCGATCACGAACACGACCGCCATGAAGATCAGGGCGCCGAGAGCCACCGCCTTCATGCGGCGAAGAGCGCGAAGTCGTACCTGGTCTGCGGGCGACAGGAGCGCCATCGGGGTTCGCGGCATGACGTCATCCTTTCACGCGGAGTTCGCGCTGAGGTCGGCGTGCAGCGATCCGTCCGCGCCCGGCCTGTCGGTGCTGAACCCGTTCTCGGACTGACACGCGCAGGACACGAGTACCCTCGAATCGTGATCGAAGACATCAAGAAGCGTGCGCTGCACCGCACCAGCATCCTCGAGGGTCAGATGCGCGGAGTCGCGCGGATGATCGAGAGCGAGGAGTACTGCATGGACATCATCACGCAGTCCCGCGCGATCCAGCGTTCGCTCGAGTCCCTCAACCGCCTGCTGCTCGAGAACCATCTGCGCACGCACGTGACGCACATGTTCGACGAGGGCGGGGAGGAGCGCGACAAGGCCGTCGACGAGCTGCTCAAGGCGTTCGACTTCGACCGCAAGTAGCGCCGCGCTCCTCCGCTCCGCGTCAGCGTCCGCCGCCGAACACCTCGCCCTCCATGGCGTCGTAGCCCTCGGCCTGCGGGTCGCCGTGCGAACCGCCTGACAGCGCGTACTCCTCTTCGGGCGAGAGCACGAGGCGGTGCCGGAAGAACAGGCCGAATCCGAGCAGGATGATCGCGTAGACGATCGCGATCGCGATGATCGCCGGGCCGAACGTCGGGTTGAGCAGGAAGCCCACGAAGATCAGTGCCGCGATCACCAGGGCGATCACCGCGCCGGGGATGCCCCACGGGCTGACGTACGGACGGTCGACGTTGGGGAACTTCTTGCGCAGGATGATGAACGACACGAGCTGCAGTCCATAGGCGACGACGGCTCCCCAGACGGCGATGTTCAGCACGATCGCGCCGGCGACCGTTCCGGCACCCTCCGAGTCGACGGCCGTGAGCACGTCGAGCACGATCAGCGCGACGAAGCCGACCGCCGCGCCGACAGTGAGCGCGACCCACGGGGTCTGCCGCTTTCCGGTGAGCGAGAGGAAGCGGGGGTAGTAGCCGGCGCGGGACAGTGAGTACATGTTGCGTCCGTAGGCGAACATGATTCCCTGCAGCGACGCGAGCAGGCCGATGAGGGCGAACAGCGCGAGCACGGCGGCGAGCTGGTCGCCGACGATCGCGCGGAAGCCGTCGAGCAGCGGCTCACCGGCGGTGCCGGTGGCCTCGGCGCCGATCACGCCGGTGTTCAGGAACAGCACCAGGAGTCCGGTGACGATCAGGGTGCCGCGGGCCCAGAATCCTGCCTTCGGGATGTCGCGGGTCGGGTTGTGCGACTCCTCGGCCGCGAGCGGGAGCTCCTCGATGCCGAGGAAGAACCACATCGCGAACGGCAGCGCGAACAGGATCGGCAGGACGCCGTGCGGAAGGAACGCGGTCTGGCCCTCGTCGGGGACGATGTCCCACAGGGCATCCCACGAGAACGCGCCGGAGAAGATCGCCATGGCGGAGAACACCAGGATGATGCCGATGGAGATCACGGAGACGACGATCGCGAAGCGGAACGAGATGGCGGCGCCCGCGGAGTTCAGGGCGATGAAGACGACGTAGAGGATGAGGTACCAGACCCAGCCTGGCAGTTCGAGGCCGAGCAGCTCGCTCGTGATGCCGTTGGCATACGACGCCGAGAAGTAGACGATCACCGCCGTGGTCGCGACGTACTCGATGGTCTCGGCGGCTCCGGTGACGAGACCGCCCCACGGACCCATGGCCGAGCGGGCGAAAGAGTACGCGCCGCCGGTATGCGGCATCGCGGCCGCCATCTCGCCGATCGCGAAGATCATGCCGTAGTACATCGCCACGAGGATGGCGAACGCGATCAGCATCCCGCCGAAACCCGCGAAGTCGATGCCGAAGTTCCAGCCGGAGAAGTCGCCCGAGATCACCGCGGCGACCGCCAGACCCCACAGGCCCCAGACGCCGGCCGACCTCTTCAGCGTCCGTTTCTCGAAGTAGTCACTCCCGGCACGTGTATAGGTCGCTCCGGCGACCTTGCGGGATTCATTGCTCTGCTGGGACATCCGCTCTCCGTTCGCATGCGTGCAGGCGCCGGGTGCACCTTGCGGATGATTGTGACAGTCAATGGTGGTTTCGTCTACCTTTAGACGACGAGTTGATCTACTCTGAGGGCGAAGCCGGTCGGCCGATCGCTTCACCGCACGAGAACGGAGCGTCAGATGTCGGGCAACCTGAGCATCGAACAGCTGGATGCCGGCATCGCCGCCGGTGAGATCGACACGGTGATCGTGGCTTTCGCGGATGCGCAGGGGCGACTGGTCGGCAAACGCGTGTCGGCGCGGCTGTTCCAGGAGGACATCCTGGCTCACGGGGCTGAGGCCTGCGACTACCTGCTGTCGGTCGACGTCGACATGAACACCGTCGACGGCTATGCGATGTCGGGGTGGGACCGCGGCTACGGCGACATGGTGCTGAAGCCCGACGTCGAGACCCTGCGCAACATCCCGTGGCTCGAGGGCACCGCGCTGGTCATGTCCGATCTCGTGTGGCAGAACGGCGAACCCGTCGGGCCCTCGCCCCGGGCGATCCTCGATCGCCAGCGCGACCGCCTCGCCGAGCGGGGCTGGACCGCGTACTCGGGCACCGAGCTCGAGTTCATCGTCTTCGACAACACCTACCGCGACGCCTGGGCGCGCAAGTACGACGGGCTGACACCCGCGACCGACTACAACGTCGACTACAACCTGCTCGCCTCGACCCGCATGGAGCCGCTGCTGCGTGACATCCGCAACAGCATGGACGGCGCGGGCCTGTACTGCGAGGGCGTGAAGGGCGAGTGTAACTTCGGTCAGCAGGAGATCGCGTTCCGCTATGCGGAGGTGCGGGAGACCGCCGACCAGCACGCGATCTACAAGAACGGCGCGAAGGAGATCGCCGAGCAGCACGGCAAGGCGCTCACGTTCATGGCCAAGTTCAACGAGCGTGAGGGCAACAGCTGCCACATCCACCTGTCGCTGCGCGACGAGTCGGGTGCCCCGGTGATGGCAGGCGACGGAGAGCACGGCTTCAGTCCCGTCATGGAGCACTGGATCGCCGGCATCCTCGCCACTCTGCGCGAATTCACCCTGCTGCTCGCGCCCAACATCAACTCGTACAAGCGTTTCGCGAAGGGCAGCTTCGCGCCGACCGGTGTGGCATGGGGCATCGACAACCGCACCTGCGCTCTGCGGGTAGTCGGCCATGGATCGGGGCTGCGGGTCGAGAACCGGGTGCCCGGCGGAGATGTGAACCCGTACCTCGCGATCTCGGCGATCATCGCGGGCGGTCTGCACGGCATCGAGAACGAACTGCCGCTGCCCGAGCGCTTCACCGGCAACGCCTACGAGGATGCGGTCGACCACCTGCCGACCACCCTGCGCGAGGCGGCGAAGCTGTTCAGCGAATCGACCGTCGCGCGGGCGGCGTTCGGCGACGACGTGGTCGAGCACTATCTGAACCAGGCCCGCATCGAGGTGGAAGCCTACGACGCGGCCGTCACCGACTGGGAGCGCATCCGTGGCTTCGAGCGCCTCTGACCCCGCGCCGCTGATCGGCGTCACGACCTATCTCGAGCGCGCGCAGCAGGGGGTGTGGGATGTCAGGGCCGCGTTCCTGCCGGAGCAGTACCTCACGAGCGTGACCTCCTCCGGCGGCATCGCCCTTCTTCTCCCGCCCCAGGATCCGGATGCCGCGGACGCGGCGATCTCGGGCATGCACGGCCTCGTGCTCTCCGGCGGGGCGGACGTCGCGCCCGAGCTGTACGGCGAGGACCGGCATCCGCTCACCGACCCCGCGAGGGTCGACCGCGACGCGTGGGAGCTCGCGCTCTTCCAGGCGGCCGAGCGTCGTGGCATCCCGGTGCTCGCCATCTGCCGCGGTCTGCAGCTCGTCAACGTCGCCCGCGGCGGAACCCTGCAGCAGCACCTGCCCGAGTCGCTCGGCACCGAGAAGTACCGCATCGGCGGCGGTGTCTTCGCCGAGAACGACGTCGCGGTGTCGACCGACACCCCCCTCGCCGACATCATCGGCGAGACCGAGATGCGGGTGCACAGCTACCACCACCAGGGGGTCGACCGTCTCGGCGAGGGGCTCGTCGCCGCCGCGCATTCGGACGACGGCCTCGTGCAGGCCTTCGTCGACACGTCAGCCGGCCACATCGTCGGCGTCCAATGGCACCCCGAGGAGAACGCCGAGGATCGGCGGCTCTTCACCGATCTCGTCTCACAGGCCCGTGCGTTCGCCGCAGGGCGGAAGGAGGACGCCCGATGAGCGCGTTCACAGTCATCAACCCGTCGACCGGTGCCGCGATCCGTGAGATCGCGCGCGCCGACATCGGAGAGACGGATGCCGCGATCGCGCGCGCGGTCGCAGCGCAGCGACGGTGGGCGGCTCTCGCCCCGGTCGCGCGGGCTGACGCGCTGCGGTCCTTCGCTCGTGCGGTCGAGGCCGCCACGGAGGAGCTCGCACAGCTCGAGGTGCGGAACTCCGGGCATCCGATCGGCTCGGCCCGCTGGGAGGCCGGACACGTCGCGCAGGTGCTCAACTACTACTCGGCCGATCCCGAGCGACTGTCGGGTCGGCAGATCCCGGTGGCCGGCGGACTCGACGTCACCTTCCACGACCCCTACGGCGTGGTCGGAGTCATCGTGCCGTGGAACTTCCCGATGACGATCGCGGCGTGGGCGTTCGCGCCGGCGCTCGCCGCAGGCAACGCCGTCGTCCTGAAGCCCGCCGAACTCACGCCGTTGACAGCCATCCGACTCGGCGAGCTCGCCCTCGAGGCGGGCCTTCCCGAAGGGCTGTTCGAGGTGGTCACCGGGTCGGGATCCGTGGTGGGGCAGCGTCTCGTCGAGCACCCCGACGTCCGCAAGGTCGTGTTCACGGGGTCGACCGAGGTCGGCATCGAGGTCGCCGCCGGATGCGCTCGCGCGCTCAAGCCCGTGACGCTCGAGCTCGGCGGCAAGAGCGCCAACATCGTCTTCGCCGACGCCGACCTCGAGAAGGCCGTCGCCGCGGTGCCCGGCTCGGTGTTCGACAACGCGGGCCAGGACTGCTGCGCCCGCAGCCGGCTGCTCGTGCAGCGATCGGTGTACGACCGGTTCCTCGAGATGCTCGAACCCGCGGTCAGGGCGTGGCGTGTGGGCGACCCGTCGAGTGCCGACACCGACATGGGGCCGCTCATCTCGGCCGCGCATCGCGACACCGTGTCGGGGTTCCTCGACGACGCGAACATCGCGTTCCGCGGCAGCGCTCCGAGCGGCGACGGATTCTGGTTCGCGCCCGCCGTGGTGCTCGCCGACCCGTCCGACCGGATCGCCCAGCAGGAGGTGTTCGGCCCGGTCGTCGCGGTGATGCCGTTCGAGGACGAGGCCGATGCGATCCGCCTGGCGAATGACACCGCCTACGGTCTCGCCGGGTCGATCTGGACCGAGAGCCTCGGTCGGGCCGTGCGCGTCTCGCGCGGCGTGCAGAGCGGCGTGCTCTCGGTGAACTCGCACTCGTCGGTGCGCTACGCGACGCCGTTCGGCGGCATGAAGGCATCCGGACTCGGGCGCGAGCTCGGTCCCGACGCCGCAGAGCACTTCACCGAGACCAAGAACGTCTTCTTCGCGACAGACGAATCCTGACCAGCGACACCCGGCCCGACCATCCCCACCTGCAACGGAGAGCACACATGACCATCGATCTGACCCAGCGCCTCAAGGACCGCGTCGCGATCATCACCGGAGGGGCGAGCGGGATCGGCTTCGCCACCGCTCAGCGCTTCGCGGCCGAAGGCGCGTTCGTCGTCATCGCCGACGTCGACCCCGCCACGGGCGAGAAGGCGGCGGCCGAGGTGGGCGGTGCGTTCCGTCCCGTCGACGTGGCCGACGAGACCATGGTGAACACGCTCTTCGACGGCGTCGCCGCGGAGTTCGGCCGTATCGACATCGCCTTCAACAACGCCGGCATCTCGCCCGCCGACGACGACTCGATCGAGACGACCGAGCTGCCGGCCTGGGATCGCGTGCAGGACGTGAACCTGAAGAGCGTGTACCTGTGCAGCCGTGCGGCACTGCGCCACATGGTGCCGGCGGGTCGCGGATCGATCATCAACACCGCGTCGTTCGTCGCCCTGCTGGGGTCGGCGACCTCGCAGATCAGCTACACCGCGTCGAAGGGCGGCGTGCTGGCGATGTCGCGCGAGCTCGGCGTGCAGTTCGCGCGACAGGGCGTGCGGGTGAACGCGCTGTGCCCAGGGCCGGTGAACACGCCGCTGCTGCAGGAGCTGTTCGCCAAGGATCCCGAGCGTGCGCAGCGACGACTCGTGCACGTGCCGATGGGGCGCTTCGCCGAGCCGTCCGAGCTGGCCGCCGCTGTGGCCTTCCTCGCCTCGGACGACTCATCGTTCATCACCGCCAGCGCCTTCGTCGTCGACGGCGGCATCACGAACGCCTACGTCACCCCGCTGTGAAGCGGGACCATGTCACTGTGACAAGGTGAAAGCATGAGCGAGCACCCTTCCGACGGCGATCTCGTCGAGGTGCGTCGGGCGGTCTACCGGCCGCTTCGCCGAGGCAACGCCCTCGAGGATGCGGTGGCTCGCCTCGTGCAGACCATCCGCCTCGGCGTCGTCGCCCCGGGGGAGTCGCTGCCGCCGGAACGAGAGCTCGCCGCCTCGTTCGGCGTCAGTCGCGACACCGTGCGCGAGGCGATCCGCGAACTCGCCGACACCGGATACCTGGTGCCCAAGCGGGGGCGGTACGGCGGCACGTTCATCGCCGATCCGCTGCCCCAGCCCTCGGACGCCGGGGAGGTCACGGCGGACGAGATCGACGATGTGCTGGGGCTGCGGCGGGTGCTCGAGACGGGAGCGGTGCGGGCTGCGGCGAGCCGGGCGCTGGATGCCGCGACCCGCGCCGACCTGTGGGCGCGACATGAGGCCGCGCTGCCCGCCGGGCCCGAGGAGTATCGGCGTCTCGACACGCTGCTGCACCTCGCGATCGCGGAGGCGGCCGGCATCCCCTCGCTCGTCGCGCTGGTCGCCGAGAACCGGGCCGACGTCAATGCGTGGCTCGACACGTTCCCGCTGATGCCGCGCAACATCCAGCACTCGGGTGAGCAGCATGAGCAGATCGTGACGGCGATCCTCGCCGGGCGGCCCGACGTCGCCGAGGCGGCGATGCGCGATCACCTCGCCGGTTCCGAAGCGCTGCTGCGCGGATTCCTGATCTGAACCCGCGCAGCAGCGGCTGCGCCTCACGGCACTGTCAGCTCGTGGCTGCCTCGTCGGCCACGGCGAGAGCCTCGTCGAGCACGGCCAAACCGCGCACGAGATCGTCCTCGCCGATCACGAGCGGCGGTGCCACGTGCATGCGGTTGAAGTGCGTGAACGGCCAGACACCCGCCTTCTTGGCGGCGGCGGCGAAGGCGGCGACGGGCGCGGCATCCGCTCCGCTCGCGTTGAACGGCACGAGCGGCTCGCGCGTCTCCTTGTCGCGAACCAGCTCGACGGCCCAGAAGAGCCCGCGGCCGCGTACCTCTCCGACGCTCGGGTGGGTGTCGACCCAGCGGCGCAGGGTCGGCTCGACGATGCGCTCGCCGAGGTCGCGCACCCGCTCGAGGATGCCGTCGCGGCGGAACACCTCGAAGGTCGCGACGCCCGCGGCGCACGCGAGCGGATGCCCGGAGTACGTGAGCCCTCCGGCGAACGGCGTGGTGTCGAAGGCCTTCGCGATGCGCTCGGAGATGACGACGCCGCCGAGCGGCACGTATCCGGAGTTCACGCCCTTGGCGAAGGTGATCAGGTCGGGACGCCCGTCGTACGCGTCGATGCCGAACCACTCGCCGAGGCGGCCGAAGCCGACCATGACCTCGTCCGCGATGTAGACGATGCCGCAGCGGTCGCACAGCTCGCGCACGCCCTGCAGGTAGCCGGGCGGCGGCACGAGCACGCCGTTCGTGCCGACGACGGTCTCGATGATGATCGCCGCGATCGTCGAGGGTCCTTCGAGCTGGATGGTCTGCTCGAGGTGGGCGAGGGCGCGCTCGGACTCCTGCTCCGGCGTCTCGGCGTGGAACGGCGAGCGGTAGAGGTAGGGCCCGAAGAAGCGCACGGCTCCGGAATCCGGTGTGCCGTTCGCCCACCGGCGAGGATCACCCGTCAGCGAGATCGCCGTCGAGGTCGACCCGTGATAGCTGCGGTACATCGACAGCACCTTGTGGCGGCCCGTCGACTGGCGCGCCATGCGCACGGCGTACTCGTTGGCCTCGGCGCCGCCGTTGGTGAAGAAGACCTTCTCGAAGCCCTCGGGCGCGACCTCGACGATGAGTCGGGCGAGCTCGCCCCGCACGTCGTTGGCCATCGCCGGCTGGATGGTCGAGAGGCGACCCGCCTGCTGCTGGATCGCGGCCACGAGGTCGGGATGCTGGTGCCCCAGGTTGAGGTTCACCAGCTGGCTCGAGAAGTCGAGGTAGGCGTTGCCGGCGTAGTCCCAGAACGTCGAGCCCTCACCCGCGGCGACGGGCAGCGGATCGATGAGTCCCTGGGCGCTCCAGGAGTGGAAGACGTGGCCGCGGTCGTCCGCCCGCACCTGCGCCTCGGCCTCGGGGGCGGGGAGCGGATGCGATGCGCCGTGGCGATCGATGAAGTTCGTCATGTCTCGTGTCTCGGTTCTCAGTGTCTGCTCGGGGGCTCAGTGGTTGCTCGGGAAGCCCAGGTCGATCTGCGAGGGCGTGTGGTCGGGCCAGCGCGTCGTGACCACCTTCGACCGAGTGTAGAAGTGCACCGACTCGGGTCCGTAGATGTGCGAGTCGCCGAACAGCGAGTCCTTCCAGCCGCCGAACGAGTAGGCGCCGATCGGCACGGGGATCGGCACGTTGACGCCGACCATGCCGACCTCGATGTCGAACTCGTACTGACGGGCGGTGCCGCCGTCGCGGGTGAAGATCGCGGTGCCGTTGCCGTACGCGTTCGCGTTGACGAGCTCGACGGCCTCGGCATAGGTCTCGACGCGCACGACCGAGAGCACCGGGCCGAAGATCTCGTCGTCGTACACCTTCATGCCGGGAGCGACCCGATCGATGAGGCTGACCCCGATGAAGAAGCCGTCGGAGTCGAACTCCTTCGTCGTGCCGTCGACCACGACGGTCGCACCCTCCGCGGTGGCGCCGGTCACGTAGGAGGCGACGCGGTCGCGGTGCTCGCGGGTGATGAGCGGGCCCATCTCGCTCGCGGCATCCGTGCCCGCGCCTATGGTGAGTCCGTCGATGCGCGAGGCGATCGCTGCGACCAGGTCGTCGGCGATGTCTCCCACCGCGACCAGCACCGAGACGGCCATGCAGCGTTCGCCGGCCGAGCCGTACGCGGCCGAGACCGCGGCGTCGGCCGCGGCGTCGATGTCGGCATCCGGCATCACGACCATGTGGTTCTTCGCGCCGCCCAGAGCCTGCACGCGCTTGCCCGCGTTCGCCGCCCGCTGGTAGATGGAGCGGGCGATCGGGGTCGATCCGACGAAGCTGATCGCGTTCACCCGCGGCGACTCGAGCAGCGCGTCGACGGCCTCCTTGTCGCCGTTCACGACATTGAGCACGCCGTCGGGCAGTCCTGCCTCCTGGAAGAGCTTCGCGATCCAGATGGCCGCCGACGGGTCCTTCTCGCTCGGCTTGAGCACGACCGTGTTGCCGCAGGCGATCGCCGAGGCGACCATCCACAGCGGCACCATGACGGGGAAGTTGAACGGCGTGATCGCCGCGACGACCCCGACGGGCTGCTTGACCGAGTGCACGTCGACGCCGCGCGAGACCTGCTCGCTGCGCTCTCCCTTGAGCAGGTGCACGAGGCCGGCGGCGAACTCGACGTTCTCGATGCCGCGCGAGACCTCGCCGGCGGCGTCCGAGAGCACCTTGCCGTGCTCCGAGGTGACGATCGCCGCGAGCTCGGGTGTGCGCTCCTTGAGCAGCTGACGCAGGCGGAAGAAGACGTCGGCGCGCTTGATGAGGCTCGTCTCGCGCCAGGCGGGCAGAGCGGATGCCGCGGCGGCGATGGCCTGGTCGACCTCGGCGGTCGACGCGAAGGCGACCTGCTTCGACACCTGGCCGGTGGCCGGGTCGAAGACCTGTCCCGTGCGCGCCGCGTCGGCGGTCTCTGCTCCATTGATGAGGTGACGGACGATGTCCACGGGGCTCCTTCGTGCTGCGTGATCCGTATCGAACACTCTGACCGAGCAGCGATACGCTGGGTTCTCTCCCATGATCACAGAGCACGAGAGGGCGAACAGGTGTCAGAACGTAGCGACTTCGAGCTGGGTCGGACAGAACGTCCGGACGGCAGCACGTTTCTCAGCGTCTCCGACGTGCTCTCCGAGCCCGCCGTGCAGCAGGGCGGCCCGTCGGTGCTCGTGGGCGGCGCCGCTCTCGATGTCGCCGTGCGGTGGGTGCATGTCTCCGACAGCCCGGACGTCGCGCGGCTTCTCGACGGCGGCGAACTGCTGCTGACCACGGGCGCCGGGTGGCCGAGCGACGTCGAGCAGCTGCGGGACTTCGCGACCAGCCTGCACCGCGCGGGCATCGCCGGCATCGTGTTCGAGCTCGGCACAGCCCGGGAGGCGGTTCCCCAGCCGCTGGTCGACCTGTGTGCGACGGCCGGACTGGCGCTCATCGCGTTGACCCGAGAGGTCAAGTTCGTCGCGGTGACCGAGGCGGTGCATCACGCACTCATCGCCGCGCAGACGCACGCGCTGCACGAGCGGCAGCACCTGCACGAGCTCTTCACCGCGCTGAGCCTGCAGGGCGCGCCGGCCGATGTCGTGGTGTCCGAGACCGCGCGGGCGCTGCGCGCACCGGTGATCCTGGAGAACCTCGCGGGTGAGGTGATCGCGGCCGAGGGGCTCGACTCTCCGATCGCCGACGTCCTGAGCTCGCGTGGCGACGCCGAGCGGGTGCCGGTGCAGGCGCGGGGAGTGCGCTGGGGCACGCTGCTCGCCCAGCCGGGACCGGCTCACCCCGCCGGGCGGGTCACGGTGCTCGAACAGGGGGCGACGGCCCTCGCGTTCGGCTGCATCGCCGACGGCGGCGACACCGAATGGTCGCTGCTCGCGCAGCGCACGGTGATCGATGACCTGCTGGGGGCGCGCTTCGCGAAGGCCGACGACATCGACGCGCGGCTGCGTGCCGGCGGTTTCGCCCTCGCCGACCGGCAGTGCCACGGGATCGTCGCCCGAGGGTCGGCGTCGATCAGCGAGCTCGCGTATCGCGCACGGCAGGCGGGGTTCGCCGTCATGGCGGCCAGGGTCGAGGGCGACGGCGTCGCTCTGCTCTCGCTTCCGGCATCCGCAGTGCTGTCCGACGAGGTCGTGCTGCGCATCGCCGGTCCCGACCGCGCGGTGTTCGTCGGCCCGGTCGCCGATGACGTCGTCGGACTGCTCGGCTCGCTGCGCGCCGCGCGCGACCTCGCCGACAGCGACCGCGCCGAGGCGGGGGCCAGAGTGCGGCGGGTCGACGATCGTCCGCTCGAGAGGCTCGTCGCCACGCTGCGCGACGATCACCGACTGCACGAGCACCGCGAGCGGATGCTGGCGCCGCTGATCCGCCACGACCGAGAGCGTCGCGGCGACCTGCTCGCCGTGCTCGCGGCTCTCGTCGCACACCCGGGCAACCGCTCGGCGGCGGCCGCCGCGAGTCACCTGTCGCGGTCGGTGTTCTATCAGCGCCTCACGCTGATCGGCGATCTGCTCGGTGCCGACCTCGACGACGGCGAGACGATCGCGGCGCTCCACCTCGCGCTCCTCGCGAGGCGGCGCACCGCGGTGACCGACTGAGTCAGAGCACCGACTGGGCGTCGGTGAGCACGCTCCGCAGGATCTGCTCGATCTGACGGAACTCCGCGGGTCCCACCGTGAGCGGCGGCGCGAGCTGGATCACCGGGTCGCCGCGGTCGTCCGCCCGACAGTACAGCCCGGCCTCGAACAGGGCGGGGGAGAGGAAGCCGCGCAGCAGCCGCTCGGACTCGTCGTCGTCGAAGGTCTCCCGCGTCGCCTTGTCCTTCACGAGCTCGATGCCGAAGAAGTAGCCGTCTCCGCGCACATCGCCCACGATCGGGATGTCGAGGAGCTTCTCGAGCGCGGCGCGGAACAGGGGCGAGTTCTCGCGCACGTGCTCGTTGAGCCCCTCCTCGTCGAAGATCGCGAGGTTCTCGAGGGCCACGGCCGCCGAGACCGGATGCCCGCCGAACGTGTAGCCGTGCGGGAACGACACGTCGCCCTTCGAGAACGGCTCGTAGATCCGGTCGCTGATGACGGTCGCGCCGATGGGCGAGTAGCCGCTCGTCATGCCCTTGGCGCACGTGATCATGTCGGGCACGTAGCCGAGGCCCGTGCACGCGAAGGTGTGGCCCAGGCGACCGAACGCGCAGATGACCTCGTCCGACACGAGCAGCACGTCGTGGCGGTCGCAGATCTCGCGCACTCTGGCGAAGTATCCGGGAGGAGGCGGGAAGCATCCGCCCGAGTTCTGCACCGGCTCGAGGAAGACCGCGGCGACCGTGTCGGCGCCCTCGAACAGGATCATCTCCTCGATGCGGTCGGCGGCCCAGCGACCGAAGGCCTCGAGGTCGTCGCTCGGGCCGCCCATCTCGGCCGCGCGGTAGAAGTTGGTGTTCGGCACGCGGAACCCACCCGGGGTGACGGGCTCGAACATGGACTTCATCGCCGGGATGCCGGTGATGGCCAGTGCGCCCTGAGGGGTGCCGTGATAGGCGACCGATCGCGAGATGACCTTGTGCTTGGTGGGCTTGCCCATCAGCTTCCAGTAGTGCTTCGCGAGCTTGAACGCGGTCTCGACCGCCTCGCCGCCGCCCGTCGAGAAGAACACCCGGTTCAGATCGCCGGGCGCCTCGGCCGCGAGTCGATCGGCGAGCTCGATGGCCGCCGGGTGCGCATACGACCACAGCGGGAAGAACGACAGCTCGGAAGCCTGCTTCGCCGCGGCCTCGGCGAGCCGACGGCGGCCGTGGCCGGCGTTGACGACGAAGAGTCCGGCGAGGCCGTCGAAGTACTCCTTGCCCTTCGAGTCCCAGATGCGGTGACCGTCGCCCTTGACGATGATCGGGACGCCGCTCTTCTCCATCGTGGACTGCCGTGTGAAGTGCATCCACAGGTGGTCCTTGGCCATGGTCTGGAGTTCGGACTCGGACGGTGTCGGGCGTTGCGTGCTCATCTGGTCCCCCAGTTGTAGAGCTGCTTCTGCAGCTTGGCGTAGATGAAGGTCTCGGTCGACAGGACCCCGTCGATCGGGCGGATGTGATCGTTGATGAGGGCGAGGAGGTCCTCGTCGTCCTCGCAGACGACCTCGGCGAGGATGTCGAACGAGCCCACGGTGATGACGACGTAGTCGATGGCGGCGATCTCGGCGATGGCCTCGGCCACGACCCTCGTGTCGCCCGAGACGCGGACGCCGATCATGGCCTGCCGGGGGAAGCCGAGCTGCATCGGATCGGTCACTGCGACGATCTGCATCACGCCGGACTCGGTGAGCCGCTGCACGCGTTGGCGGACGGCGGCTTCGCTGAGTCCCACCTCTCGCCCGATGTCGGAGTACGAGCGTCGCCCGTCCTCCTGCAGCAGTTCGATGATCGTCTTCGCGACATCGTCCAGTGGGGGGTGCTTCTTCGAGGACGCCATGATGCGATCCTCGCACCGCAGCGGCCGGTCTTCAACTGATTCCGCAGAATCGGCAGAGCCTCAGGGGTGAAACCGCAGAATATCGCGCTTATGCCTCGAGGGGTCCGAGCCAGGCGCTCGCCGCAGTGGAATGCGCCGATTCGGGATCGGAGGGATGGAATGCGCCCGCGAGGACGTCCCGGTAGAGACGCGACAGTTCGTTCGACGAGAAGTACGAGCCGCCGCCGGCGACGAGCATCGCCTGATCGACGACGTGCTTCGACATCGTGATCGCCCGGTGCTTGACGCCCGACAGCAGCGTGAACCACCGAGCGCCGTTGTCGACCCTCTCATCGACATCGCGGGCGAGCACCGCGATCTGCGGCGGGAGCGCGTCGTACGCGAGGCCCATGTCGGCGATGCGCCAGCGGATGTCGGGATCCTGGCTGTACGTCGCACCCGTCTTCTTCGAACGGCGCATCTGCGCGGTGAGCACCGCGAGGTCGAGGGCACGGCGTGCGATGCCCGTGTAGACGGAGGCGAGCAGGATCTCGAAGACGGAGAAGATCCCGAAGACGATCGGGTCGGGGTTCGGGCCCGGATCGATGCGACGCACCACGTGCGCGGCATCCGCCACGGCTCCGTCGAGACGCGTCGTGCGGCTCTGGGTGCCCCGCATGCCGAGGGTGTCCCAGTCGTCGCCCGTGACGACCGCGTCGGTGCGGTCGACGAAGGCGAAGACCAGCTTCGGAGCGTCGGCGCTCGTCGTGTCGAGGCCGTGCAGCCCGAGCCTCGTCCATACGGGCGCGAGGGAGGTGAAGATCTTCGTGCCGGTGAACGCGTAGCCTCCGTCGGCGGTGGGCGCGGCCTCGGTGTCGCTCCCGAACAGCACCAGGTCGTTGCCGCCCTCGCTGATTCCGAAGGCGAAGACCTCGCCCGCGACCGCGCCGTCCTGCACGAACTCGAGACCCGGCACGCCGCGGTCGGAGAAGACCTTCGCGACGCCGGTCCACACCAGGTGCATGTTGATCGCGAGCGCCGTGGCGGGAGCGGCGGTCGCGAGACGCTGCTGCAGGATCGCCGCCTCGGCGAGGCCGAGCCCCGCGCCCCCGCGTTCGGCGGGCACGAGGATCGACAGATATCCCGCATCGCGGAGCTCATCGAGGTCCTGCTCGGGGAACGTGTTCTCGCGGTCGTGGATCGGGGCCCGCTCGCGGATGCGCTCGAGAAGGTCGTCGGGAAGGTAGGCGGTCGGATCGAAGGTGCTCACGCGAGTGCCTCTCTCAGCTGTCGGACGGTCTCTTCGGGCTTGTCGCGGTGCAGCGAGTGCCCGGCGCCCTCGACGACCGACATCGTGACGAGGGGGTTGGAGGCGAGGACGCCGGCCGCGACCTCGCCGGTGAAGATGCTGTAGACCGCGGGATCCGAGGCGATCACATGGGTGGGAACGGTCAGCCGGGCGGCATCCGCAGTGACGTCCCACGGAGTGTTCTGCGCACTCGTCTGCTCGACCGCCCAGGCGCTCGCGCGGTGCACCGCGTCGACCTTCAGCTCCCAGTCCTGCGGGTGCCAGTGCGGATGCTCCTGCCGCACCAGCTCCACCCTGTTGTCGGCGAAGGCGCGCTCCTGGCTCCTGCGGACGATCGCGGCATCCCGGCCGCCGACGAGGATCGCCGGATCGAGCAGCACGAGTCGGCGCGTCCACTCGGGAGCGGATGCCGCCGCCGCCGTGCTGGAGGCCCCGCCGAGCGAGTGGCCGACGACGGCATCCCAGGGTCCCCCTCCGTCGGGCGTCGTGGTGGCGAGGTCTGCCGCGTAGGCGGCGACCGAGTAGTCGAGGGCGCGCGGGGCGTCGCCGTGGCCACGCAGATCGACGGCGGTCGCGTGCCATCCGGCGTCGGCGAGGTCGGAGCCGACGCGCCACATGAGAGCCGCGGACGAGCCGAGCCCGTGCACGAGGAGAACGCGACGATCGGATGCCGGGTCGCCCCAGGAGATGCGGGGCAGCGTGAGCGGTGCGGGCATGCAGCAAGCCTACGACCGGCTCGCGGCGGTGAGGCCTGCGGAGCTCAGTCGAGGGGCGGCAGGTCGCCGTGCGTCGTCAGCACGCGGGCCGCTGCGGTGTGGCCCGCGGACAGCCGTGCCGACAGATCTGCGCCGTCGAGGGTCGCGGCGAGGAACCCGGCCGCGAACGCGTCTCCGGCGCCGACCGGCTCGACGACCTCGACACGGGGAGCGGGCACGAACACCGACTCGTCGTCGCCGAGGAACGCGGTCGCCCCGACGTCGCCGTCCTTGACGATGAGCAGCCCGCAGTGCGGCAGACGGGTGCGGATCTCGGCGGCGGTCGCGGTGCCCCAGATGCGCTCGGCCTCGTCGCGTCCGACGAAGGCGATGTCGGCGGCGTCCGCGAGGCGGGCGAGGGTGTCGGCGGCATCCTGCATCGTCCACAGTGCGCGGCGATCATTGACGTCGAAGGACACGAGGGCGCCGGCGGCGCGAGCGTCGACGAACAGCTGATCGACCATCGCGCGGCAGGACGGCGAGAGCGCCGGGGTGATGCCCGTGGTGTGCACGATGCGGACGCCGGCGAGCTGGGCGGCGTCGAGGAACCCCGGTGCCATCAGAGAGGCGGCCGAACCGCGCCGGTAGTAGTAGACCGACGACGACTCCACGCCGGGGTCCTTGAACATGACGCCGGTGGGAGCATCCGCATCCGTCGTCACCCAGAGGTCGACGCCGCGCCGCTCGAGCTCGGTCGAGATGCGCACGCCGATCGGGTCGTCACCGAGGCGTGAGGCCCACGCGGCGCGGTGCCCTGCCGACACGAGCCCGACCGCGACGTTGCCCTCGGCTCCCGCCAGACCGAGCGCAGCCGTCTCGGTCTCGGCGAGCGGGGCGCCGAGAGCGGTGACGAGTCCCATGGACTCGCCGATGCAGACGACCTCGGGGGCGGCGGATGCGGGGGAGGGGGCAGAGCTCATGAAGGGGTGACCGCCAGAGGTTCGGTGTCGGGGTGGGGACTCGCGTCGCGATGGCGCAGGTCGGGGAAGGAGCGGACGAAGACGATCGAGACGACGAGGCCGGCTGCGGCGAACAGTGTCGCGGCGAGGTAGGCGCCGCGCGGGTCCGTCGCATCGACCAGGAAGCCGGCGACCGCCGAGCCCGCCGCGGCACCGATGAGCTGTCCCGTGCCCGCCCAGCCGAACGCCTCGGCGGTCTCGCTGAACTTCACGCTCGCGGTCGTGATGGCGAACAGCACGGCGAGGGCCGGCGCGATGCCGATGCCGGCGAGGACCAGCGTGCCGCCGAGCCAGAACACGTTGAGGGAGAACATGGTGAGCGCCAGGCCGACGGTGACGATCGCGAGACGGCGGGCCATCGCCCAGGGGCCGATGGGGATGTGTCCGAACGCGAGTCCGCCGGCGAGGCTGCCGACCGAGAAGACGGCGAGCACGAGGCCGGCGGCGAGGCTGCCGTGCTCGAACGTGGCGACGACGCCGACCTCGACGGCGGAGCAGGCGCCGATGAGGAGGAACCCGATGACGGTGGCGAGCAGCACGGGCGGCTTGAGGACGACCTTGCCGAGGGCGTTGCGGCTGCGGGGGATGCGCACGCGACCGACCTCGGGCGAGAGGATGAACCACGCCCCGCCGCCCACCAGCACGACGGCGACGAGCAGGAGACCCTCGGCGGTGCCGACCTGGGTCGAGACGAGGGTGATCACGACGGGCGCGATGACCCAGATGATCTCCTGCAGCGAGGCATCGAGGGAGAACAGCGGAGTGAGCTGCTTCGAGTTCACGAGCTTCGGATAGATGGTGCGCACGGCGGCCTGCACCGGCGGGGTCGAGAGACCGGCGATCATGCCCAGGATCATGTAGCCGGGGATGCTGAGGGGGAGGAGCGCGAGCCCCAGCACGGCGACCACGCAGACGCTGAGCGTCAGGGTGAGCACGCGGCGCATGCCCCAGACACCCATCCACCGACTCGTGATCGGGCCGGCGACGGCCTGCCCGACGCTCGTCGCGGCGAGCACGAGGCCCGCCGAGCCGTACGACCCGGTCTGCTGCTCGACGTGCAGCAGGATCGCGAGCGAGGTCATCCCGTTGGGGAAGCGAGCGGTCAGCTGTGCAGCGATCATGCGCGCCACTCCGGGCGTGCGAAGAAGGTCCCGATATCCCGCCACGGGTCAACGCTACCGGGAGGCGCGGACGCGGGTCCAAGCGGCTCCTCCGCGACACGCCGCGACACGCCCAAACCGAGTTTCCACAGAAAATCCGATGTCCGAGGTCGGCCATATCGTCCCCCCTGTGGATGGATCTCTCACAGGTCGTTCCCAGCCGCGATTTCTCGCGGTTCGGAGGCACTGTCAAGGGGGCTGTGCCTGTGGAAGAAACGGTGGAGAACCTGTGTTGTAACAGTGGAGAGCGGTGGAAAACTACACGTATGTAACTACTACCCCTAGTGGTCACCCTGAATGTCCGTACCTATATGTAGTATTGAGATCCCGGTGAGGGTCTACCGGAAAACAGCCTGATTCAGATGCAGGCCAGAGATGTGAGGGGAAGCGAAAAGATGTCGATCACGGTCTACACGAAGCCGTCCTGCGTTCAGTGCAACGCCACCTACCGCGCGCTCGACGCCAAGGGCATCGAGTACGAGATCCTCGACCTGTCGGAGGACGCCACGGCGCTCGAGCAGGTCAAGGCGCTCGGCTACATGCAGGCACCCGTCGTCGTCACCGACGAGGGTCACTGGTCGGGCTTCCGCCCCGACAAGATCGACGAGCTCGCCTCGCGTCTGGCGTGATCCGCCATGAGCGCCGTCGCGACCGCCGCGCCGCTCCTGGTCTACTTCTCGAGCGCCTCGGGTAACACCGCGCGCTTCGTCGAGAAGCTCGGGCTCCCGGCCCGACGCATTCCCCTTCTCCGACAGCAGGAAGAACTCGTCGTCGACGAGCCCTTCGTGCTGGTCACCCCCACCTATGGCGGGGGTGAGGGGCGCGGCGTCGAACGAGGCGCGGTGCCCAAGCAGGTCATCCGGTTCCTCAACGACGAGCGCAACCGGCGTCACATCCGCGGAGTCATCTCGGCGGGCAACACCAACTTCGGCGACTCGTTCTGTCTCGCCGGTGACATCATCAGCCGCAAGTGCAACGTGCCTCACTTGTATCGGCTCGAGATCTTCGGCACACAAGACGATGTAGATCGCGTGAGCGACGGATTGGAGCGACGGTGGGTACCGCAGTTGACGAGCAGGCAGGAGCCGACTCAGTGACGGATACGGTGGCGTTCAAGATGAACCCGACCTACGAGGGCCTGGACTATCACGCCCTCAACGCGATGCTGAACCTGTACGACGCGAACGGCAAGATCCAGTTCGACGCCGACAAGCGGGCGGCGCGCGAGTACTTCCTGCAGCACGTCAACCAGAACACGGTGTTCTTCCACTCGCTCAAGGAGCGCCTCGACTACCTCGTCGAGAAGGAGTACTACGAGCCGGCCGTGATCGAGCAGTACTCGCTCGAGTTCATCCAGAAGCTCAATGACCTCGCCTACGGCAAGAAGTTCCGCTTCGAGACGTTCCTCGGCGCCTTCAAGTACTACACGAGCTACACGCTCAAGACGTTCGACGGCAAGCGCTACCTCGAGCGCTTCGAGGACCGCGTCGTGATGACGGCCCTCGGCCTCGCCGGCGGCGACGAGCAGCTCGCCGTCGCACTGGTCGAGGAGATCATCTCCGGCCGCTTCCAGCCCGCGACCCCGACCTTCCTCAACTCGGGCAAGGCCCAGCGCGGCGAACTCGTCAGCTGCTTCCTGCTGCGCATCGAGGACAACATGGAGTCGATCGCCCGCGGCATCAACTCCGCCCTCCAGCTCTCCAAGCGCGGCGGCGGAGTGGCGCTCCTGCTCTCGAACATCCGTGAGGCCGGTGCGCCGATCAAGCAGATCGAGAACCAGTCCTCGGGCATCATCCCCGTGATGAAGCTCCTCGAAGACAGCTTCAGCTACGCCAACCAGCTCGGTGCGCGTCAGGGTGCCGGCGCGGTGTACCTCAACGCACACCACCCCGACATCATGCGCTTCCTCGACACCAAGCGTGAGAACGCCGACGAGAAGATCCGCATCAAGACGCTGTCGCTCGGCGTCGTCGTGCCCGACATCACGTTCGAGCTGGCGAAGAACGGCGAGGACATGTACCTCTTCTCGCCGTACGACGTCGAGAAGGTCTACGGCGTCCCCTTCGGCGACATCTCGGTCACCGAGAAGTACCGCGAGATGGTCGACGACCCGCGCATCAAGAAGACGAAGATCAACGCGCGCGAGTTCTTCCAGACGATCGCCGAGATCCAGTTCGAGTCGGGCTACCCGTACATCATGTTCGAGGACACGGTGAACAAGGCCAACCCGATCAAGGGCCGCATCAACATGTCCAACCTCTGCAGCGAGATCCTGCAGGTGAACACGCCGACCACGTACAACGACGACCTGTCGTACGACCAGATCGGCAAGGACATCTCCTGCAACCTCGGCTCGATGAACATCGCGCTGTCGATGGATGCCGATGACCTGGGCCAGACGGTCGAGACCGCGATCCGTGCGCTGAGCGCGGTGAGCGACCAGAGCCACATCCGCTCGGTCCGCTCGATCGAGGACGGCAACGACCGTTCGCACGCGATCGGCCTCGGCCAGATGAACCTGCACGGCTACCTCGCCCGCGAGCACGTGCACTACGGCTCCGAAGAGGGCATCGACTTCACGAACATCTACTTCTACACGGTGCTGTTCCACGCGCTGCGCGCCTCGAACAACATCGCGATCGAGCGCAAGCAGGCCTTCGACGGCTTCGAGGACTCGACCTACGCGTCGGGGGAGTTCTTCGACAAGTACATCGAGCGCGCCTGGGTTCCCGAGACCGAGAAGGTCAAGGAGCTCTTCGCGGGCAAGCACATCCCGACGCAGGAGGACTGGGTGGCGCTGAAGGCGTCGATCCAGGAGCACGGCATCTACAACCAGAACCTGCAGGCGGTGCCCCCGACCGGCTCGATCTCGTACATCAACAACTCGACGTCGTCGATCCACCCGATCGCGTCGAAGATCGAGATCCGCAAGGAAGGCAAGCTCGGCCGCGTCTACTACCCGGCGCCGTTCATGACGAACGACAACCTGGAGTACTACCAGGACGCGTACGAGATCGGCTACGAGAAGGTCATCGACACCTACGCCGCCGCCACCCAGCACGTCGACCAGGGCCTGTCGCTGACGCTGTTCTTCAAGGACACCGCCACGACGCGTGACATCAACAAGGCTCAGATCTACGCATGGCGCAAGGGCATCAAGACGATCTACTACATCCGTCTGCGTCAGATGGCGCTCGAGGGCACCGACATGACCGAGTGCGTCTCGTGCATGCTCTGATCCGGCCCTGAACACGAGAAACGACGAAGAATCATGACTCCTCACCCCCCGCTCAAGCTGGTCGACAGCGTTCAGGCGATCAACTGGAACCGCATCCAGGACGACAAGGACCTCGAGGTCTGGAACCGCCTGGTGAACAACTTCTGGCTGCCTGAGAAGGTGCCGCTGTCGAACGACGTCCAGTCGTGGAACACGCTCACGCCCGATGAGCAGCTGCTCACCATGCGCGTGTTCACCGGTCTGACGCTGCTCGACACGATCCAGGGCACCGTCGGCGCCGTCTCGCTGATCCCCGACGCGATCACGCCTCACGAAGAGGCCGTGTACACGAACATCGCGTTCATGGAGTCGGTGCATGCGAAGAGCTACTCCTCGATCTTCTCGACGCTCGCGTCGACGAAGGAGATCGATGAGGCGTTCCGCTGGTCCACCGAGAACCCGAACCTTCAGAAGAAGGCTCAGATCATCATGGACTACTACCAGGGCGACGACCCGCTCAAGCGCAAGGTCGCCTCGACGCTGCTCGAGTCGTTCCTGTTCTACTCGGGCTTCTACCTGCCGATCTACTGGTCGTCGAAGGCTAAGCTCACGAACACGGCCGACCTGATCCGCCTCATCATCCGTGACGAGGCCGTGCACGGGTACTACATCGGCTACAAGTTCCAGAAGGGTCTCGAGAAGGAGACCGAGGAGCGCCGCCAGGAGCTGAAGGACTACACCTTCAACCTGCTGTTCGAGCTCTACGACAACGAGGTGCAGTACACGCAGGACCTCTACGACGGCGTCGGCCTGACTGAGGACGTCAAGAAGTTCCTGCACTACAACGCCAACAAGGCGCTGATGAACCTCGGCTACGAAGCGATGTTCCCCTCGACCGTCACGAACGTGAACCCGGCGATCCTGTCGGCTCTCTCGCCGAACGCCGACGAGAACCACGACTTCTTCTCGGGATCGGGATCGTCGTACGTCATCGGCAAGGCCGAGGCGACGGAAGACGACGACTGGGACTTCTGAGTCACCTGCTGAACGACACGAAGGGGGCGGATGCTGCGGCATCCGCCCCCTTCGTCGTGTTCCGCTGCGCGGATCACCCGACGAGTGGCCCACCTCGACGCCAGTAGCCGAGGAAGGAGACGCGGTCCTTCGGAATGCCGAGGTCGGAGGTCAGATACCGGCGAATACCGGTGGTCATGCCGGACTCACCCGCGATCCACGCGTAGAAGGCGATGTCCTCGCGGGCGGACGCACCGTGGGTGGCGCCCCAGGCGTGCACCGCCCGTTCGATCGCCGTCGAATCCGGGGCGTCGCGCAGCACGCGATGCACGCGCGCGGTGTCGGGGGCAGCCGGCGAGATGAGATCATCGGCGGGGTGACCGCATTCGAGGATGACCTCGGCGCGCGCGTCCGGCCCGAGGGAGTCGAGGATGCCGCGCACAGCCGGGAATGCCGTCTCGTCGGCGATGATCAAGAACCGCCCCGCATCGCCGGGATGCCAGTGCAGTCCGTACCCGGTCCACCCCATCCGCGCGTCGGGACCGTTGACGACGAGGCGGTCACCCGGGGACGCCGCGGCCGCCCATGCAGAGGCGGGCCCGGCGGGCTCGTGGAGGAAGAAGTCGATGTCGATCTCGCGGTCCTCGGCTCTGATCGCGGCGGGGGTGTAGGTGCGCAGCACGTTGCGTTCGTCTTCAGGGAGGGCGCGCCACCGTGTGTACCAGTCGGAGGGATGCGGTGTCGGCTCGTCGAGCAGTCCGAAGTCGGCGATGCCTCCGTCGGCCAGCGGCAGGACGACCTTGATGCGCTGATCCATGCCCCAGTCGGCGAAGTTCCGCAGACTCTCACCGCCCAGGGTCAGCCTGACGAAATGCGGGCTGAGCATCACGCGTGCGCGAACCTCCACCGGGAAAGCGCTGTAGGCCCATGGGCGCTCGGCGGTCACGACCGCACTCCCGCAGGAGCCGAGCCGCGCAGCGGCACCACCAGCGGTCCTCCGGTGACGGGATCATCGATCACGACGTTCGCCAGGCCGAACACCTGCTGCACTCGTTCGCTCGTGATGACCTCGCGGGGTGGGCCTTGAGCGACGATGCGGCCCTCGCGCATCGCGATGATGTGGCTCGCGTAGCGTGCGGCGTGATTGAGGTCGTGCAGAACGGCGACGAGTGTGCGTCCCTGCGTATTGAGATGCGCGAGCAGCTCCATGAGATCCACCTGGTGGGCCACGTCGAGGAAAGTGGTCGGCTCGTCGAGCAGCAGCAGATCCGTCTCCTGCGCGAGCACCATCGCCACCCAGACGCGCTGGCGCTGCCCACCGGACAGAGCATCGACGGGGCGTGACGCGAGATCTGCTGTTCCTGTCGCGTCGAGAGCGTGCCGCACAGCACTCTCATCGGCATCCGACCATTGGCGCATCAGACTCTGATGCGGGTAACGTCCGCGGGCGACCAGATCGGCCACGGTGATGCCGTCCGGCGCTGTCGCACTCTGAGGAAGCAGCCCCAGCCGGCGGGCCACCTCCTTCGCCGGGTACTCGCTGATCGACCGGCCGTCGAGCACGACGCGCCCGCTCGAGGGAGGCAGCAGGCGCGACAGGCCGCGCAGCAGGGTGGACTTGCCGCACGCGTTCGGCCCGATGATCACCGTGAAGCCTCCTGCGGGCACAGCCACGGAGAGTTCGCGGACGATCTCGGTGCGGTCGTATGTGAGCGTGATGCTCTCGGCTCTGAGGCGCGAGGCGGCGCTGGGGTCGGGCGAGGTCGAGCTCTCAAGCACGGCGGCGGATCTCCAGGATGATCATCAGGACGAGGTAGGCGCCGCCGACCGACACGGTCACGACGCCGACAGGCAGAGCAGTGGGCAGCATGTGCTGGGCGATGAGGTCGGCACCGAGCAGGAGGACTCCTCCGAACAGCGCCGACAGCATCAGCGAGAGGTGCGGGGTGCGGGCCACGAGGCGCGCGATCTGCGGTGCAGCGAGCGCGACGAACGCCACGGGGCCGCCGACGGTCGTCGCGGCGGCGACGAGTGCGACACCGATGAGCAGCGCCACGACCCGGATCCGCCCCGGTCGGGCCCCTGTGGCTGCGGCCGTGTCGTCGCCCAGCTCGAGCTGGCGCAGTCGCGGCACCAGGAGAAGCGCTGCGACGGCGAACGGCAGGGCGCACAGGAGCGCGCCCGCGAGCGGGCCTGCGGTGACGCCGTTCAGTGATCCAGTGCCCCAGGCAGACGCGAACATCGCGGTCTCGAGCTCGATCTGCAGGAGCAGCCAGGTGTTGAGAGAGGCGAGGATCGCCGAGACTCCGATGCCCACGACGATGAGGCGGAAGCCGTGCACACCGCCTCGTGCCGACAACAGCCAGATCACCACGGCTGTCGCGAACCCGCCGATGAGAGACCCGGCGGTGAGCACGGGCCAGCTCCCCGAGACCAGCACCAGCGCGATCAGCATGCCCGTGAACGCGCCGTTGGACAGGCCGAGGATGTCGGGGCTCGCGAGCGGATTCCTCGTGACGGTCTGGAAGAGCGCGCCGGCGATGCCGAGGAGCGCACCGACGGTGATCGCCGCGATCGCGCGTGGCAGGCGCCAGTCGATCACGACCGTGCGGTGCAGGGCGTCGCCCCCGCCGAGCAGCGTCTGCACGACCTCTGGGGGAGTGAGGGGATAGCTCCCCAGCCCCAGCGCCAGGATGCCCAGAACGATCAGAGTGGCCGCTGCAGCGACGCCGACGAGGATGCTGCGCCGGCGAACCGGCATCCGCAGCGGCCCCAGGTGCAGGATCATCCTGGAGCGGGAGGCGTCCGTGAGCGCCGAGGCGATCGACGCGCTCACAGGGCACTCACCTGGCGTCGCCGCGCCAGCGCGATCAGCACCGGCGCTCCGACGAATGCCGCGACGATTCCGACAGGCACTTCCGCCGGGGCGATGATGACCCGGCCGAGGACGTCGGCGAGAAGCAGGATCACCGGTGCCAGCACGGCGGAGAGCGGCAGGATCACTCGCTGGTCGACGCCGAACGTCCAGCGGATCACGTGCGGCACCATCAGCCCGATGAACGAGATCGGGCCGGCGAGGGCGGTCGCCGCGCCCGCGAGAAGTGTGACGGCGATGATGACCCCGACGCGGATGCCTGCGACATTCGCGCCCTGTGCCCGAGCGACGTCTTCGCCGAGGCCGATGGCGTTCAGGCCGGGACCGAGCAGCACTGCGAGTGCGACTCCGACAGCGACGAACGGGAGGACGGGAATGACGCCGTCGAAACCACGTCCGAGCAGCGTTCCGGCGTTCCAGCTGCGCATCGAGTCGAAGGCTTCCGGATCGCTGAGGGAGATGCCCGTCGTGATGCCGGAGAGCACGGCTCCGAGTGCGACCCCGGCGAGCGTGAGGCGGAGCGGGTCAGCGGAGCCGCGCCCCGCCGAGCCGATCAGGTAGACGGCCACCGTGACGATGAGGGCGCCGAAGAAGGCGAACCAGACGAACTGCGAGACGTCGCGCAGGCCGAGCAGGCTCACGCCGAGGGCGACCGCGAGCGCGGCGCCGGCGTTCACGCCGAGGATGCCCGGGTCGGCGAGCGGATTACGGGTGAAGGCCTGGATGAGAGCGCCGGCCACACCCAGCGCCGCACCGGCGACGATCCCCGTGACGGTGCGAGGTATGCGCAACTCGAGCACGATGTAATCCATCTCGGTCGTGCCCGCGCCCCGCAGGGTCGTCCAGACCGCTTCGGGGGAGAGGGGATTCGCGCCGATCGCGAGGGAGAGGACGACGGCGGCCGCGAGCGCAGCAAGAAGGACGATCGCACCGACGACCGCACGACGGCCGCGTCGGGGGATCCGCGCGTGCGGAGCCCCCGACGTCTCGACCGGGGTGAGAGTCGTCACCGGCTCTCTTCGAGGTACGCCTCGATGTCATCGAGCACGGCCTGTGCGCCCTTCGGCCCGACTCCTGAGACCCAGTAGCTCGTGTCGACAGGGGTGACCGAGGGGAAGTCTGCGGCGTTCTGCGTAATCGCGGTGGGGATATCCGAGGCCTCGTCGACGTCGGTCACGGTGACGAACACATGGTCCGCTGCCGCCGAGACGATGTTCTCGGGCGAGATGTCTGCCTGCAGCCCATCGGCCCACTCCTGCGCGGGGATCGTGAACCCGGCGCACTCGAGGAGGCTGCCCGAGAACGACACCGGTCCGTAGAGGCTCAGGGTCGTCTCGTCGCGGGGGCGGATCAGCTGCACGCTCTCGCCGTCGATCGCATACTCGCCGGCCAGCGACTCGCACCGGTCGTCGACGGCCGAGAGCAGATCGGCGACCTCGGCCTCGCGGCCCAGCGCTTCGCCGATGAGCATGGTGTTGTCTCGCCACGGGTCGGCCTGGGTCTCGATGAACACGGTCGGGGCGATCGCCGAGAGCTGCTCGTAGAGCTCGGAGTGCCGGGCCTCGGTTCCGAGGATCAGATCGGGCTCGAGCGCGGCGATGGCCTCGAGGTCGGGTTCGGGAACAGTGCCCACGGGCTCGACGTCGTCGGCGCCGAGGTATGCCGGTGCTCCTGCGACGTTGCTCGCGACCGCAGCGCCGACCGGCTCGATGCCGACCGCGACGGCGGTGTCGAGCTCGAGCGGTTCGAGGGTCACCACGCGCTGCGGCTCGTCGGGGACCGCGGTGGTGCCGCGGGCATGCTCGACGTCGTGGGTGCCGGCGGATTCCCCCGCCGCATCGGTGACGGCGGTCGGCTCAGCGGCGCAGCCGGCGAGCAGAAGCAGTGCGCATCCTGAGGCGGCCAAGGCCGTGACGGCGCGAAGACGGAGGCTGGAGGGCATGGTGAATGACCTTTCGGGACCGGGGAGGGGAACGACACCGACCATATCGATGTTGGTTAGGCAACCCTAACAGTTTGGTCACTCGTGCCGTGCACCATGACGCCCCACCGTTCCGAGCGAGGGGTGAAAACGAGGGGTGAATTCGGCTCATTCGGGCGGGGGTGAATCTGCCGGCACGGCAGTCTTTCGGAGGCCCGGTTCGAGCGCGAGGTCGATCGACAGCGCTCCGGGATGCCGCCGAAGGGGGTGGCGGGCCCCGTGTGCGCGAGTGCGCACCGGATGCGACAAGGGGAGAGCAGTCGTGATTATTCGTGGTGCGCGAAAGCGCCATCAACCGACCGAGACACAGCAGGCGACGCCACGCTGGGGGAGGACGGCGCGCAAGCTCGTCAGCGGGCTCGTCACCACAGCGGTCGTCGCGTCGTCGATGGTCTTCATCGGCGGCACGGTCACGGCCGCCCCCGCAGCGGCCGCCGACCCGTTCCTCTGCACGCCCGGGGCGGTCTTCGTGCAGAGCACGACGGAGATCCGCGAGTTCGCGGTGAACGAGCAGGGCGGCGCGCCCGGTGACGGCGGCGCCCTCGGCACGATCAGCTTCGGCACCGGCCACTCCGACAACGGTCTCGGCATCTCTGCCGGTGGTCGCTACGCCTACACGGTGACGAACACGTCGTCGAACAAGGTGCTGGCGAAGCACGACCGGGTCACCGATCAGACCACGCGCACCCCGTTCACGCTCAGCTCCGCCGTGCTGCGTGGGGCAGTGAACCCGGTGACCGGGGTCTACTACTTCGCGAGCGGCACAGCCGGCAACGCGATCAACATCTACGCCTGGAACGAGGGCGTCACCCCGCAGACCTACGTGCAGGTCGGCACGCTGCGTCCCACCGCAGGCAGCAGCGCCTTCGGTGCGAACGGCGACATGGCTTTCAGCGCCTCCGGCCAGCTCGTGCTCGTCGCAGATCAGGACATCTACGCCGCCGATCTGCCCACTGAACTCGTGTCGAGCACCGCCACCATCGACGCCAAGCAGGTGCATGACCTCGGCGACGGTGTGCAGGGCAACGGCATCGCCTTCGGCAACCTCGGCCACATCTTCGTCTCGGTCTCGAGCGGTGGCAACCGCATCATCGAGGTCGACCTTCCGCGAGGCGAGACGGTCAACACGACACTCCTCGGCAGCTTCTCGCCGACCGACATGTCGAGCTGCACCTTCCCCAACACCCTCACGCTCAAGAAGGACCTGCCGGATGGGCGCCACGCGCCGACCGACCAGTTCGCGCTCAGCATCCAGTCGCCCGACGGATACAGCGTCGCGCAGACCTCGGCCACGACGACCGGTGATGAGCCGGGCGTCCAGCGTGACTACGCCGGTCCGGTGTTCACGAATCAGGGCGACACGTTCGACCTCGCAGAGGCGGCCGCGGGCTCGGCCGACCCGACAGGCTACGACTCCTCTCTGGTCTGCGAGCAGATCAACGGAGACGGCTCGACCACACCCGTCGCCGTGAGCGACTCGGGACAGGTCACCCAGCCGGCTGGTCCTCTCGGCACCGACGTCACCTGCGTCTACTCCAACGTGCTCCTCGCGCCCGGGCTCGACCTGCGCAAGACCTCCGACCCGGCAGACGGCACCGCCGTCGCGGCGGGGCAGCGGATCACCTACCAGGTCGCGGTCGAGAACACCGGGAACACCGTGCTGAACGATGTCGAGATCGCCGACGACCTGAGCGGGGTCTTCTCGCTCGCCGAGTACCAGGACGACCTCGCGACGACCGTCGACGGCATCGATCTCGTCGAGAGCGGTGCCGCCATCACCGGCGACATGCTCACGTGGACGGGAGCCCTCGAGCCGGGGCAGATCATGACGTTCACCTATTCGGTGATCGTCGACGAGGACGTCGAGGGTGAGACCATCGCCAACAGCGTCACGGCTTCGGGCACGCCTCCGGGAGGCGACCCGATCGTTCCTCCGGTCGTCACGACCGAGCACCCGGTCGCGGGCTTCACCCTCACCAAGACGGCTGATCCCACCTCAGGCACCGTCGTGCAGCCCGGCCAGATCATCGAGTACACCGTCACCGGCACCAACACCGGTGCCACCGCTCTCGCCCCGGCCTCCATCGCCGACGACCTCACCGACGTGCTCGCGCACGCCGAGTACAACGCCGACATCGCGACCGCGATCGACGGCATCCCGGTTCTCACCGGGGGAGCCACCCTCACCGGCACCGACCTCGCCTGGAGCGGCACGCTGCAGGCCGGTCAGATCGTGACGATCACCTACTCGGTGACCGTCGCTGAAGACGCCTCCGGCGAGGTGCTCAGCAACGTCGCCTCGGGCACAGCCACCCCGACGACGCCGAACCCTGCCGACCCGACGGGTCCGCAGATCCCCGGCGAGCCGATCGTTCCTCCGACCTCGGTCACCCAGCATCCCGTGCTCGGGTCGGGCTTCACGATCAGCAAGACCGCCGACCCGGCATCCGGCACCTCTGTCTCGGCCGGAGACACGATCGAGTACACGGTCACCGGAACCAACACCGGCGACACCGACCTCTCGCCGGTGACCATCTCCGACGACCTCACTGCGGTGCTCGATGACGCCGCATACAACGACGACGTCACGGCCGACCGCGGCAGCGCGGATGTGACCGACGGCACGCTGACCTGGACGGGCTCCATCCCGCAGGGGGAGTCCGTCACGATCCGCTACACGGTCACCGTCGACGCGGGCGTCGAGAGCGCCCTGCTCCGCAACATCGCGACCGGCGAGGCGACACCGCAGATCCCCGTCGACCCGAGCGACCCCGAGAGCCCGACGACTCCCGGCACGCCGATCACTCCGCCGCAGGTCGAGACCACGCATCCCGTCGTCGACACCGGCTTCGAGGTCACCAAGACCTCTGATCCGGCCTCCGGCACGGCCGTGAATCCTGGCGACACCATCGAGTACACGGTCACGGGAACGAACACGGGCACCACCGTGCTCGACCCCGCGGCGATCACCGACGACCTGTCGGCCGTTCTCGCGAACGCCGTCTACAACGGCGACGTCTCGGCGACCACAGGCACGGTCGATGTGACCGGATCCCAGCTCAGCTGGACGGGCGCACTCGGTTCCGGCGACGACGTCGTGATCACCTACACCGTGACCGTCGACGGCGAAGCGACCGGTGTGCTGCTGCGCAACACCGCGGAGGGAACGGCGACACCGCTGATCCCCTCGGACCCGACCGATCCGGACAGCCCCAGCACTCCGGGCGCTCCGGTGTCGCCGCCGCCCGCGTCGACCCAGCACCCGGTCGTGAACCCCGGATTCGAGGTCAGCAAGACCGCCGACCCGGTCACCGGCACCGCTGTAGACCCGGGCAGCGTGATCGAGTACACCGTGACCGGCACGAACACGGGCGACACCGTGCTCGACCCGGCCGCGATCTCGGACGACCTCGCCGGTGTGCTGGCGAACGCCTCGTACAACGACGATGTGGATGCCACGCGCGGCACCGCCACGGTGACCGACAGCGCCCTCGCCTGGACCGGTTCGCTCGAGCCGGGTGAGGACGTCGTGATCACCTACTCGGTGACCGTCGACGGCGACGCCGGTGGCGAGACCATCACCAACACGGTGACGGGAGAGGCGACGCCGCTGGTTCCGTCCGATCCGAGTGACCCGGCGAGCCCGACGACACCGGGCGCGCCCATCGTGCCGCCGACCGCGGTCACCGAGCACCGGGTCAACGAGCCCGGCTTCGCGTTCTCGAAGACGGCCGATCCGGCATCCGGAACCGCTGTGGATCCGGGTGACGTGATCACCTATGTGCTGACCGGAGTGAACAGCGGCGAGACGGCGCTCGACAGCGTCGAGATCGTCGACGACCTCTCGAGCGTCCTGGATCACGCCTCGCTCGACGCCGATCCCGTCGCGACGATCATCGGCGGCGTGGAGACGCCTGTCGCGGTCGTCGACGGCGAGCTCTCGTGGACGGGTGCGCTCGCCGTCGGACAGACGGTCACCATCACCTATTCGGTGACGGTAGGACCGGATGCCGCCGGCGAACTGATCGAGAACTCGGCGACCGCCATCGCGACGCCTCCGGGCGGTGAAGAGATCACGCCGCCCCCGGCCACGACGACGAACCCGGTCAACGAGCCCGGCTTCTCGGTGTCGAAGAGCGCCGCTCCCGCTTCGGGCACGGCCATCGACCCCGGTGCCGTCGTCACCTACACGGTGACCGGCGTGAACACCGGCGAGACCGTGCTCGACCCCGTCGACATCCGCGATGACCTGTCGGGCGTGCTCGACGACGCCGGGTTCAACGACGACGCGATCGCCCTGGTGGACGGTTCACCGGCTTCTGCTCCGCAACTCGTGGGCGAGACGCTCTCGTGGACGGGCGCACTCGGAATCGGAGAGACCGTCACGATCAGCTACTCGGTGTCCGTGAACGCGGATGCCGGTGGCGAGACGCTCGAGAACTCGGTGACGGGCGGCGCGACTCCTCCCGGAGGGGTGCCTCCGATCGAGACGCCCCCGGCGGTCACGGTGAACCCGATCAACGAGCCCGGATTCGAGCTCGTGAAGACCGCCGACCCGGCCTCGGGGACGCGGGTCGACCCGGGAAGCATCATCACCTACACCGTGACGGGCATCAACACGGGTGAGACCGCGCTCGACCCGGTCGCCATCGGTGACGACCTCTCGAACGTCCTCGCCCACGCCGAATACAACGGCGATGTGTCGGCCGCTGTCGACGGCACGCCCGTCGCAGCGCCGATCGTGCAGGGCGATGAGCTCTCGTGGCAGGGTGCTCTCGCGGTCGGCGAGCGGGTCGCGATCACGTACTCCGTGACGGTGGATGCCGACGCGGGCGGTGCGACGATCTCGAACGTCGCCGACGGCACCGCCACCGCCCCCGGCGGCGCCGAGCTCACGCCTCCTCCGGCATCGACGGAGCACAGTGTCGGCGCTCCGGGCTTCACGTTCGCGAAGACCGCGAACGTGGGCTCCGGGACGGCAGTGGCCGTGGGCAGCGTGGTCACCTACACGCTCACCGGCGTCAACACCGGGGAGACCGACCTCGACGAGGTCGTCGTCAGCGACGATCTCTCCAAGGTGCTGGACCACGCGGCACTGACCGGTGTCGTCACCGCGACCGTCGGCGATCACGAGGTCGCCGCACCCGTGGTCACGGACAGCGGGCTGCACTGGGTCGGCGCCCTCGCCGAGGGGGAGACGGTGACGGTCACGTACTCGGTGACCGTGGATGCGGATGCCGCGGGGGCCACGCTGGAGAACGTGGCCACGGCGCTGGCGACGAGCCCGGGGGATGCGCCTCTCCCGGTCGTCGAGAGCGCGACCGTTCATCCGGTCCAGTCGCCTCTGGCGATCACGGGCGGTCAGCTCGCACCCTGGGTGCTGGTGCTCGCGCTGACCCTGCTCCTGGGGGGAGCAGCGCTCCTGATCCTGCGCCGCCGCGCATCGATCGACTGAGCGACCCGCACGAAGAGCGGCCCTCGGCACCTGCCCCCCTCAGGTGCCGAGGGCCGTTCGGTGTCGTGATCCGACTCTGCTGTCCTGCGTCGACTCTGCTGCCGTCGAGACTCAGCGGTCGGTGAGGAGGTCGTGCTTCGCGGCCTGCTCGATCGCGTCGGCGCGGTTGCGGGCATCGAGCTTGCGGTAGATGCTCCGCAGCTGCGTCTTGAGGGTGTTCTGCGACACGCTCAGGTCGGCCGCGATCGACGGCAGCGACGCACCCGAGGTGAGTGCGCGCAGCACGACGAGCTCGCGGGCCGAGAGACGCGGGCGATCGGATGTCGCGGGAAGCACCGCGGTCACCGGCCGCCCGGGGGCGTGGGTCGCCAGAGCGTCCTGCAGCAGCTCGACGTCGTCGGGGGCGAACAGGGTGGCCGGCGTCGTCAGCTCACGATCATCCAGTTGGATTCCCAGGGCGACCGCAGCCTTCGCGGCCGCGGTCGCGCCCGCCGTGCGGCGCAGGGCGACGACCTGGATCGCGGCCGCCTCGGCGCGCTGACGCGAGGTCTGCGGGATCTCCCGCTTCGGAGCCAGCAGCCGAGCCGCCTCGGAGGCGTCGCCCTCGACCACCGCGAGGCGTGCGCGTTCGATGGTCGTGCCGAACTCGTCGGGCCTCGCATCGTGCCGCAGCGTCGCTCGAGCCGCGGCCACGTCGCCGACGGCGAGATGCAGCAGGGTCCGGGCGCGGCTGAGCACGTGCCGTGCGTGGGTGCTCCCTGTCTCGCGCCGTCGCAGCCGTCGCAGAGACTCCAGCTGCTCGAGTCCGGCTGCGGCTCTGCCCTCGTGCAGAGCGACCCAGGCCTCAGCGAGCCCCATCGTCGCCCAGTGCTCGCTGGTCGGGCGGTGAGGTCCGAACACGCCCACATGCTCGCGAGCCGCGGCCACGTCGCCGTCCTCGACCGCGAGCAGCGCCTCCGCGACGCGATAGAAGGTGCCGCGGTAGCCGTCGCGCTGCTGCTGCTCCCACGAGCTCTCGCGGATCAGCTCGGCGTAGTGGCGTGCCTCTGGCATATCGCCGTTCAGCGCGTGGATGCCGCTGAGCAGCGCGATGCTGTGGAAGGCCTTGCTCAGGTCACGCGACGCCGCCATCGCCGCCGCGTTCTCGAAGCACTCGATCGCGTCATCCTCGCGCCCGCCGTAGTAGAGGGAGATGCCGAGATGCGTGCAGAGCAGCGGCATCTCCAGGGCGTACGGCTGCCACACCGATTCCGGCGTCTCGCGGTAGAGGCTCAGTGCTCGGGCAGCGACCTGAGCGGCGCGCTCCGACATCCCGATGACTCGCAGGGCCGCGCTCTCGGCAGCCCAGATGAAGACGCGCTCGGTCGTGGCCACATCAGTGCGGCGGGAGTTCGCTGCCGAGATCGCCACGCGCATCAGCTGCAGGCCGCGCAGACGCCTCAGCTTGCTGGCGTTGTAGCAGATGGCGAGCAGCATGGCGATGAGTGGCTGGTCCTTCAATCGGGACACCGGAAGCCTGCGCAGCAGGCGCACTGCGGCGGGCCCGTGGTGGTCGAGCAGCTGGCTCCACCCCGACATGATCACGTGCGATGCGAGCGGAAGATCGTCGTACTCCATCGCGAGCTGCAACGCCTCCAAGGGCGCTCGCCGCTGGAGCGCGCCCTCGACGGCCAGGTTCATGAGGCGCGGGAGCTCGTCCGCGTGCGACCTCACGAGTTCGCGGCGCAGCAGCGTCCGCACGACCGGAGCGAAGAGGAACAGGCGGTCGTTCGACCAGCTTCCGAGACCGAACGCCTCCGCGTCGTCGAGCGGGCTCTCGATCTCGTCGACGCCCGACAGCGCGCGCGCCGAGGCGAGGTCGACGGCATCCGCGACACTGATGCGCACCAGTGCCTCGAGGACGTCGGGGCCGATGCCCGAGGCTTCGAGGCGTGACTGCATGTACTCCTCGACTGCGGGCGAGGCGGCCTCGATCGCCGCCGCCGGATCGTCGCCGAGTGCAGACCGCTTCGAGGCCGCGTGGATGAGTGCGGGGTATCCGCCCGTCGCCTGGAGCACGTCCGCCGCGTCCGACTCGTCGACCCGCAGGGCACGGGAGATCTCCTCGATGTCGAAGAGAAGGTCGTCCGGTCCTATCACCGTTCGATCGATCACCAGGCTCAACCCGTCGCGATCGAACGCGCTGCGCCGGTTCGTCGCTGCGATCGCGCGCGCTCGGGGCGCTGCGGCCACCGTCCGACACAGGTCGAAGATGCTGTCCGGCGACAGGGTGGCAGCGTCGTCGAGTACGAGGACGAGCTCCTCCGCGGTTTCGCTGAGACACTGCGCGACGGCGCTCCACGGATGCAGACGGTCGTCGCCGGTCGGCGAGGTGAGTCCCGCACGGGACAGCGCGCGCAGAGCGGCGCGGGCGAGTTCGGTGCTGCTGGATCTCGTCGGATCGACAGTGACCCAGACGGTCGTCGACGCGGTGACGCGCGCCCATTCCGCGAGCGCGACCGTCTTCCCGAGTCCCGACGCGCCGCGGAGCACCGTCAGCGGACTGCGGTTCTCCAGCGCGGCCACCAGTCTCGGGCGCGAGGTGACATCGCTCGGCAGGCGGGGGACGTCCACATGCGCGAGCGCGGCAGAAGCTGGCATCGTCTCCTCCCCGGATGGTGTGCGTCTCTACGATATTCCGAAACATCGTCGGGGAGGCGCGTCAGGGTCTTCCTGCGACAGAGGGACGTCGGTCACGGATCCGCGCTGCAGTTGCACGGATCTAGGCTGGAGGGATGCATGAGGCCCGACCCCGAACCGTGAGGCGGGTGCCGACGAGCGCGCTGCTCATCAGCGCGGCATTCGCGGCGGTTCAGGCGCTGGTGTTCGTGATGGTCGTGCCCATCACCTCGTTGCTCGCCGTGTCGTCTCCGCCCGCGTACGCGCTCGTCGCCGCCGTGCACACCGCGATGCCGCTGCTCGCCCGTGTGGTCACCCGCGTGCCGGGCATGGCCACGTTCACCGCTGCGGTCACAGGGGTGCTGACGTCGGTGATCTCCCCGATCGGTCCGATCGCGGCGGTGCCGATGGTCTGCGCCGCCATCGCGCTCGATCTGGTCCTGCCGCTCCAGCGGGGAACGAGGGCGAGCGCACGCCGCATCCTCCTTGCCGCTGCGGTCGCCGGCGTCGTGCTGTTCCTCGTCGCCTTGCCGGTGTTCTCCCCCGAGCACTTGGTGCCCGGCGTGCTGACGGCGACGTTCGGCGCGCGCATCGTCGGCGAACTGGCGGTGGCGGCAGGCGTGATCGGAGTGCGGCGGTTGCTCGTGCGGGCCGGGACGATTCGCTGAACGCCCTGTCAGACGGCGCACGAAGGGGGCGGATGCTGCGGCATCCGCCCCCTTCGTCGTTCCCGCGCGCTCAGGCCGGGGTGTCGTTCGGGTCCAGCGTGCGCAGGGTGTCCTGCTCGACCTCGTTGTCGGCCGTCAGCTGGTCTTCGGTGTTCTCGTCGCCGCCGATGGCCGCGTCGCGGTCGGGGCTGGCGTCGCCCTGGATGGCGCCGCGGGGTGATTCGCCGTGCGAGCTGTCGCCCTGGATGGCGCCGCCCTGGGCAGCGCCCTGCGCGTTCTCGTCGTCGGCGTCGCCCTGGATGGCACCGCGCGGCGAGTCGCCGTGCGAGCTGTCGCCCTGGATCGCGCCGCCCTGATTGGAGCCCTGGGCGTTTCCGTCGAGCTCGTCGGGCTGACGCCCGGCGTCCGCCGTCGACTGGCCGTCAGGAGCGGTGTTGTGCTCGGGGATCACGTCGGGGGAGCCTTCTGCGGGCTGCTCGGGGTGCGGGGTGCGTCCTGTGTTCTGGTCCATGACGTGACGGTACGTCCACCCCGCCTGCGCGTGGAGGGCATTGACAACCGGGTCTCACGCGTTCCGCCCGCGATGCCCGGTCAGAACGCGGTCAGTCCTTCTTCGAGGTGCGGATCGGCGTGGTGACGGCTGCCTCGTCGCTGAACTCGACCGGTTCGGCCTTCTTCTCGAGGATCTCGGCCTCGTCGACGATGTTCAGCGGTCGCGTCTCGTCGAGCGTCATGAGGAATCGGCTGCCCTCGGAGCGGTGCAGTCGTCCGGAGGTGAAGACCCAGATGGCGCCGATCGCGCACGCGACGAAACCGGCGGTGCCGCCGAGCATGATCGCCGTGCGCGGCCCGAAGGTGTCGGCCACCCACCCGGCGATCGGGGCGCCGACCGGCGTCGAGCCCATGATCACGGCCATGTACAGCGCGAGCACGCGGCCGCGCAGGGCAGGCGCCGTGGTCATCTGCACGTAGCCGTTGGCGGTCGTCAGCAGAGTCACGATCATGAACCCGGTGAACGTCAGCGTGATCGCGTACGTCAGATACGTGGGCATGGATGCGGAGACGAACGCCGCGACGCCGAATCCCCCGGCAGCCAAGATCACGACACGCACCCTGGCTCGGTCACGCCGGGCAGCCAGGAGCGCACCGGCGAGCGAGCCGATCGCGAGCACCGAGCTCAGCACTCCGTACCCGTCGGCGCCCGCCCCGAACTCGATCGCCATGGTCGAGGCGAAGATGGGGAAGTTCATGCCGAAGGCGCCGATCAGGAACACCGTCACGAACACGACGCGCAGATCGCTGCGCCCCCACACATAGCGGAAGCCCTCGGCGAGTCCGCCGGGGCGGCGGTTCTTCAGGCGCGGTGCGAGCTGGCCGGTGCGCAGCATCAGCAGCGCGACGAGCATCGCCAGGAACGTCACGGCGTTCGCGATGAACACCCAGCCCGAGCCGATCGCGACGATCAGCAGGCCGCCGACGGCCGGGCCGATCATGCGGGCCAGGTTGAAGGATGCCGAGTTGAGGGCGACCGCGTTGGACGTGTCGCCGGCGGAGACCATGTCGGAGACGAACGCCTGCCGCGCGGGGGCGTCGAAGGCGTTGACGACACCGAACGCCGCAGCGAAGCAGAACATCATCGGCAGCGTCATCACGCCGTTGAGCAGCAGCACGCCGACGGCGATCGCGAGCATCAGCAGCGCGCTCTGGGTGGCGAGCAGGATGCGGCGGCGCTCGAAGCGATCGGCGACCCATCCGGTGAGGCTCACGAGCACGAGCGGCGGACCGAACTGCAGCGCCATCGTGACGCCCATGGCCGCGGCATCGTTGTCGGTGAGCTCGGTGAGCACGACCCAGTCCTGGGCGGTCGCCTGCATCCACCCGCCGATGTTCGAGACGAGGGCGCCGGCGAACCAGATGCGGTAGTTGATGTTCGAGAAGGAACGGAACATCGCGCTCATCGGTCGACCACCTTTCGCATCAGGGCGCTCGCTGCGCGCAGCGTCGCCAATTCGTCCTCCGTGAAGTCCAGTTCGCCGAGCATCTCGGCGAGCAGCTCGTCTCTTCGTCGGATGGTCTGCTCCACGATCTCGGTGCCTGCCTCGGTGATGTCGACCTGCACGCGGCGGCGATCTTCGGCATCCGGAGTGCGGAGCACGAATCCCTGCTCTTCGAGCCCGTTGATCATGTTCGTCATCGACGGCGCGGTGACCCGCTCGCGCTCGGCCAGGGCGCTGATGGTGCGGCGGCCGTGCATGCGCAGCGTCGCGAGCACCGCGAGCTGCGCGTCGCTCATCGCGTCGACGGCGCGAGCGCATCGCAGGCGCCGTGCGAGCCGGAACGTCGCCATGCGCAGGTCTGTCGCGGTGAGGTGGAGGGAATCATCAGGCGCAGACATTACTTAGACAGTCTAAGTAATTTTCGCCCGGATCGGAAGTCGGTGGCAGGACGCACCCGCCGCACGGGTCACAATGGACGGGTGACCCGAACCCCCGCGATCGAAATCGCCGTCCAGGATCCCGCCGGAGTGCGCATCGCCGGAGCCGTCGGCGCCGCGCGCGTCGAGCTGGCCCAGGCCCTCTCGCTCGGCGGCCTCACTCCGTCGCCGGCGACCCTCGACCTGTCGATCGACGCCGCGCATGCCGTCGGTGTCGAGGTGCACGTGCTCGTCCGGCCTCGGGCGGGCGGCTTCCGCTACTCCGCCGACGAGATCGCGATCGCCGAGAACGATGTCCGACGTGCGATCGAGGCGGGAGCCGACGGTGTCGTGATCGGCGCCCTCGACGACGAGGGGCTGCTCGACATCCCCGCCATGCGGCGTCTGCGCGACGCCGCCGGGGCGGCATCCGTCACCCTGCATCGCGCGATCGACGTGACCCCCGACCCCGTCGCCACGCTCGTCGCCGCTCGCTCGCTGGGCCTGCGCCGCGTGCTGACCTCGGGCGGCGCCTCGGTCGCGATCGACGGCATCGACACGCTCCGGGCGCTCGTCGCCGAGGCCGCCGGCGAGATCGAGATCATGGCGGGCAGCGGAGTGGATGCCGCCAGCGCCGCCGCCCTCGCCGCCGCCGGTGTCGACGCCCTGCACTTCTCCGCGAAGCGCACGGTGAGCGAAGACGGCGGCGTGCGCATGGGCTCCGCCGCCGACGGCGTCGGAGGATACGAGGTCACCGATCTCGAGATCGCCCAGGGCGTCATCGCCGCGCTGTCGAGCTGACGCGTCCGACGCGGTCGGCCTGACGCATGTCGCGCACTCTCAGTAGGGTGGGGGCGTGACCGATACGCGCGAATTCACGGATGCCGACGGCATCGCCATCGTCTACGACGTGCACCCGGCGGTCGGTGATGCGCGGGGAGTCGTGCAGCTGCTGCACGGGGTGGGCGAGCACGCCGGTCGGTACGGCGCGCTGATCGCCGCGCTCACCGAGGCCGGATTCATCGTCTACGCCGACGATCATCGGGGGCATGGGCGCACCGGCATCCGTCAGCACGGCGGACCCGAGAAGCTCGGTCGACTCGGCAAGGGCGGTCTGCGTGCGGCGGAGGCGGCGATCTGGCAGCTCACCGGCATCATCAAGGACGAGCACCCCGACCTGCCCCTCGTGCTGCTGGGGCACTCGTGGGGATCATTCCTCGCGCAGATGCTCGTGAACGACCACCCCGAGGCATGGGATGCGGTGATCCTCTCGGGCTCGGCTCTGCGTACGCCCGGATCGCTCAACGCTGCACCGCTCAACGCACGCTGGGCCGCCGACGACGCCACGGGCCTCGAGTGGCTGAGCCGCGATCCGGCGGTGTGGACGGCGTTCGACGAGGATCCGCTCACCACGAACCAGCCGCTGCTGAAGCTGTTCGGCCCCGTCGAGGCGGCCAAGCTCTACGGCCGTCCGCGCAAGGACCTCGGCCGCGACATCCCGCTGTTGCTGCTCGTCGGTCGCGACGATCCGGTCGGCGGTCCGCGCAGCGTGCACAAGCTCGCCGACGAGTACCGCACCCGATCGGGACTCACCGACATCACGACGCTGGTGTATCCCGACGCTCGTCACGAGATCTTCAACGAGCTGCAGCAGGACGAGGTGCGCGCAGACATCCTGTCGTGGCTCGACACCCGCATTCCCGCTCGCTGACCGTCGCCTCGATCCGGGCGAGCCCCGCCATCATCCGGGCGGCTCGCGCGTCGGCGTGTTACGCCCCGTGAACGGACGTTACAGCGGGTGAATCCGCGTGACGTCATCCCGGCACATCGGCCTCTCCTCCGCATAGATTCGCGGCGAGAGGGAGGTGCGGGGTGGGATTCGAAGACGAGTGGCGTGCATGGCACGACGCGCGAGAGCGCTATGCCGGCGCGGAGTACGGCCCGGCCGCGCTCGAGTCGACGAACTGGCTCATCACCGAACCCGCCGCCGTGGAGGGAGTCCCGGGTCTCTGGGCGCTCACGGGAGACGGAGGGATCCGCGGCAGCGATCTCGGCACGGCCGGGTCGGTCGTCACGCTGAGGGGCCGTGAGACGCTGCGGCTCGGACGCCGCGAGCTGCGTGTGTTCGACCGGCGCGGCGAGGTCGCGCTGCGGGTGTTCAACCCCCGACGCCCCGAGCGCGAGCGGTTCAGCGCGATCGACGCGTATCCGCCTCGGAAGGGATGGCGGATCCCGGCGGTGTTCGAGCCCACGCCGGGCGAGACGATCACCGTGACCTCGATCGACGGGCGCTCGCACGACACCGATCTCGCCGGACGGCTGCGGTTCACGCTCGACGGTGTCGCGGTGGCGCTGGCCGCGACGCGTGCGCCGCAGGGCGGGCTCAGCGCGGTCTTAGCCGACGGAACCAACGGCACCGAGACCTACCGGTTCCGCTTCCTGCCGATCGAGGAGCCGGCACCCGACGGGTCGGCGGTCATCGACTTCAATCGGGCATACCTGCCGCCCTGCGCCTTCTCCGACCAGTTCGTCTGCCCTCTGCCGCCGGCGGGCAACCGCTTCTCGGCGCCGATTCGCGCCGGCGAGCGCGCGGTGGTGCACGGGCGCTGATTCCGCGGCGTACCGCGCCGACCTGACGGCCCCGCCTTAAGCTGTAACCGTGCACGGTGAATACAAGGTTCCAGGAGGAAAGCTCGTCGTCGTCGACCTCGAGGTCGAAGACGGCAGGATCGCCCGTTTCCGGCTCGCCGGCGACTTCTTCCTCGAACCCGACACGGCGCTCGACGACATCGACCGGGCGGTCACCGGGCTGCCCGTCGAGACGGACGCCACGGCCATCGCCGCCGCGGTGCGCGGTGCGCTCCCCGACGGTGCACAGCTGCTCGGGTTCACTCCCGAAGCGGTCGGCACGGCCGTGCGTCGAGCACTCGTCACGGCACCGGGATGGAACGACTTCGACTGGGAGATCGTGCACGAGAAGGCGGTCTCGCCGCGCATGAACCTCGCGCTCGATGAGGTGCTCACCTCTCGGGTCGGTGAGGGGCGCCGTCGTCCGACGCTGCGCATCTGGGAGTGGGACCAGTCAGCCGTCGTCATCGGCTCATTCCAGTCGTACCGCAACGAGGTCGACCCCGAAGGTGCTGCCCGCCACGGCTTCGACGTCGTGCGCCGCATCTCGGGCGGTGGCGCGATGCTCATGGCGGCGGGGCAGATCATCACCTACTCGCTCTACGTGCCGGCGTCGCTCGTGCAGGGCATGACCTTCGCCGACTCCTATGCCTTCCTCGACGACTGGGTGCTGCAGGCCCTGCGCTCGCTCGGCATCGACGCGATCTATCAGCCCCTCAACGACATCGCCAGCTCGTCGGGCAAGATCGGCGGAGCCGCGCAGAAGCGCCTCGCCAACGGGGGAGTGCTGCACCACGCGACCCTGTCGTACGACATCGACGGTCAGATGATGACCGAGGTGCTGCGCATCGGTCGCGAGAAGCTCAGCGACAAGGGGACGACGTCGGCCGCGAAGCGGGTGGATCCGCTGCGCAGCCAGACCGGCCTCGCGCGGGCCGAGATCATCGAGCGCTTCAAGGACACCTTCCGCTCGCTCACCTCGGCGGAGGACGGCACGATCAGCTCCGACGAGTACGCGGATGCCGAGGCGCTGGTGGAGTCGAAGTTCGCCACCGACGCGTGGCTGCAGCGGGTTCCGTGACCGACCCCGCGCCTGACCCCTCGTCTGATCCCGGGGCGGTGGATCCCGCTCCTGTCGTCCGCGGTGACGTCTCGATCATCCAGGGCGACAACCTCGCCGTCGCGGCGACCCTGCCGTCGGCGTCGTTCACGCTCGTCTACCTCGACCCGCCGTTCAACACGGGCCGGACGCAGGAGCGACAGGTGGTCACCGCCCGTCGCACGTTCACGACTCAGCAAGAACCGGGTGCGTCCGGAGTCGGACTCCCGGAATCCCGCGGGTCGGATGCGGCGGTCACGCCGATCGTGCTGAGTTCTGAACCGGCGGCGCCGCCGGCCGAGGTGCGGCACGGGTTCCACGGCCACGCCTATGAGCGGGTGCGCGGGATGCTCCGCACCTACGACGACCGCTTCGACGACTACGGTGCGTTCCTGATGCCCCGGCTCGAGGAGGCGTGGCGGCTGCTCGCCGACGACGGCACGCTGTACCTGCACCTCGACTACCGCGAGGCGCACTACGCCAAGGTCATGCTCGATGCGGTCTTCGGTCGCGACTGCTTCCTCAACGAGCTCATCTGGGCCTACGACTACGGCGCGAAGTCGCGTCGTCGCTGGCCCACCAAGCACGACACGATCCTCGTCTACGTGAAGAACCCCCGCGAGTACGTGTTCAACTCCGACGACATCGATCGCGAGCCGTACATGGCTCCCGGCCTCGTCACGGCAGAGAAGGCCGCCCGAGGCAAGCTGCCCACCGACGTGTGGTGGCACACGATCGTGCCGACGACCGGCCGCGAGAAGACCGGATATCCGACGCAGAAACCCGAGGGCATCCTGCGGCGCATCGTGCGGGCGTCCAGCCGTCCGGGCGACCGTGTGCTCGACCTCTTCGCCGGCAGCGGCACCGCCGGGGCCGTCGCCTCGGCTCTCGGGCGCGACGCGGTGCTCGTCGACGACAACCCCGAGGCCGTGCGCGTCATGACCGAGCGGATGCCCGATGCCGTGGTGACCCGCGTCGGGGAGTAGCCCGCCCGCGGAGCACTCTCAGCAAGGATGCTCGCCTGCCGCAACAGGCGTCAGCGTGGTGCGTGGGTTCTCGTGTGCGCGTGGCAACGCGCGAGCAGGTCGGCGCGGCGTCTGATGGCGGCTTGTGCGCTCTCGGTGACGCTGCGTCCCACGCTGCTCGGGGTGGTCACATCGAGACCGGGGCGGGCGAACAGGACGTCGTAGAACGGAGCGAGAGTCTCGTCGGAGAACTTGAGCGTGCGACTGAGCGTCTGCAGCGGCATGCCCCACCGACTGCCGCTGTCGGCATTGATATCCGCACCTTCATCGATCAGGCGGGCGAGCAGAGGCGCTTCGGCGGTGAAATCGTGTGCTGTCGCGCTCAGCAACACGTGCAGAGCGTTCACGTGGCTCTCGGTCGCTGCGGCGGCATCAGCGCCGTCGTCGAGCAGTCGCGTGGCGATCGCGACCCGGCTGGCGGGATCGGCGTTGCGGAGGGCTCGCATCAGCAGGGTCGATCCGTCCTCGTCTGCCCATCGTGCGAGCGAGGGCTCGTAGTCGGCGAGAAACTCGGCCTCGTTCGTGATCGCGGAGAAGTAGGCGCGGGGGTAGACCATGACGTCGACACTAGGCGACGGGCGCGGTCCGTGGCGGGAACATACGGGCCGAGGATCGGCCGACGGGACACATCCCGGGCTGCCGTTCGGCGGGAGAGAGTCTCGGCGTGAGAGTGTGAGAGTCATGACCGAGTACGTCGAGGTGCAGACCGCCGCGGGGCGGGTTCGCGGGCGGTGGCGCCCGACCACCGGAGACAGGGGCGCACCGCGGTCGGCGGCCTTCCTCGGCATCCCGTTCGCAGAGGCGCCGATCGGTGACCTGCGGTTCCAGGCTCCGGTGCCGAAGGCGCCCTGGGACGGCATGCTCGACGCCCTCGAGTTCGCTGCGACCGCCCAGCGCGGCGATCCCGGGGTGACACTGATCCCCGAGCCGAGTGTCGAGGGCGACTCGACGCTGAACGTCAATGTCTTCACGCCCGATCCCACGGCGGCGGGTCTTCCCGTGCTGGTGTGGATCCACGGCGGCGGATACTTCGCGGGCTCTCCGGCGAGCCCCTGGTACGACGGCCGGAACTTCAACCGCGACGGCGTCGTCACCGTGTCGATCTCGTACCGGCTCGGCTTCGACGGATTCGGCTGGATCGAGGACGCCCCGTCGAACCGTGGCGTGCGCGACTGGCTGCTCGCTCTCGAATGGGTGCGGCAGAACATCGCCGCATTCGGCGGAGACCCCGAGCGGGTGACGATCGCCGGGCAGTCCGCGGGCGGTGGCGCAGTGCTGACCCTGCTCGGCATGGAGAAGGCGCAGCACCTGTTCCACGGCGTCTATGCGATCTCGGGAGCGCTCGGCGATGTCGCGGCGCCGCGAGCCGAGGCATTCGGGCGGGCGCTCGCTGCGGCGGCGAGCGTCGACCCCACCGTGGCCGGATTCTCATCGGTCGCGGAGGAGCGTCTGCTCGCCCTGCAGAAGAAGGCCACCCAGCTCGGTCCGTCGTCGATGACCAGCATGATCGATGAAGGGCTTCCGCTCGGTCCCGCGATCGACGGCGACCTTCTCGTACGTCCGACCCCTGACTCTCTGCGTGCCGGCGTCGGTGCCGACAAGCCGCTCGTGATCGGCGCAGCCGACGACGAGTTCACCATGGCGTTCACCGGCAGCGCCGCGCGGGCGCTGCGCTGGGTGCCGCAGGGCGTCCTCTTGACCCGGCTGGGCCTGCGCAAGACGATCCGCGCGGACTATCTCGCCGCGAACGCCGACGTCGCCCGTCTCGGCAAGGCCCGCCTCGCCGGTCGCGTCCTCACCGATCGGATGTTCCGCAGCGGAGTTCCCCGCATCGCAGCCGCCCGGGGCGACGCGCCCACCTGGCTCTACCGGTTCTCGTGGCCGTCAGGGCATTTCGGCTTCGCGGAGCACTGCCTCGATGTGCCGTTCTTCTTCGACTGCCTCAACGGCCCCTCGATGGAGGCGCTCGCCGGACCGAATCCGCCGCAGGAACTCGCCGACGAGCTGCACGGTGCCGCCGTCGCGTTCCTCACCACGGGTGATCCCGGCTGGCCGGAGCACCAGGGGGATGCCGGAATGGTGCGGGTGTACGACCTGCCCACCCGCGACGTCGCCGATGCGTACGCGTCGGTGCGTGCGCTGGTCTGACACGCCTCGACGGGCCCGAGCCGGGCCCGAGCCGGGCCCGTGCCCGGCTGCGGGGCTCAGCTCACCCGGTAGGCGCGGTAGCGCACGGCATCCGCCTGCCTCTGAGCGGCCGAGAGGAACAGGGCTCGCTGCAGGTGGGCGAGTGCCGGCGCGGCCGTCTCGATCTGCACGGTCGTGCGGAAGTAGTACGCGCCCGGGTCGACGTCCTCACCGCGTCGCAGCTGCTCGAGCACGTCGGGAGTCCCTGTGCGGAGTCCCTTCGCGTGCAGCAGCAGCAGGTCGCCTCCGTCGGTCCGTGCCGAGTAGCGGCCGTCGATCTCGATCGTCCCGTCGGGTCGCACGATCTGCCAGTCCGCTCCGCCGGCCAGGATCTCGGCCTCGACGGCGCCCGTGATGCGCCCGCCGAGGATCGGCACGACACGGCGATGACCGACGCTCGTGGCGTGGTGATCTTCGAGCGGGCCGAGGTCGACGGTGACGTCGAAGGCGAACTCGAGGTCGGGTCGGGGGAGTTCATCGTGCGAGGTCATCGGGTCTCCTCATGGTCGGCGGCGAGCAGGTCCGTGACTCAACGCGCATCGAGATCGATGGCCTTCATCGGCGCTTCAGTGGCCCTGTCGGGTGCCGCGACAGCAGTACTGTTCTTCTTCCAGCCGTGGAGGAGCTGTCCCTATGAGGACACGTCCGTGGGGTGCGCCATGCTGCCGAATGACGCCGCGGTGATGGTGACCGCGCTGGGTATCGCCCTCATCGGCGCAGCGGTGTTCGCTGTCGGCAGGCTTCAGGGGCGTCGAGCGGGTTAGTGGTACAGGGGAGGCGGCGTAGCCAGCACGGCGATCAGCGCCCCCATCACGAGGACCGCGCTGAGCCCCACGATGCTCCATACCGTGGCACGTCGCTCGCGCTTCGGATGCACGCCGCCTAGCCCCACCAGCACGGCCGACAGCAGCAGCACGAGCCAGACCAGAAGCGCGATGATGCCCATCCCGATACCGATCGCCCGCTCGGTGTCGTCCGAATCGGCGTACTCGATTACCGTGACGCCGGGGCCTCCCCAGCTGAGGCCGGGGCCCGCCAAGCTGAGGCCGGCTAAGCCGAGCATGAGAGCCCCGAAAAGTCCGATGAGCGTCGCGGCGATGGTCAGGGAGGCACTGCCGACGATCCGCACGGCCCCATAGTGGCACGTGGCGGGCGCGAGCGCAGTCACGGGCGTCGGCAGCGACAGCTACTGGCAGTTCGGCGACTGCAGCAGCGGTAGCTCGAACCTGGTCAGCCTCGCGGCCGATCCGGGCTCGAGGGCGAACCATCCGGCGATCTGCCCGTCGGCGATCCGCGTGCCGTAGTCGCCGGCGGTGAATGGCTGATGGCCGTCGTCCGCGCTCGTGTGCAGGACAGGGGTGGCGAGCAGCCCATCCTGCTCGAGCACGTCTATCGATGACAGGAAGAGGAAGGACCTCTCTTCGACGACGTATCCCGATTCGCACCCGTCGACCAGCAAGGGGGTGACGAGCCACGGCATGGTCAGAAACCCCCAGAACACTGCCACCACGGTTCCGCCGATCGACAGCAGTCGCCCGATCACGATCGGTCCGAGCCAGCGGGAGGGCGCCGAGACGGTGCAGAGCATGTAGCTGATCGCGATGAACGCGAGGATCGTGGATGCTCCGATGATGTGTCGTGACGGCAAGGTGCCGAGCAGTAGCTGAGCATCGCCACCGGATGCGGAATCGACCACGGCCACGCCGATCACCGCGATCGTCACTGCGGCCACTGCCACTGTCGCCGCTGTCTGCAGCATCCGCGGGTGCCGGGATGCCGTGAGGGTGCGCTCACTCATCGCCGCTCTCTTTCACGAACGCATCACGAGCAGGACAGGTGCGAATACACCTCGATGACTCGCTCGATATCGGGGTAGCCCGCTTCTTCCAGAGCGGCCCGCACGTCCTCCCGCACGGATTCCAAGTAGGCGGACCCTCGGAGCCTGATCTCGGGAACGGAGTCGAGGTCAGGATCATCGTCGAGGAGTGAATACCACTCCGACCACTGAGACTCGCTGACCGTCGCATCATCGAGAGCTTTGGCGGCGATGCTGCTGGCCTCGGCGGGCGGATCATCGACCGCGGGGCTGAGCCACCATTCGATCTCGCACGTGCCACCCGGCACAGGCACGGTTTCGGAGCGATCGGGACCGCTCGCCGGCGGCACGAGGCCGCAGCCGGTCATCACCAACAGGGCCGCCACCAGAGAACCACCGAACAGCCAAGGTCGACGCATGCAGAGATCATAGGTGAGCGTCCTGAGCATGCTCCGTCGCCAGCTCGACGAGCATTGCCTGACCAGAGGACATCGGTTCGGTCGTGAGTTCTACGGATCCGAAGGGGAAAGGGTAGAAGAACGTCCCTGTTCCGTCCCACTCGGTGATCGGGATCATCGCGAACCAGATCTGGCTGATCGCGACCGAGACGACGGCGAGGATCGCAACGGCAGCAGCGGCCCGATCGAGGTATCGGATTGCTGAGGGGATGTCTTGCGCGCGGCGCAGCACCGCGGTGATCGCCGCCAATACGATCGCGGCGAATGCGAAGAGGATCAACGGGCTGGGCTGCAGAGCGAGATACACGCACGTCGGCGCGGTCTCGGTCGCCTTGCCGGCTGCATCGATGAAACCGCCGTCCGCTGCGACGCCTCCTGGGCAGTATCCCTTTCCGCTCGTCATGAACGTCGAGTAGCCCAGAGCGGCGACCAGGGCGACCACGACCAGGCGCCGAACGCGAGCGATGATCTCCATGCCCGGCACTGCGGACTCTGTCGTCGGCGCGTCCCGCCTCGCGGTCTGAGACACGATGCCCCCCTTTGTGCTTTGCCCATGACACTATCGACGGCCGCGCCGAACATCCACCGAGGAATCGGTGATCGGAACGAGCTCGCCGACGGAAGGCACACACTCATGCGCGGCATCCAGGCGGTCGCCGTCGATGCCGCACGTCAGGCGATATAGATCTTCCGCAGCGTCTCGGTGACCGTCCACGCGGTGCGCTGCCCCGCGGCGAGGCGCACGACCGACCCGGGGCCGACCTCGACGGCGGGCAGCGGGGGGTCGACGAACTCGATCCGCGCCTGACCGGTCAGCACGACGAACACCTCGTCGACCTCGGTGTCCGATGCCGTGCCGGGCGTCATCTCCCAGATGCCGATCTCGACCTCACCCAGAGTCCCCAACGCCTGCACAGCCGTCGTCGGGCGACCGATGAGCACGTCCACCGCAGGCAGCGGTTCGTGCATCAGCGGCAGCGCCGCGGCATCCACTCCGGTTCCCGGCGCGAGCTCGCCCGGCGCGAGCTCGCTCACGAGTCGAAGCCCATGCCGACGGCATCCAGCGTCTTGAGGAACAGGTTGCGCTTGCCCTCGTTGTGATCGGCCCGGTTCATCGCGGCTCGCACGAGGTTGACGCCGATCGAGGCGACGGGCTCGGGCGGGAACGGGATCGGCTTCTCGCGCACCATCGCGAGCTCGGTGCGCTCGGTCGGCTCGCCCGACAGCTTGTCGAGCATGACGTCGGCGGCGAAGCGCGCGGCGCCGACGCCGAGCCCGGTGAACCCGGTCGCGTAGGTCACGCGTCCCTTGCGGGCGGTGCCGAAGAACGCGCAGAAGCGACTCGACGAGTCGATCGCCCCCGCCCACCGATGCGTGAAGCGCAGCCCCTCGAGCTGGGGGAACGTCGTGAAGAAGTGCGAGGCGAGCTTGCGGTGGCTCTCGGCGCGATCCTCGTACTCGGGTCGCACCTTGCCGCCGAAATGGTAGACCGCGTCGTATCCGCCGAACAGGATGCGATTGTCGGCGGTGAGGCGGTAGTAGTGGAACTGGTTGGCGCTGTCGGCCAGGCCCTGGCGGTTCGACCACCCGATCGACGCCAGTTGCTCGTCGGTCAGCGGCTCGGTCATGAGCACGTAGTCGTAGACGGGAACGGTCATCAGGCGGTTGCGCTTGAGCAGCGAGGGGAAGACGTTCGTGGCGAGAGCCACGGCATCCGCTCGCACCTGTCCGCCGTCGCGGGTGACGAGCGTGATCGCACTCGATCCGTCGCCGATCACTTCGCGCACGAGCGACTGCTCGTAGATCTCGACCCCGAGCTCGACGGCGACGCGCGCCAGCTCGAGACCCAGCTTGGCGGGGTGCACCAGTGCGCATCCTTCGCGTTCCCACGCCCCGGCGAGGAATGTGTCGGAGTGCACCTCGGCCTGCACGGCCTCGCGGTCGAGGAATCCCTCCTCCTCGCGCAGCCACTCGACCTGGTGCGGCTCGACGGCGACGGCCAGCTGGCCGGTGCGCTCGAAGTCGACATCCATGCCGTACCGCTTCACGGTCTCTTCGATGCCGTCGAGGTTCTCGATCCCCAGCTCTTCCAGGCGGTCGATCTCGTCGGGCCAGCGCGTGAGGCCGTTCTCGTGCCCGTGCGTGAGGCTCGCCTCGCAGAACCCTCCGTTGCGGCCCGACGCCGCCCACGCGATGCGCGACGCCTCGAGCAGCACGACCTTGCGCTGAGGATCGCGCTCCTTCGCGCGCACGGCGGTCCAGAGGCCGGCATAGCCCCCGCCGACGATGGCGAGGTCGGCGGTGATGCTGTCGGTGAGCGCGGGGTGCGAGACGCGCTCGACATCATCGAGCCAGAACACGCTGAACGCGGTGTCGCGCAGCGAGGCATCGATCACGGCATCCGCGGGGCGGCGACGTTCGAAGACCGTGGTTCCCATGGTGTTCTCCTGGTTCTGGACCCGCGCCTCAGCGCGTGCCCCAGTTGTAGAGGTCTTTATAGAGCCCTGCGTAGAGCAGGCTCTCGGTGTGCGTGATGCCGGGGATCGTACGGATGCGGGTCGCGATCAGATCGAGCAGGTGGCTGTCGCTCTCGCACACCGCCTCGACGAGGATGTCGAACGTGCCGAGCGTGACGACGACGTACGCGAGCTCGGTGATCTTCGTCAGCTCCTCCGCGATCAGCCGCGGGTCGCCCGTGACGCGGATGCCGATCATGGACATGCGGTTGAAGCCGAGCTGCATCGGGTCGGTCACCGCGACGATCTGGATGATGCCCGCCTCGGTCATCCGCTGCACGCGCTGACGCGCCGCCGCCTCGCTGAGCCCCACCTCTCGGCCGATCTCGGCATAGGGCCGTCGACCGTCCTCCTGCAGCAACTCAACGATCCGCTTCGAGATGTCGTCCAACACGGGCTGCTTCGGCGTGGTGCTCATGTGTCGATATTGACAGGATCGGCGCTCCCTGGCAACTGATTCCATCGTTAAGATCACTTCACTCTTCTGTATTCGTGATCCGATCGCTAGCATGGCGAGCATGGCCACAGAACTCCTACAGAACTTCATCGGCGGGCAGTACGTTCCCGTGAGCGGACAGAAGCGGATGCCGCTGATCGACCCGGTGACCGAGGAGGCCTACGGCGAGCTGCCGGTCTCGGACGCCTCCGACGTGGACGCCGCTTACGCCGCCGCATCCGCCGCGTTCCCGATCTGGCGCGACACCACTCCCGCCGATCGCCAGCTCGCGCTGTTCCGCATCGCCGATGAGATGCAGACCCGCGCCGAGGAGTTCGCCGACCTCGAGTCGAAGGACACCGGCAAGCCGCGTGCCAGCCTCGTAACCGACGAGATCCTGCAGTCGATCGACCAGCTGCGCTTCTTCGCCGGAGCCGCCCGCAGTCTCGAAGGACGCGCGGCGGGGGAGTACCTCGCCGGCCACACCTCGTTCGTGCGCCGCGAGCCGATCGGCGTGATCGGGCAGGTCACCCCCTGGAACTATCCGCTGAACATGGCCGTGTGGAAGATCGCCCCGGCGCTCGCCGCAGGCAACACAGTGGTGCTGAAGCCCGCCGAGTCGACGCCCCTGACCACCCTGCTGCTCGCCGAGATCGTCGCGCTGCACACGCCCGCCGGCACGCTCAACGTCGTGCTCGGCGACCGCGACACCGGCGTGGCACTGGTCGAGCATCCGACGCCGCAGATGGTCGCCATCACCGGATCCGTGCGCGCCGGGATGGCCGTCGCACGCTCGGCGGCGAACGACGTCAAGCGGGTGCACCTCGAGCTCGGCGGCAAGGCGCCCGCGATCGTCTTCCCCGATGCGAACCTCGACAAGGCGGCATCCGGCATCGTCACCGGCGCGTTCTTCAACGCCGGACAGGACTGCACCGCGGCCACCCGCGTGCTCGTGCACTCGTCTGTGCACGACGAGTTCGTCGCCGCGCTCGTCGAGAAGGCGAAGACGGATGCCCGCACGGGCGCCCCGCACGAGGAGGGCGTGCTCTACGGTCCCCTCAGCAGCGCTGCCCAGCTCGCTCAGGTGCAGGGCTTCGTCGACCGCCTGCCTGCACACGCCACGATCGAGACCGGCGGTGCGCGTCAGGGTGAGAAGGGCTACTTCTTCGAGGCGACCATCGTGTCGGGTCTGCATCAGGACGACGAGGCCGTGCAGGGCGAGATCTTCGGCCCGGTGCTGACCGTGCAGTCGTTCGAGACCGAGGAGCAGGCACTCGAGATGGCGAACGACGTGCCCTACGCCCTCGCATCGTCGGTGTGGACCGCCGATCATGCCCGCGCGATGCGCCTCTCTCGCGACCTCGACTTCGGCTGCGTGTGGATCAACACCCACATCCCGTTCGTCTCCGACATGCCTCACGGCGGTTTCAAGCACTCGGGCTACGGCAAAGACCTCTCGCAGTACGGCTTCGACGACTACACGCGCATCAAGCACGTGATGTCCGCGCTGGACTGACGGCGGGTCTCGGGCTACCAGCGCGAGCGGATGAGCGACCCTCGCGTGAACCGCACCACCGAGATCGTCATCGGCACACTGCCGACGGGGGCATCGAGCGCTCGCGCGAGCAGCAGCTCGGCGGCCGATCTGACCTCGGCGAGCGTCGCGGCGACGCCGCGCACGTCGAGGTCGGCGACGTGCAGCACCCACCACCCGCGCTCGAGCAGGGCCGTCACCTCATAGGGGTACACGGCCGGGGTCGGAGTGTCGCTGCGCGACGACGGACGTCGGTCGAGTCGGTGCGAAATGGTCGGTCGCATCGGATGCCTCCTCCCTGTGGTCGGACGGGGCCACGGTGGCTCCCTGAAGCAAGACACGTACGGCCGTGGATCGTGACGCGGATCAGGGTCCGGATCTCTCGACACGTATGACGCGATGTGTCAAGCTGGGGCGGACGTCGAATCCGGGGGGATCCACTTGGCACGACCACTTGCGGGGCCCCAGACCCTGCTCCGAACACTCAACGGCCGCGCGATCCTTGAGACGCTCGCGCGCCGAGGCCCGCTCACCCGCGCCGAACTGGTCGCCGAGACCGGTCTCTCTCGCACTGCGGTGACGCAGGTGCTGCGGATGCTCGAATCCTCGTCGGCGGTCGCCGCTGCGGGCGTCGACCGTGACACGCGGGGACCGGCAGCAGGGCGCGTCTCGCTGCATCCACATCTCGGACTCGCTGCCGCAGTGCACGTCGACGCCCACGCCGCCCACGTCGCGCTGGTCGACCCGACCGGAGCCGTGCGGGCCGAGAGCCACGCCGCCTTCCCCGTGCGCGGGGACCGCGTGCAGCACATCGCCGGGCTCATCGACGCCTGTCAGAGGGCCGTGGCCGGTCCGCTGCTGCTCGCGGTCGTCGGCATCCCGGGCATCGTCACCGCCGACGGAGGCATCCGCGACGATCAGGGCCCCGACGGCGGCGCGTTCAAGAACGCCCTGTCGACGCGCCTCGGCTGCCCGGTGCGGGTGGAGAACGACGTCAATCTCGCGGCGCTCGCCGAGCTCTCCGAGGGCGCCGGCGCGGCGCTCAGCAGCTTCGCGCTGCTGCTCCTCGACGACGGACTCGGCGCCGGCATCGTGATCGACGGCTCCCTGCACCGGGGCTTCTCGGGCGTGGCCGGCGAGGTCATGTATCTGCCGCAGAGTCCGCTGCCGATCGGCGCTCCCGTGCTCGGTGACGCCGTCGTGCGCGACCTCGCACTGGCGAACGGGCGTGACCCGGACGAGACGATCGACCAGCATCTCGACGCCGCCTCCGCCGGCGATCCGGCCGCACTCGCCATGGCCGCCGAGATGGGACGCAGGCTCACCCTGATCGCGGGCAGCATCGCGCTCGTGCTCGATCCCGAGGCGTTCCTCCTCAGCGGCACTGCCGCGCACCCGGCGCTGGCCCGAGCGGCGGTCGCCTTCGCCGAAGAGCTCGCCCCGCAGCTCCCGCTCACCCTCCTCGTCTCGTCGTTCGGCCCGGAGGCGCCGCTGGTCGGCGCAGCCGGTGAGGCGGCATCCGCTCTTCGCGCGACCGTCTTCTCGCGGTTGCTTCCCGCATCGGACAGGAGTCGGCGATGACCTCGGACCTCGCGGATCGCCTCGGCCTCGCGCCGGGAGCCAGGGGCGTGATCATCAACGCCGACGACTTCGGCATGTGCCACGCGGCCAACACGGCGATCATGCAGCTGCTCGATGCGGGGCACATCGACTCGACGACGCTCATGGTGCCGTGCGCGTGGGCACCCGAGGCGCTCGCTTTCGCGGCCTCGCGCGCCGACCTCGACGTCGGCGTGCACCTCGTGCTCACGAGCGAGTGGACCGACTACCGCTGGCGGCCCCTCACCGGCACCGACACCACCCTCGTCGACGACGCGGGGTACTTTCCCGCCGGCGTTCTCGCGATCGAAGAGCTCGCGTCGGTCGACGACGTCACCGCCGAGATCGCCGCACAGCTGCAGACGGCGTTGGATGCCGGGGTCGACGTGACGCATCTCGACAACCACATGGGGTCTGTCTACGGTCTGCTGACCGGGCGGGACTTCCTCGGCCCGGTGTTCGAGCTCGCCGCCCGCAACGGCCTGCCGTTCCGGCTGCCGCGCAGCATGGACGGGACCGGCGACGACGCCGCCCTGCAGGCGAAGCTCGCCGAGGCCTCGGCCGCCGCCGATGCGCTCGGCGTCGAGATCATCGATCGGCTGTGGAGCCACCCGTTCGAAGAGGCGCCGGACGAGTCGTACGAACAGGTGCGCGACGGGTTCATCGCGCTGCTGCGCGCGGTTCCGGCCGGAGTGACCGAGATCTACCTGCATCCGATGGTCGACGACGACGAGCTGCGCGCGGCCGTCGACTTCGGTGCGGCCAAACGCGGGCACGAGCTTCGCCTGCTCTCCGACCCCGAGGTGCTGCAGGTGTTCGCCGACGAGGGACTGGTGCGGCTCGGATGGCGCGATCTGCGCGATCTGCAGCGGAGCCGACGCGCATGACGTCGTTGACGACGCGGCTGCGCGACCGAAGACTCGACGCCGCCCCCACGAGGGCTCAGGCCATCGCGTTCGGAGCATCGGGGTTCCCGACCCAGCTCATGGCGCAGACGTTCTCGGCGTTCGTCGTCTACTTCTACGTCACCCACCTCGGTGTCGCGCCAGCATGGGTGGCCGCGGCGATGATCGCGCACGGCGTGCTGAACGCGGTGCTCAACCCGGTCGTCGGGGCGCTGTCCGATCGAATCCGCACGCCGTGGGGCCGCCGCATCCCATGGATCGGTCTCGGCATCGTGCCGCTCGTGGTCGCCTTCGCGCTGGTGTGGATGCCGCCGGAGCTGCCGACCGCCGGGCTGATCGTCTGGTTCCTGATCGTGGTGGCGGTGTACGACATCGCCTTCGTCGTGGTCGTGCTGAACATCTCGGCGCTGTTCCCCGAGATCTTCCGCACCACCGATGAGCGGGCGCGCGGCAACGTGCCCCGTCAGATCTTCGCGATCCTCGGCATGGTGCTCGGCACCGCGGGTGCCCCTGCGCTGTACGACTCGATCGGCTGGCCGGGAATGGCCCTCGTGCTCTCGGCCGTCTGCCTCGCGCTGCTCGTGTGGTCGTTCTTCGGCGGCATGATCGAGCGTCGAGTGCCCGAGGCCGCATCCGAGGCGATGCGCTGGGGCGACCAGCTGAAGTACACGTTCGCGAACCGGGCGTTCGTGCCCTACGTGCTCGGCTCGCTGTTCATCCAGACCTCGATCGCCGTCATCCTCGCGGCGCTGCCGTTCTACGTGCGCTACTCGCTGGGCGCCGCCGAGGGAGAGGCGAGCCTGCTGCTGGGGGCGATCTTCGTCACAGCCATCCCGTCGATCGTGCTGTGGAGCGCGATCGTGCGCCGCACCTCACCCCGCGCCGCGCTGCTGTGGAGCGTCGCCGTGTTCGGGATCTCCGTGCTCGGCTACCTGCTGCCGTCGACCGTGCTCGCCGCGGCGCTCATCGGCGTCGCGGTGGGCGTCGGCGTCGGCGGTCTGCTGCAGCTGCTCGAGGTCGTGCTCGCCCAGATCATCGACGAGGACGCAACACGCACCGGTCATCGACGCGAGGGCGCGTACTTCGGGGTGAACGGCTTCGTCGTGCGCGGCTCGGTCGTGCTGCAGGCCGTCGTGGCGGCGGTGGTGCTCACGGCATCCGGCTTCGACGCCTCGCTCGGCGATGCGCAGCCGGAGGCCGTCGATGGCGGGATCCGCGTCATGGTCGCGGTGGTCCCGCTCGTCTTCGCCGCCCTCGCGTGGCTGTGCTTCTGGCTCTACCCGATCCGCACGCGCGATCTCTGACCGACGTCAGGACGCGGCCTGACGGGCCTCCCAGCCCGTGCGCACCATCTCGTCGACCGTGTATCGCATCTTCCAGTCGAGGTCACGCGCGGCGAGCTCGCCGGTCGCGACGATGCGGTCGGGGTCTCCCGGACGCCGAGGGCCGATCTCAGGGGTGAAGTCGATGCCCGTGACGCGTGCGACCGCGTCCATGATCTGCTTCACGCTGAGGCCGTCGCCCGAGCCGAGGTTGTATGCGGCCTCGATCGGCTCGCCACCGGCGAGACGCTTCGCTGCCGCGACGTGGGCGGCGGCGATGTCGCCGACGTGCACGTAGTCGCGCACGTTGGTGCCGTCCTCGGTGTCGTAGTCGTCGCCGTTGATGCGGGGGGTCTCGCCGGCGATGAGCTTCTCGAACACGATCGGGAAGAGGTTGTGCGGGCTCACGTCATAGACCGACGGGTCGGCCGACCCGACCACGTTGAAGTAGCGCAGCGAGGTGTGACGCAGCGGCTTGTCGGAGTCGGCGGTCGCGATCGCCTGGTCACGGAGCAGCCACTCGCCGATGAGCTTGGACTCGCCGTAGGGGCTCGCCGGCTTCTTGGCGGTCTCCTCGACGACGAGCGCCACATCGGGAGTGCCGAACACGGCCGCCGACGACGAGAACACGATGTTGGTGACGCCCGCGGCATCCATCGCCTCGAGGATCACCCGAGTGCCCTCGACGTTCTGCGCGTAGGTGTGCAGCGGGCGCTGCACCGAGACGCCGGCGTACTTGTATCCGGCGACGTGGATGACACCCTCGGCGTCGTGATCGCGCAGCGCCTTCTCGACCAGTTCACGGTCGAGGATGCTGCCCTGCACGAAAGCCACGCCTTCGGGCACGAACGATGCGACGCCGCTCGAGAGGTCGTCGAGGACGACGGGCGTGAGCCCGGCATCCGCCAGTGCGCGAACGACGTGCGAGCCGATGTAGCCGGCGCCGCCGGTCACGATCCAGGACATTGTGCTCCTCAGGGTGGGGAAGTGTTCAGTATCTCAGGTCGCGATCGGCGGACTCTGAGGCCGCTCGTTCACGACGTGGTCGAGCGGGCAGCGGTCACGCGTCGCGATGCGCTCCGGCCGACGGCGTGACGGTGAAGATCACGGGGGAGGTGAAACCGGATGAGGCGAACGCCGCCGACACGGCATCCGTCACCTGCTGCACCGAGTCCTGCTCGACCAGCGCGATCGCCGCACCGCCGAAGCCTCCGCCGGTCATGCGAGCACCGAGTGCGCCGGCCGCGAGGGCCGTCTCGACCGCCGTGTCGAGCTCGGGGACCGAGATCTCGAAGTCGTCGCGCATCGAGGCGTGCGAGGCCACGAGCAGGTCGCCGATCGCACGGGCACCGTCTTCGCGCAGCACCACCACGGTGTCGAGCACGCGCTGGTTCTCGGTGACGACGTGCCGCACGCGGCGGAACGTCACGTCGTCCATGAGCTCCTCGGCGCGGGGCAGGTCGTCGACCGAGACGTCGCGCAGGCTCGGTACGCCCATGATGGCGGCACCGCGCTCGCAGGCCGCACGGCGCTCGCCGTATCCGCCCGTGGAGTGCGCGTGCTTGACCCGGGTGTCCATCACGAGGATGGCGAGGCCGGCCCCGGCGATGCCGACCTGCACGAGGTTCGCATCGAGCGAGCGGCAGTCGAGGAAGATCGCGGCATCCGGCTCGCCGAGCATTGACGCCATCTGGTCCATGATGCCGGTCGGGGCGCCGACCGCCTCGTTCTCGGCCTTCCGGCCGACACGGGCGAGCGCGACGCGGTCGAGCCCGGCCTCCCAGAGCTCGTTGAGCGCGGATGCCGTGGCACCCTCGATCGCCGCCGACGACGAGAGCCCCGCACCCACGGGCACGTCGGACGCGATGGCGATGTCGAGTCCTGAACCGGTGGCCGCGGACGGAGCGACACCGTCGGCCTGGCGCAGCGCCCAGGCGACACCGAGGGGGTAGGCGGCCCACTCGGGCACCCGCGGCGCGGTGCCGGTCGGGGTCGGGAACAGCTCGTCGAGCTCGTCGAGGGAGACCTCGACCGGCTCGTCGGCGAACGTCGAGGCGACGCGGATGCGGCGGTCGTCGCGGATTCCCACGGCGGCGACCGTGCGATGCGGGATGGCGAAGGGCAGCACGAATCCGTCGTTGTAGTCGGTGTGCTCGCCGATCAGGTTCACGCGCCCCGGCGCCGACCAGACGCCTTCGGGGGTGCGACCGGTGAGGTCGGTGAACAGTGCGCGCGCGGCGTCCTGGGTGGTGGTCATGCGGATGCCTCGTCTGCGTTCTGGTCTGCGGATGCGGTGTGTGCGGCGTCGGCCTTCGCGATGGCCTCGCGAATGCGGGCCGCACCCTGCTCGGGGGTGACCTCGGCGGCCCAGGCCCACATCGCGGCCTCGGATCCCGCGAGGAACTTGAGCTTGTCGGCCGCCCGGCGGGGGCTGGTCAGCTGCAGGTGCAGGCGCACGCTGTCTCGGCCGACGTTCACCGGGGCCTGGTGCCAGGCGGCGATGTAGGGCGTCGGGGTGTCGTAGAGCGCGTCGACACCGCGGAGCAGTCGCAGGTAGAGGGGCGCGAGCTCGTCGCGTTCGGCATCCGTCGTCTCGGCGAAGTCCGGAACGTGGCGGTGCGGCATGAGGTGCACCTCCAGCGGCCAGCGGGCGGCGAAGGGCACGAACGCCGTCCAGTGCTCCCCGCGGAAGACGACCCTCTCGGACGCCTGCTCGGACTCGAGGATGTGCTGGAACAGGTCGGGCGCGGTGCGGTCGATCGAGTCGAGCAGGCGCGTGGTGCGCGGCGTCACGTAGGGGTAGGCGTAGATCTGGCCGTGGGGGTGGGGGAGCGTGACGCCGATGGCCTCGCCGCGGTTCTCGAACGGGAAGATCTGCTGAATGCCCGGCAGCTTCGACAGGGCGGCGGTGCGGTCGGCCCAGGCCTCGATCACCGTGCGGGCGCGCGTCACCGACTGGGTGCCGAACGAGCCGGTGTGCTCGGGGCTGAAGCACACGACCTCGCAGCGTCCGACCGAGGTGCGGGTGCGGCCGAGTCCGAGGGCGGCGAGATCGTCGAGCCCGCGGGGAGGGTTGCTCGCCTCAGGAGCGGTGCCGGTCGCCTCGGCGAGGGCGGGGCCGAAGGCGGGCGAGCGGTTCTCGAACACGGCGACGTCGTAGAGCGACGGCACCTCCGAGGGGTTGGTCGGCGACTGCGGAGCGAGAGGATCGGCGTCGGCGCTCGGCATCATCACGCGGTTCTGCCGGTTGGCGGCGACCGTGATCCAGTCGCCGGTGAGCACATCGAGGCGCATCGTGGCGGTCTCGCCGCGGGCGTCGAGCGTGCGGCTGTCGACGGCGCGGTCGGCGCCGAGCGTCGTGTCGGGATCGTCGAAGTAGATCAGTTCGCGGCCGTCGGCGAGCGTCGTCGCGCGCTTGACGATGCCGGCGGAGAGGGTCTCGGTTCGCAACTCAGGAGATTCGGGCGTGTTCACGTAAACATGGTACGCACAGCGCCGTGGTAACGTCAACATTCCGGAGTTGTAAGCGCGTAGAGAGGGTGCCCGTGGACGACGAGCTGCTGCGCGACGATGATCTGCGTCGCGGCGCCGCGCGCCTGCGCCGCCGCCAGGCCCCGTCCGGTCGTGTCTCGATGGCGATGGTCGCCTCCCGCGCCGGCGTCTCGGGTCAGACCGTGTCGCGCGTCGTCAACGACAGCCCTCGCGTCGACCCCGCGACCCGCCGGCGCGTCGAAGCCGCGATGGCCGAGCTCGGCTACCGCCCCCACCGCGCAGCGCGCGCTCTGCGCACCGGACGCTCGCAGACCATCGGACTCGTCGTCACCACTCTCGCGACGGTCGGCAACTCGCGGATGCTGCAGGCCACCGCCGAGGCCGCGGCTGAACGCGGCTACGCCCTCACCCTCGTCACCGCGGGCGACAGCGTGGCCGACGCCTTCGAGCGCCTGGCCGAGCAGGAGGTCGACGGCGCGATCGTGCTGAACGAGGCGTCGGCGCTGGTACCCGCAGCCGATCGGCCGCCGGGACTGCGCCTCGTGGTCGTCGATGCCCCGGGGTCTGCGGATCTCGCTGTCGTGCACAGCGACCATGTCGGAGGCGCCGCTGCGGCGACCGCTCACCTGCTGGGCCTCGGCCACGAGACGGTGCACCACCTCGCCGGGCCTGCCGACTCGTTCGCGGCCGCCGAGCGCGAGCGCGGATGGCGGAAGGCGCTCGCGGAGGTCGGGGTCGAGGCGACCGAGGTCGTCCGCGGCGACTGGACCGCCGAGGCAGGGTTCGCCGCGGGCAAGGCGCTGCGAGCAGCATCCGCCGTCTTCTGCGCCAACGACCAGATGGCGCTCGGGCTCCTCCGTGCGCTCGCCGAGTCGGGGCGGCGGGTTCCCGAGGACGTCAGCGTCATCGGCTTCGACGACGTGCCGGATGCCGCCAACTACCGCCCACCGCTGACGACGATCCGTCAGGACTTCGCCGCCTTGGCACACCGCGCCGTCGACCTGCTCGTCGCCGAGATCGAGGGCACGGAGGGCGCGGAGGGCGCCGCGGCATCCGCTGTCGTGCCGACCCTTCTGGTGGACCGCGCCAGCACTCGCTGAGGCGGTCGGCTCGCCGCGCCTGCGGTCGCCTTCGCCGCGCCTGGGGTCGTCTTCGCTGCGCCTGCGGTCGCCTCGCCGCGCCTGCGGTCGGCTTATTCGCGCTGCGGTCGCCTAGTTCGCGCTGCGGGGTCAATAACGCATCGGGTTCGCGCTGCGGGGTCAAAAGCGCACCGCAAACACCCGTTCTGGATGCGTTTTTGGCCACCCCTGCCGCGGAGGATGCGCAAGTGACCCCGCCTGGTGCGAAGGACGCGCTGTGAGGCCTGCTGTTCCGGCGCTCGCATCGGTGCCGTGTGTCCGCTGCCTCGGTGGTGCGGGGCCAATAACGCATCGCAAACGCCCGATTCGGATGCGCTTTTGGCCACCCCTGCCGCGGGAGGTGCGAAAGTGACCCCGCCTAACGCGGAGGCGGTGCGCGGGCTACGGTCAGGAGGGCGGCGCCGACGACTCTCTGGCGTGCATCGTCGGACTCAGTGACACCCGATGCACGGGGCGCGCCGGATCGGCGATCCGCCGAGCCAGGAGGTCGATCGCCGCCGCACCGACCGCGGCGCGCGGCGGGCTGACGGCGCTGAGCGCGGGGGTGAACAGCTGTGCGACCTCGTCGTCGTACGCCACGATCGAGAGGTCGTCCGGCACCGAGAGTCCTCGGTTGAGCGCGATGTCGATGAATGCCATCGCCTCGGGATCGGAGTGGATCAGCAGCCCGGTCACTCCGGCGTCGAGCGCTCTGTCGATGGCTGCATTGACGGCGGCCGTGAAACCGGGGCCGTTGCGATCGGGGAAGAGACTCTCGAAGTGCTCGGAGGGTGCCAGCCCGAGCTCTTCGCAGGCGGTCGCCCACCCGGTGAGGATCTTGCGGCCGGTGGGCGACTCCCGCGACAGGATGAGGCCCATCCTGCGGTGCCCGAGGCGGGCGAGATGGCGCGCAGCGAGCACCGCCCCCAGTGCATGGTCGGTCGTCACGTTCTCGACCGGCGCACGGTCGGGGAGCACCACGGCGTCGCGCTCGACGAAGACCGCGGGAACGCCGCAGGCGTCGAGCCACTGCACGACATCCTGCGCATGGGTCACGTCAGGGTTGGGTGCGACGATGAGGCCGCGCACATCGTCGGCGGCGAGGAGCCGCTCGAGCACGGGCCGCTCGTCCTGCAGCTCATAAGAGGCGCCACGCAGTACGAGGCGCAGCCCCTGCTTGCGCGCCTCGGCCTCCATGCCCCTCACGACTCCCGGCCAGTAGTACGCGAGTGACGGCACGAGCACGCCGATCGCTCCGCCCGTCTGTGACGGCGCGGGCGGCACGACATCCGGAGTCTGTGCCGAGACCGCTCCGCCGTGCACCCGCTCGAGGCGTCCTTCCTCCTCGAGCTGCTGCAGGTCGCGGCGCAGCGTCACCGGTGCCACGCCGAGCTCTTCGGTCAGGCGCGACACCCGCACGACCCCGTCGCGTTCGAGGGCGGAGAGGATGTGCGCATGACGCGCGGGCGCCAACGGCGCGTGCTGCTGATCGGTCATCGGTCGTCCTCGCTGTCACCCGTCACCGGGATGGCGTCGTCTCTTTCTACTCTGATCCACGCGCGATCGCGTGCGCTCACGTCCAGTTCGATGCGGGTGAGTCGTTCCCCCCACACTTCGCTCAGCATCGGGTCGTCGAGAGGGCGCACGGTCAGGGTCGGGCGGATGCCGGTGGGCCAGCGGATCACGACGGGTGTCGCCCGGTCGAGCGGCGCGATGCGGATGCCGTCGACGAGCGGTGTCACGACACCGGCGACGACGAGGTTGAGGCGGGTGGGCTCGCCTGACGATGGGGTGCCGCTCCACTCGTCCGACACTCGTATGATCCCCTCAGCGCGGTCGAGCTCGGCAGTGCGTCGCCAAGTCAGTCCGCCGATCTCGTAGGCGTCGCCGAGGCCGAGGGTCAGCGACGACGCGGCATCCGTCACCGACACGTCGACGTCGGTCGCGGCGAATTCCCGGCCCGGCGACTGGTCGATGCCGGCGACTGTGGGTGTGTTGTGCCACGAGCTCTGCATCGTCCAGATCGAATAGCGGTCGGGGCCGAAAGTCGCCTTCGTATAGGTCGGGCGCCCGGCATCGACGATGATGGGCACCCCGTCGGACGTCACGATGAACGAACCGACGTCGTTGTGGTTGTGGTGCTCGGCGTTGTGGCCGCCCTTGATGACGAGGCCGAGGCCGTCGGCCGATCCGGCCCGCTGTCGCGCGAGGAGCACCTGTGTCGACGGCAGCCACACGTCGCGAGGCAGCGGAGAGCGGACTGAGCCGGTGGCGAGCCACTCGGCATCCGTCAGCTCGCGGATCAGGCGTCCGAGCCCGGCGGACTCGGACGGTGCGACGGCGCGATGCGCGGCAGCGTGAGCTGCGGCATCCGCATCGCCCGTCCGCCGGGCGGCGCGGTGCAGCGCGTGCCACGGGTGATGCTCGCGAGGGCGGGCCTGCCCGTCTGCGAGGTTGGCGTACCAGTCGCGGCCGAGGTGGCAGCGGTGCGGAAAGGCGACGGTCTCGCGTAGTGCGATCAGGTCGGGGAACGATCGTCCGGTGGCGTGCTCGAGCACGTCGAGTGCTTCGAGCGCTCGGCAGGCGCCGTTCCACCAGTACGAGTAGCCCTCGTCGATCGCGCCGTCTGCCGGAAGTGAGACGAGATAGCGGTCGAGGCCTTCGACGATCAGGTCGAACAGCTGGTCGGGTTCGTCGTGCAGTTGCACGGCCGCGGCGAGGATCGCGGAGTGGACCCACGGATTCCAGTTGTGCACATCGCCGTCGAGGCCCAGCCAGTGCCAGTCGCGTCGCTCGGCGAACGGACGGAAGACGCGCGACTGCGCTTCATGCCGGATGCGGGAGCGGATGCCGGGAGCGCGGGCGTCGAGCTGAGTGCCGAGCACGTGGTCGACCCAGGCGAGCTGGGAGACGACCTCACCCGCGCCGAGGTCGACGAAGGGCTCGGTGACGGTCGCGAGCACGCTGCCGTGCTTCTCGAACGTGTCGTCGTGGGCCGGCCAGCACCACGAGCTCTGCTCGCACAGCAGCTGCACTCCGTCGACGACCTCGTCGATCCAGCGATTCTCGAGCGTGACGGCCGCGGCGACGACCGCGCGGCTGAGACGATGCTGTCGGGCGAAGGTGGGCTCCTCCCAGGCGACGCGGTCGCCGTCGCGGTGCACCCGCGCGGCTTGGCTGGCGAGAGGCTGCGGCCAAGGCATTCCCAGATCGGCGTTCGCACGGGTGATCAGATCGGCCGCATCGACGTGCGACCAGACGGCGCGATCGTCTGCGGTCGGCGAGGGGAGCATGTTCACAGGCCCAGCCTAGCTGATCGAAAATGATCGATCTAGCCTCATTTAAGTCTTGTATTGATCGAATTGCGGTGATAATCTCCCAACGATCGCGAACGAACGACGTGGGCTCGCGGTCCACTCTCGAAGCAGTCTTCAAAGGAGAACCCTGTGACATACGAGCGCACCCGCCCGGCGACGGCCGTGAGCCCCCGTGACGCCGTGGAGTCTCGGAATTCCGAGTGGTCCCGTGACGATCTGATCGCCTATGCCGACCGACTGCTCGCTGCCGTGCGACCCTGGGCCTCGGAGAACAACGCCCGCATCACGCTGCCGGGTGCATCGGGCGGGTACGGCGTCGAGGTCGACGGCCTCGAGGGATTCGTGCGCACCTTCCTGCTGGCCGGCTTCCGCATCGCCGGCGCACGCGGGGACGGCGTCGACGACCTCATCGACTTCTACTCGCGCGGCCTCACGGCAGGCGTCGACCCCGATAGCCCCGACCGGTGGGTGCGACTCGACGAGCACTCCCAGGCCAAGGTCGAGGCGGCATCCGTCGCCCTGATCCTCGACATGACTCGCCCCTGGATCTGGGATCGCCTCGACGACATCACCCAGCAGCGCATGATCGACTACCTCTCACCGGTCGTGGGCGACGAGACCTACCCCCGCAACAACTGGCTGTGGTTCCGCGTCGTCGTGCAGACGTTCCTGCGCTCGGTGGGCGGCCCATGGTCGAAGGCCGACATCGACCAGGACCTGGCGCAGCACGACTCCTTCCTCCGCGAGGGCGGGTGGATCTCCGACGGAGACGACCGATCGTACGATCACTACGTCGGCTGGGCGCTGCACCTGTATCCGGTGCTGTGGTCGCGGATGCAGGGAGCGGCCGATCTCGCCGGCCGCCGGACGGAGGGCGACATCGCCCGCCTCGACACCTTCCTGCAGGATGCGATTGCGCTCGTCGGAGCCGACGGCTCGCCCCTGATCCAGGGCCGCAGCCTCGTCTACCGTTTCGCAGCGGCCGCGCCGTACTGGGCGGGTCTGGTCGCGGGGGTCACGTCAGTGCCGGCCGCGCAGCTGCGCCGTGCGGCCTCGTCGATCGTGCGCCACTTCGCCGAGAACGGCGCCCCGAACGAACAGGGACTCCTCGATCTCGGATGGCACGACGAGTGGCGACGGCTCGCCCAGAACTACTCGGGAACCGGTTCGCCCTACTGGGCCGCGAAAGGCCTGCTCGGCATCGCCCTGCCCGCGGAGCACCCCGTCTGGTCGGTACCGTCAGAGCTGCTGCCCTCCGAGACCGCAGACGTCCTCCGCGTCGCGCAGGCCCCCGCATGGATCATCTCCACGACAGCGGACGACGGCATCGTCCGGGTGATCAACCACGGAGCCGACCACGCGCGGCCGGGTGACCTCGTCGGCGATTCGCCGCTGTACACCCGCCTCGGGTACTCGACTGCGGCGAGCCCGCTGCTGAACGGCGACGCCTGGGCGGAGCCGCTCGAGCAGTCCGTCGCCCTGCTGCATGCCGACGGTCGGGCGACGCACCGTGCCGGCATGCGCGTGCGCGGCATCCGTCACGAGGGTGCCGCAGCGATCGCGGGATCAGAGGCGACCGCGCACTGGATCACTCCGGCAGCGACCCAGACCAGGCACGGCTCCGGCATCACCGGTGACGTCGCGATCGCCGGCACCGTCACCACCTGGTCGATCGCGCGCGGAGCATGGGAGGTGCGGCTCGTGCGCATCGACCGGGTCGAGGCGGATGCCGCACGCGTCGCGCTGCGCATCGGCGGATGGGCGCTCGCCGCCGATGCCGTCGACGACACGATCTCGGTGAGCACCGCCGCGTCCTCGGCGCGCGGCCGCCACAGCACCATCGTCGCGCTCACCCCGGGGGGAGTCCCGTCGGTCGAGAACCGGCGCGACGCGAGCCCGCTCGGCGCCGTCGCCTCGGTGCCTGTCGTCACGTATCCGGTGTCGACCGGCGAGTGGATCGCCACCGCGGTGCATCTGTCCGACCACGCCTCCACATCCGCTCCCTCCGTCCGCCTTGACACCGACGACGTCACCGTCATCTGGCCTGATTCCACCACCACCGAACACCGGCTCGCCTGAGCCAGCACCCGACCCGTCCTGGGCGCCCGTCATTGCAAAGGAGCAGTATCCCCATGAACCGTAAGATCCTCGCCGCCGGCAGCATCGCCGCTGTCGCGGCCCTCACCCTCGCAGGCTGCTCCGGCGGCTCTGACACCGGTGGGAGCGCCGACCCCGACGCCCCCGTCACGCTCACCCTCTCGGGCTGGAGCATCGACACCACTCCCGAGTTCCAGACGCTCGCCGACGCCTTCACCGAGGACCACCCGAACGTCACGATCGAACTCAAGGAGTACGACGCGACCGAGTACAACACACTCGTCACCGCCGACCTCGCCGCCGGATCCGGCCCCGACATCATCACGCAGAAGGAGGTCAAGTACGTCACGACCTTCCAGGAGGGCGGCCAGCTGCTCGACGTCTCCGACGTGCCGCTGCCGGACGGCATCAGCGGAACCGACTCCTATGAGGTCGACGGCGCCGCCTACGCGGTGCCGTACCGCCAGGACTCCTGGGTCCTCTTCTACAACAAGGCGCTCTTCGACGCGGCGGGTGTCGACCACCCCGACGGCTCATGGACCTGGGACGACTACACCGATGCGGCCGAGGCTCTCACCACCGACGCCTCCAAGGGCGCGTACCTGCACCGCTGGCAGTCGACTGTGCAGGGCTTCGCGAACGCGCAGACCGGCACGAGCGTGCTCGACGGCGACTTCAGCAACATGACGGAGTACTACGACAGCACGCTCGCCCTGCAGGATGCCGGCAGCCAGGTCGACTTCAACACCTCGACCGCCAACCAGCTCACCTACCAGGGCGAGTTCGGCACTCAGAAGGCCGCGATGATGCTGATGGGAACGTGGTACACCGCGACCCTCATCGCACAGCAGGCTTCGGGGGAGGCGAACGACTTCGAGTGGGGCATCGCCCCCGCGCCGCAGCTCGACGACAAGACCACCGGCACCGACAACACTCCTGTGACGTTCGGTGACCCGACGGGATTCGGCATCAACGCGAACATCGACTCGGCGAAGACCGACGCCGCCAAGCAGTTCCTCGAGTTCGCCGCATCTGAGGAGGCCGCGCAGGCTCTCGCTGAGATCGGGATCACCCCGGCGCTCACGAACGACGCCGTCGTCGAATCGTACTTCGGGGTCGAGGGAGCACCGACCGACGATCTGTCGAAGTTCGCCTGGTCGACGCACGAGGTTCTTCCCGAGAACCCCACCTCCAACAAGACCGCCACGATCCAGGGCATCCTCGCGGATCTGCACACCGCGGTCATGTCGGGCTCGGTATCGGTCGACGACGCCATCAAGACGGCCGAGGACCGCGTGAAGAACGAGGTCGGCTGATCCACTCGGGGGCCGGCCCTCGGTCGGCCCCCGACACCGACCTCGCGCAGCATCCAGGAGACGAGAACATGACCACGACAGAGGCCCCACGCCCCGGCACGGCCCCGCCGCCGACGACCACGAAGCCGAGCCGCCGCCGTTCGGCGCTGCGTCGCCGCAACGCCCTCATCGGCTGGAGCTTCATCCTGCCGAACTTCCTCGGATTCGGGTTCCTGACCCTGCTTCCGGTGCTGATCCTCTTCTACATGGCGTTCACGAACTGGAACGTCTTCGGCAAGGCCGACTGGGTGGGCATCGCGAACTTCCAGCGCCTGCTCGGTGACGGCAGCTTCCACATCGCGTTCTGGAACACCATCTACTACTCGGTGCTGCACATCCCGCTGACGATCGTCGTCTCGCTCGGTCTCGCGCTGCTGCTCAACAACAAGCTGCGCGGCGTCGCGTTCTTCCGCACCGCTGCGTTCTTCCCCTACATCACGTCGATCGTCGCGATCGCGGTGGTATGGAACCTGCTCTTCAGCCCTGACTACGGACCCATCAACGAGGTGCTCCGGGCGATCGGGATCTCGCAGCCGCCGGGCTGGCTCACATCGTCGGAATGGGCGATGCCCGCCGTCGTGATCGTCAGCACCTGGCGCGACATGGGCTACTACATGATCCTCTTCCTCGCGGGCCTGCAGACCGTGCCGCGCGAGCTGCATGAGGCGGCGCGCATGGACGGGGCGAACGTGTGGGATCGCTTCGTGAACGTCACGCTGCCGTCGTTGCGCCCCACCACGTTCTTCGTCACGGTGATGCTCACCATCAACTCGTTCAAGATCTTCGACCTGATCCTCGTCATGACGGACGGAGGCCCCGGCCAGTCGACCCTGGTGCTGTCGCAGTTCATCTACAAGAAGGGCTTCGAGGAGTCGCAGTTCGGTTACGCGTCCGCCGCTGCCGTCGCGCTGTTCTTCCTCTGCATCCTCGTGACCATCGGCCAGTTCGTCTGGAACAAGAAGCGGAGCGCATGATGACCGAAACCCAGGTTCTCGTCACCGGCGGCACGCTGCGCAAACTCAGCGATCCCCGCCCCGCCGGTCGGGTGCGCACCGCGCTCACGGTCGGCCGCACCCTCGGCTACATCGCTCTCATCATCGCCGCCATCGGCCTGCTCGCGCCGTTCTTCTGGATGATCATGAGCTCGCTGAAGAACGCCAACGAGGTGTTCTCTGTGCCGGTCGTCTGGATCCCCGAGACGTTCGTGTGGCAGAACTACATCGACATCTGGACGAAGTCGAACATGCTCGTCTGGATCCGCAACACGTTGTTCCTGGCCGTCACCGTCACGTTCCTGCAGGTGCTCACCGGATCGTTCGCCGCTTACGGCTTCGCCCGTATGAAGTTCGCGGGGCGCGACATCCTGTTCCTCGTCTACGTAGGCACCATCGCGGTGCCGTGGCAGTCGTACATGATCCCGCAGTTCATCCTGCTGTCGAATCTGAAGGTGTCGAACACTCTGTGGGCGATCATCCTGCTCCAGGCGTTCGGAGCCTTCGGTGTGTTCCTCATGAAGCAGTACTACGAGACGATCCCCGAGGAGCTCAGCGAGGCTGCACGCCTCGACGGGCTCAGCGAGTACGCCATCTGGCGCCGCATCATGCTGCCGTTGTCGATCCCCGCGATCGCCAGCCTCACCATGCTCACGTTCGTGAACACCTGGAACGACTATCTGGGTCCGCTCATCTACCTGCGCAACCCGGATCTCTGGACGATCCAGCTCGGTCTCAAGAGCTTCGTCTCGAACCTCTTCGACACGAACTACGCGCTGCTCTTCGCCGGACTCACGATCTCGGTGCTCCCCATTGCGATCATCTTCCTGCTCGGGCAGAAGTACTTCGTCGAGGGCATCGCCACCAGCGGGCTGAAGGGCTGACCGATGAAGCGCATCTCCCACGACGCCTGGGCCACGATCCTCGGGGTCGTCTACCTGGGGCTGATGACGAACTTCCTCGTGCTCGTCACCGCGTCGCCTCTCGTGGTGCTGCTCATGACGACGGATCCCGCATTGTCGTGGCCGCTGCTCGCGCTCGCGGCTCCGCTGGCGGCGCCGGCGCTGACCGGCGCATTCGCGGCGTTCCGCGAGTTCGGCCGCGGGGAGCCGCAGGTGGTCCGCTCGTTCCTCCGTGGCTGGAGGGCCACCGCGCGCAAAGGCATGCTGATCGGGGCCATCGCGGCGGCATCCGTCGTCGTGCTGCTTGTCGATGTGCGCGTGGTCGCCGCGTCACCCGCATCCGTCCTGATGGTCCCGGTGCTCGCCCTGCTCACCGTGATCGCCGTGTCGACTTCTCTCGTGGCTCTCGTCGCCCTGGCGGAGGAGCCGGGCGCGAGGATGCGCGACATCGTCAAGGCCGCGCTCTACCTGTGTGTGCGGCGTTGGCACCTCACGGCGCTGTCGCTCGCGGTGCTCGCCGTGCAGTTCGGGCTCTTCACAACGATGCCAGCGATCGCGATCGGCCTGACCTGCGCCCCCGCCCTGTACGTGGTGTGGGCGAACAGCCGGTACACCCTGCGCCCCGTGCTCGACATCGAGACCGTGCACGACGTCGAAGAAGTGCGCGCATGACCGTTCGCACCGCAATGAGCCCCGAGGTTTTCGACCTGCTCTTCGACGATGCGCGTCTGCAGCGACTGCGCGAGCTGGCGCCGTCGCCACGACTCCAGATCGACGACGGCGACATCTCCGACACCGAGATCCTGCTCACATCGTGGGGTGCTCCGCGCCTCGACGCCGCGCTCCTCGACCGCATGCCGCGGCTGCGCGCCGTGGTGCACGCGGCCGGCAGCGTGCAACGGCTGGTGTCCGATGACCTGTGGGAGCGCGACATCACGGTGACCTCGGCCGCCGATGCCAACGCCGTGCCGGTCGCCGAGTACACCTTCGCGACGATCATCCTCGCCTTCAAGCGCGCGTTCGTGCACGTGCGCTCGCCGTCGACGGTGCTTGAGTGGCGCGACCTGGTCGGCTCCACGCGGTACGGCAGCGTCGGTCGAACGGTCGGCATCGTCGGCTTCTCGCGGATCGGACGCCGGGTGGTACGAATGCTGGGGCAGCTCGACGACATCCGAATCCTCGTCGCCGACCCCTTCGTCTCGCCCCAGGCTGTGGCCGACGCCGGGGCTGAGCTGCTGCCTCTCGACGACATTCTCGGACAGGTCGACGTGCTGTCGCTGCATGCGCCCGCACTGCCCGAGACCAGGCACATGATCGGCGCGGCCGAGCTGGCGGCACTCCGCGACGGTGCCACAGTCATCAACACCGCACGCGGGTGGATCCTCGATCACGATGCGCTGTTCGCCGAGTGTGCGCCGGGGCGACTGGATGCGGTGCTCGACGTCACCGAGCCCGATCCGCTGCCGATCGGTGCAGCGCTGCGCGGGCTGCCGAACGTCGCCCTCACCCCGCATATCGCAGGATCCATGGGCACCGAGGCGCGGAGGCTCGCCGATTCAGCCCTAGACGATGTCGAGGCGCTGCTGCACGGCGGCGTCCCGTCGCAGGTGATCACGCGCCTCGACATGGAGCTGAGCGCGTGAGCGCGTCCGTCGACCCGCACGAGCATGGAGAGCGTTTTCCACCTTTTCTTGCGCACCGAGCCACAGCATGGCATGCTGTCGGAAAGCGCTTACCGCACAGTTTCCCCGCCGAGTGCGCGGGACCTCAGAGATAACAGAACGGACCAGCAATGTCACAGGCGACACCCCGCGAGATCGGGATCATCATGAACGGCGTCTCCGGGCGCATGGGCTACCGGCAGCACCTCGTGCGGTCGATCCTCGCGATCCGCGACCAGGGCGGCATCGAGCTGCCCGACGGATCCCGCATCACGGTCAAGCCGCTGCTTGTCGGCCGCAACGAGGCCAAGCTCGCCGAGCTCGCCGCGAAGCACGGCATCGACGACTACACGACCGACCTCGACGCAGCGCTCGCCGACCCCAAGTGGGAGATCTACGCCGATTTCCTCGTGACCAAGGCCCGCGCCTCGGCCCTTCGCAAGGCGATCGCGGCCGGCAAGGCGATCTACACCGAGAAGCCGACCGCCGAGTCGCTCGACGAGGCCCTCGAGCTCGCGCGTCTCGCGGACGAGGCCGGCGTCAAGACCGGCGTCGTACACGACAAGCTCTACCTGCCGGGTCTGCAGAAGCTCAAGCGCCTCATCGACTCCGGTTTCTTCGGCCGCATCCTCTCCGTGCGCGGCGAGTTCGGCTACTGGGTCTTCGAGGGCGACTGGCAGCCCGCGCAGCGCCCCAGCTGGAACTACCGCACCGAAGACGGCGGCGGCATCATCGTCGACATGTTCCCGCACTGGAACTACGTGCTCGAGAACCTGTTCGGCGAGGTCAAGAGCGTCTACGCGCAGGCCGCCGTGCACATCGCCGACCGCTGGGACGAGAACGGCGAGCACTACACCGCCACCGCCGAGGACGCCGCGTACGGCATCTTCGAGATCGAGGGCGGCATCGTCGCCGAGATCAACTCCAGCTGGACGGTGCGCGTCAACCGCGACGAGCTCGTCGAGTTCCAGGTCGACGGCACCCACGGATCCGCGGTCGTCGGACTCTTCGGCGCGAAGATCCAGCCCCGCAATGCGACTCCGAAGCCGGTCTGGAACCCCGACCTCGAAGACAGCCACGACTACGACGCCGACTGGCAGAACGTCCCGACCAACGACGTCTTCCTCAACGGCTTCCGTCAGCAGTGGGAGGAGTACCTGGTCTCGTTCGTCGAGGGCACGAAGTACCCCTTCGACCTGCTCTCGGGCGCCCGCGGCGTGCAGTTCGCCGAGGCGGGGCTGACCTCCAGCGCCGAAGGCCGCAAGGTCGCACTCACCCCGCTGACGCTGGGTTGAGCATGACCACTCTCCGACTTCTCGACGCCGCGGGCGCGGTGACGGATGCCGAGCTGCGCGAGGGCGGCGGGTATACGCGTCCGGCCTCTCCGCTGCAGAGCCGCGTCGCGTACGCCGCAGCCCATGTCGTGCCGAAGGTGAACGCCGACAACACCCCGGGGCAGCCCGCCGACATCGACTGGGACTCTACTCTGGCGTTCCGCCGCAACGCGTACTCGTGGGGTCTGGGCGTCGCCGACGCCATGGACACCGCTCAGCGGAACATGGGGCTGGATGCCGCGGCGACGCGCGAGCTCATCGCGCGCAGCGCCGAGGTCGCCCGCGAGGAGGGCGGCTCGGTCGTGGTCGGCGTCAACACCGATCACGTCGCCGAGTCGCACATCTCGCTCGACCAGGTGATCGACGCCTACAAGGAGCAGCTGCACTTCACCGAGGAGCAGGGGGCGGGCCCGGTGCTCATGGCCTCTCGCCACCTCGCCCGTGTCGCTGAGAACGCCGACGACTACCGTCGCGTCTATCGCGAGGTGCTCTCGGCGGCCACCGTCCCGGTCGTGCTGCACTGGCTCGGCACGGCCTTCGACCCCGAGCTCGCCGGGTACTTCGGCGCGGACGACTGGCAGACGGCATCCGCTGTGCTGCTCGACGTGATCGCCGAGAACCCCGACAAGGTCGCCGGCGTGAAGATGAGCCTCCTGAACGCCGAGTCGGAGATCTCGGTGCGCGAGCGACTGCCTCAGGGTGTGCGCATGTTCACCGGCGACGACTTCAACTACGTCGGCCTCATCGGCGGAGACACCGTGGGGCAGGGTGACGGGCACTCCGACGCGCTGCTCGGCGCGTTCGCGGCCATCACCCCGGTCGCCTCCGCGGCGATCCAGGCGCTCGATGCCGGGGACCCCGAGCTCTACCTCGAGATCCTCGGCCCGACCGAAGAGCTCAGCCGCCAGGTGTTCGCCGCGCCGACCTTCTATTACAAGACCGGTGTCGCCTTCCTCGCCTGGCTCAACGGGCACCAGCCCGCGTTCCAGATGGTCGGCGGACTGCACTCGGCGCGCAGCCTTCCGCACCTCAGCCGCATCGTCGAGCTGGCGAACGCGTCGCTCGCCCTCGAGAATCCCGAACTCGCACGCGAGCGCTGGCACGGGATGCTCCGCCTGAACGGAGTGGACCTGTGACCGTCGACCCGCGCCTGTCGATCAACCAGGCCACGATCAAGCACGCAGACCTCGCGACGGCGCTGCGGGTGACGGCGGATGCCGGCATCCAGGCGATCGGCCTGTGGCGCGAGCCCGTGAACGAGGTCGGGCTCGACGTCGCCGCGCAGATGCTCGCCGATTCGGGGCTGCGCTTCACGACCCACTGCCGCGGTGGTTTCTTCACCCTTCCGGAGGGGCCGGATCGCATCGCTGCGCTCGACGACAACCGCCGAGCGATCGAGGAGACCGCGACCCTCGCCGCCGCGGGCGCCGACGGATCGACGGCCGTGCTCGTGCTCGTGGCCGGCGGCATCCCGGTGGGATCGCGCGATCTGATCGGCGCGCGCGAGCGTGTGCGCGACGCGATCGGCGTGCTCGCGTCCGACGCGAAGGCGGCGGGCGTGACGCTCGCGATCGAGCCCCTGCATCCGATGTACGCCTCCGACCGCGCGGTCGTCTCGACGCTCGGGCAGGCGCTCGACATCGCGGCCGATTTCGATGCCGACGTCGTGGGCGCGGCGGTGGACACGTTCCACATCTGGTGGGATCCGCAGGTGCTCGAGCAGATCACGCGCGCCGGCCGTGAGGGGCGCATCGCGACGTACCAAGTGTGCGACTGGAAGACCCCGCTCGCCGCCGATGTGCTGCTGTCGCGGCACTACACGGGTGACGGCGTGATCGACTTCGGCTCGCTCACGCGGGCCGTGATCGACACCGGATACGACCGTGACATCGAGGTCGAGATCTTCAACGCCGACATCTGGGCGGACGCTCCCGAGCACGTCGTCCGTCGTACGGCCGAGACCTTCGGCACCGCGATCTCGCCGCATCTGCGCTGACGGCCGCCGGGATCCGGTCGGGGTCGGGCTTCCGGTCGGGGCCGGCGAACCGGGTCGGGCACCGGGATCCGGTCGGGCACCGGCCGCGAACGTCCGCGAGCGGGCCACGCTTCTACCGTCTGCAGGACTCGAGCACGGATGCAGGGCCGTGACACCGTTTCTGTCCTGCATCCGTGTCTGCGTCCTGCAGATGGGAGGGGGTGCGGCGGTCTTCTCGTCCGACGGGACCGGACCGGAAAAGACCGGACCGGAAAAGACCGGACCGGACCGGACCGGACCGGACCGGACCGTTCGCCGGAGCACCTGCAGGACCCGAGCACGGATGCAGGGCCGTGACACCGTTTCTGTCCTGCATCCGTGTCTGCGTCCTGCAGATGGGAGGGGGTGCGGCGGTCTTCTCGTCCGACGGGACCGGACCGGAAAAGACCGGACCGGAAAAGACCGGATCCCCACCCGGGAACCGCCCACCTGTACGCGGCGGTCGCGCACGGCGCAAGCCCCGAGACACCCCGCCGAACGATTGAGAGGATGACGTCATGACGAAGATCCGCCCAGGACTCTGCTCGGTGACCTTCCGGTCGCTGAGCGCCGAACAGGTGGTCGACCTCGCCGCCGACGCCCGACTCGAGGTCATCGAGTGGGGAGCCGATTCGCACGTGCTGCCCGGCGACGTCGAGCAGGCCGCGAGGGTCGCGACGCTCACGACGGATGCCGGGCTCGTCGCGTGCTCCTACGGCTCGTACTTCCGTGCCGGTGCCGACGAGCCGATCACCCCCGTGCTCGACACCGCCGAGGCGCTCGGTGTCGATCGCGTGCGCGTCTGGGCAGGGCCGATCGGGTCCGGCGAGGCGTCGCCGCAGGACTGGGCGTCGACGATCGCCCGACTGCAGGATGCTGTCGATGAGGCCGCCGCCCGGGGAATCTCGCTCGCGCTCGAGTTCCACTCCGGGACGCTCGCCGACACCGCCCCGACGACGCTGCGGGTGCTCGACGAGGTGGCTCGGCCGACGCTCAGCTCGTACTGGCAGCCGACGGTCGGTGCCACGGTCGATGCGGTGCTCGACGAGTACCGCGCGATCGCCGACCGGGTCAGCGCCGCGCACGTGTTCTCGTGGTGGCCGGATCACGAGAGGCTTCCGTTGCGGGCGAGGGATGCCCTGTGGACCCGCTTCTTCGCGGATGCGCTGTCCGCGACGACTCCGCCCCGAGATGCGCTGCTCGAGTTCGTACCCGGCGATGATCCGACGCTGCTGCGTGGCGAGGCGGCGACGTTGCGCGCCTACCTCTCCCTCTGAGCCATGCGCCCCCGCAGTCCGGTCGCCGGCCCCTCCCCGGCATCGTCCTCACCGCGCAGTATGCTCAGGGCATGAGTCAGCAGGAAAGCCCTTCCCGCGTGCGTCAGCCGCGGCATTCCCGGGGCGCGGCCCCGACCCTGCACGACGTCGCCCGTGAGGCCGGAGTCTCGCTCGCCACGGCATCCCGTGTTCTCAACGGATCCGAGCGCAAGGTGGCCGAGTCCTTCCGCGAACGCGTCGAGCAGGCGGCCGCCGAACTGGGCTACACGGCGAACGCATCGGCGCAGGCGACCGCCCGAGGAACCTCGCCCGTGATCGCACTCCTGGTCGCCGACATCGCCGACCCCTACTTCGGACTCATCGCGGCCGGTGTCGCCCGCGGAGCCGACGAACAGGGCCTGGTCGTGACGATCGCGATCACCGAGCGAGATCCGGCACGCGAGGCGCGCATCGTGCGGGCCCTCCGTGGGCAGCGACCCCAGGGCCTGATCCTCGCCGCATCGCGCACGAACGAGCCGACGGACTCCGACACCTCACGCGAGCTCGCGGAGTACGCCCGCTTCGGTGGACGCGTGGTCACGTTCGGCGCCGGCAGCGCAGACAACCGCCACGTCGAGATCGACAACCGCGCTGGCGCCGAAGCGCTCGGTCGCCGCATGGCGTCTCTCGGATACCGCTCCGCCATCGCGATCGGCGCAGCCGAGGGAGTGCTGACGTCGGACGAGCGTCTCGCCGGATTCCGCGCCGGCTTCGAGACCGACGGCGGGGCTATCGGGCGGGTGATCCGCGGCGACTTCCGCCGCGAATCGGGTGCGCAGGCGATGACGGCGGCCCTCGCCGACGGCGTCGAACCCGGCACCCTCGTGTTCGGCATGAGCGACGTGGTCGCGATCGGAGCGATGGCGGCGATCCGCGAGGCCGGTCGTGAGGTCGGTGCCGACATCGCGGTCTGCGGCTTCGATGACGTGCCCTCGAGCAGCGATGTCACCCCGGCGCTCACCACCGTGCGCGTGCCGCTCAGCGAGGTCGGATATCAGGCCTTCCGTGCGACGGTCGACGCCGACTGGCAGCAGGCTCCGCTTCCGCTCGAGGTCATCGTGCGGGCGAGCACCCCCGGACTCACCCGATGACCCGCGTGGTGCTGGCGCCGGACAGCTTCAAGGGCACGATCACCGCGGCGGATGCGGCGGCATCCCTCGCCGAAGGCTGGTCATCGGTCGAGCCGACCGCGACGTTCGTGCACCGCCCCATGGCTGACGGCGGCGAGGGCACCGTCGCCGCGTTCGAGGCGGCCGTGCAGGGAGCGCGACGCATGCCGGTCGTCGTCGACGGACCCGCGGGGCTGGCGCTGGAGACGAGCTGGCTGCTGCTTCCCGTCTCGGCGGATTCACCCGGGGGGACTGCCGTCGTCGACCTCGCCTCGACCTCGGGCATCGAACTGCTCGACGAACTGCGTCCGTGGGATGCCGACACCTCCGGATTCGGTCAGGCGATCGCCGCGGCCCTCGACCACGGCGTCACGCGACTTGTCGTCGGCATCGGGTCGAGCGCGTCGACCGACGGCGGCACCGGGATGCTGACCGCCCTCGGCGCGCGATTCCTCGATGCCGCCGGTGAGCCGGTCGCACGAGGGGCCCGCGGTCTCGCCGACATCGCCTCCGCCGACCTGAGCGGTCTGCGCACGGCGCCGCGGGTGCGCGTGCTCACCGACGTCACGAATCCCCTCGTCGGCCCGCGGGGCGCCGCAGCCGTGTTCGGACCGCAGAAGGGTCTCGTCGGCCCGGAGCTCGACGAGGTGGATGCCGGACTCGCGGGCCTCGCCGCACTGCTCGGCCTCGACTCCGCACTGCCGGGCACCGGAGCCGCCGGTGGCGCGGGCGGTGCGCTGGTCGCCTGGGGTGCGACGCTCGCCCCGGGCGCTGCCGAGGTGGCGGACCTGATCGGCCTCGCCGACGCGATCGCCGACGCCGACCATGTCATCACAGGGGAGGGGTCGTACGACGGTCAGTCCGGAGACGGCAAGGTGCCCTCGTTCATCGCCGGCCTCGCGTCGACGACCGGTGCGACCGCCCTGCTCGCCGCCGGACGCATCACGGCCGACTCCGACACCGCGCTGTTCACGGCATCCGCGTCGCTCACCGAGATCGCCGGATCGTCGGATGCCGCGCTCGCCGACCCCGCCCGCTGGTTGCGCGAGGCCGGAGCACTGCTCGCCCGCTCGGTCTGACGCATCGCGTCCGCGCGCGTCGGCCCACGGTGGGGTCGCTGTTGCGCAGCATCCGTCCGCATCCGTCCGCATCCTTCCGCCCGGGTTGCCCCCGCCCCCCGCAGCATCCGCCCGCCAGCCCGTCGGGACCACTTTCGCACCCGGCTCGCCAGCCGGGGCCACTTTCGCACCGGGGATGGCCGTTTCGGGTGCGTAATTGACCCCGCACACGCAGGGGGCGAGCACGAGGGCCGGAAGGTAACTCCGGCTCGCCAGCCGGGGCCACTTTCGCACCGGGATCGGCCGTTTCGGATGCGTAATCGACCACGCACACGCAGGGGCGGCGAGATAGGGGACGCGAGGGCATTTTCGCCCGCCAGTCGGGGTCAGTTTCGCATCGCGGACGCCAGCCGGGGCCACTTTCGCATCGGGATCAGCCGTTTCGGGTGCGTAATTGACCCCGCACGCACAAGGAGGGGATGCCGTGCGGCAGTCCGCCCCGCGGGCGTTCCGCCACGCGGGCGTTCCGCCACGAAAGAGTTCCGGTCCCGGATGCACTTCTGCCCCCACACGGGCGACGTGCGGGGGCAGAAGAACAGCCCGAAGGGCGCGGGATCAGCCCCCGAGGGCGGCGGACACGACGGCGCGAGCCTCCGCCTGCACCTCGGCGAGGTGCTCCGGGCCGCGCAGGCTCTCGGCGTACAGCTTGTAGACGTCTTCCGTGCCCGAGGGGCGGGCGGCGAACCAGGCGTGCTCGGTCTGGACCTTGAGGCCGCCGATCGCCGCACCGTTGCCGGGGGCGTGCGACAGCTTGGCGGTGATCTCCTCTCCCGCGAGGGTCGTCGCCGAGACGGCATCCGGAGCGAGCTTGCCCAGCGTCGCCTTCTGCGCGGGCGTCGCCGGGGCGTCGACGCGCTGGTAGGCCGACGAGCCGAAGGCCTGCTCCAGCTCGGCATACCGCTCCGACGGCGTCTTGCCGGTGACCGCGATGATCTCGGCCGCGAGCAGGCACAGCAGGATGCCGTCCTTGTCGGTCGACCAGACCGTGCCGTCCTTGCGGAGGAACGATGCTCCGGCCGACTCCTCGCCGCCGAACGCGACCGAGCCGTCGAGCAGACCGGGCACGAACCACTTGAAGCCCACCGGCACCTCGAGGAGGCGGCGTCCGAGCGATTCGGCCACCCGGTCGATGATCATCGACGACACGAGGGTCTTGCCGATCGCGGCGTCGCGCGGCCACTCGGAGCGGTGCGAGAACAGGTAGTCGATCGCGACCGCGAGGTAGTGGTTCGGGTTCATGAGCCCGGCGTCGGGGGTGACGACGCCGTGGCGGTCGGCATCCGCGTCGTTGCCCGTCAGCACGTCGTAGTCGCCCTTCTTGGCGACGAGCGAGGCCATGGCCGACGGGGAGGACGGATCCATGCGGATCTTCTCGTCCCAGTCGAGTGTCATGAAGCGCCAGGTCGGGTCGACCTCGGGGTTCACGACGGTCAGGTCGAGGTCGTAGACCTCCTTGATGAGCGCCCAGTACTCGACGGATGCGCCACCGAGCGGGTCGGCGCCGATGCGCACGCCGGCGGTGCGGATGGCGACGATGTCGATGATCGTCGCCAGGTCGCGCACGTAGGCGTCACGGAAGTCGTACCCCGGAAGCGCGTCCCAGTCGATGTCGGCGAACCGCTCGCGCTTGACGTCGACGAGACCGCCGGCGATCAGCTCGTTGGCGCGGTCGGCGATCCAGCCGGTCGCGTCGGTGTCGGCCGGTCCACCGTGCGGCGGGTTGTACTTGAAGCCGCCGTCGCGGGGCGGGTTGTGCGACGGGGTGACGACGATGCCGTCGGCGCGGCCGGCGGCATCCGACGCGAGGTCGCGGTTGAAGGTGAGGATCGCGTGGCTGAGCGCGGGCGTCGGCACCCAGGCGTCGCGCGAGTCGACGCGGACGTCGACGCCGTTGGCCACGAGCACCTCGATGGCGCTGCGCTCGGCGGGCAGCGAGAGCGCGTGGGTGTCGCGGCCGAGGAACAGGGGACCGGTGATTCCCTGGCTCGCGCGGTAGTCGACGATCGCCTGGGTGGTCGCCAGGATGTGGTTCTCGTTGAAGCTCTTGGTCAGCGACGACCCGCGGTGACCGCTGGTGCCGAACGCGACCCGCTCGGCGGCGACCCCGGGGTCGGGCACGCGGTCGTAGTAAGCGGCGATCAGCTCGTCGACATCGATCAGATCAGATTCCTCGGCAGGGAGGCCGGCGCGGCTCGTCATGCAGACAGTCTGCCCCCATCTCGGCATCCGCGCATCTTCTGGGCGTGTGCCGGTGCCCTAAGGTGAAACGCGTGACTGAACGCCGCACCTACAGCTATCTCGGCCCCGCCGGAACATTCACCGAAGCGGCGCTCGAACAGGTCGCTGAAGCACGGGGTCAGGACTGGCGTGCCGTGCACAACGTCGGAGAAGCCCTCGCGGATGTGCTCGAGGGGCGCAGCGACGCCGCGATGATCGCGATCGAGAACTCGATCGAGGGCGGCGTCTCGACCACGCAGGATGCGCTGGCCACTCTGCCGGGCCTCCGGATCATCGGCGAGTACCTCGTGCCGGTGAACTTCGTGCTCGTGGCGCCTCGGGGCACGACCCTGGCGGACATCAGCGTGATCGCCGCGCACCCGGTCGCCTACGCCCAGTGCCACGGCTGGCTCGGGGAGCACCTCCCCAGGCACTCGCATGTGCCTGCGGCGAGCAACGTCGCGTCGGCGATCGGCATGCTCGACGGCGGTCTTCCCGCCCAGGCGGCCATCGCCGCCCCGGGCGTCGTGAAGCACCTCGACGTCGACGTGCTGGCCGAGGACATCGGCGACAACGCCCAGGCCGTCACCCGCTTCGTGCTCGTGACCCGCACCACCACGGCGCCGGCGCCGACCGGGGCCGACAAGACCTCGCTGATCGTCGAGCTGCCGAACGATCACCCCGGATCCCTCCTCGAGATGCTCGAGCAGTTCTCGACCCGCGGCATCAACCTCTCGCTGATCCAGTCGCGTCCGATCGGCGACGAGCTCGGCCGCTACCGGTTCGTGATCGACGCCGACGGCCACATCGAGCACGAGCGCATGGCCGACGCCCTGCTCGGCATCCGCCGTTTCAGCCCGCGCGTGGTGTTCCTCGGGTCGTATCCGCGAGCCGACCGGCAGATCGTGCAGTATCCCGAGCGCTACTCCGACGACATCTTCGTCGAGGCGCGCGACTGGCTGCGCGGCATCCTCAGCGGCGAGCCGGACGACTGAGCGCCGCCTCCACGATCAGACGGCGCGGAGCTCGACCAGAGCCCGTTTGAACTCGGGCATCGCCGAGTGCGGATCGACCCGGTCGTCGGTGAGCAGATTGGCGCTCTCGGCATCCGCGTAGTGGAACGGCAGGAACACCGTGTCGGGCCTGATGTCGTGCGTCAGCTCGGCCCGCGCCCGCAGGGTGCCGCGGGAGTTCGAGAGACGGATGCCGTCGCCCTCGCCGATCCCATGACGACGCGCGGTCGCAGGGTGCAGCTGCGCGACGAGATCGGGCCGCTTCTCGGTGAGCTCGGGGATGCGGCGGGTCTGCGCTCCGCTCTGGTACTGCTCGAGCAGGCGCCCGGTGATCAGGGTGAGCCGGTCGGCGCTCGCCGTCGGATGCTCCCGAGCCCGCACGGCGACGAGCTTCGCGCGCCCGTCGGCGTGCGCGAAGCGGTCGGCGAACAGTCGAGGGGTGCCGAGGCTCCCGATCGGGAAGGGCCAGTGCGCCTCGATGCCGAGGTCGAGCAGTTCGTGGCTGAGGCCGGAGTAGTCGGCGCGGCCGCCGGCGGAGGCGCGGGCCAGCTCGCCGAACACCTCCGACGGCACGAGGCTCCAGGTGCCGGGGGCGCCGAGGCGACGGGCGAGCTCGGCCATGATCCACAGCTCGCTGCGGGCGCCGGCGGGGGCGTCGACCGCTCGGCGGCGACGCAGCACGCGGCCCTCGAGGTTGGTCATCGTGCCCTCCTCCTCGGCCCACTGCAGCACGGGGAGCACGATGTCGGCGGCCTTCGCGGTCTCCGAGAGGAAGAAGTCCGAGACGACGAGCAGATCGAGCCGGCCCAGGGCCTCGCGCACGGTCGACACGTTCGGCGCCGACACGAACACGTTCGAGCCGTGCACGAGCAGCGCTCGCACGCCGCCCGGGAGTCCGGCGCTCTGTAGCAGCTCGACCGCGGGGATGCCGGGCCCGGGAAGGTCGTCGGGGTCGACGCCCCACACGGCCGCGACCGAGGCGCGGGCGGCCGGGTCGCTGATCGACTGGTACCCCGGAAGCTGGTCGGCTTTCTGTCCGTGCTCGCGTCCGCCCTGGCCGTTGCCCTGCCCGGTCAGCGTGCCGTAGCCGCACCCCGGTGTCCCCGGAAGACCCAGGAGCAGTGCGAGGTTGATGGCGGCCGTCGCGGTGTCGGTGCCGTCGACGTGCTGCTCGACGCCACGGCCGGTGAGGATGTAGGTCGAGTCGGAGTCCGCCAGTCTGCGTGCCAGATCGCGGATGCTGCGCGCCGGCACCCCGGTGACGGTCTCGGCACGCTCGGGCCACCACGCCGACACCGACTGGCGGAGGGCGTCGAAGCCCGATGTGCGCTGGCGCACATAGCCGTCGTCGTAGAGCTCCTCGGCGATCACGACATGGATCACTGCGAGCAGCAGCGCGAGATCGGTGCCGGGCACCGGCTGCACGTGGATGCCTGCGCCGTCGGCGCTCAGTCGTGCCGTCGAGCTGCGGCGAGGATCGACGACGATGAGACCGCCGCGGGCCCTGGCGCCCTGCAGATGCGAGACGAACGGCGGCATGGTGTCGCCGACGTTCGATCCCAGCAGCAGCACCGTCTCGGCGGTGTCGAGGTCGGTCAGCGGGAACGGCAGGCCGCGGTCGATTCCGAAGGAGCGATTGGCGGCGGCCGCAGCGGATGACATGCAGAAGCGGCCGTTGTAGTCGATGCGCGAGGTGCGCAGTGCGATGCGGGCGAACTTGCCCAGCTGGTACGCCTTCTCGTTCGTGAGCCCGCCGCCGCCGAAGACGCCGACCGCATCGGGGCCGTCCTCCTCGGCGATCAGACGCAGCCGCGCGGCTATCAGATCGAGAGTCACGTCCCAGTCCGCCGGGTGCAGTTCGCCGTCGGTCCCGCGCACCAGGGGAGTGGTGAGGCGACCGGCGTCGGCGAGCAGCTCGGCCGAGGTCCACCCCTTCTTGCACAGCCCGCCGCGGTTCGTCGGGAAGTCGCGTCCGGCGACGGCGACCGGCAGCGGTGCGCCCACGGTCGGGGTCAGCGTCATCGCGCACTGCAGCGCGCAGTAGGGGCAGTGGGTGTCGGTCATGCGACGGCCCCCGCGTGGGCGTGCAGCATCTCGGTGATGCGGGCGCGGCATCCTCCGCATCCGGTGCCGGCGCGGGTGCACTCGCCGACCGCAGCCACCGACGAGCAGCCGTCGTCGATCGCGTCCTCGATCTGGCCGACGGTGACGGCGTTGCAGATGCAGAGGGTCGCGTCACGACCGGCCGGTGCGATCGCATCGGCGTCAGGATCATCGAGACGCAGCAGCAGCGAGCGGTCGGCGGGCAGCTCGCCGCCGCGCAGGTACAGCACGCTCAGTTCGGCCGCGGCCCGCGGCATCCCGACCGCCACGAATCCGGTGAGGATGCCGTCGCGCGTCGCCATCTTCACGTAGGTGCCGTGCTCGGGGTCGGCCCAGACGGCGATGCCGGGGGCATCCTCACCGGCCGGGACAGGGGCGAAGGGGTCGGCCGAGACGTCGCCCGCGGATGCGATGTCGACCAGCTCGCCCTTGAGCACGACGACGCCGGGGTGCTCGTCGGCGAACTCGCCCGGGTGGTCGTCGGCACTGTCGAGCTCGGCGGCGATGGCCGCGGCGAGCCAGCTCGCCTGACGCCAGCCGGGGCCGACGAGGCCGTGCGGTCCGCCCGGCACCTGGCGGTCGTGCAGGAACTCGGCGGGGTCGGCGATGTGGGCGCAGTCCCCGATCGCGTGGATGCGCGGATCCGACCACGAGCGCAGTGCGCCGTCGACGAGCACGCCGTTGCCGACGCGGAGTCCCGCGGCCTCGGCGAGCTCGGTGCGCGCCCTGACGCCGCACGACAGCACGAGCAGATCGCCCTCGATGCGCTTGCCGTCGGAGCTCGCGAGTGCACGGAACCGGCGGATGCCGTCGTCGCCCTCGACCCCGATCACTCCCTCGGCACGGGTGTGCGGCACCAGCGTGACGCCGGCCGAGGCGAGAGCGGTCGAGAGGATGCTCGCCGACCCCCGGTCGAGTTGGCGGGGCATCGGCATCGGACCGAAGTGGGCCACGGAGGGCACGGCGCCGGCGTCCGCGAGCAGCATGGCGAGCTCGATCCCCAGCACGCCGGCTCCGAGCACCACGACCCGGCCGCCGCGTGCGACCACGGCGCGCACCTGCTCGGCATCCGACAGATCGCGGAGCACGCAGACCCCTGTGGTCAGACTGCTGTCGAGGCCGGTGGTGTCCGGACCGAGCGTCTCGAGGCCTTCGAGCGACGGGACGATCGATCGCGCGCCGGTCGCGAGCACCAGGCGGTCATACCCGACGGTCGATCCGTCGACCAGCTCGACGACCCGCGCCTCCCGATCGATCCGCACCGCTCGCGCCCCCAGCCGCAGATCCACACCGGTGAGGCTCGCGGCAGTGGCGAGAGTGAGCTCGTCGGACGAGGCCTCGCCCACGGCGTATTCCGCGAGCAGCACCCGGTTGTACGGATCCGCTGTCTCGGCGCCCAGCACGGTGACCGTCGCCCGACCCCCTGCCACGAGCGGCAGGAGCTCTTCGGCGAAGCGGATGCCGACAGGCCCCGCGCCGATGACGACGATGCGCTCGGTCATGGTCAGATCCGGTGTCCGGCGAGCGAGGGCCGAGGCATCAGATAGACGAAGACCGTGATGAGGAGCAGCACGATGTAGGCGGCGACGAATCCGCCGAATGCCGGAGCGTACGAACCTGTGCCGCTCTTCGCCGCCGCGAGAACCTGCGGGATCACGAATCCGCCGTAGGCGCCGATGGCCGAGATCAGCCCCAGGGCGGCCGCACCCTTGCGCTGGGTGCTGACAGCGAGCGCGTCGCCCGCGGTCGCGGCACCGCGTGCGGCGAAGACGTTGGGGATCATCCGGTAGGTCGCGCCGTTGCCGACGCCCGCCGCGACGAACAGCAGCAGGAAGCATCCGAGGAAGAGCGCGAAGCTGTTCGCCTCGAGAGTGACGAGCAGCGACAGGGCGCCGACGATCATGAGCGAGAACGCGGCGATCGTCATCCGTGCTCCGCCGAAGCGGTCGGCGAGCTTTCCTCCATAGGGGCGGGCGAGCGAGCCGACGAGGGCCCCGAGGAAGGCCAGCGACAGCGAGGCGCTGCCGATCTGGAACGTCGAGAACTCGGGGAAGGTGTCGGCGATGAGCTTCGGGAAGACGCTCGAGAAGCCGATGAACGATCCGAACGTGCCGATGTACAGCAGCGACAGCACCCACAGGTGCGGTTCGCGCAGTGCGGCGGCGGCCCCGGCGAAGTCCGCCTTGGCCGACGACAGGTTGTCCATGTGGCGCCATGCTCCCCACACGGCCACGAGGATCAGCGGCACCCACATCCAGCCGGCGAACGACAGGCTGAAGGTCGACGCGGCGGTGATCGACACGACGATCGGCACCGCGAGCTGGGCGACCGAGGTGCCGAGGTTGCCGCCGGCGGCGTTGAGCCCGAGCGCCCAGCCCTTCTCCTTCTGCGGGAAGAAGTAGGTGATGTTCGCCATGGAGCTGGCGAAGTTGCCGCCGCCGAAGCCGGCGAGAGCCGCGACGGCGAGCAGCACGCCGAACGGGGTCTCGGGATCCTGCACGACGATGCCGAGCAGGACGGCGGGGATCAGCAGCAGCAGCGCCGAGACGATGGTCCAGTTGCGTCCGCCGAAGCGGGCGACGAGGAACGTGTACGGGAACCGCAGCGTCGCGCCGACGAGGCTCGGCAGCGAGATCAGCCAGAACGACTCGGTGGTGCTCAGAGTGAACCCGGCGGCGGGGAGCAGCACGACGACGATGCTCCAGAGCTGCCAGATGATGAAACCGAGGAACTCGGCGAAGATCGACCAGCCGAGGTTGCGGCGGGCGATCGCCTTGCCTTCGGTGGCCCAGAAGGCCGAATCCTCGGGGTTCCAGCCGTCGATCCACCGGCCGGGGCGGCGTGTGAGGGTCACGGCGGGGGTGTCGACGCTGCTTCTTCCGGTGATCTGGGACATCGCGGCTCCTGCGTTCGAGAGGTGAATGCTCTGAACGTAGGCGGCGGATGTTGCAGGGCCGCACGAGTGCGATTACCGGACGATTACTTCTCGATCACATCGGCGAGGTGGGCGATGAGAGAACTTCAGGAATCCTTGTCTTCGGCGCGCCATTCCCCGGCCAGCTCGGTGATGGTGGCGACCGCCGCAGCGGTGTCCTCACGACTGCCGCCCGCGCGACCTGCGGCGAGGCCGGCGAGGTAGGCGCTGAGCGGTGCGGCCGGGCGCGCGACGCCGTGCGCGACATCCCGGGCGAGATCCAGGAGCAGGGCGACATCGACGGACTCGCGATCGATCCCGAGCGCGCTGCAGACCGCCGTGGTCCAGTCGTCCAGGGCTTCGACCGGAAGGTGTTGCGGCTTGTCGGTCATGTCGTCTCCTCGTCTGGTGCTCCGTCGCGCGGGGGCATCGGTGCCGCGGCGCGGGCCCGTTCGAGATCGTCCCACGTGTCGACATCCGTTGCCAGGTCTCCCGCCGGAATCGCGCTGATGCGCAGGCGCGCCAGCAGCGATCGCAACGACGCGTTGCGGCCGCCGTCGGGGAGAGCCGCGGCGGCGGATCGCAGGGCATCGGTGCGGTAGCGGCCGACGAGCCACTGCATGCGTCCCGACGCGTCGATCAGGCAGACGCCGTCGATGCCGTGCGCACCATTCGTGCTGTCGGCGTCGTCCTTGCCGTCCTTGCCGATTTTGCCGGTCGTGCTGGGGGCGTCGGCCTTGCCGTCCTTGCCGGTCGTGCGAGGGGCGTCGTCCTTGCCGTTTTTGCCGTCGGCGTCGGCCTTGCCGTTTTTGCCGTCGGCGTCGGCGGAGAGGGGCGGATGCCGGTGCAGCAGCGCCACGGCGCCTTCGGCGTTCGGCAGGTCGGCCGCCAGCAGCAGGACGTGGGCGGTGTCGACGAGAGCGAGGCCGGCGGCGATGCCGGCGACCGGTCCGCCGAACTCCGGGGTCTCCCGGGTCCATACGACGCGAACACGGGTCGGCGCCGGCGGACCAACGACCACGATGGGGTCGCAGCCGTCGACGGCGGCGATGGCGCGGTCCAGCAGGGTGCGGCCGCCGACCTCGAGCAACGGCTTGGCAGTCCCGTCGAGTCGTGAGGCCCGCCCGCCGGCGAGGATGATCGCGGCAGTCGGCCCGGACGCCGGTGTCGCGGCGTCCGGTGTCTCGGTCGTGCGCGTCCCGGTCACGAGAGCAGCATCACATCGACCAGGTCGCCTGCCGCGACGGCTGATACGTCGGCGGGCACGACGGCATAGGCATCCGCTCTGGCGAGTCCTGCCGCCAGATGCGCGCCCGACGACCCGTCGGCGGCCGCCGGGCGCACCGACCAGGCGGCCGGGTCGGATCGGTCGAGGGCGACGGGCACGTACTGCTGTCGTCCCACCGGGCTGCGCCACGCTGCGGTGCTGGCGAGGCGGAGCACCGGCCGCTGCAGTGCTGCGCGACCCTGGAGGGCGAGCAGCGCCGGCCGCACGAAGGCCTCGAACGACGCGGCGACGCTCGCCGGATTGCCGGGCAGTCCGAACACCAGCGCGTCGCCGAGGCGTCCGAAAGCCTGAGGCCTGCCCGGCTGCATGGCGACCGCCACGAACTCGATGCGATCGCGCAGCACGTTCTTCACGACCTCATGGGCGCCGGCGCTGACTCCGCCGGACGTGACCACGACATCGACGCGCGCATCGACGAGCGCGCGATCGAGGAGTGCGGTGAAGGCGGCATCCTCGTCTGTCACCGTGTCGACCGAGACGACGTCGGCGCCCGTCTCCGCGCACAGCGCAGCGAGCAGCACCGAGTTCGATTCGGGGATCTTCCCGCGGGCGAGGTCGGCGCCGGGGTCGGCGAGCTCGCTGCCGGTCGAGATGACCGCGACGCGAGGACGGCGACGCACCGGCACAGTGTCGACGCCGGTGGCCGCGATGGCCGTGAGCTGGAGCGGGCCGAGGGTGGTGCCGGCTGTCGCGACGACAGCTCCGGCGCGCAGCTCCTCGCCGCGGCGGCGGATGTTGGCACCCGCGCGAGTCGGCGCGGTGACCACGATCGCAGGAGCGTCCCACGCCTGCAGGCCGTCGCGGGTGTGCTCGAAGGGCACGACGACGGTCGCCGTCTGTGGCACAGGCGCGCCGGTCATGATGCGTGCGGCTCGTCCCTCACGCAGCTCGGGTTCGTCGGCCGACCCCGCCGGGAGGTCGGCGACCACCGCGAGCTCGACGGGGTGCTCGGCCGTGGCCGACTCGACGTCGGTGAAAAGGACCGCGTATCCGTCCATCGCCGAGTTGTCGAACAGCGGCACATCGACCCGAGCGTGCACGGTCGCGGCGAGGATGCGGCCCGCCGCCTGCGCGAGCGGCACCGATTCGGCATCCAGCGGTCGGGTGGCGGCGATCACCTTCGCCCGCTGCTCCTCGACCGTCAGCATGCCGGAGGAGCGAGGGGAGTGGTGATTCGCATGCAGTCAGCGTACGACGGTCGCGGGGATGCCCCGCGACCGCGCCGCCCCTCTGCCCCTTGTTTCCCCGTTCGAAAGTCAGTGCTCGCGGAACATCGGCCAACCGCTGCCCGGCAGCATGTGCGAATGCAACGCGCCCTTCGCCGATTCCAAGGTCGGGTACGTGCCTGTCGCCGCATCGGATCCGGCCATGACGACGGTGTATCCCTCGTCGTCATGTCGGATGCTGCCGACGACGCCGTTCGTGCCGTACGCCACCCAGAGGGCCAGGGTCTTGGTAGTGCTCATCATCGAACCCCTTCCGTTGCGGGTGACCCTACGCCCCGGCGCACCGGAATACCAGCCCCTGACGCGGAGTCTTGGCGGCATTCGCCACATGGCGCCGGTGATGCGGGGCCAGTTGTGCATCGCAAACGGATGATCCGGATGCGGAACTGGCCCCGCCGGGACGCCGGATGCGGAAATGGCCCCGCCTGCGGGCGTGGGAGGGGCGGGGCGGGACGCAGAGATGTGCGAGCGTCAGCGACGGGATGCCATCGCGCGACGGATGCGGTCCATCAGCGGTCGCCCGTCGTCCAGGTCGAGCTGAGTCACGCGGATGACGATCCAGCCGAGGTCCTCGAGATCTCGCTGCCGCTGGATGTCGCGGCGCCACTGATCGCGACTCGTGCGGTGGCCGTCGCCCTCGTACTCGATCGAGATCCTGAGGTCGGGATAGGCCATGTCGCTGCGCGCGATGAGGAGTCCGTTCTCGTGGATCTCGTACTGCACGACGGGTTCAGGAAGACCTCCCGCGACGATGAGCAACCGCGTCTCGGTCTCCTTGGGCGATTCCACTCCTTCGCGCGCACGGGACAGCGCGTCACGGACTCGTCGAGAGCCGGGGAAGCGGCCCCAGGCCTGCAGGCGCTGTTCGATGTCGGTCTCTGTCAGGGGAGGGCGCCCCTGACGCAGCCCGGGATAGTTGTCGGCCGTGCTCAGCACTGCGTCGAGGGCGATGACCACCTGGTCGTCGGTCAGCGTCGCGGCGCACATGAACAGAGCCGCGGCCGGATCGACGACCGGAATTCCACCGATTCGCCAGGGATGGGCCCGTCCCTCTGCCAGGCGTCGGCCGGTGACGCCGCGGCGGCGGACGCGCGCCGAACCCGTCGTCACGACCACGAGGATCGCTGTCTCGACGTTCCAGATGCCGGGATGCGGATACCCCCACACCCGCATCGCCGTCTCCCCGCCGATGAGCTGACCACGGTGCAGGAGGGGCGCGAGGGCGACGACGCGATCGAGTGGTGTCTCCACAGCGGTGACCGAACGCACCCCGCGGAAGGGCCTGTCGAGATCGCGCGCGGATGCGCGACCCCGACCGACACCTGCGGCCGCGGCCTGCCGCACGGAGAAATGGCGCCCGAGTTCGTCGGGCAGGAGTATCCGATGGCGCATCCCATCAGGCTCGCTGGTCGGATGCGTCTTCCGGGCCTGATGACCGCGAGATCCCGAGAGATGTGGACAAGTCGCGCCTGTGGACAGATTGAGCGCCGCGTTCTTCCGGCGTGGGGCGGGGCCACTTCTGCATCCGGTGCCGCGAGCGGGGCCAGTTCTGCATCCCGTGCCGCGAGCGGGGCCAGTTCTGTATCCGGTGCCGCGAGCGGGGCCAGTTCTGCATCGGGTGCCGCGAGCGGGGCCACTTCTGCATCTGAAACCGGCGTTTCGGATGCACAAGTGGCCCCGCCTGGCGGCGGGATGCGGAAGTGGCCCCGCTCGCGTGCACGAGCGCGCGCGGCGACAAGCGAGTGGTGACCAGCGCGGCGACCAGCGCCCGGCGACGAGCGCGCGACGGCCCAGCGCGCGACGGCACGCGGCGCCCCCTTCGCCTACAGCCCGGCGCCTACAGCGCGGTGCCCGCGGCGCCTACAGGGCCGCGGCGATGAGCTCGAGCGTCTGGGCGCGGCCGGCGGCGGCGTCACGAGGCTCGGACTCGTATGCACCGGCGACGGGCGACAGCATGACCTCGTCGACGCCGTACTTCTCGGCGAACGCGCGCACCTCGGCGGCGACCGACTCGCCGGTGCCGACGAACCAGCGCGAGCGGGCGGCTTCGACGACCTGGTCGGTCGCGGCATCCGATTCTGCGGCGAGGGCCTCTCCGACGGTCTCGAGTGCGATGAGCGGCTTGTTGAGGCGCAGGCGCGACATCATGCGCAGCTGCGGAAGGGCGCGCGCCTCGGCCTCTTCCTGTGTCGGCGCGGCGACGACGTTGACCGTGAGGAACGTCCGCGGCTCGGGGTGCTCTTCGCTCGGCTGGTAGCCGGTGCGGTAGAGGTCGAGTGCGCGTTCGAGGCCCTGTCCCGAGAAGTGGTTGGCGAAGACGTAGGGCAGGCCGTGGGATGCCGCGAGCTGCGCCGAGTAGTCGCTCGATCCGAGCAGCCACACCTCGGGGCTTCCGGTGGCGGCCGGGGTCGCGTGCACCGTGTACTCGCCACCCGAGGTGAAGCGCACGGTGGCGCCCTCGCCCGAGATGAGTGCGGCGATGTCCTGCACGTTGCGCGGGAACTGCTCGACGTCGCTGGTCGTGCCCGATCCACGCAGCAGCTGGGTGATGACGGGGTCGCTGCCGGGGGCGCGGCCGAGGCCGAGGTCGATGCGTCCGGGCGCGATGGCCTCGAGGGCGGCGAACTGCTCGGCGACGATGAGCGGTGCGTGGTTGGGGAGCATCACTCCGCCGGATCCCAGACGGATCTGCGTCGTGCGCATCGCGGCGGCGGCGATCAGCACCGGGGGAGTGGTGGATGCCACGGCCGGCATGTTGTGGTGCTCGGCGAACCAGTAGCGACGGTAGCCGAGCCGGTCGGCGGTCGCGGCGAGATCGAGGGAGGAGGAGATCGCCTCGGCACTGGTCTGGCCGGTGCGAACCGGGACGAGGTCGAGGACGGAGAGCGCGGTGGAAGTCATCCCCGAATGCAACGGCGGGGGCGGGCGGGGCATTCCCGTCCGCCCCATCGTCGCCGGTGCGTCTCAGACAGCGACGAGACCTGCGGATGCCGAGGGCGTGAACTCCTCGGTGAGCGCGCGTCGCGTGAGGTGATAGCGGATGTGCCAGGCGGCGCTGAAGCTCTGCTCGGGAAGCTGGGCGAGGGCCGTTCGGTCATCGGGGCCGAGGCCGTCGCGGGCTGCTTCGCGGAGCAGGTCGTCTCTTGTCGCCGGGTACTCCATGCCGCGGAGGAACCGGTCGAGAGCAGAAGAGGTGCGCATGGGATCGTCCTTTCCGAAGGGAGAGCGGGGTGGGCCGGGGTTGTGCGCCCCCGGCCCACCGAAGGGTCAGGCGGTGATCGACTGTCGGTTGTCGCTCGACTCGACCTCGATCTTGCGGGGCTTCGCGCGCTCGCTGACCGGGATGATCACCGAGAGCACGCCGCTCTCGTACGAGGCGCTGATCGCGTCGAGGTCGACGCCGTCGCCGAGCGAGAACTGGCGGAGGAACGAGCCAGCCCCGCGTTCGCGTGCGAGCCAGCGGACGCCTTCGCGACCGTCGGCCGTGCGCTGCGCGCGGATCGTGAGCTGTCCGCCGTCGAGGTCGACGTCGATCGAGCCCGGATCGATGCCGGGGAGGTCGGCGTGCAGGATGTACCTGTCGCCGTCGCGGTAGAGGTCCACCGGCATGAGACGCGGTGCGCGGACGGAGTCCAGCACGCTCGCAGCGAAGCGGTCGAGCTGACTGAACGGATCGAAGGACATGGCCATGAGTGTCTCCTTTCGTGTGGCCCGAGCGGGCGTTCTCCGGTGCAGATTATCTGCAACCGTTGCTATAGATTTTTTATAGAACAACGCGAGATAGAATGCAAGTGCGTCGAGAGGGAGGTGCCCATGGGTGATCGTGATCCGAGCATGCCGGTCTACGGCATCGCCGTCGCCGCGCAGCTCAGCGGGGTCCCCGAGGCCAGCCTCCGACTCTTCGAGGCGAAGGGGCTGGTCACGCCCGCGCGCAGCGAGGGCGGCACGCGCCGCTACAGCGATGACGACCTCGAGCGCATCCGCCGGGTGACCGGGCTCCGCGTCGAGGGCATCAACATCGTCGGCATCCGTCGCGTGCTCGATCTGGAGGATGAGAACGCCGGCCTCCGCGACGAGTTCGCCGACGATCGCCCCTGATCCGCGGCCCGCTGCGCCCCGTGACCGACGCGGCTGCGCCCCGCGACCGACGCGGGAGGGCAGTACTTTAGGGGCATGGATGCCGAGATCTTCTACGTGCTCGTCGGTGCTGTCGTGGTGGCCGCGATCGCCCGATGGCGCGGCTGGCCGGCGCCGCTCCTCGTCACTGTCGTGGCGCTCGCGGCATCCTTCCTGCCCTTCGTGCCGGATGTCGAGATCGACGGCCATCTGCTGCTGAACCTCGTGCTGCCGCCGCTGCTCTATTCGGCGGCCCTGGACGTCTCGTTCGTCGGCTTCAAGCGCAGCCTCCCGCAGATCCGACGGCTCGGCATCTGGCTCGTGCTGCTCACGGCGCTCGCGGTGGGGTTCGTGGCCTGGTGGATCATGCCGTCGCTGACCCTGCCGGGCGCCCTGCTGCTCGGCGCGATCGTGGCGCCGCCGGATGCGGTGTCGGCCGCCGCGATCGGCCGCAAGCTCGGTCTGCCGCGCCGCATCATGACGGTGCTCTCGGGCGAGAGTCTGATCAACGATGCGACCTCGTTGACGCTGTACCGCGTGTTCGCAGCGATCCTCGCGGGCGCGACCGTGTCGGTGTGGGGCGGCGTGGGGCAGTTCCTGCTGGCCGTCGCCGTGGGGGTCGCGATCGGACTCGTCTTCGGCATCCTGCTGCATCAGCTCCGCATGCGGATCAACGATGCGGTCGTGATCGGGACCTTCGGCCTGCTCGCACCGTTCGGCGCCTATGCGATCGCCGAGCACCTGCTGGGTTCCGGAGTGCTCGCGGTCGTCGCGATGGGCCTGTACGTCGGATACAACTCGCCTCGCACCGATTACACGACCCGCCAGCAGGAGAAGCCGCTCTGGCTGTCGGCCGATCTGCTGCTCGAGAGCTTCGTCTTCGCGTACATCGGTCTGCAGTTCCCCCGGGTGCTCCGCGACCTCGGCAGCGAGTCCGTCGAGCAGATCCTCGTGCTGTCGGGCATCGTGCTGCTGGTCGTCCTCGTGGTGCGTCCGCTGTACATCTATCCGACGAGCGCGTGGGCGAACTTCCAGGACCGCAAGCGCCTTCAGCGCTGGGATCGCGGCGTCGAGAGCGGGGAGTTCGAGAAACGTCATGAGAAGTCCCGGCGGTGGGGGCAGTTCACGGCCGACGAGCTGCGGACGCACATCGTGCGCGACCAGATGGCCGGGCTGCAGCTGACCTGGAAGGACAGCGCGGTGATCTCATGGGCCGGTATGCGCGGCGTCGTGACGCTCGCGATCGCTCTCGCGGCCGCCGATCTCGCGACGCTCGACGAAGAGGCCTCGCACGCGATCGTCGTGGTGGCGTTCGTGGTGACCGTGGGCACGCTGCTGCTGCAGGGGCTCACGCTGCCGATGCTGATCCGCCGCCTCGGGATCGAGGGAGACGTCGATCACGATGACGACCAGCGTGCGCTCGCCGCGGTGCGGGAGAAGAGCCGAGAGGCCGGCAAGGCGTTCCTGGCCGAGAAGCGCGTCGAGTGGGAGGCCAAGTACGGCGAGGTCGACCTGGGAGTGTTCGATGCGTTCACGAAGCGCATGACCCGCGTCGAGAAGGACACCGACGACGCGCAGCAGGTCGAGGATGCCGCAGCTCGCCCGTCCTTCGACGACCTGGCTGCCCTGAGTCGGGGATGGCTGCAGGTGCGCCGTGACATCCTGCTCGCGGAGAGGGACGCGGGCAACCTCGATGAAGAGCTCATGCGCGAGCTGATGACGGCGATGGATGCCGAGGAGCTCGCGCTCGACACCCGCGGTGCCACCCGCCAGCAGGGTCGCGCATAGCGGGAGACGGACGAGCGCCCCGCCCCGGAAGGGACGAGGCGCTCGGGCGGTGACGGAAAGAGGTCAGCGGGTGCTGGCCGGCTCGGTCTCGGATGCCGCGGCATCCGCCTCGGGTGCGTCGTCGTCGGCCGAGTCGTCGGCGAACGGCAGGCCCTCGCGGGGCGCGTTGTAGAGCTCCTCGTCGAGGATCCCCTCGCGCTTGGCGACGATGGTGGGCACGAGCGCCTGGCCCGCGACGTTGACCGCGGTGCGGCCCATGTCGAGGATCGGGTCGATCGCGAGCAGCAGGCCGACGCCCTCGAGCGGCAGGCCGAGCGTCGACAGCGTCAGGGTGAGCATCACGGTCGCGCCCGTGGTGCCCGCGGTGGCTGCCGAGCCGACGACCGAGACGAGCACGATCAGCAGGTACTGCACGAGGGTGAGTTCGATGCCGAAGAACTGCGCGACGAAGATCGCGGCGATGGCCGGATAGATGGCGGCGCAGCCGTCCATCTTGGTGGTCGCGCCGAACGGCACGGCGAAGGAGGCGTACGAGCGGGGAACGCCGAGGTTGCGTTCGGTCACGCGCTCGGTGAGGGGCAGGGTGCCGATCGACGAGCGGCTGACGAACGCCAGCTGCACGGCGGGCCAGACGCCCGAGAAGTACTGCCTGATCGACAGGCCGTTGGTCTTCACGAGCACCGGGTAGACGACGAAGAGCACCAGAGCGAGACCGATGTACACGGCGATCGCGAACCAGCCGAGCGAGGCGAGCTTCTCCCAGCCGTACTCGACGACCGCGGCGCCGATCAGGCCGAAGGTGCCGATGGGGGCGATGCGGATGATCCACCACAGCACGCGCTGGATGACCTTGAGCAGCGACTCCGTGAACGCGAGGAAGGGCTCGGCCTTCTTGCCGGCCTTGAGCGCAGCGATGCCGACGGCGACCGCGATCACGATGACCTGCAGGATGTTGAAGTTGACGCTCGAGGAGAACGTGCCCTCGGTCGCGCCGGGGTTGGTGCTGACGCTGAGGCCGAGGAAGTTCTGCGGGATCAGACCGAGCAGGAAGTTCCACCAGGTGCCCACGGTGTAGGGCGCGCTCGGGGCGAGGTCGTCGCCGGCGCGCGACCCGGGCTGGATCACGAGTCCGAGCACGATGCCGATGCTCACGGCGATGAACGCGGTGATCGCGAACCACAGCAGCGTCTGACCGGCCAGGCGTGCGGCGTTCTGCACGCGCCGCAGGTTCGAGATGCTCGCCACGATCGCGGTGAAGATCAGCGGCACGACGGCCGTGCGCAGCAGCGTGACGTACGAGCTGCCGATCGTGTCGAGGGTGGCCGAGAGGCCGTTCGGCTCGTCGCCGGTCGCTCCGAGCTGACGGGCGATCAGGCCGGCGGCGATGCCGAGGACGAGTGCGGCGAGGATCTGGAAGCCGAACGACGTCAGCAGCTTCCGGACGGGACCGCGGGTGTCTGGCGCCTTCGTGGCGCGGACGGTGGTGCTCATTGGATCGGGGACTCCAGAATCGGTGCGCGCCGTGTGCGCGCTATCCGTCCACGCTAGGAGCCGCGCCCGCGACCGGAGGCGGAGATGACGAAGGATGACGGATGCCGCAGCATCCGTCATCCTTCGTGGTCGGCCCGGGGGTCAGCCCGCGCACTTCTCCAGGTTGTCGGTGAGGATCTGCGTGGTGAGTGCCTTGTCCTCTTCGCTGGACTGCTTGTCCTCGCCGTTGGCGATGTAGGTGAGGGTCTCGTTGCTCAGGTCGGAGTCGACGAGGGCGTCGGCGAAGCAGGTCGCGACGTCGTCCGTCACGACATCACCGAGTCCCTGCTCTTCGTAGACCTTCTGGATGCCGTCGGCGACGTCGTCGACCGCGGGGCGGGACGTTCCTCCGCAGGCGGCCAGCGAGAAGGCGAGTGCGGCGATGGGCAGAGCCATGAGGATGCGGGAGGGTGTGCGCAGGTTCCGGTCGTTGAGCTTCATGCGGTCAACGCTATCGACCCACAGGAGATTCATAGAAGGGGTTGCGCTGAGCATGCCGTCCGTGATGCTGTCCCGCGGCCGTCACCCGAGGGCGGTCATCGAAACAGGAGCCCCCATCGCGGTCCCCCCTACGCGAGCACCAGCAGGTCGCCGACCTGGCAGTCGAGGGCGTCGCAGATCGCGCGCAGGGTCGAGTACCGGATCGCCCGCGCGCGGTCGTTCTTGAGCACCGACAGGTTGACGATGCTCACCCCGACGCGTGCGCTCAGCTCGGTCAGCGTCATCCCTCGCTCGGCGAGCAGCTCGTCGAGTCGGCAGTGGATGCCGGTGAGCTCGTCGTCGTTCTCCGCCGGGCTCATACGAGACCCCGAGTCTCATCCTCGAGGGCCGCGTTCGTGCGCTGCAGCTCATCCCGCTCCTGTTGCAGCCTGAGGCCTTGACGGAAGACAGCGGCCAGAGCTGCGAGCATCAGCGCGCCGACGAAGGGGAGCGGAGTCACGGTGAGCTGGAACTGCGAGGGGTACCACTCGCTGTCGGGTGGGAAGACCTCGCGGAGTCCTGCCGTCGCGGCGATGCTGCTGAGCAACTCAGAGGCGATGCCGAAGACGAGCACGGCGATCGCCCCGCCGATGAGCGCGCGGGTGATCGTGCGCGAGAACGCACGACCGCGCAGGGTGTTGAAGCAGATCACGGCCAGGATGATCGCGGGCAGCGTGTCGAGGATCCCGGTGGTCAGCTGCGCGGCGCCGGCGAGAGCGCGGAGCCCGAGCGACGCGTTCTCGACCGTGAAGTCGGTCAGCTCGGTGCCGCCGCAGTTGAGTACGGCCCCGGGCGTCGTGCTGAGGGTCGGGTCGAGGCAGGGGAGAGACGACGGCCAGTCCATCCACACCAGGGTGCGACCCGAGAGTTCCGCCCAGCCGACCTGGAAGATCTTCACGACGATGATGACGCCGCCGAGCACGCTGAGGATGATCCACATCCCGCTGATCGTCAGAGCGGCATCCAGCGCCACGGTCTTGCTGCCGCGGCGACGGCCGATCCACACGAAGAGTCCGACGACCACGGCCATGGCGACCAGAGTGATGCCGATGAACCGCAGGGAGTCCCAGACAGAGTCCGCTCCGAATGAGATCATCAGACGAGCCCGTCCGTGTCGCGCTGCAGCCGGTCGCCGATCACGAAGACCGTGCTGATGAGGGCGAGGACGAAGGCCCCGAGGACGAACGTGAACGGCTCGACGCTGATCACGGCGTTGTCCACCCCGTTGTCGGTGATCCTGGCGACCGTCGCGTTGGCCAGCATGTTGTCGAAGAAGCGCACGGTGGCGAACCCGACCAGGCCGGCGATCCCGGCGGTCGCGACGAGAGCGGTGTTGCGGCGGCTGAAGACGCGGCCGGTCAGCACGCTCCGCGCCAGCAGGATCAGGCATCCGATGACGAGGACGATCGTGAGGATCTGCGCGACCTGCCCGATGATGCCGGGCACGGCGGCGATCGCCGGAAGCTGCGGGGCGGTGATGATCGCACTGTCGAGACCGACCGTGATGGAGTCGCCGGTGCTGAGGGGCAGCTCGACAGGAGCCGTCGAGCCGACGAACTCGACCAGCACGGGCACGTCGACCCCGCGAGCCAGTTCGATGATGCGGATGATCGAGAACACCGTGATGTAGGCGGCGATCAGTGCTCCTGCGATGCAGAAGCCGATCAGGGCTCCGGAATCGCCGCGAGAGATCGTGCGGTCCTTCGTCGAGGTCATCGTCCACTCCTTATCGAGAGTCGTTATTACCGATAATCGTTAACATAACGACTGTCGATAAGTCCGTCAACCCCGGTGGTCCAGGAGACGCGTCGCCGACGGTCACGGCACTATGCCGACGGCGAACACGGGCATACTGCCTGCGCACGGTGGTTACTCTCGATGTACAAGCGCTTCACGCGTCTTCGCCAGTGTCGAACAACACGTGCGAATAAGGAGTCACAGCATGTTCGAGAGATTCACGGACCGAGCCCGTCGAGTGGTCGTCCTCGCCCAAGAAGAGGCGAAGATGCTCAACCACAACTACATCGGCACTGAGCACATCCTGCTCGGCCTCATCCACGAGGGTGAGGGTGTCGCAGCCAAGGCGCTCGAAAGCCTCGGCATCTCCCTTGACGCCGTCCGCGAGCAGGTGCAGGACATCATCGGTCAGGGCCAGCAGCAGCCCACCGGTCACATCCCGTTCACGCCGCGCGCCAAGAAGGTGCTCGAGCTCAGCCTCCGCGAGGCCCTGCAGCTCGGTCACAACTACATCGGAACCGAGCACATCCTGCTCGGCCTCATCCGCGAGGGCGAGGGTGTCGCAGCCCAGGTCCTCGTCAAGCTCGGCGCCGACCTGAACAAGGTCCGCCAGCAGGTCATCCAGCTGCTCTCGGGTGCCCCCGGACGCGAGCCGGCAGCCGTCGGCGCGCAGTCGAACGACACCCCGAGCGCCCAGGGCGGCTCGCAGGTGCTCGACCAGTTCGGCCGCAACCTCACGCAGGCCGCGCGCGACAACAAGCTCGACCCGGTCATCGGGCGCGAGAAGGAGATCGAGCGGGTCATGCAGATCCTGTCTCGCCGCTCCAAGAACAACCCCGTCCTGATCGGCGAGCCCGGCGTCGGCAAGACCGCCGTCGTCGAGGGCCTCGCTCAGGCGATCGTCAAGGGCGATGTGCCCGAGACGCTGAAGGACAAGCAGCTCTACTCGCTCGACCTCGGCTCGCTCATCGCCGGTTCCCGCTACCGCGGTGACTTCGAAGAGCGTCTCAAGAAGGTCACCAAGGAGATCCGCACGCGCGGCGACATCATCGTCTTCATCGACGAGATCCACACCCTCGTCGGTGCGGGTGCCGCCGAGGGCGCGATCGACGCGGCCAGCATCCTCAAGCCGCTCCTCGCTCGTGGCGAGCTCCAGACCATCGGCGCCACCACCCTCGACGAGTACCGCAAGCACTTCGAGAAGGATGCCGCTCTCGAGCGCCGCTTCCAGTCGATCCAGGTGAACGAGCCGAGCCTCCCTCACACGATCAACATCCTCAAGGGGCTGCGCGACCGGTACGAGGCGCACCACAAGGTGCAGATCACCGACGGCGCGATCGTCGCGGCATCGAACCTCGCCGACCGCTACGTGTCGGACCGCTTCCTGCCCGACAAGGCCATCGACCTGATCGACGAGGCCGGCGCACGCCTGCGACTCAGCATCCTGTCGAGCCCGCCCGAGCTGCGCGAATTCGACGAGAAGATCGCCAAGGTCCGCGAGCAGAAGGAAGTCGCGTCCGAGGACCAGGACTTCGAGAAGGCCGCATCGCTGCGCGACGAGGAGAAGAGCCTCCTCGCCGAGCGCCTGCGCCTCGAGAAGCAGTGGCGTTCGGGTGACGTCGCGACCGCTGCGGTCGTCGACGAGGGGCTGATCGCCGAGGTGCTCGCACAGGCCACCGGCATCCCGGTCTTCAAGCTGACGGAAGAGGAGTCCTCGCGACTCGTCTTCATGGAGAAGGCGCTGCACCAGCGCGTCATCGGTCAGGAAGAGGCCATCGCGGCGCTCTCCAAGACGATCCGCCGTCAGCGCGCCGGCCTCAAGGACCCGAAGCGTCCCTCGGGCTCGTTCATCTTCGCCGGCCCCACGGGTGTCGGAAAGACCGAGCTCGCCAAGGCGCTCGCCGAGTTCCTGTTCGACGACGAAGCGGCTCTCATCTCGCTCGACATGAGCGAGTTCGGTGAGAAGCACACCGTCTCGCGTCTGTTCGGTGCCCCTCCCGGGTTCGTCGGATTCGAAGAGGGTGGCCAGCTCACCGAGAAGGTGCGCCGCAAGCCGTTCAGCGTGGTGCTGTTCGACGAGATCGAGAAGGCCCACCCGGACATCTTCAACTCGCTGCTGCAGATCCTCGAAGAGGGTCGCCTGACCGATGGTCAGGGCCGCGTGATCGACTTCAAGAACACCGTCATCATCATGACCACCAACCTCGGTGCGCGTGACATCGCCGGTGGTCCGGTCGGATTCCAGATCGAGGGCGTCAACTCGACGAACTACGAGCGCATGAAGGGCAAGGTCAACGAAGAGCTCAAGCGCAACTTCAAGCCCGAGTTCCTCAACCGTGTCGACGACATCATCGTGTTCCCGCAGCTGTCGAAGGAAGAGCTGGTGCAGATCGTCGATCTGTTCACGAAGCGCCTCGGCGAGCGTCTGCTCGACCGCGACATGACGATCGAGCTCTCGCAGGCCGCCAAGGAGCGTCTCATCGAGATCGGGTTCGACCCGGCGCTCGGTGCCCGTCCGCTGCGTCGCGCGATGCAGCACGAGGTCGAGGACCGTCTGTCGGAGAAGATCCTGCACGGCGAGCTGAACCCCGGCGACCACGTGAAGGTCGACGCGAAGGACGGCGAGTTCCTCTTCGAGCACGGTCCCCGTGGCGAGAAGGTCGCGGTCGGCGTCAACACCGGTGGAGCGATCTCCGGCACCCCCGACCTGGCGGTCGCCAGCGGGGAGTGACCTGATCACAGAAGGGGCGGATGCTGCGGCATCCGCCCCTTCTGCGTGTCCGGGGGACTCCAGCACTCCGGCATTCCGGGCTCGCTCAGGGTCTGGGGAGGTGACGGGTTCTAGGCTTGACGGTGTGAGCGAGTACATCGTCCGGCCTGCGCGCAGCGCCGACATCATCGGCATCCGGAACCTTCTGCAGCCGATGGTCGAGCAGCGCATCCTGCTCGGCAAGGATCTCGCTGTGCTCTACGGCGCCGTGCAGGAGTTCGTCGTGGCCGAAGCCGACGGCGAGCTGATCGGATGCGGTGCGCTGCACGTCTTCTGGGAGGACCTCGGCGAGGTGCGCACCCTCATGGTCCGCGGGGACTGGCTGCACCACGGCGTCGGCGGCGCGATCGTCGGCGCGCTCGAAGAGCAGGCTCGCGAGCTCGGGCTCAGCCGACTGTTCTGCCTGACCTTCGAGGTCGACTTCTTCGGACGCCGCGGATACTCGATCATCGGCGAACAGGTCGTCGACCCCGACGTCTACTCTCAGCTGCTGCGCAGCGGCGACGCAGGTGTCGAGGAGTTCCTCGATCTCGCGCATGTCAAGCCGAACACGCTCGGCAACACCAGGATGCTGAAGAGCCTCAACTAACCTGAATCAATGCCTCGCCACTCCGCCGCCGTCTATCGTCGCCGACGATTGGTGACCCTCGTCGCGGCGATCCTGCTCGTCGCCGTCATCGGCGCCGCGGTGTGGCTGCTCCTGGCGCGCCCGTGGGCCAGCGCCGCCGAGGCGACGCCCTCGCCGAGCGCCTCGGCCTCGGGATCCCCGTCGCCGGATGCCACGACCTCAGAATCGCCCGCAGCCGAGTCGCCGTCTCCTGAGCCGTCGGCCGATGAGACACCCGGGATCGTCGCGTGCGAGGCCACGGACGTCGAGGTGGCGGCCGTGACAGATGCCGATTCGTACGATCCCGGCGTGCTGCCGCAGCTGTCGATCTCGCTGACGAACCGCGGGTCGACCGACTGCGCGATCGACGTGGGGTCGACGACTCAGCGGATGACGGTGTCGAGCGGCACCGATGTCTGGTGGACGTCGACCGACTGCCAGGAGAACCCGAGCAGCATGGTCGCCACGCTCACCGCCGGCGCGACCGTGACGAGCAAGGTGCCGGTCACCTGGGACCGCACGCGGTCGAGCGTCGAGACCTGCGCGGACGAGAATCGGCCGCGAGCTCCCGGCGGCGGAGCGTCGTATCACGTCGCTGTCGAGATCGGCGGCTTCAAGGGCACGACGACGAAGCAGATCCTCCTGTATTGAGGCAAAAACTAGCCAAAGGTCTTGAATACAGTCCTGCACTCAGTTTCGGGTGACACTGCTGTTTCTTTGGGATACCATTGGAGTGACCCTCGCAGACTTGCGGCGCATGCCATCCCCAGTGGCGTCGAGCACAGCGTCCCCAGCGCTTCGACATGCCGCCCGAGGGTCCGTGGGCCCTCTCGAGTACCCCAGTCCCCAATGGATGACTCGAGAGGGCCCCTTTCTTCTCCCGGCTCGGTTTCGGACCGCGCTGCGGCATCCGCTGAATATGCTGGATACATGGCAGCGAAGAAGTCGAAATCCGCGAAGAGCAAGCCCGCACCTGAGGATTTCCGGTCGGATGCCCTCGCCCAGGCGTTGGAGAAGCAGGACATCGCCGCGGTCGCTCTCGCACTGCGCCACGGCACCACGGTCGTGCCGCTCGTGAAGCCCGGCGCCCGCGACAACCCTCTCGACAGCGGCGAGGTCTGGACCTATCGCGACCCCAACTCGGGCGATCTGGCACTGCTGCTGTTCAGCGATGCCAAGAACAAGCCGGCCAACCTCCCGCCGGGGGTCGGCATCTACAGTGCGCAGTGGCTGCGGAAGTTCCTCGGCGCGCACCCGATCACCACGGTATTCCTCGACATCGCGGGACCGCACCCGATGCAGGCCTCGCCCGAAGAGCTGCTCAAGGCCCTCGACGCCTGAGTACCGGTGCGAGCTCGCGTGCTCTCGCGACCGGCGCAGGACCCACGGCCCGTGCCGGGTCACTTTCGCATCGGATGATCTGTGCGGGGTCAGTTCCGCATCGGATGATCTGTGCGGGGTCAGTTTCGCATCGGATGATCTCTGCGGGGTCACTTTCGCATGCCGATCGCCCGCTTGGGGTGCGGAAGTGGCCCCGCTTGGCGGTGTGGTGCGGAAGTGGCCCCGCTTGACGGTGCGGTGCGGAAGTGGCCCCGCTTGACGGTGCGGTGGGGAAATGGCCCCGCGGTGTGGTGTGGTGCGGTGCGGAAGTGGCCCCGCTTGACGGTGCGGTCCGGATGTGGCCCCGCTGACGGTGTACGACCCGGCTGAGCGCGGGACAGGCGCTCATCGCCGCGGGCTCAGAACGGCGGGATGTCGGCTTCGCTGCGCCTGCTCGTGTTCCGCGCACGCACGTCGTTGAGCGCCGCACGCAGCGTCTTCGAGCGGTCGTCGACCACCTGGTCGTAGCCGAGCCGCGACGCCTCGGACCGACGCTGCGCCGACTGGGTGACGGGGCGGATCTCGCCGGCGAGGCTGAGTTCTCCGACGGCGGCGACCGTGCGAGGCACCGAGATCTGCTGGATCGACCCCGCCACGGCGATCGCGATCGCGAGGTCGGCCGCAGGCTCGGTGAAACGCACCCCGCCGACGGTCGAGACGTAGACGTCGAGGTTGCTCGTCTTGATCCCGGCGCGGCGTTCGAGGATCGCGAGCACCATCGCCACACGCGACGAGTCGAGTCCGTGTACCACTCGACGGGGATTCGGAGCGGTGGTGGTGATCGTCAGCGCCTGCACCTCGACCGGCAGCGCCCTGCGGCCCTCGAGCGAGATCGCGACGCAGGTTCCCGGCTCGGTGGCACCCTGCGAGAGGAAGAGACCGGACGGGTCGGGCACCTCGGAGATGCCCGCACCCGTCATCTCGAAGCAGCCGACCTCGTCGGTGGGACCGAAGCGGTTCTTCAGCGCGCGGATGAAACGCAGCGATGTCTGACGGTCGCCCTCGAAGTGGCAGACGACGTCGACGAGATGCTCGAGCACGCGCGGCCCGGCGACGGTGCCGTCTTTCGTCACGTGCCCGACGAGGATGACGGGCAGCCCGCGGTCCTTCGCGACGCGGATCAGCGTGGCCGCCACTTCTCGGACCTGGCTCGGCTGACCGGCCGCGCCGTCGATGAGCGACGACGAGACGGTCTGCACCGAGTCGACGATCACGAGCTGCGGGGCGACCTCGTCGATGTGGCCGAGGATCGTCGCGAGGTCGGTCTCGCTCGCCAGGTAGAGCTCGTCGTGCAGCGCGCCTGTGCGCTCGGCGCGCAGGCGCACCTGCGCCGGAGACTCCTCGGCGCTCGCATAGAGCACCCGACGGCCGGAGCGGGCGGCTTGAGCGGCGACCTCGAGCAGCAGCGTCGACTTGCCCACACCGGGTTCTCCGCTGAGCAGGATCGCCGCGCCGGGAACGATGCCCCCGCCGAGCACGCGGTCGAACTCGCCGACCCCGCTCGTGCGACGTGGAGCGTCTTCGGTGGTGATCTGCGTGATGGGTCGCGCGGCCTTCGCCGCGGTCGGCGCGAGCGGCGTGATCCGGCTCAGGATGCCCGTCTGGGTGCCCTGCTCCTGCACGGTTCCCCACTGCTGGCACTCGGCGCAGCGACCCACCCACTTGGCGGTCGTCCACCCGCATTCGGTGCAGACGTACGCAGGAGCAGCGGGTTTTCGGGTGGCCATGCAGCCAGGCTATCGCCGAGATCAGACATCCCTATCGCCTGGGGCATTATTCACGGCCGAACCACCCCATGGCGCCGAGCCCCCGCGGGATACTGGATCCATGGCCAACGGCGGGCCCGTCTGCGGGCCGATCTCGACCTTCTCGCGAGTGCAGATCCTGCACGCGCTGTTCGAAGGCGGCCCCCGCATCGATGGCGACGCCGAGCACGACGGCGGACCCGTGCGGACCCGCGGGGAGCGCACGATCGGCGAGCTGTGCGAGGCCACCGGCCTGCATCCCAACACGGTTCGCGAGCACCTGCAGCGCCTCATCGAAGGCGGCTACGTCATCCAGGCCAGTGAGCGCCGCACGACTCGCGGCCGTCCGCGCACGCTGTACAGCGCAGTGACCGGTGCGGCGGATGCCTCGAGTCCCATCGCCCGCGACAAGGCGAAGGCGGCCGCCGTCCGCGGCGATCTGCTGCGTCGGGTCCTGCCTGCGTCGGCATCCTCTCTCGGTCGCGATGCGACCTACCAGCTGGACGCCCTGATCGAACACTTGGAGGAGAGCGGCTTCGAGCCCGTCGTCGATGACGAGCAGCTCACCGTCGATCTCAGCCCGTGCCCGCATGCCGCGGGTCGCGCCGAAGACCGTCCGATGCTGTGCTCCGTGCACCTCGGCCTCATGCAGGGGGTGCTCACCGAAGCCGGTGGGCCGCTCGCCGCCGAGGCCGTTCGCACCTCCGCCCTGCCGGCGGACTGCACCGTGCAGCTGCGTCTGACGGAGATGTCCGCCGCCTAGGCGCGCATCTGCCTTATTCACGGTCGGCGGCCCATCGGGGGCGGCAGGCCCGTCGTTAGCGTGGCACCCAGGGCACGGAAGAAGGAGTGGCTCATGGAATGGTTGGACCCGCTGGTCCTGTCTCGATGGCAGTTCGGTCTCACGACCGTCTATCACTACCTGTTCGTGCCGCTGACGATCGGCATGGCGCTCGTCGCCGCGATCTTCCAGACCGCGTGGGTGCGCACCGGCAAGGTGCAGTACCTGCACCTCACCCGGTTCTTCGGCAAGATCTTCCTCATCAACTTCGCCATGGGCGTCGTGACGGGCATCGTGCAGGAGTTCCAGTTCGGCATGAACTGGTCGGACTACTCGCGCTTCGTCGGCGACGTCTTCGGCGCCCCGCTCGCGTTCGAGGGGCTGCTCGCCTTCTTCTTCGAGGCCACGTTCATCGGCCTCTGGATCTTCGGATGGGACAAGCTGCCGCAGAAGCTGCACCTCGCCACGATCTGGTGCGTCTCGATCGGCAGCATCCTCTCGGCGTACTTCATCATCGCCGCGAACGCCTTCATGCAGAACCCGGTCGGGTACGTCTTCAACCCCGAGACCAACCGCGCCGAGCTCACCGACTTCTGGGCGCTGCTGACCAACCCGGTCGCGCTCGCCGCCTTCCCGCACACCATCTTCGGCGCGCTGATGTTCGCCGCCGGCGTCGTGATCTCGGTCTCGGCCTGGCACCTGGCACGCGGACAGCACTTCGACACCATGCGCATCTCGCTGAAGTTCGGCCTGTGGGCGATGATCGTCTCGACCGCCGGTGTCGTGCTCACGGGTGACCAGCTGGGCCTTGCGATGTACGCCGCGCAGCCGATGAAGATGGCGGCCGCCGAGGCGACCTTCAACACGGTGTGCGGGCCGGATGCCTCCTTCAGCCTCTTCACGCTGGGCACCCCAGACGGCAGCTCCGAGCTGTTCTCGATCCGCGTGCCGTACCTGCTGTCGCTGCTGTCGACCCACACGTTCGACGCGTGCGTGCACGGCATCAACGACCTCAACGCCGAGTACGCCACCACCTTCGCCGACACCGGACTCACCGAGTTCGCTCCGATCCTCTGGGTCACGTACTGGGCGTTCCGCTGGATGATCGGCCTCGGCATGGCCGCCGCCCTCGTCGCCGTGGTCGGCCTCTGGGTCACCCGCAAGGGCGCCAAGAACCCGCCGGCGCCGTGGATGTGGAAGCTCGCGATCTGGTCGTTCCCGCTCGCGCTCGTCGCCAACATCATGGGCTGGGTCTTCACCGAGATGGGCAGGCAGCCCTGGATCGTCTTCGGACTCATGACCACGCAGGACGGCGTCTCGCCGGGCGTCAGCGGGGTCGAGGTGCTGATCTCGCTGATCGCCTTCACCGCGATCTACGCCGCGCTCGCCGTGGTCGAGATCCGCCTCATCATCCGTGCGGCCCAGAAGGGTCCGGACACCGAAGAGCAGCCCCACGAGGAGACGGCCCAGCTGCCGTCCGTCGTGTACTGAGAAAGGGATCAGTCATGGAATACATGTGGTTCTGGATCGTCGCCTTCCTCTTCGTCGGCTACTTCGTGCTCGACGGGTTCGACTTCGGCGTGGGCATGTCGCTGCCGTTCCTCGGCAAGAACGACGTCTCGCGTCGTCAGGTGATCAATACGATCGGCCCGATCTGGGATCTCAACGAGACCTGGGTCATCGTCGCCGGCGCGTGCCTGTTCGCGTCGTTCCCCGAGTGGTACGCGACGCTGTTCAGCGGGTTCTACCTGCCGCTGCTGCTGATCCTGCTCGCGCTGATCCTGCGCGGGGTGTCGTTCGAGTACCGGCACCAGCGTGAGGGCGCTCAGTGGAAGCGCGGCTTCGACCGGATGATCGTGATCGGCTCCGCCGTGCCCGCGCTGCTGTGGGGTGTCGCGTTCGGCAACATCGTGCAGGGCGTGGCGATCGACGAGAACCACATCTACGTGGGCGGGTTCTTCGCACTGCTGAACCCCTATTCGCTGCTCGTCGGCGTCACGACGCTGCTGCTGTTCTTCCTGCACGGCGTGCTGTTCGTCTCGCTCAAGACCGACGGACAGGTGCACTCAGACGCTCGTCGTCTGGTCAAGCTCGCCGCCGGCCCGACGGTGCTCGCCGCCGCTGGCACCGTGCTCTGGACGATCGGAATCGCCTGGGATCGCGAGTCTCCGCTCATGCTGATGGTCATCGGATGCGGGCTCGTCGCGGCGCTCGCCCTGATCGCGTCGGTGCTCTTCTCGATGCGCGGACGTGACGGACGGGCCTTCACGGCGGGCGCCGTCACCGTGGCATCCGCTGTCGTGATGCTGTTCGCGGCGCTGTTCCCCTACGTGATGCCGTCGACGATCGACCCGGCCTTCAGCCTCACGATCGAGAACGCCTCGAGCACGCCGTATACGCTGACGATCATGAGCTGGACCGCCTTGATCGCCCTGCCGCTGGTGCTCGCGTACCAGACCTGGACGTATTGGATCTTCCGCAAGCGCGTCACCCGCAGCTCGATCGAGGGGGCTCCGGCGCACGCGTGAGACACGACTTCTGCTCCGGTCGCAGTTCGCGCCGCCTCTCTGATCGGGGAGCGGCACGAACTGCGACCGGAGCGACCTGTCGGGCCCTCGCTGCGGAGATGGCGCGATGAAGCCGGTCGACATCCGGCTGCTGCGGTATGCGAGCGCCGCCCGCGGATTCCTGCTGCTCTCCGGCTCGATCGGGGTCGCGCAGACCGCGGTGACCATCGCGTTCGCGTGGATGCTGACGGATGCCGTCACCGGCGCGCTCGCCGGGCGCGATGTCGCCACCTCGCTGCTGTGGCTGCTCGGTCTCGCGGGACTTCGGGGCGTGCTGATCGCGGTCTCGGACGCCGCCGGAACCCGTGCTGCGGCGAAGAGCGGGATGCAGCTGCGCACGGCACTGATCGCGGCAGTCGGTCGCCTCGGGCCGGGGTGGCTCGCCCAGCGCAACCAGGCGGGGCTCGCCGTGACGGCGGGGCATGGGCTCGAAGCGCTCGACGCGTACTTCGCCCGATACATCCCGCAGCTCGTGCTCACGGTCATCGCGACGCCGGTGCTGGTGGCGGTCATGTGGTGGCAGGACTGGCCGAGCGGGCTCACCGCGATCATCACGCTGCCGCTCATCCCGCTCTTCCTGATCCTGATCGGCATCGCGACCCGCACGGTGCAGCGCACGCAGTGGCAGACGCTGCAGCGGCTCGCCGCGCGCTTCGCCGACACCGTGCAGGGCCTCTCGACGCTGCGCCTCTTCGGACGTGAGCGCCGCGCCGCTGCGCAGATCGAGCAGACGGCCGACGACTACCGCCGCGAGACCATGAAGGTGCTGCGGTTCTCGTTCCTGTCGGGGTTCGCGATGGAGCTGCTGGCCTCGCTCGCGGTGGCGCTGATCGCCGTGGCGGTGGGCTTCCGGCTGCTCTCGGGTGACCTGTCGCTCGAGGTCGGGCTGTTCGTGCTGCTGCTCGCGCCCGAGGCGTTCCTGCCGATCCGCCAGGTGGGCGTGCAGTTCCATGCGGCAGCCGAGGGGGTTGCGGCGACCGAGGATGTGTTCGAGGTACTCGACGCGGCCGGGGCTCGGGAGGTCGGCGTTCACAATTCAGCACGGAACCGTGGCACGGTGTCGGGAGAAGAGCTGAGCGCTGGTTTTGGCCGTGTTCATGCTGAATTGCGAACGGGCGACGCGCGAGACCTCGTCGTCTCCGGTCTGCGCGTGCGCGATCTGCCGCCGGTCTCGTTCACAGCCGAGCCGGGAACCATCACGCTGATCGAGGGGCCGAGCGGCGCAGGCAAGTCGAGTCTGCTCGCGGCTCTGCGCGGTGCCGTCGAGTTCGAAGGCTCGGCTGCGGTCGCCGGAGTCGATGTGCGAGGTCGCGCGCCGTCGGAGTGGCTGGCCTGGAGCGGACAGCGCCCTCAGCTGAGTCGCGGCACGATCGCCGCGAATGTGGCGCTGGGGGATCCGGCACCGGATGCCGACGGCATCCGCCGTGCCCTGGATGAGGCGTGCGCGAACGACCTCGACCCTGCGCTCGAGCTGGGTGTGCAGGGCAGCGGGCTCTCGGGCGGACAGGCGCAGCGGGTCGCGGTCGCGCGGGCGCTGTATCGCCAGGCGCAGCGCCCCGACGCCGTGCTGGCGCTCGATGAACCGTCCAGTGCCTTGGACCCGGAGACCGAGCAGCGTCTGTGGAACTCACTGCGTGCGAGGGCGGATGCCGGGGCGACGGTGCTGCTCGTCTCGCACCGCCGGTCGGCACGGGACGTGGCCGATCAGGTCGTCGAACTGGGGGTGGGCGTGTGAGCGGCGCCAGCTCCGCCGCGCGTGTGCGCGGCATCCTGCGTCTCGCGCAACCGCCGCTTCGTCGCTTCCTCCCGGGCGCGATCTGGGGCTTCCTGTCGGCGGGGGCCGCGGTGAGCCTGCTCGCAGTGAGCGGCTGGCTCATCGTCAGCGCCTCGATCGTCGACTCGCTCGTGCCGCTGTCGATCGCCGTGGTGGGCGTGCGGTTCTTCGCGGTCTCGCGCGCCGTCACCCGCTATCTCGAGCGGCTGAGCGGACACGACGCGGCGCTGCGGCAGCTCGCGTCGACCCGCGCCGACATGGTGCGGCGGCTGACTCCGCTGTCGCCTGCCGGACTCGGACGCACCGACCGCGGGCGGGTGCTGTCGGCTCTGGTCGACGACGTCGAGAATCTGCAGAACCTGCCGCTGCGCGTGGTTCAGCCGCTCGCGGTGGCGGGGCTCGTGGCGCTCGGTGCAGTGGGGTTCCTCGCGTTCGTGTCGCTACCGGCTGCCCTGACCCTGGCCGCCTGCCTGGTGATCGCCGCAGCCGCGGCGATCGGACTCGGGTGGCTGTTCGGGTCGCGCGCCGAGGCCGCTGTCTCGCGTCGTCGAGGCGACCTGTCGGCGGCGCTCACCGACTACTTCGGCTCGCTCGACGTGCTGCTCACCTACGGAGCAGAGCCGCAGGCCCGCGAGCGGGTGCGGCAGGCGGATGCCGAGCTCCGCCGCGCCGTCGGCACAGCGTCGCTGGCACAGGCGATCGCAGCCGGCGTCGTGTCGGCGGTCGCGGGCGCGGCGTCGGTCTGGGCGCTGGCTGTCGCGGCTCCCGGGCTGACGACCGGGGCGATCGACGGACCCTGGCTCGCCGTGGCCGTGCTCGTTCCCATGGTCGTGTTCGAGGTCTTCGGCGCCGTGCCGATCGCCGCGGCATCCTGGCGCAGCGTGCGTTCGAGCGCCGAGCGCATCGACGACGTGCTTCCTTCCGAGGTGCCCTCCGAGTTGCGGTCCGACGATGGTGACGATGCCGAGATCGACGGCGTTCCCGCGCTGCGGCTGCGAGGCGTACGGGCGTGGTGGCCGGGCGGGGCGCCCGCGCTGCGCGGAGTCGATCTCGATCTGCATCCGGGCGAGCGTGTGCTCGTGTCGGGACCGAGCGGTGCGGGGAAGAGCTCGCTGGCCGCAGCGCTCGTCGGATTCCTGCGGGTCGAGGGTGAGTATTCCGTCGGCGGCATGGATGCATCGGCGCTCTCGGGTCCTGCGCTACGCCGCACGATCGGGCTGTGCGAGCAGAGTCCGCAGCTGTTCGACGAGGACATCCGGCAGAATCTGCTGTTCGCCCGTGACTCGGCGACCGACGACGAGCTGCTCGCCGTGCTCGACAGAGTCGGACTCGGCTCGTGGGTGCGCGAGCGTGGGGGACTGGATGCGCGAGTCGGCGACCGTGGTGGCCTCGTGTCGGGCGGTCAGGCGCAGCGCATCGCCCTGGCTCGAGCTCTGCTGCGCGGCTTCCCGGTGCTCGTGCTCGACGAGCCGACGGCGGGAGTCGACCCGGACGCATCCGATGCTCTGCTGCGTGATCTGCTGCAGGCGGCGGGGGAGCAGTCGGTACTGCTGATCTCGCATGTCGCTCCACCTGCGGGAACCGTTGACCGGGTCGTCAGGTTGGAAGACGGGCGCACGGTTTCGGGGTGAGTCGGGGGCCGTCGTCCCCGTCCGTGGGGCTGGCGTGCTGGCACAAGATCGGATGATGGGGGCGCCGCGCCGTGGCATCCGTCGTCCCGTCCGGTGTGTCGGTCTCGGGGTCCGAAGGTGTGCTCGCTGCGGCGGCGAAGTTCTCCGTGCATAGCGTCCGTTTGCTGGACCTGGGCATGGATGCCGGGTCGAGAACCGGGCTCTGGTCCTGCAGACGTGCTTCGGCCCTGCAGACGGTCAGTCGACGGAGTGGGCGGACGCTACCGGGGCGGGGCGCTCCGGGATCGCGAATCAGACGTTGAGGTCTGCGCGCGGCTCCATCACGATGCCCTGGGCCTCGAAGACGCGGCGGCGCTCTTCGATGCGGCGGTGCAGCTCGATCTGTGCGTCGTCGACGAGCTGCGGCTCGAGCGCGACGGTGGCCGGGCGCGGGTCGCCGTGGTTGGCCTCGATGTAGGCGTCGAGCTCGGGACCCGACGTCCATGACGTGATCAGGGCGTAGCGCGGGGCGGTGCCCCGGTGCCAGACCGCGTGCCAGAAGCGCTGGGTGTCGACGATGATGCGGGAGCCCTCGCGCAGCGGCAGGCGGATCTCGGTCGCGGGGTCGAACCGGTCGGAGCGCAGCAGGAGCAGCGAGTCGGTGTCGTCGGAGAGGTTGTAGTAGCCGCGCACGACCCAGCCGGTGCCGTCTTCGTTGAGGCGGTTGTTGTCGTCCTGGTGCAGGTTGTAGACGGCATCCGCGTACTCGTTGGGCTGCAGCTCGATGACGCGGCATCGGCCCACTCCGGCACCTGGTTCGAGGGCGCGCCGCTGCAGGGTCGGGGCGATCGCGACCTGCGATTCGATCCAGACGCCGTCCTTGTCGGTGCGGGGCGGGGTGTGGTTCCAGAAGCCGTTGCACTCGATCGCGCCGGCATAGCTCGCGAGCGGCGCGAAGCGGGTGACGCCGGATGAGCGCCAGCCGATGTACTCGAGATCGAGCCACTCGGCGGGGTCGGATGCCTGGTCATGGTCATCGAGCACGACATAGCCGGTCTCTGCCAGTGCCTCTGATGTGATGAAGCCCATTGCGTCCCCTCCGTGCCGATGCCTTAGGCCATCCTAACCAGGCGGCTCGATGGCCGACGGGGAGCGCAACCGGACAAAAGCCCGCACCGGTACTCGCCTGACTGCTCGATTCGCGCCGTGGCGCGGGTTGTCGTAAGCTAGTCCGCGGTGACGTGTCCGAGCGGCCGAAGGTGCAACACTCGAAATGTTGTGTAGGTTAATCCCTACCGTGGGTTCAAATCCCACCGTCACCGCCACCACGAAGGCCCCGACTCCCGGTGATTTGACCGGGAAGCGGGGCCTTCGTCTTGCACGAGCCCTGACGGCGCTAACCCAGCGGTAACGCGAGCCAAATCGTGGTTGTCGCCGCTGATCGACTCAGTGGGGTCGGCACCATCGCGACGAACATGCCGGACAGCACCCCGAACGTGGTGTATTCCGCCGTGCCTGCATCGGTCGCCCCGGGGTCGCTCATGCTCTTCAGTGTGCACGACCGTTCCTCAGCGGACCAGGGCGCCGAGTGGACGCAGATGATGAAGTCTCGCGATCAACCGCATGATTCGTACGGCGGCTCGTCGAGGTCGTCACCGTCACTGCCCAGATGATGTCGGTTCCGGTCATGTAGGTCACGGGATTCCCAGATGCCTGGGAGTCATAGTGTGGAGCGATGGACACTCGCATCCGCGCCCTCACGGTCGTTCCGGTCTGTCTGGTCGTTCTTGCCTCTGTGGTCACCGGCTGTACTTCGAGCGCAGCGCCGGAGCCGGTCGCACCAGAAACGACATCCGCATCGACGCCATCGGCGACGACAGCGCCTCCCGCGGGAGGATTCGCGTATCCCGATAAGACAGACCCCACTCAGGTGGCCATCGCTCTCAAGTACGGGGAAGGCAACGACCCCTCGGGCGAGATCATCGCGGGCCCCGCCGCGCTCGTCGAGGACCGACAGTTCACCATCGAGGGGCGGTGCGAGGGAGACGGCGTCGGGTTCGAAGTGGTGACCGCCGATGCCGAGAGGCGGGTACTCGCCGAGGGGGACTTCAGATGCGACGATCCGCCGACCGGCGAGTTCTCGTATCGGCTGCCGTACGCCGGTGTGGTGCAGGTGAACCTCCTGGATGCTGATGACGTCGATCGGGCATGGGTGCGCGTCGTTCAGCCCTGAGCCTCTTCAGCGGGGCGGCGTGGGCTCGGGAAAGTAATGCACCTCTGTGGGCTCGCCTTCGGTGTGCGCCCGCGCGGTCGCCTGGATCTCACGGTCGCGACCGGTCAGTCTCTGGGTCTGCTCGACAATCGTCGGAAGGCCGGCAGCCGGCGGTCCGTTACGCGGTCGAGCAGCCTCAGCCCCACGCATCCATCGACGGCCCAGCCGAGCAGTCGCGTGAGCTGGATCGTCGCTCTGGCAAATCGCGTGGCACGGATCGGTGAGAAGGAGTACTTCGCATCGAGAATTCCGCGGCTGCCTCGCGAGAATATGGCAAATCTGTGGCACATTGCTTGCTCGCCCGCCATGTCGATACCTACAGTTCGAGCAAGCGAGCGAGACCGCCGCCCACGAGAACCCGACCAGCGGTACCGCACAGCGGACGACGGCGAATATCCCGATCGCCACACCGCTGCGGAACCGCCGATGGAGGCGACATGACGACCACTTCTGTACCCAAGAAGACGCCCGCCAAGGCGGCGATCGCGTCCTGGATCGGCACGACGCTGGAGTACTACGACTTCGCGGTCTACGGCACTGCCGCGGCGCTCGTGCTCAACCAGCTGTTCTTCCCGCCGGAGCTGCCCGAAGGCATCCGCGTGCTGCTGAGTATGGCGACCCTCGCCGTGGGGTATGTCGTGCGCCCGCTGGGGGCCTTCATCCTCGGCCCGCTCGCTGACCGCTTCGGCCGCAAGTTCGTGATGATGCTGACGCTCTTCGGCATCGGCATCTGCACGTTCATCATCGGCTGCCTGCCGACGTTCGAACAGGTCGGCGTCCTCGCTCCGATCCTGCTGGTGGTGATCCGCATCATCCAAGGCCTGTCGGTGTCGGGTGAGCAGGCGAGCGCGATCTCGATGAGCCTCGAGCATGCCCCAGACAACCGCCGAGGATTCACCACGAGCTTCGTGACGAGCGGATCCGCCTCCGGTGGTCTACTGGCGACTGCGGTGTTCATCCCGTTCGCCGCGCTGCCTCAGGAAGACCTGCTCGGCTGGGCCTGGCGCATCCCGTTCTGGCTCTCGGCCGTCGTGGTCGTGGTCGCGTACCTGATCCGTCGCAACCTCGAGGAGCCGCCGTCGTTCGTCGAGACCCAGGCGATCAAGGTGCAGCTCGCGCCGATCAAGCAGGTCACCCGCTTCCACTGGGTCGCGATCATCCGAGTCGCCGCCTGCGCCATGATCGCCGGCGTCAGCTACCTGTTCGCCACGTTCTCGGTCGCGTTCGCCACGACCGGATACGGACTCGACAAGGCGACCATGCTGTGGGTGCCGGTGCTGGCAAGCCTTCTCGCTCTGCTCTACACGCCGCTCGCCGGATACGTCTCCGACCTCATAGGTCGCAAGACCGTCTTCATCGTCGGGGCGGTCGGTGCGGGCCTGACCACCGTGCCCTACCTCTGGGCGATCACACAGGGCAACTGGCCGTTGATCTTCGTGCTCGGCATCCTGTGCAACGGCTTCTTCTACTCCACCGCGAACGCGGCCTGGCCGGCCTTCTTCGCCGAGATGTTCCCGAACCGGGTGCGCGTCTCTGGCCTCGCCGTCGGCACGCAGATCGGCTTCGCGATCGCCGGAGCGATCGGCCCTGTCGCCTCGACGGCGCTCGCTGGAGAGGATCTGCAGAACTGGATCGGACCGGCCTTCCTCGGCATCGGTCTGATGCTCATCGCGGTGATCGCGGCGCTGACCGCCACCGAGACCCGGCGCTACACGCTCGACGAGGTCGACGACGTGCAGCAGACGCAGAAGGAGAAGGATGCCGTCACGGCGTCGATCCTGATCCCGTAACACCGACCACCGTGAAGGACCCCGGATGCTGACGGCATCCGGGGTCCTTTGCCTGTCTGGCTCCTGCGCCGCCGCCGGTGTCAGCTCCGCAGCGGGCCCGTCGAGGACCGCACGGTCAGGTGCGCCGAGATGTGGTCGATGCGGTCGGAGCGGTCGCGTGAGGAGAACCGGCCGATGAGCATGTCGACGGCGGCGCGGCCGGCGCTCTCGCCGGGCGAGGTGACCGTGGTGAGAGGCGGATGCGAGAACGAGGAGCCGAAGATGTCGTCGCACCCGACCACGCTGAGGTCGTCGGGGATCGAGACGCCGAGCTGCCGGAAGCGATCGAGCGCTCCGATCGCCAGCACGTCGTTGAAGAAGATGCAGGCAGTGGCGCGGGTGAGCACGACGGCATCGGCAGCTGCCGCCCCGTTCGCGAGCGTCGGCTGATATCGACCGACCGTGATGAGGTCGACGCCGCTTTCGTCGGCGGCTGCGGTGATCGCATCGAATCGCGTGTGGTCGGTCCATGACCCGTGAGGTCCACGGACGTACGCGATGCGCGTGTGGCCGAGCGAGTTCAGATAAAGCACGGCCTGGGCGAGCCCCGCCGGGGTGTCGATCACCACGCCGGACAGCCCGGGGGCTGCCCTGTTGATCATCACGGTCGGTGCGATCTGCGAGATGGCGCGCAGCGCCTCGTCGTCGATCCGAGGGGACGACACGACGATTCCGTCGACCGTTCGTGCCATCTCCCGCAGCCACTGCTCTTCCATCGGGAGCGACTCCTCGGTGCTGACGAGCAGATGCAGATAGCTGGCTGCGCGGATCTGCGCCTGCGCGCCGCGCGTCACGTCGAGGTTGAACGGGTTGGTGAGGTTCGGGAGGACGAGTGCGATGGTGCCGCGGGCGAGACGGTTCTCGGCGGCGGGGAGGAGCGCCGAGGTGTAGCCCATCTCCTGCGCCTTGCTCGTGATGCGTTCGTACATCGCCGGGCTCACCCGGTTCGGATTCGACAGGGCGCGCGACACCGTCGACGGTGCGACGCCGAGAGCCTCGGCGATCTCGGTGAGAGTGACGCGACGCTGGACTCGGCGTGCGGGAACGACCATGGGTTTCCTCCTGCGGATGCGCGTGTCGACGACACTACCGAACAGGCGCCGTCGGGGAAAGGCAAATGGCAAGGAATTTGCCAAAGTGAGGACGCCGATACCCCGCAAATACAGGAACTTAGCGAGATTTTCGGCACGTAAGTGGCATGAGTTGAGGACTCCTGATGTCGTCCGTCCTAGCCTGATTCCCACAGCGGAATCGATGAGGAGAGGAGCTGGCGATGACACGCAGGATCGATCTGGTCGCAGATCTCGGCGAGGGCTTCGGACCATGGCGGATGGGCGATGACGCGGCTCTTCTCGACATCCTCACCTCGGCGAACATCGCCTGCGGCTTCCACGCGGGCGACTCCCAGATCATGGACGAGACGGTGCGTGCTTGCGTGCAGCGCGGTGTCGGAATCGGCGCACATCCGTCGTTCCCCGACCTGCAGGGCTTCGGGCGGCGCGAGATGGCGTTGACGGCCGACGAGGTGCGCACCGACGTCCTCTACCAGTTCGGTGCACTGCAGGCCTTCGCGGCATTCCATGGCACGACGGTGACTCACATCGCCCCGCACGGGCGTCTCGGCAACCTCGTCGCGGTGCGCGAGGACTACGCGGAGGCCGTCGCCACTGCGGCGCAGCGCATCGACCCCGAGCTCATCGTCCTCGCGCAGGACGGCAGACTCGCCGACGCCGCGCGGGCGGCCGGGCTCCGCGTCGGCATCGTCGGCATCGCCGATCGGGCGTACGAGGATGACGGCACTCTGGTGCCCCGGACCGAGCCGGGTGCCGTGATCCACGGCGGCGAGGAGATCCGGCGCCGCACGGTGCGGATGGTCGTCGACGGAGTGATCGAGAGCCGCAACGGCGTGCTGATCCCGGTCGCGTGCGACACGGTGCTCGTGCACGGCGACACCGCGGGTGCGGTGGATCTCGCTCGCGAGATCCGCGAAGGCCTCGAAGCGGCCGGCGTCGAGATCGCGCCCCTCTCGGACTGGCTGGAGTGAGGAGTCGCCATGTCAGAGGCATCCGTCGTCATCTCATCCAGCGGCAACTCCGCGCTGCGCGTGGTCAGCGTCCTGGCCGACCGCGAGGCGGGGTGGCGTCTCGTCCATCACCTCGCGCGCTTCGTCGACGCGGCGCACGTGCCCGGTGTCGAGTGCGTGATCCCCACCTATGACGCCGCATTGATCGAGATCGATCCGGCGGAGGTGTCGCTCGACCGACTCGGCGACTACCTCGCCCATGTGATCGAGGGACTCGACCACGATCGTCCGCTCACCGACACCCCGCGCACGTTCGACGTGCCCGTGCTGTACGACCTCGACGGCGAGCTCGACCTGCAGACGGTCGCCGCGGCGCAGAGTCTCAGCGCGGAGGAGATCGTGCGTCTGCACAGCGAGCCCACCTACGTCGTGCGGTGTCTCGGCGCTCCCGGTGGGTCGCCGATGCTCGACGGTCCTCCCTTCCCGAACCCGGTGCCGCGCCTCGCGAGTCCCCGCGCGCATGTCCCGCAGGGCGTCGTCTCGGTCGCCGGCCGTCAGGCGACGATCACCCCCGCCGCAGCACCTGGCGGATGGCCGCTGATCGGACGCACGCCCCTGACGGTCCTCGATCTCGATGCCGAGCCTTTCGTGCCCTACGAGCCGGGTGACCTCATCCGGTTCACTCCCATCGGCCCCGAGGAGTACGAGTCGCTGCTCGGAACGCGGATGGTGGCGCGATGAGCGCCGGCATCCTGACCATCGTCGAGGCCGGCTCCACGCAGGTCACGGATCTCGGACGCCGACGAGGCCCACGATACGGCGTGCCGGTGAACGGCGCCCTCGACCAGCGATCGGCGCGGATCGCGAACATCCTCGTCGGCAACCCCGAGAACGCGGCGCTGCTCGAGATCACGGCGCTCGACCTCGAGTTCGTCCCCGACATCGACATCCTGATCGCGGTCACCGGCGCCGACGGCCATCTCACGATCGACGGGGTCGGACGCCCCTGCGGCCAGCCGGTGTCGGTGCGGGCGGGGGAGTCCGTTGCGCTTCGGCAGCTGCAGGGGGGCCTGCGCGCCTACCTCGCTGTGCGAGGCTCCTTCGAGGTGCCGCTGCTGCTCGGCAGCTGTGCACCCGACTCGGTTCTCGGGTTCGGCGGTCGGCTCTCGGCGGGCTCGTCGCTCGCCCTTCGCCACGAGACCTCGCCATTCTTCAACGACCACTTCACCGCAGAGCTGTACAGCCTCGACGTGCCGCGGATCCCCGCAGGGTTCGTCGTCGACGTCACGGACGGCCCCGACATCGACGACTTCGCAGGCACGGCGGATCGCCTCTTCGAGCAGCCGTACCTCGTCACCCCGACGAGCAACCACATCGGACTGCGGATGACGGGGCCCCTGCCCGAACGCATCAGCCGCGGCGAGGTGCTCTCCCGGGGAGTTCCGGTGGGGGCGGTCGAGGTGCCGCCCGGAGACGAGCTGCTCGTCCTGCACCGGGGCCGTGGGGTCACCGCCGGATACCCCGTGCTCGCCGTCGTGACCTCGAGTTCGCTCGACGTGCTCGCCCAGGTGCGCCCGGGCCAGAGGCTGCGGTTCCGCCGCGTCTCGTCGGCGGAGGCCGCTGCGCGCACCCGTGCCGACCTCGTCGCCCTCGATGCTCTCCGTCTTCGTGTCGGAGCCGTGTTCGCGGCTCTCGACGCGCTCTCCCTGTCAACCACCGGAAGGACCCTGCTATGACTTTCTCCGACTACGAAGTAGCCGTCGTCACCGGCGCCACCAGCGGCGTCGGGCGAGGGGCGATCGACCTCTTCCTCTCGAAGGGGCTCACCGTCCACGCGATCGCGCGCGACGAGAAGCGGCTCTCAGAGCTCGCAGAGAGGGGGGTCATCGCCCACGCACTGGATGTGCGGGACACGGATGCCCTCACCCGTGCGCTCGACGGTGTGGAGGCCGACATCGTGCTGAACAGCGCAGGTGTCAGCCGCGCGGGCAACCTCCTGAGCTCCTCCGCCGAGGATCTGGACGACCTGGTCGAGGTGAACCTCACCGCGGTGATGCAGATCCTGCGTCTGCTGTACCCCGGGATGGTGGAGCGGGATCGCGGCCATGTGCTGAACATCTCCTCGATCGCCGGGCACTACAACTTCTTCGGCCACACCGCCTATCACGCGACCAAGGCGGCCGTTCATCAGCTCTCGCGTCAGCTCCGCAACGACGCACTGGGCAAGCGGGTGCGGGTCACCGAGCTCAGCCCCGGCCGCATCGAGACCGAGATCTTCTCACGCAACCTCGGTGGAACCCCCGAGACGGATGCCGAGGCCTGGGCGACCTACTACGAGGGCTTCGAGTCGCTCACCGTCGACGACGTCGTCTCGGCGATCGAGTTCGCGGTCGACGCGCCGTCGCACGTCAACATCGGACTCGTCGAGCTGATGCCCACCTTCCAGGTGCCGGGAGGTCTCACCTTCGACCGCCGCGACGCCGCACTCCAGGCTGCAGAGTAAGGACACCACCATGGTTCACGTCACCACCCGTATCGAGCGCGCCGACGCCGCCGACATCGCCCGCCTCGGCGAGTTCACCGCCGCGACCATCCACGAGGCACAGGGCCGCCGCGGCGCCCTGAATGCGAACATCAAGCCCATCGACCGCGACACGTCGTTCGTCGGCTCGGCCTTCACGGTCGTGTGCGCTCCGCGGGACAACCTCATGCTCCAGGTCGCCATCCACTACGCGCAGCCGGGAGACGTGCTCATCGTATCGGCGGGCGAGTTCGCCGAGGCGGGCATGTTCGGCGATGTGCTCGGCAACGCCTGCAAGGCGAAGGGCATCGCGGCTCTCGTGACCGATGCCGGGGTGCGTGACACGCAGGAGCTGCGCGAGCTCGGACTCCCGGTCTTCTCGGGGAGCGTGTCGATCAAGGGCACGGTGAAGGAGACCCTCGGCGCCCTCAACCAGCCCGTCGTCTTCGCCGGCGAGATCATCCACCCAGGCGACATCGTCAAGGGAGACGCCGACGGCGTCGTCGTCGTCCGGCGGGAGGAGGCGCGGGAGGCCGCCGAGCTGTCGGCCGCCCGGGATGCCCACGAGGCCGAACTGATCACGAAGTACTGGGCCGGCGGCACCACGATCGAGCTCTGCAACCTCTCCGAGGTGCTGAAGGCGAAGGGTCTCACGTCCGACATCGAGGACCCGTCATGACCGACGTGATCGCGTCGTCGTTCCGCGCGGCGGAGCGCCTCGGCCGTATCAAGCCCTCGCCGAGCACCGCCGCGGCGGCGCGGGTGCGCGAGCTGAAGTCGCAGGGGCGCCGCATCCTCGACCTGACCGTCGGCGAGCCGGACTTCGACACTCCCGAGCACATCAAGCAGGCGGCGATCGCCGCGATCGACGCGGGCGAGACGAAGTACACCCCAGTCAACGGCACGCCGCGCCTTCGCCAGGCGATCCGCGGGTCGCTGCTGCGCACGCACGGGATCGAGTACTCCGACGCCGAGATCACGGTCGGCGGCGGCGGCAAGCAGGTCATCTTCCTCGCGTTGATGGCGACGGTGGATGCCGGTGATGAAGTCCTCATCCCGGCGCCCTACTGGGTGTCGTACCCCGACATGGTGCGTGCGAACGAGGGCACACCCGTCATCGTCGAGACCTCTGCGCACAACGGCTACAAACTCAGCGCGGCGGAACTGGAGTCCGCGATCACGGAACGCACGACGTGGCTGATCCTGAACAGCCCCGGCAACCCGAGCGGTGCGATCCATACAGAGGATGAGCTCGCAGCTCTCGCCGACGTGCTGCGTCGCCACCCGCACGTCTCAGTGCTGTCGGACGAGATCTACAGCGAGATCTCGTTCGGCGGTGCGCCCGCTCCGAGCCTCGCCGCCGTCGCACCCGACCTGCGTCACCGGGTGCTCGTGGTCTCGGGCGTATCCAAGTCATACGCCATGACCGGCTGGCGCCTGGGCTATGCGGTGGGCGACCCCGCGCTCGTCGGTGCGATCAACACGCTGCAGTCGCAGACCTCGTCGTGCCCGTCGTCGATCAGCCAGGCCGCTGCAGCCGCCGCACTGGAGGGCCCGCAGGACTTCATCGCCGAGTCCGTGCCGGTGTACCGTGCCCGCCGCGATGCGGCCGTCGCCGGTCTCCAGGGCATCGACGGGGTGATGCCGCTCGTCCCGGACGGAGCCTTCTACCTCTATGTCGACTGCGCAGGCCTGATCGGCCGTACCACGGTCGACGGCACGGTGCTGGAGGACGACCAGGACGTGACGCTGTATCTGCTCGATCACGCGGGCGTCGCCGTGATCCAGGGGTCGGCCTACGGTCGTTCGCCCTTCTTCCGGATCTCGTTCGCCACCGATCTCGACACGATCGACGCCGCCGTCGCCGAGATCGCCGCTGCTGTGGAGGCGCTGCGATGAGGGCACGTCTCCGCGCGGTCGTCGCTGCTCCTCTCGCGCCGGAACTGTGCGAGCTGCTCACGACGAGAGAGCCGCGCATCGACCTGATCGTCGATCAGACGCTGCTGCCGCCGATGCGGCATCCGGCCGACTTCTCCGGTGACCCGTCGTTCCGACGGACGCCTGCGCAGCAGTCGGCGTATGAGCAGCTTGTCGACTCGGCCGACGCGCTGTACGGCATCCCCGATGTCGACCCGTCGGCACTCGCGCGCACCATCCGGATGAATCCCTCGCTGCGCTGGGTGCACACGATGGCGGCCGGTGGTGGCGGCCAGGTGAAGGCCGCCGCACTCAGCGAAGAGGAACTCGACCGCGTCGTCTTCACGACGTCGGCGGGCGTGCATGGCGACGCGCTCGCCGAGTTCGCAGTCTTCGGCGTCTTCGCCGGAGCGAAGCATCTGCCGCGCCTCGTGAAGCAGCAGCAAGATCGGGTATGGAGCGGTCGCTGGCTGATGTCGCAGGTGTCGGAGCAGACCGTGCTCGTGCTCGGCCTCGGCGGCATCGGGTCATCGGTCGCCCAGAAGCTGTCGGCCGTGGGCGCGACCGTGATCGGCACGTCGCGCAGCGGTGCGTCAGTACCCGGAGTCTCGCGAACCGTCCGCCCCGATGACGTCGCCTCGGTGCTCTCCGAGGTGGACGCCGTCGTCACCACGCTTCCCGGTACGGATGCGACCCACCACTTCGTCGATCGGCGATTCCTCGCCGCGCTGCGTCCGGGGGCGACTCTGGTCAACGTCGGTCGAGGGACGGTCGTCGACGAGGCGGCGCTGCTTGATGCCCTGGAATCAGGGGTCATCGGGTTCGCCGCACTCGACGTGTTCGAGGTCGAGCCGTTGCCCGACGAGAGCCCCCTGTGGGGTCACCCTCGGGTGCTGGTCAGCCCGCACACCGCTGCGCTCGACGCGCGGGAGGATCGCCGCATCGCCGAGCTCTTCGCCGACAACGCCACCCGGTTCCTCGATGGGGCTGCGCTGCGCAATGTCGTCGACACCGTCGAGTACTACTGACCCATCGGAGAGATCATGACCAACCCGTTCGACCTCACCGGAAGGCGCGCGCTCGTCACCGGCTCCAGCCGTGGCATCGGCCATGCCATAGCACGTTCGCTGCTCGAGGCAGGCGCGCACGTCATCGTCCACGGCCGCGACATCGCCGTCGTGGAGGGTGCGGTTGCGGCGTTCGGCCGGGAATTCGGGGCGGACGCCGCGTCCGCAGCCGCGTTCGACATCACCGAGGAGGAGTCGGTGATCACCGGCATCCGCGCGATCGAGGCCGACGGGCAGATCGACATCCTCGTGAACAATGCCGGCATGCAGCATCGGGAGCCGCTGCTCGACGTGAGCCTCGAGAACTGGGAGCGAGTCATCCGTACCGACCTGACGAGCGCCTTCCTCGTCGGCCGGACCGCGGCGCGGGCGATGGTCGAGCGCGGAGGCGGTGCGATCGTCAACATCTGCTCGGTGCAGACCGATCTCGCCCGTCCGACGATCGGGGCGTACACCGCAGCCAAGGGCGGCCTGCGCAACCTCACCAAGGCCATGACGGCTGAGTGGGCGGCAAGCGGCGTACGGGTCAACGGCGTCGCTCCCGGCTATATCCGCACGGAACTCACCCAGCCTCTCGTCGATGATCCGACATTCAACGAGTGGGTGCTCGGGCGCACCCCGGTGGGGCGCTGGGGAGAGCCGGAGGACATCGGAGGCGCCGTGATCTGGCTGGCATCCGACGCATCCCGATTCGTGACCGGACAGGTCGTCTTCGTCGACGGCGGAATGACGGCGGTGGTGTGATGGCGGCCGTTCCGCACGCGATCGTGATCCACGCGGCCGGCGACCTCCGCGTCGAGGAGATCGCCGAGCCCCTGCCGGCATCTGACGAGGCCGTGATCGACATCGTCTACGGAGGCATCTGCGGCTCTGATCTGCACTACTGGACGCATGGTGCCGCCGGGGAGTCGATCCTGCGCGCCCCCATGGTGCTCGGCCACGAGGTAGTGGGGGTCGTCAGCCGCGCTGCGGCCGACGGCAGCGGGCCCTGGGAGGGCACGCGCGTCGCCGTGCACCCGGCCACTCCGGCGACCGAGTACGTACGTCACCCCGCGCACCGACCGAACATCGCGGGCGGCGGCTACCTGGGGTCCGCCGCCCGGTTCCCGCACCGTGACGGGGCGTTCGCGCAGCGAGTGGCGATGCCGACAGGAATGCTCCGGGCGCTCCCCGAGACGGTGGATCTGCAGGAAGCGGCGTTGATCGAGCCCGCCAGCGTCGCCTGGCATGCAGTGAACCGTATCGGCGATGTCACCGACCTCTCGGCGCTGGTCGTGGGGTGCGGTCCGATCGGGCTCCTCGCGATCGCCGTGCTCCGGGCGCGCGGCGTGCGCCACATCACCGCCATCGACCTGCATGACCGGCCGCTGAAGGTCGCGAAGGAGCTGGGGGCGGATGTCCTGCTGAAGCAGCCCGATGAGGCAGACGTCTCGGCGATCGATGCCGACGTCGTGGTCGAGTCATCGGGAAGTCATCGCGGTCTCGACACGGCGATCCGTGCGGCGACCCGCGGAGGCGCAGTCGCCATGGTCGGGCTGCTGCCGAGCGGGCCGCAGCCCGTGCAGGTCGCGCTGGCGATCGCCAAAGAACTCGATCTCCTCGGCTCGTTCCGCTTCAACGACGAGATCGACGAGGTCATCGAGGCGCTCGCCCAGAAGAGGCTTCGGATCGCCCCGGTGATCAGCCATGTGGAGCCTTGGCGATCGGCCGAAGCGGCCTTCGCGATCGCGGCGGATCCGACGCAGTCCAGCAAGGTCCTTCTGAAGTTCGGACGTGCTCCGTCCTAGGCGCTCCCCGTTCGGTCGCCGCCGGTCACAGAGGCGAATGCTGCCCGAGATGACGATTGAGCACCTTCGCGCTCGTCTCGAAGCTCCTGATCGGTGAACCTTCGATCCAGTTGCGGTGTGTCTCGAGTATCACCGCCCGTGTTCCCGAGAGCTTCGCCTGCTCGATGAACGAGGGGATGTCCATGTTCCCGAGGCCCAGCTCGACGGCATCCGCTTCGTCGATCGGGGTCAGCGAAGAGCCTCGGCGGCGGGTGCCGCGGTCGGTGATGTGGCACAGCACGACCCGCTCGCCGAGTTCGCGCATGAGTGCGAGGGCGTCTACCCCTGCCGCAGTCGGCCAATAGCAGTCGAACTCGAAGTTGACGGCTGAGGGGTCCGTCTCTGCAATGAGGACGGAGAATGCCGTGCGCCCCGATGGCAGGCGACGGAACTCGACATTGTGATTGTGGTAGAGAAGGGAGACGTTGCCGGCGGCGAGCACGCGGCCCGCGGCGTTGAGCCGCAGGGCAAGATCTCGTACCTGTGCCTCGTCGGTGTAATCGAACCGGTGCATGCCGGTGATGACGACGCGTCTGGTGTCGAAGCTCGCCGCTCGCGAGATCACCGCATCCGGCTCGCGCTCGACAGTGCCGAGGTCTTCGTGGAGGCCGACGACCTTCAGCGAGGTGCTGCGAATGAGCTCCGGCCAATCGAGCCGTCCGCCGCGGCCGACCGGCATCCCGGACGCTCTCGTCAGCGCCCGAACGAACAGGGGCGTCGGTCGGGTCATGAAGCCGTTCAGCTCGATGCCCTCGAACCCGGCACGCTCGAGCCGGCCCAGCGTCTCGCGTGCCTGCTGCTCGGTCGACAGCACAGTGCCGAGTTGGATCTGCTGGATCGCCTTCAGCGGGCGTTCGTTCACTACGCGCCCTCCGACGATGCCGCTGGCGGCTGCGCTGCGATGAGCTTCATGAAGATCGTCAGCAGTCCGAGAGCGTCTCGCGACGGGTCGAGCAGCGCCTGAATGCGCAGGCCGTCGACCATGGCGAGGACGAGGGTGATCTTCTCGTCTGCCGTCAGGAGTTCGTCCTCTTTGGTGGGGAGGGGCCCGTCCGTGAAGCGGGACCGCATGCGCTCGCGGCGCCCGAGGAAGAAGTCGTGCGCCGGATGCTCCGGGTTCGTGGCGGCCACCGTGAGAGCCAGCCAGTTGCGCTGGAAGTCGGGGTGCGCGAACTCGTCGGCGAGCACGGCGCTCAGGATCTGCTCGCCGGGCACGTGCGCCGTCATGATCCGAGCGGCGAGGTCTTCCTCGTGCTCCTCGCGCTGGGCGAGGGCGGCGGGCAGCAGTTCCTCCTTGCCGGAGAAATGTCGCAGCAGTGCGGCGTGGGTGAGGCCGGCGCGACTGGCGATGTCGCGCAGTGACGCCCGTTCGTAGCCGTGTTCGGCGAAGCTCGCGAGAGCGGCTTCAGCGATCTCGGCGCGTCTCGCCGGGGTGGTCGCGCTCGGTCCTCGGCGGCGTGGGGCGGGCTCGGCGGTCGGCGGTGACGTCATGCTCTCACCCTCTCACTTTTGCCTTCTGTTACCAAAGTGGTTACTATCGCTCAGGATCGACAATCGGTTGCCAAACTGCTGACGATCACATTTCGCGAGGGACGCCCAGTGGAGGGCGCCGCGGATCACTGAACGATGAAGGAGTCCAGGTGACCAAGAGTGAATTCGACCGCAACGACACGATCGACTCGATCGCTGCGGCACAGCCGGTAGGCGGGAACACGCCTGACGGCACTCCGCTGGAGGGAACCCCCGTCGGCTCCGAGCCGACCGCGAAGGTCAGCGGCGGATATATCTTCTGGCTGATGCTGGCCAACTTCGGTGCGTCCATCGCGATGATGGTCCCGCTGGCCTACGGCCTCGCACTGCGCATCACCGAGCTCGCCCCCGGGCACGAAGAGGTGCTCGGCTACGTCACCGGCACCGCGCAGCTCATCTTCCTCGTGCTCAGCCCCATGATCGGCATCTGGAGCGATCGCACCCGGTCGCGCTTCGGGCGTCGCACCCCGTTCCTGTTCCTCGGCGCCGCACTCGGCATCGTCGGGGCCGTCATCATCGGCTTCGCCCCCAACCTGCTGCTGGTCGGTGCGGGGTGGGTCGTCGCGATGACCGGCTGGTCGACCGCCGGCGCGGCGATCCAGACCCTCCAGGCCGACAAGCTTCCCGAGGAGCAGCGCGGCAAGGTCTCGGCCCTCACCGGTCTGATGACGCAGGTCGCGCCGGTGCTCGGCATCGGAATCGCCTACGCCGTGTCGTACAGCACCTTCCTGGTGTTCTTCGTCCCCGCCGTGATCGGCGTCGTACTGCTCGTCCTGCTGCCGACCTTCAAGAAGGAGGGAAGCTCGAAGGACCTGGTCGTCGACTCGTCGGTGACGCTCAAGAAGGTCATCGCCGGCTACGGCTTCAACGCCCGCAAGTACCCGGACTTCGCGTGGAACTGGGTCGGCCGCATGGTGTTCTTCATCGGCCTGTACTTCAACACGACCTTCGGCACGTTCTTCTACGCCCAGCGTCTCGACCTGCCGGTCCGCGAAGTCGCGGGTGTCGTCGCCACCGTCGGGATGCTCGGAGTCGTCGCTGCTGCCGGTGGCGCGCTGCTCGGTGGATTCCTGTCCGACAAGCTCAAGCGCCGTCGGCTCTTCGTGCTCGCGGCCGCCTTCATCTTCATCGGGGGAGCGCTCGCCGAGGCGTTCGCATGGTCGCTGCCGCAGCTCATCGTGGGGGCGGTGCTCATGCAGCTCGCGATCGCCGTGTTCGCCACCGTCGATCAGGCCATCGTGTACGCGATCATTCCCGACCGCGCCGAGTCCGGCCGCTACATGGCCGTCGTGGCGTTCGCCCAGAAGATCCCCAGCGCGATCGCACCGCTGATCGCTCCGCTGATCATCACGATCGGGGCCGTGGGTGCCGAGAAGAACTACACGCTGCTCTACCTGATCGGCGCAGTGTTCGCCCTCATCGGCGGTCTGATCATCATGTTCAAGGTTAAGGGAGTGCGTTGAGATGACGCTCACATCGAACCCGGCATCCGTGCCCACCGCGCCGTATGACCTGCGGATTGACAGCGGGGGCGACGAGTTCACCGTGTGCGAGGCTTCGCCCCGGCTGTCGTTCACGGTTCCGGTCGGCGCGGCGTGGACCGGGTTCGAACTCGAGGCGATCGTCGACGGTGAGCGTCGGGCGCTGGTGCCGCTCGCCGCCGACGCGCACCTCTTCATCGAGTGGCCGTGGCTCGCGCTGTCCAGCGGTCAGCGGGTCCGATGGCGAGCGCGCGCGACAAGCGGCGACACTCTCTCAGAATGGTCCGAGTGGGCAACCTTCGAGTGCGGACTGCTCGACGCTGACTGGACTGCCGCCTGGATCACCCCGGTCGAGCACGATGACCCCGGATACGGGGCGCGCCCCGCTCATTCGCTCACCCGTCGGTTCGATGTCTCCGGCGTCGTCTCGGCGCGGCTGTACTCGACCGCTCTCGGCGTCTACGAAGCTCGCATCAACGGCGAGCGGGTCGGCACGGCCGAGCTGTCGCCGGGGTCGACGTCCTACGACCGCACCCTCTACGCCCAGGCTGCCGACGTGACACGCCTGCTGACCGACGGCACCAACTCGCTCGAGATCGAGCTCTCCGACGGCTGGTACCGCGGGCAGGTCGGGGCGTTCCGTCTGCCGGCCGGGTGGGGCACGACTCTCGCAGCTCGAGCTGAACTGCACCTCGAGCTCTCTGACGGCTCGCGACAGGTGATCCGCACCGACGGAGACTGGACCAGCGCTCGGTCCAGAGTGATCCGCGCCGACCTGATGGACGGGCAGACGACCGACTTCCGTGCGGATGCCGGGTCTGCGGAAGCCGTGATCGTCGGCGCGGTCGAAGGTCCGCCGATCTCCTGGTCGCCGGCTCCGCCCATCCGGGTGGTCGAGACACGCGACGCAGTGAACGGGAACCACATCGCGGACGGCACCTGGGTGCTCGACTTCGGTCAGAACGCCTCGGGCTGGCTGCGGCTCACCGATCTCGGTCCGGCGGGAACGCGCACGGCGATCGACTACGGCGAGTACGTCGGGCCTGACGGTGACGTGAGCACCGCACACCTCGATTCCACCAAGCCGGGCGAGCCTGACGTCGTCTTCGTGCAGCACGACGAAGTGGTCTCAGCCGGAGGGGGCGAGATCTTCGAGCCGCGTCATACGGTTCACGGTTTCCAGTTCGCCCGGATCACGCGTCAGGGTGCTCCGTTCGAACCGGCGTCCGCGCAGATGCAGGTCGTGCAGACGGATCTGCGTCGCACCGCATCTTTCGAGTCGAGCGATCCCGACCTCAACCGGCTGCACGAGATCGCCGACTGGAGCTTCCGCGGCAATGCGGTGGATGTGCCGACCGACTGCCCGACGCGTGAGCGTCTGGCCTGGACGGGCGACTACCAGGTGTTCGCGCCGACCGCCGCGCGCCTGTACGACGTGCTCGGGTTCACTCGCAAGTGGCTGCAGTCGGTGCGTGACGATCAGCTCGACGACGGTCGCGTCGCGAACTTCTCCCCTGACGGCCGTCGCATCAAGCACAAGCTCGACGACCAGTTCGCCATGATGACGGGCTCCTCCGGGTGGGGTGACGCGATCACCTTCGTGCCCTGGGAGATGTACACCGCATACGGCGACGCTCGCGTTCTCGAAGAGAACTGGGACGCGATGGTGCGGTGGGTCGAGTGGGAGCTCGGGGCCGCGCGCGCGAATCGGCATCATTCTCGCGTCGAGCGCTCCGCCGAGCCGCTGCCGCACGAGGAGTATCTGTGGGACGGCACGTTCCACTGGGGGGAGTGGACCGAGCCCGTCGCGAAGGCGGAGGACGGCTCGCGCCTGGATCCGATCAAGACGAACCCCATGGCCTGGTTCATGGCCGACAAGGGAGAGGTCGGCACGGCCTACCTGTATCGCTCGACTCGGATCCTCGCTGATGCCGCGGCCGTGCTCGGTCGCACGGGTGAATCGGCGAAGTATGCCGCGATCGCCGAGCGCGTGCTCGACGCGTGGCGTTCCGAGTTCGTCACGGACGACGGGCGTACGGTGCAGGACACTCAGGCCGCCTATGTGCGGGCACTATCGTTCGGTCTCATCCCGGAATCGCTTCGTGCCACCGCTGCGCAGCGCCTCGTCGAACTCATCCGCGACGCCGGCACCCATCTCGGCACCGGATTCCTGTCGACGGGAGACCTGCTGCCGGTTCTCGCCGACAGCGGGCACGCCGACGTCGCCTACGAATTGCTCTTCCAGCGCAGCGCTCCGTCGTGGATGTACATGATCGACAGGGGAGCGACGACCATCTGGGAGGACTGGGAGGGGATCGACGACGAGGGCGTCGCCCACGAGTCGCTGAACCACTACAGCAAGGGTGCGGTGATCCGCTTCCTCCACACGCACACCCTCGGGTTGCGTCAGGATGCGGACTCGGCAGCATGGGAGGCGTTCACGATCGCGCCGCTCCCCGGCGGCGGCGTCAGCTGGGCGAAGGGGCATCTCGACACTCCGCAGGGGCGGATCCGCGTGGAGTGGCGCGTCGAGGGGGACGAGCTGGTGGTCGAGGCGGACATCCCGGCAGGGAGTCGCGCGACCGTGGTCTTCCCCGACGGGACGACGCGGGCAGCAGGACCCGGATCCTTCGCCGGCGCGGGCGGGTTCTCCGGCGCCCGCTGACGGCGTGGATCAGTCGTCGTGCATCGCCGCGGCCTGCAGCTCCCGATTGATCGCGCGCAGGCCGAGGGCGAGGGATTCCAGCTCGTCGATCGTCAGCCCGTCGAGGATGTCGGCGCCCATCTCGGGGCGCGCCGCCATGATCTTCCCGATGACGTCACGCCCGAGAGCCGTGGGCGCCAGGCGCCGCACACGCTGATCGACTGCATCCGTCAGTCGTTCGACGAGGTGCTGGTCGACGAGGCGCTCGACGAGCTTCGACATCGTGGCGAGCGACACCTCGAACGACGACGCGAGGCCACTGATCGTGCTGTGGTCGGATACGACGATCGACGTGAGTACCTTGAGCTGCTGGATCGTCAGCTGCGTGCTCAGCAGGGAGCCGATCATGCGGGGAAGTGAGCGCACTGATACCGCCAGCGTGAGGGCATCGATGTTCTCCAATGCCTCCGCACGTCTCCGGTCATCGCTCACCTCAGTACCGTAACGCGCTCCGAGGCGATTCCCAGGGATATTTACTTAGCTTCGAGCTAACCTTCTGTGAAGGAACCGATCCGGGGTCGTGTCGGGTTCAGGTTCACGCCGTCCCCAGTTCGCGTCGACCTGGCCCGAGCCCCGGCGACAGGAGGACGGAACCATGACCGACCAGGCACAGGCCACCCAGGAGCAGGTCGCGCGGCTGCGGGCACTGCGGGAGAAGTACGCGCAGGAGCGCGATCGGCGCATCCGCCCCGACGGGGCGGCCCAGTATCGATCGGCTCTCGGCGAGTACGGCTACTACGCGAAGGACCCTTACACCCCCCGCACTGATCGAGAGCCGCTGCGGGATCGCGTCGAGGCTCTGGTGATCGGGGCGGGCTTCGGCGGGCTGCTCACCGGTGCGGGGCTGCGAGACGCCGGCATCGGCTCGGTGAGGCTCATGGACGAGGCGGGCGACGTCGGTGGAACCTGGTACTGGAACCGCTACCCCGGCATCCACTGCGACATCGAATCGTATGTCTATATGCCGCTCCTCGAAGAGACGGGATACATCCCGAGCAGGCGCTATGCGCCTGGCGAGGAGATCCGTCAGCACGCCGAGCGCATCGCGGAGCACTACGACCTCTACCGCGACTTCGTCGGGCATACCCGAGCGACGGGGCTGACCTGGGACGAGGATGCATCCGAGTGGGTCGTCGAGACCGATCGAGGTGACGTGTTCCGCGCGCGGTACGTGATCACCTCCTCCGGCACGCTCACGCAGCCGAAGCTCCCCGGCATCCCGGGCATCGAGCGTTTCACCGGGCACACCTTCCACACCAGCCGCTGGGACTACGCCTACACCGGCGGATCCGCCGAGGGGAATCTCACGAAGCTCGCCGACAAGCGCGTCGCGGTCGTCGGCACGGGGGCGACGGGCCTGCAGGTGATTCCGCACCTCGCCGAGCACGCGCGTGAGCTCCTGGTCTTCCAGCGCACGCCCTCGACCGTCGATGTGCGCGACAACCGTCCGACGGATCCCGACTGGGCGCGCACCCTCGCGCCGGGCTGGCAGCGCGAGCGGATGGACAACTTCCTCGAGGTGCTGGCCGGCGAGCCCGTCAAATCGCTCGTGCAGGACGGGTGGACCTCGACGAACCGGCTGCAGCGGAGCATCCTCTCTGGCAGCGTCGACGGCTCTGTATCGGAGCAGGACCGCCTGCTGCGGGAGGAGCTCGACGACGCTGTGAAGATGGATGCGCTGCGCGCCCGGGTCGACGAGATCGTCGACGACTCGGCGACCGCAGCCGCCCTCAAGCCCTGGTACCGGTACATGTGCAAGCGGCCGGGGTTCAGTGATCTCTACCTGCAGGCGTTCAATCGCTCCAACGTGACCCTCGTCGACACGGCCGACACGCACGGCATCACCGCGCTCACCGAGACATCGATCGTGGTGGGTGAGGCGGAGTACGAGGTGGACTGCATCATCTTCGCCACCGGGTTCGATGTCGGAGTGTCGGGCGTGGTGTCCGGCACCCTGCCCGTGTCCGGGCGGGGAGGCCGAGCTCTTCTCGAGGCCTGGGGGATGGGCCCGCGGACGCTGCACGGATTCACCACGCACGGCTTCCCGAATCTGTTCCAACTCGGCCCGATGCAGAACGCGAACTCGGTGAACTTCGTGCACATCCTGCAGGAGCAGGCGACGCACATCGCCGCGGTGATCGAGCGGGCCGAGCGGGTCGGCGCTCGCCGCATCGAGCCGACCGCTGAGGCCGAGGATGCCTGGTGCCGCACTGTTGCCGAGACCTCGAGGGACGTCTCGGACTTCCAGGCCCAGTGCACGCCGGGCTACTACAACGGTGAGGGCTCGCGCACGATCGGCGGACTCACGTACTCCCCGGGGCCGGTGGCCTTCCATCGACTCCTGCGCGAGTGGCGTGCGGGAGACATGGCGGAGCTGCTCGTGGTCGACGATGCGGACGAATGCGTGCGCGAGTCGTCGGAGATCGGGGTGTCGGCGTGAGGGCGGCGCTGGCGGCCGCGGCAGGTGCGATCGGGGTGGTGGCTCTGCTCGTCGGGTGCGCGCCGGCGGCTCCGGATGCGGCGCAGACCGACGCTCCATCGGACGGGCCCGCTGCGGAACAGCGCTCGGAAGAGCTGCTCCAGGTGACGGAGCCGCATGAGCTCACCGGAGGGACGCTGCTCGAGGGGCCGACCTTTCACGAAGACGGGTCGCTGTTCATGGTCGACGTGATGGCGCCCGCCGGGGAGGCGAAAGTCCTGCGCGTCGACGTCGACGAGCGCGACGTCGACCAGGTCTTCACCGATGAGACGAGCGCGTTCACCTCGGCGCAGTTCCATCCGAACGACGGGCGCCTGTATCTCACCGACTTCCTCGGCGGTGGTGTCATGAGCATCACGGCTGACGGAGAAGACCCGCAGGTGCACTTCTCGGGCGACGTCGACGGCATCGCGATGCTGCCCGACGACATCGCGTTCCATCCCGACGGCACGATGTTCGTGACCGACACCCGCGGCATGGACGGGCCAGGATGGGAGACTCCGGGGCGTGTGGTGAGGATCGGCGCCGACGGGCAGGCGTCGACCCTCGCGGGCGACCTTCCTTCCCCGAACGGCGTCGTCTTCGACGAAGAGGATGCGGGGCTCTGGGTCGCGCAGTACAACGCGAACCGGATCGACTACTTCGCCCTCGATGAGACGCGCACCCGCGTCGTCTCGGCGTATCCCGCGATCCACGTCGACGGCGGGATCGGACGCATCGACTCGACCGCGGTCGACGCCGAGGGGAACATCTATCAGATGTTCCACGAGAAGGCCGAGATCGTGGTCTTCGCGAAGACCGGAGAGCAGATCGGTACGATCCGCGTGCCGGGTGAGGGACTCGAGTCGGCGACGAACATCGCGATCGCGCCGGGGACGACCGACGGATACCTCGTCGTCAGCGGGCCGGCGGGCGGCTTCGTGCACACCTTCGAGGCCTACGGGGAGGGCATCCGTCAGTCCAACGGCGGGTGAATCCGCCTGCCAGGGTCGCGGCGGGCGAAGGGCGCCCGTCGCGATCCTTGCTTGAGGACTCCGCGACGTGTCCGCTAGTCTTCTGAAATTACTAGTTGACTCAGAATTGGAGCATCGATGCCCACGTTCCCGAAGGAGTTCCTCTGGGGTGCGGCCAGCGCGCCGCATCAGGTGGAAGGCAACAACGTCAACAGCGACTTCTGGATGCAGGAGCCGTACATGACCGGAGCCGATCGCAGCGGCGACGCTCTGGACAGCTACAACCGGTACCCCGAAGACATCGCTCTCGTCGCCGCCTCCGGCCTCGACACCTATCGTTTCGGGATCGAATGGGCCCGCATCGAGCCGGCTCCCGGCCGGTTCTCACGCGTGCAGCTCGCTCACTACCGGCGAATGATCGACACCGCGCTGGAGGCAGGGGTGCGGCCCTTCGTCACGCTGCATCACTTCACGTCGCCGCGATGGTTCGCCGAAGAGGGAGGGTGGCGCTCGCCGCATGCCATCGACAGATTCCGTGCGTACGTCGAGGTCGCAGCGACGATCCTCGACGGTGTGGAATGGGTCTGCACGATCAACGAGCCGAACATGCTCGCGATCATGGTGGGCGAGGCCGAGGCTGCACTCGACCCGGACTCCGAGACCGAGTGGCTCAGCCCGACGCTCGAAGCCGACACCCCGCGTCCGGTCAAGCCGGCGCCGTCGGAGGAGATCGGTCGACGCCTCATCGAGGCGCACCACGCAGCACGCGAGATCCTGCGCGAGCGGACCGATGCCCGCATCGGGTGGTCGGTCGCCAACCGTGCGTTCGAGACTCGTCCCGGGGCTGAAGAGGTGCGGCGCCAGCTCGAGTACGTCTGGGAGGACCTGTATCTCGAAGCTGCCGCAGATGACGACTACATCGGCGTACAGGCGTACTCGGCTCAGTGGGTCGGGCTCGACGGGATCGAGCCGCACCCCGTGCGCCCCGACAACACGCTGGTGCGCACGGCCTACCGTCCGGACGCCCTCGGGATCGCCGTGCGCCACACGGCAGAGGTGCTCCCGCAGGTGCCGGTCGTCGTCACCGAGAACGGCATCGCCACGTCCGACGACGCGCGCAGGATCGCCTACACCGACGCGGCCCTCCGCTCCCTCGCGGAGGCCATGGACGACGGCATCGACGTTCGCGGCTACATCCACTGGAGCCTTCTCGACAACTACGAGTGGGGTCACTGGGATCCGACCTTCGGCCTCGTCGCCGTGGATCGCGAGACCTTCGAGCGTCATCCCAAGCCCAGCCTGGGGTGGCTCGGGGATGTCGCGAGGCGGAATCGTGAGGGAGGCGGCGACGGCGGGGTGTGAGCCCGGCTCACAGTGGTCGGGGCGCGTCAGTCCAGCGCGCCCGCACCGAGCAGTGCGCGGATGTGCGATTCGATCCGGGCGCGGATGTCGAACGGCGGCCCCTGCATCCACTGCAGCTGCAGGCCCTCCCAGGCCGCCAGCAGAAGATGCGCCGCGGCATCCGGATCGATGGAGTCGTCGATCCGACCGGCCTGCTGCAGTCGGCGGATGTCGGTGGCGACGACAGCCGTCGATCGCGCCCAGCGCGCCTGGAAGAAGCCGTTCGCCGGGTGTGAGGGGTCGGCGGAAGCCCCGGCGAGCTCGTTGTAGAGGCGGGCGTAGTTGGTGCGCTGCACGCCCGCTTCTGCGCGCTCGCCCATCTCGGCGATCGCGCCCGCCTCAGCCCCCCGCGCGCGGATGTTCTCCTCGTCGTGCTGTGCGAGCGCGGCGATGAACAGGGCTTCCTTGGTGGGGAAGTGGTAGAACACGGTCGCCTCGCTCGTCTCGGCGAGCTCGGCGATGTCCGAGACCGAGACGTTGCGGTGCCCGTGCCGGCGCACGAGGTCGAGTGCGGCCCTGCTGAGTGCCTGGCGTCGTTGGTCCGACTTCGCGTACGGACCTCTCTTCTGGGCCATCAGGGTCCTTCCGATTGCTCTTGAGTGTGGCGCTCAGGCAATGTTATGCTCATCCGGCCAAAGTAATAGTCGACTCAGAATTGAGTCGAGGGAAAGGTGAAGATGCCTGCGTCGACCGTCGATCGCCGTCGCCTCGTGCGACGGCACAATCCTGTGCTGACGGCGGCGCATCCCACCGGAGTCCTCACCGTCGGCAACGGAGATGCTGCTCTGACGGTCGATATCACGGGGCTCCAGACGTTTCCCGAGGCCCATGAGCTGGTTCCCGATCCCCTCAGGGTGGCGGTCGCCGGCATCGACGGGCTGCCGGAGCAGCGAGTGCGGGTCTTCGACGCGGATGACTTCCAGATTCCGCTGCGCACGCAGTCGTCGTGGGGCTGGTATCGCACCAGGACGACACGAGAGTTCGATCGTGACGAGACGGTCACCCGGTACGACACGGCTCGAGGTGCGGTTCCGTACTTCGACCGGATGGGACTGCAGAGGGCTGGTGATGAGATCGCCGACGAGTTCGAGGCCGGTGCCTGGTTCCACTACAACCCGCGGCGTGCCCACCTCGGACGTCTCGCTCTCACGCTGCCGGCGGGTGAACCCGGTCGCATCGATGTCACCGCGGTGAGGGAGCCGAGGACCGAACTGGATCTCTGGTCGGGTCGTGTGCACGCACAGTTCGTGCTCGAAGGAGAGCCGGTCACCGTGACGACCGTCGCCCATCCCGAGAAGGACGTCTTCGCGGTGTCGGTCGAATCGCCACTGCTTCAGCGCGGATGGGGTGTCGCGTGGATCTTCGACACTCAGCCGGACGATCTCGCGACATTCGAGCTGCCGCTGGAGGAGTCCACTCAGTGGGAACGCCGTGCCCCCGGTCGCTGGACAGGTCGTCGTCGCATCGAGACGACGGCGTACCGGGTCGACATGTCGACGAACGGTGCTCTTGCGCTCCGCGGAGCCGACGCCACCGTCGCCACATCGGACAGAGAGCGGCTCGAGGTCGTCGTCTCCCTGCATGCCGATGACTCGGCCGACGATCTGCGCCAGCCGACGTATGGTCAGGTCGCCCGTGCCGCAGAGGCGTGGTGGGAGGAGTACTGGTCGAGCGGCGTCGCCGTCTCCTTCGAAGGCAGCGACGACGAGCGAGCGACCGAACTCGAGCGTCGCGTCGTCCTGTCGCAGTATCTGGCCGCCGTCAACAGTGCGGGATCGACCCCGCCTGCGGAGACCGGGCTGACCTACAACACGTGGACCGGCAAGTTCCACCTCGAGATGCACTGGTGGCATGCCGCGCACTTCGCCCTGTGGGGGCGGGGGCACCTGCTCGAGCGCAGTCTTGGCTGGTACCACAGTGCGCTCGACGCCGCGCGTTCGACGGCCGAGTGGCAGGGGTATCGCGGTGCCCGCTGGCCGAAGCAGACCGACCCCTCGGCGGCCGAGTCGCCGAGCAACATCGGCGTCTTCCTGGTGTGGCAGCAGCCCCACATCATCCACCTTCTCGAGCTGCTGCGGCAGGAGGGCCGGGGCTCGGAGTTCTTGCGAACGCACTACCCGCTTGTCGAGGCGACCGCGGAGTTCATGGCGGATTTCGTCGAGGAGCGGGACGGCGCCTTCCACCTGCCGCCACCGATCATCCCCGCGCAGGAGAGCTATCTCGCCGACCGCGGGACGAACGCCGACCCGACTTTCGAACTGGCGTACTGGTCTTGGGCTCTCGAGGTCGCCAACGAGTGGCGCTCGCAGCTGGGGCTCGGGGTGCAGCCTGAGTGGGAGCGGGTCGCGCAGAACATGACCATGCCGACGCTTCTCGACGACGGAACGTATGCCGCGCTGAGTTCGCCGCCGCACCTGATCCGCAAGGACCACCCGTCGATGCTCATGGCACTCGGGTGGCTCCCGCCGACGGACATCATCGACGCCGACATCATGAGCGCGACGCTCGACGCCGTGTGGGATCGGTGGGACCTCCAATCCAGCTGGGGGTGGGACTACCCGGTCATGGCCATGACCGCGGCCCGGCTCGGCGATCTCGCACTCGCGTTCGACGCTCTCCTGCTGCCGTCGCCCAAGAACGAGTTCCTCGCGAACGGACACAATCCGCAGATCCCCGGCTTCCTGTCGCTGTACCTGCCGGCCAACGGCGGGCTGCTCGCCGCGATCGCCCACATCGTCCGCGCCATCGACGCCGGTGATCGCGAGCCGGACGGGTGGCGGGTGACCTATGACGGTGCGCCAGCGCCATCGCCCTCGCCGTCTCACGCGGCCTCCGCCGCCGTCTGACCTTCCCGCGCATCGCATGAGAGAGAGGATGATTCCTTAAAGGGCAACCGGTTGACACAATCACGATCGACGCCGGAACGCCCACGCAGCAACCGATCCCGAACCGCCAGACGGTTCATCGTTCGAAGGATTTTCAATGATGAGGACCACGCGTTACACACATTCTCCCCGCAGCATTCGCCGCCTGGCGCTCGCTGCAGGCGGCATCGCCCTCGCGACCGCGATCACGCTCTCGGGATGCTCTTCGCCAGAGCCGGCGGAGTCCCCGGGGGAGGCAGAGGACGTCGAGCTGACGTTCATGAACCAGTCCCGCGGCCAGGAAGCCGCTCTCACGCAGCTCGCCGAGCAGTACGCAGAAGAGACCGGCGTCACCGTCACGATCGATTCGCCCGGACCCGCCGACTACCTTCCCAAGCTGCAGGCGCGAGCACAGTCGAACTCGATGCCCGACATCTATTCCTCGTTCCAGGCCACCGACATGGCGCCGTTCTACAAGGCGGGCTGGGCGATGGACCTGTCGTCCGAGCTCGAGGGCGAGTGGAGCGATGACTTCAGCCCGGCGATCATCGAGATGTCGACTTTCGAAGAAGGCAACAATCTCGATGTTCCCCCGGGGATCTACACCGTGCACTGGGAGACGCAGACGTACGGCTTCCTCGTGAACCCGGCGCTCACCGGCATGACGTTGGACGACGCCCCGACGACGGCCGGCGATTTCATCGAGGCCCTCGCCGATGCGGATGACGGTGCCGCCGGCTTCTCGGTCGCGGCGTCGCTGACGCCGCAGTTCCTGCAGGCGATCGCTTCCAACTGGCTCACCGACGACGAGATCGCCGCGACCTTCAACGGTGAGGAGAGCTGGGAGCAGGATGCCTGGCGAGAGGCCTTCCAGGTGCTCGTCGACATGAAGGACGCCGGCGTGATCGCCAACGACGCGCTCGTCGGGGGTCAGGACGACAACCCGAACGTGGAGTCGTCGTTCTTCACCCAGGCGATGGGCTCGATCTTCGACGCGTCTCCCGGTGTCTCCGTGGGCCTTCGCACGAACCCCGAGTTCGAGGATTACTTCTCGGTGGGCATCCCGGTCGTCGACGGCGGTACCGAGGATCCCCGTTCCCCGGGCGTCCCCGGAAAGGGCGCGGTCATCAACCCGAAGGGTGAGCACCCCGAAGAGGCGCTCGCGTTCGTGAAGTGGCTGACCGAGCCCGAGCAGCAGGCGGTGTTCGCCGAGGTCGGCCGCATCCTGCCGACGAACCCCGAACTGCTCTCGAGTGGCGACGTGCCGACGCAGCTCGCGGGCTTCGCCTCGGGAGTCGAGACTGTCCAGGTCATGTCCGCGACGTTCGCGACCGACGTGCGCACCGCGATCGTCGCCGAGGCTCAGCGGGTCGTGCTGGGTGAGGCGACGATCGACGAGGCTCTCGCCAACATCCAGGCCGCCCAAGACCGAGTGTCATGACGACCTCCTCTCTCCCGCTTGCTGCGCGGCGCCCCACCCGGGCGCCGCGCAGGAAGCGCTCATTGCGCGCCAACCTGCTGGGCTGGCTGTTCCTCGCACCCGCCATCGCGCTGATCGGCATCTTCACGATCGTCCCCTTCGGGCAGGCGATCCTCCTCAGCTTCCAGTCGTGGGACGGCGTGAGCCCTGACACCCCCTGGGTCGGATTCGCGAACTACGAGTTCATCGCAAGCGATCCCGTCTTCTGGGCGTCGATGAGGAACGTGCTGTTCTTCGGGGTGGTCGGCTTCTTCGTCGGCAACGGCGTCGCACTCGCGATGGCGCTCGCCGTGAACCGCATCACGCGGGGGAAGACCTTCTTCCGCACCGTCTTCTATCTGCCCGGCGTGCTCTCGGTCGTCGTCGTCGGTCTGCTCTTCTCCTTCATCCTCGCGCCGGGGTCAGGCGTGCTCAATCGCGTCCTCGAGATGGTCGGTCTCGGCGCGCTGCAGCAGAACTGGCTCGGGGACCCCTCTGTGGCCCTTCCCGCTGTGGCCGCGGTCTTCGTCTGGTTCCACTGGGGGTTCGGTTTCCTGCTGTTCCTCGCAGGGCTGCAGGATGTGCCCAAGGAGCTGTACGAGGCTGCGGAGCTCGACGGCGCGAGTCCGTGGACCCAGTTCCGCTACATCACCTGGCCGCATCTCGCGCCGGTCACCTCGATCGTGAGCCTGCTGACCCTGCTCGCCGCTCTGCAGATCTTCGGAACGGTGCAGGTGCTCACGAACGGCGGTCCCGGCTATCACACGATGGTTCCCACGCTCGCGATCTTCAACGAGGCGTTCGTGAACTGGCGCTACGGAAGTGCGGCCGCGATGTCCGTGGTCTTCGGTGGCGCTCTCGTGCTGCTCTCGGTTCTCCAGCTCGCCATCACCGGGCGGAGGTCCCGCGCATGACACTCATCACCCAGCCGCCGGTCGAGGAGGCGGAGACCACGATCGACCAGCCCCGGCCGCGACCGCGTCGTCGCATCCGCGCCGACAGAGTGGGGCTCTACGGGCTCCTCATCATCGCGGCGCTGACAGCGCTGCTGCCTCTGCTCTGGATGCTCTCGGGGTCATTGCAGAGCCTCACCGAGTTGCTGTCGAACGACACCTTCCTGCCGGCTGACCCTCAGTGGCAGAACTACATCACCGCCTGGGTGCAGGGCGACCTCGGCACGTATCTGCGCAACAGCGTGATCTACACGGGATGCGCCGTCGCCGGCATCCTGATCGTGTCGAGCCTGGCGGGCTACGCGCTCGCGCGCCTCGACTTCGCAGGCAAGGGCGTCTTCACGTTCATCATCCTGGCGGTGATGATCATTCCGGCTCCGGCGATGTTCCTCGCGCAGTACAAGCTGCTGATCTCGCTCGGTCTGACCAACAACCCGGTGGGCTACGTCCTCATCCTGATCACATCGGGCATCCCCATGTCGACCCTCATCATGCGCAGTTTCTTCGTGAGCCAGCCTCGAGACCTGGAAGAGGCCGCGGCGTTGGACGGGGCCGGACCGCTCCGCATCTTCTGGAGCGTGATCCTGCCGCTCGCGAAGCCAGGGCTCGCAGCCGTGGCGGTCATCCAGGGTCTCGGAGCGTGGAACGAGTACCTGATGGCGCTCGTGCTGTTCGACGACAACGCGCTGATGCCCATCCAGCGAGGTCTCACCGCGTTCACGTCCGCAGAGACGCCGCAGCAGCAGATCCTGCTCGCCGCGACCACGATCTCGATCGTGCCCGTGGTGATCTTCTATCTGATGGCCCAGCGCCACATCGTGAAGGGCATCGGCGCCGGAGCGATCAAGTAGCGTCTTCGCATCATCGGTACTGCCGGGTACAGCGAGGCCCCGCACTGCGCTGCAGTGCGGGGCCTCGCGTGTGGAGCTGCCGGTCAGATGCCCACTCCGGCGCGGAAGCGGTCGACCCCGATCTGGCCCTCGACCACGGCTGCGGTCAGCTCTTCGACACTGGTGTCCTCGCGCCGCACATCGAGGATCTTCCTGCCGTGATTCATCACGATGTGCCGATCGCAGACCTTGTAGGCGTGGTGCAGGTTGTGGGTGACGAGAACCGAGCTCACTCCCTCGGTCTTGAGCTGTCGGAGGTAGTCCAGAAGAGCCTCGGTCGCACGCACGGCCAGGGCCGATGTCGGCTCGTCGAGGATGAGCAGGCTGCGCTTGAAGTGCACTGCCCGCGCGATCGCGACGGCCTGCGCCTGTCCTCCCGACAGTGACGAGACGAGCTGCTTCGAACTCTTGATGCCCTCGATCGTGACGACGGTGTCGAGGATGTTCGTCGCGATGGCATCCATCTGCTTCAACTTCATGAAGCCGAGGGGGTTCGTGATCTCCCGACCCATGAAGATGTTGCGGGTGATCGACATCTGATCGACGAGGGCGGAGTCCTGGAAGATCGTCTCGACGCCCAGCGACTCGGTGGTCGGTCGGTTGACGGTGGGCACGGCGGCGCCGTCCCAGTAGTAGGCCCCCGAGGTCATCGGCACGACACCGGACATGATCTTCACGAGGGTCGACTTGCCTGCGCCATTGTCGCCGAGCAGGCCGACGACCTCGCCGCGGCCGATGTCGAACGAGACGTCCTTCAGCACGGTGTTCGCACCGTACTTCTTGGTCACGCCCTCGAGACGCAGCAGGTAGTCGGAGGTCATGATGCCTTGCCTTCCATGAGCTTGTTGAAGACGGCGGCGATCACGATGATGAGGCCGACGAAGAGCTGGATGTAGAAGCCCGGTGCCTTGGCGAGGATCAGGCCGTTCTCGATGAGTCGGATCAGGGCGGCGCCGATGATCATGCCGATGACCGATCCGCGACCGCCGTTCAGAGAGGTGCCTCCGACGACGGCGGCAGCGATCGCCATGAGCGTGTAGTCATCGGTGCTGCCCGGCTGCATGGAGCCGGTGCGGACGGAGATCAGGATCGCCGCGAAACCGACGAGCAGGCCGAAGACTCCGAAGGCCAGGAGGCGTACGGAGTTGGGCTTGATCGAGATCGCCTTGGCTGCAGACGCATTGCCGCCCACTGCGAAGATGTGGTTGCCGAGTTTGTGGCGGTGCAGGAACGCCCATGCGGCAAGGCCGATCAGGACCAGCCAGACCAACTGCGACCGGAAGAAGCCGAAGTCGCCGGCGAACACCGTGACGAGAACGTCGTCCTTGCCGTCGACGAGGATGGCGGGAGAGGTGCCGTTGACGAAGATGCTCGCGCCCACCCAGAAGAACCCCATGCCGAGTGTGGCGATGAAGGACGGGATGCGGGTGAGCACCACGATGAGTCCGTTGATCAGAGCGATGGAGGTGGAGGTGGCGAGTCCGGCGACGATGCCCCAGCCCCAACCGACGCTCTCGGAGACGTTGATGAAGACGATCGCGGTGAAGCCGACGTTCGCGCCGAGAGACAGGTCGAACTCGCCGGCCACCATCAGGATGCCGGCACCGAGGCCGAGCAGCGCGAGCACGGGGATGCTCTGCGAGATGACTCCGGAGAGGTTGCTTGCAGAGAGGAAAGGGAAGGCGGCGGGGGCCACCGAGCCGGCGATGATGAAGCCGACGAGCACCAGCGCGACGATCACGCCGATCTCGAGGGCACCCCTGCCTCGGCTGTAGCGGATGCTCTCGCGGAGCGAGTCGGTGAACGTCCGCGGGGTGCTGTCGCCGAGCATCCGTCCGGTGACGACGGTCTCGGTCGGGGCGGGAGCGGTCAGGACGTGCTCGCGCGGTCTTTCTGTGGGCTGAGACATCTCATGCCTTTCGGGGAAGTGAGGAAGAAGGAGGCGGGGACCGCGCCCCAGGCTGCGGCCCCCGCGAGTCGAGCTCTCAGAAACGGACGCCCTTGAGCTTGTCGTTCTCGAGCAGATCGACGTTCGACTCGTCGATCAGGCCGCGCCCGCCGGAGTTGATGTTGGCGGGGGAGAGGCCGAAGTCGATGTAGAGGATTCCCTGCGTGACGGACTGGAATCCCTGCACGTACCCCTGCTGGTCGGCGGTAGCGATGATGTCGCCGCTCTTGATCCCTGCGACGACCTGAGGCGAGGTATCGAAGCCGACGACCGGCACCTTCACTCCGGCCGCCTCCATGGCGGCGACGATGTTCCGGTGCGGGGTGCCGCCGAGAGGAGCGATCGCGGCGACATCCGGGTTCGCCGTGAGCCAGGCGGTCAGCGAGTTGAGCGCTTCCTCGTCGTTGCCCGACGTGCGCAGGAACTCGCCCTTCGCACCGACCTCGTCGAGCGAGGACTGCACGCCACCGCCGCGGTTGATCGCGTAGGCCTGCTCGGGCTCTTCGGCGGGGAGTAGGACCTTGTCGCCGCTCTCGAGACCTGCTTCTTCGACGAGCCGTTCGCCGACGATCTCCCCGACCTCGAAGAAGTCCTGCCCCACGAAGCCCGACACGCAGTCAGCGGCCGACTCGGGCGCCGGCACGTTGTAGGCGACCACGGTGATGCCCGCCTCGGCGGCGTCGCAGGCGACGCCCACCCACTTCTCGCCCTCGTTGAAGGGCATGAAGATCAGGGAGGGGTCGGTGGCGATCGCCGTCTGTACGAGGTCGACCATCTTGTCGGGGTCGCCCTCTGCGGTCTGGTGCGTGAGCGTCAGATCTCCGAGTTCGGCGGCATCCTCGCCGCCCTGCAGGATCTGGGCCCAAAAGGGATCGCCCGCCGGGTTGTAGTAGGTGAAGAAGTAGGCGTTGCGGTTCTCGGCGAGAGAGCCGTAGCCGCTCTCGAGACCGCTGGACGCGTCGGTCGAGCCGTCGGAGGCGGCGGCGGAGCAGCCCGCCAGGGCGAGGGCCGACACGGCGACGGCGACGAGGGCCATCCCGGTGCGGGAGCTGTGTGTGAGTGTCACGACGTCGTGATCCTTTCTTGCGCCGGCGGGTTCCGGCTACCGTCGTTGGTGCGCTGAGCGTATCCAGCACCTAGCAAGAAGTCAATAGAATGTCATAACATTCGAACCTGAAGATCGCAGACCGTTTCCAGGGTCGCCGATGGGGGCGGGGAATCCGTCGATTCGCCACCCCTGTTGTCCGCATGCTGCTGCGCCGAGCCGGCGCCGCGCAGGCTACTTCGCGACGAGTGTGGTCTCGAAGCTGTAGAGATCGGGGCGGTAGATGTGCACCCCGAACTCGATCGCTCGGCCGGCGCCGTCGAACGAGGTGCGCTCCATCTGCAGCACGGGCCCGTCCCGGTCGATGTCGAGCAGCTTGCCCTCGTCGTCGTGAGCCCGTCGAGCGCCGATCCGCTGCTTCGCGACACGGATCGTCACGCCTCGACTGCGCAGAATCTGGTAGAGGCCCTGATCCTCCAGCTGCTCCCGGGTGATCTCGGCGATGTCGGCGGGGAACCAGTTCTCGAGGATCGCCACGGGGCTGCCGTCGGAGGTGCGGCGGCGGCGGATGTGCAGCACCTCCGCGCCCGCTGGGACGCTGAGGTGCTCGGCGACGTTCTCGGGGGCGGGAGAGAGCTCGTGCAGCAGCACCGTCGTGCCGGGGCTGTGCTTCGTGCTCTGCAGGTCGTCGAAGAGGCTGGTCAGCTCGACCTGGCGGGTCACCTGCCCCTGCACCACCTGCGTGCCGATTCCGCGGCGACGTACGAGGAGGCCCCGATCCACGAGCTCCTGGATCGCCCGCCGAACGGTCGGGCGAGAGAGTCCCAGGCGCTCACCGATCGCGATCTCGTTCTCGAGGCGCGCACCCGGCGGGATCTCGCCCGATCGGATCGCCGCCTCGAGCCTGCTCGACACCTGGAAGTACAGGGGAATCGGCCCTGTGCGGTCCAGATCGTGGAACAGGTGGTCCGGCCATACGCCGTCCGTCGTCGCCATCTCGTGGTCTCCCTCGTTTGTCGCGACAATATTACCTCCCGCAGACTTTGTCACCTCAGAGCGCGAGAGCCAGGCGCGCGGGCCCTTGCGAGAATCGAGCCTTGTGTTATTGTTAGGACATATCCCGTCCATTGCGATCAGGAAAGTTGTACACAGGAGTATGACCGGAGAAAAGACCTTCGACGTCGTCGCCCTCGGGCGCCTCGGCGTCGACATCTACCCCCTCGAAAGCGGCGTCGGTCTCGAGGACGTGGCGACGTTCGGCAAGTACCTCGGCGGAAGCGCGGCGAACGTCGCCGTGGCCGCCGCTCGTTATGGCCGGGCCGTGCAGCTCGTCTCCCGGACGGGCGACGACCCCTTCGGTCGCTATCTGCATCGAGAGCTCACGCGACTTGGTGTCGACGACTCGGCCGTCGCCGTCGATCCGGATCTGAAGACGCCCATCACCTTCTGTGAGATCTTCCCTCCGGACGATTTCCCGCTGTACTTCTACCGCGAGCCGAAGGCACCGGACCTCAACATCACGCCCGATCAGCTCGACGCCGATGCCATCCGTGCAGCCGGCGTCGTCTGGTCGACGGTGACCGGTCTTTCGCAGGAGCCCAGCCGCCAGACGCACTTCGATGCCTGGGCGATGCGCGGTCGCGCAGATCACACAGTCCTCGACCTCGACTACCGGCCCATGTTCTGGGCCGACCCGAGCGAGGCGACCGCTCAGGTGGGTCGCGCTCTCGAGCACGTCACCGTGGCCGTTGGCAATCGGGAGGAGTGCGAGGTCGCCGTCGGCGAGACCGAGCCCCTCCGAGCGGCGGATGCTCTTCTGGAGCGCGGCGTACGACTGGCCATCGTCAAACAGGGACCGAAGGGCGTGCTCGCCAAGACGGCCGACGAGACGGTCGAGGTGCCGCCCCACTTCGTCGACGTCGTCAACGGACTCGGCGCAGGCGACGCGTTCGGTGGCGCCCTGTGTCACGGGCTCCTCTCGGACTGGGGTCTCGAGGAGATCCTCCGATTCGCCAACGTCGCCGGCGCGATCGTCGCCTCGCGACTGGAATGCTCGACCGCCATGCCCACCGTGTCCGAGGTGCAGCAACTACTCGAAGGAGTCCGAGGATGACCGGCATCACCCTCTCGGCAGACGACTTCTCCCGTCTCCGTGACCTGCGCGCCTCAGCGCCGCACGAGATCGCCTCGCGACTGCGCAACCGCCGCCGACGCGACCTGCTCGGGGTCGACGGCAAGCTGTTCATCGTCGCCGCCGACCACCCCGCCCGTGGCGCTCTCGCCGTGGGCTCCGACCCCATGGCCATGGCCGATCGGTACGACCTGCTGGATCGACTCGCGACGGCGCTGAAACGCCCGGGCGTCGACGGCGTGCTCGGCACCCCCGACATCATCGACGACCTGGCCGCCCTCGGGCTGCTCGACGACAAGATCGTCGTCGGGTCGATGAACCGAGGCGGTCTGAGGGGCGCGACCTTCGAGATGGACGACCGCTACGGCGCCTATACGGTCGACGAGCTCGCAGCGATCGGCGCAGATTTCGCGAAGACCCTGATCCGGATCAACCTCGACGATGCAGGAACCGCACCCACGCTGCAGGCGACGGCCGACGCTGTCACCGCCGCCGCAAGAGTTCGATTGCCGATCATGCTCGAGCCGTTCCTCAGCCGCTGGAAAGACGGCCACATCGTCAACGATCTCTCGACGGATGCCGTCATCGCCTCGATCGCCATCGCGGCCGGCCTTGGCGCGTCGTCTGCGTACACGTGGATGAAGCTCCCGGTCGTCGAGGACATGGAGCGGGTGATGGCGGCCACCACCATGCCGACGCTGCTTCTCGGCGGCGACTCCGGCGCCGACCCCGATCAGACCTTCGCCGCGTGGGAGGACGCTCTGACCCTCCCCGGCGTGCGCGGTCTCACCGTCGGCCGCACGCTGCTCTATCCGCCGGACGGCGACGTCGTCGCCGCCGTCGACGCCGCAGCCGGGCTCGTCCGCGGCGCCGCCGCACCCATCCGCTGAACTGCCATCCACGAAGGATCCACCCATGAGCACCCCTGAACCTCGCGTCATCTCCCACTGGATCGACGGCGCCGACAGCCCCTCCAGCAGCGGACGCACCGCGCCCGTCTACAATCCCGCCACCGGAGCAGTGCAGGCGCACGTCGCGCTGGCCGACCAGGCCGAGATCGATGCCGCCATCGAGTCCGCCCAGCGCGGGTACCAGGTCTGGAAGACCTACTCGATCGCGAAGCGTCAGACCGTCATCTTCGCGTTCCGCGAGCTGCTGAACGCCCGCAAGCGCGAGCTCGCCGAGATCATCACGGCCGAGCACGGCAAGGTCGTCTCCGACGCCATGGGCGAGATCCTCCGCGGCCAGGAGGTCGTCGAACTCGCCACGGGATTCCCGCACCTCATCAAGGGCGCATTCAGCGAGAACGCCTCGACCGGAGTCGATGTCTACTCGCTCAAGCAGCCGCTCGGCGTGGTCGGCATCATCAGCCCGTTCAACTTTCCCGCCATGGTGCCGATGTGGTTCTTCCCGGTCGCGATCGCCGCAGGCAACGCGGTCGTACTCAAGCCGAGCGAGAAGGACCCCTCGGCTGCCCTCTGGATCGCTCAGCTCTGGAAGGAAGCCGGTCTTCCCGACGGCGTGTTCACGGTGCTGCAGGGCGACAAGCTCGCTGTCGACGGTCTGCTCCACAGCCCGGTCGTGCAGTCGATCTCATTCGTGGGCTCGACGCCGATCGCGCAGTACATCTACGAGACGGCGTCGAAGAACGGCAAGCGGGTGCAGGCTCTCGGCGGCGCGAAGAACCACATGCTGGTGCTGCCCGACGCCGACCTCGACCTGGTCGCCGACCAGGCCGTCAACGCCGGTTACGGCGCCGCCGGCGAGCGCTGCATGGCGATCTCGGTCGTGCTGGCCGTCGAGCCCGTCGCCGACGAACTGATTGCCAAGGTCTCGGAGCGCATCGCGAACCTGCGCATCGGCAACGGCGCGGGTGTCGACGGCGTCGAGCCCGACATGGGACCCCTGATCACCGGTGTGCACCGCGACAAGGTCGCCTCGTACGTCGACATCGCAGAAGCTGACGGCGCGAAGATCGTCGTCGACGGACGCGGCCTCACGATCGACGGACACGAAGACGGCTTCTTCTTCGGGCCGACCCTGATCGACGACATCCCGACCACGTCGCGCGCCTACACCGAGGAGATCTTCGGCCCGGTGCTCTCGGTCGTGAGGGTGCAGACCTTCCAGGAGGGTCTCGACCTGATCAACTCGGGCGAGTTCGGCAACGGCACCGCCATCTTCACCAACGACGGAGGCGCCGCCCGGCGCTTCCAGAGCGAGGTGGAGGTCGGGATGATCGGCATCAACGTGCCGATCCCCGTGCCGGTCGCGTACCACTCGTTCGGCGGCTGGAAGGCCTCGCTCTTCGGCGACGCGAAGGCGTACGGTGTGCACGGGTTCGACTTCTTCACGCGGGAGAAGGCGATCACCAGCCGCTGGCTCGACCCGGCCACGCACGGCGGAATCAACCTCGGATTCCCGCAGAACAACTGACCCGATCCGGATGCCGCCCGCGGGGGAGCGGGCGGCATCCATTCCTCTGAGAGCACGAAGATGAGCACCACAGAAGATCGCTGGTTCCACCGACGCGGCACACTCGCGCGCGACGGATGGCAGAGCGTGGTCGACGCCTCGCTCGCGGGGTGGCAGCACACCGGCATCCGCATCGCCGAGCTGACGGAGGGCGACGAGCTCGAGCTCACGGCCCTCGACGTCGAGCGGGTCATCGTGCCGCTGGCCGGGTCGTTCCGCATCGCGCATCACCATCACCCGGGTGAGTGGCACACACGACTGCACGGTCGTGCGTCGGTGTTCGACGGGCCGACCGACGTGCTCTATCTGTCGATCGGCACGACGGCGACCATCAGCGGCGAAGGCCGCGTCGCGGTCACCGAAGCGCCGACCGCCGAGCGTCGCGACTGGCAGTACATCGCCGCCGAGGAGACGCCCGTGGAGCTCCGCGGGGCGGGGCGCTCCAGCCGTCAGGTGCACAACTTCGGCACTCCGCAGGCGCTGGACGCCGCTCGGCTGATCGTCTGCGAGGTCATCACCCCGGCCGAGAACTGGTCGTCGTACCCTCCGCACAAGCACGACGAGCACAAGCCGGGGCACGAGTCGCGCCTCGAGGAGATCTATTACTTCGAGAGCGCCCCGTCGCGCTCGGGCGGCAACCCGGACGCGGCCGACGGCGCCTTCGGGATGTTCAGCACCTACTCCTCGCCCGCAGGTGAGATCGACATCAATGCGATGGTCGGCACCGGTGACATCGCACTCGTGCCCTATGGCTATCACGGCCCGGCCGTCGCCGCCCCGGGGTACGACCTCTACTACCTCAACGTCATGGCGGGTCCCGACCCGGAACGCACGTGGCTGATCAGCGACGATCCCGCTCATGCGTGGGTTCGCAACACCTGGGACGGTCAGGAGTTCGACTCCCGGCTGCCCTACGAGCACGACACCGACAAGGAAGGCCGGCCCTGATGGCTAACACCAAGACGATGACGGTCAGCCAGGCGCTGGTCGAGTTCCTCGGACACCAGTGGACCGTCGACGGCGACATCCGCGAGCGCACGGTCGCGGGCATGTTCGGCATCTTCGGACACGGCAACGTCGCCGGCATCGGTCAGGCGCTCAAGCAGTTCAACGTCGAGCAGCCCGACCTGATGCCGTACTACCAGGCGCGCAACGAGCAGGCGATGGTCCACCAGTCCGTCGGCTACGCCCGGATGCACCGGCGCAGAGGCACTCTCGCCTCCGCGGCCTCCGTCGGACCGGGTGCGGCGAACATGCTGACCGCGGCGGCCCTGGCGACCTCGAACCGGCTTCCCGCGCTGCTGCTGCCGAGCGACACCTTCGCCACCCGCGTGGCCGATCCCGTTCTGCAGCAGCTCGAGCACCCGCACGACCCCGGCATCCAAGTGACCGATGCCTTCCGGCCGCTGTCGGTGTTCTTCGACCGGGTTCAGCGCCCTGAGCAGCTGTACTCGATCGCGCTCGGCGCGATGCGCGCTCTCACCGACCCGGTGCAGACCGGAGCAGTCACGATCGCGCTGCCGGAGGACGTCCAGGCCGAGCGGATCGATGTGCCTCTCGAGTTCCTGCAGGATCGCGAGTGGCACGTGCGCCGGCCTCTGCCCGAGCGCGCGGCGCTCGCTCGGGCAGTCGCCGCCATCCGCTCGGCGAAGCGTCCGTTCATCGTCGCCGGAGGAGGCGTGCTCTATTCCGGTGCCGAAGATCACCTGCGCACACTCGTCGAGGCGACCGGCATCCCGGTCGGCACCTCGCAGGCGGGTGGCGGCTCGCTCGTCTGGGATCATCCGCAGTACCTCGGCGGCGTTGGCGCGACGGGCACTCTGGCGGCGAACCGCATCGCGGCGGAGGCCGACGTCGTGATCGGCATCGGCACGCGGTACAGCGATTTCACGACCGCCTCCCGCACCGCTTTCCAGAACCCCGATGTGGTGTTCGTCAACATCAACATCGCGTCGTTCGACGCCTACAAGCACGGCTCGCAGCTGCCGGTCATCGCCGATGCACGCGAGGCGCTGACCGAACTCGCCATCGAGCTCGAGGGGTGGGAGATCACCTCCGAGTACACCGAGCGCATCGCCCGTGAGAAGGCGGCGTGGGACGCGAGCGTCGACGCGGCCTTCGCCCCGTCAGGACTCGCGCTGCCCGGCCAGTCCGAGATCATCGGCGCCGTGCAGTCGGCTTCCGCCCCGGAAGACGTCATCGTGCAGGCCGCAGGCTCGCTGCCCGGAGACCTGCACAAGCTGTGGCGGGTGCGCGATCCCCTCGGCTACCACGTCGAGTACGCGTTCTCCTGCATGGGGTACGAGATCGCGGGCGGAATCGGCGCGAAGCGCGGGCTGGTCGCCGACGGCGACGACCGAGATGTCATCGTCATGGTGGGCGACGGCTCGTATCTGATGCTGAACACCGAACTCGTGACGGCCGTCGCCGAGGGCATCAAGGTGATCTTCGTCCTCATCCAGAACCACGGCTACGCGTCGATCGGGCACCTCTCCGAGACGGTCGGCTCCGACCGTTTCGGCACCTGGTATCGCGAGTACGACCCTCAGGCGCGCAACTTCCAGGGCGAGCAGACCCTGCCGATCGATCTCGCCGCGAACGCCCGCAGCTACGGACTCGACGTGATCGAGATCGAGCCGGGAGCCGGGGCCATCGACGCGCTGTCGGCAGCTGTCGCCGAGGCGAAGGCGTCGGCGACATCGACCTTCATCCACATCAACAGCGACCCGCTGATCTATGCGCCGGACGGCGACGGATGGTGGGACGTGCCCGTCCCCGAGGTCTCGACGCTCGCCAGCACGCAGCAGGCGCGCACCGAGTACCTCGCACAGCAGGCGCACCAGCGTCCGCTCCTCGGCTGACTTCAACGGAGAACTGACATGACTGACACCACCACCGCATCCGTGGCCGCAGGCGCCAACCCGGGTCTGCGCATCGGCACCGCTCCCGATTCCTGGGGCGTCTGGTTCCCGGACGACCCGAAGCAGGTGCCCTGGCAGCGCTTCCTCGACGAGGTCGTCGCCGCCGGGTACTCGTGGATCGAGCTCGGCCCGTACGGCTATCTGCCGACCGACCCGCACCAGCTCGAGGACGAACTCGGCTCGCGGGGGCTCAAGCTGTCCGCGGGCACCGTCTTCACCGGATTCCACAAGGGCGACGACCAGTGGCAGCGGGCGTGGGACCAGGCCCTCGCCGTCGCCGGACTCGCATCGAAGCTCGGCGCCGAGCATCTCGTCGTTATCCCCGACCTGTGGCGCAGTGACGCGACGAGCGAGGTGCTCGAGGCGCGGACCCTCACCGACGAGCAGTGGAAGAAGCTCGCCGCGGGGCACGACCGTCTGGGCAAGGCTCTGCTCGAGGAATTCGGGGTCAAGCAGCAGTTCCACTCGCACGCGGACAGCCACGTGGGCACCACTCGTGAGGTCGTGCGATTCCTCGACGAGACCGACGAGCGGTACACGAACCTCTGCCTCGACACCGGCCACTTCGCCTACTACGGCGGCGACAACGTCAAGCTCATCCAGGAGCGCCCCGATCGCATCGGATACCTGCACCTCAAGCAGGTCGACACCTCGCTGCTCTTCGACGTGCTCAAGAACGACGTTCCTTTCGCGGATGCCGTCACGCAGGGCATCATGATCGAGCCGCCGCACGGCGTGCCCGATCTCGGACCGATCATCGACGCGGTCGCCGCGATCGACTCCGAGATCTTCGCGATCGTCGAGCAGGACATGTACGGCTGCGACGTAGACCGTCCCTTCCCCATCGCCCAGCGCACACGTGAGCACATCTTCGGATGCACCCACCTCGCCCGCATCCACTGATCCCTTCTCTTTCTGGAGCACTGAACTCATGACCACTGACCTCCGCATCGGCGTCGTCGGCGCCGGACTCATGGGCGCCGATCACATCGCCCGCATCACCCATCGCATCTCGGGCGCCGTCGTCTCGGCGATCATCGAGCCGGATCCGGGGCGTGCCGCCGCGGCTGTGTTCAACGCGCCGGGTGCTGCCGCCTTCAGCCGCGTCGAAGACGCGATTGCCGCTCACGCGGTCGACGCCGTGCTGATCGCCACACCCGGGCAGTTCCACGCCCCGGTGCTGATCCCCGCACTCGAGGCCGGCCTTCCGATCCTCTGCGAGAAGCCGCTCACGCCCGACTCCGCCACGTCGTGGGACATCATCGAGCGCGAGCAGAAGCTCGACAAGCCGCACATCCAGATCGGCTTCATGCGTCGTTTCGACCCGGAGTACGCGGCCCTGCGCGAACTGATCGCCTCAGGCGACGCCGGCGACCTGGTCATGGTGCGCGGTGTGCACCGCAACCCGTCCGTGCCCGACAGCTATACGCAGACGATGCTCATCACGGATTCGGTCGTGCATGAATTCGATGTGATCCCGTGGTTGGCCGGATCCGCTGTGAAGTCGGTCGAGATCAAGTTCCCGCGTCGGAACACTCTCACCCCCGAGCACCTGCGCGAGCCCATCCTCGTGATCATGGAGCTCGAGAACGGTGTGCTCGTCGATGTCGAGATGAACGTGAGCGTGCAGTTCGGCTACCAGGTCGGCACCGAGGCGGTGTTCGAGAAGGGCATCGCCCGCATCGGACAGCCGTCCGGCCTGCAGCAGTGGCGCGACGGACAGTTCTCGATCAAGGACCACACGAGCTTCACGACGCGCTTCGCGGAGGCGTACGACCGCCAGATCCAGCGGTGGGTGAATGCCGTCAAGGACGGCCGTCTTGTCGATGGTCCGAATGCCTGGGACGGATACCTCGTCGCACTCGCGTGCGAGGCGGGGGTCAAGGCGCTCGACGGCGGTATCGTTCCCGTCGAGGCAGCTGAGCGTCCTGCGTTCTACGCCTGAGCCGGAGAGGAACCGACATGGTCCGCATCGCACTCGACCCCACGCCGTACCACCACGATCACGCGCTCCTCGACTTCCCTGATGTCGCCGCACGTCTCGGGTACGAGTATCTGCACCTCACGCCGCACGCCGACTTCGCCCCGTTCTTCCGGCATCCGAAGGCGGATGATGCGCTCGCCGCGGCTCTCAAGAAGCGCGCGGTGGACGCCGGTGTGGCGATCCCTGCGCTGCTCCCTGTGCAGCGGATCTCGTCTCCGGTCGAGACGGAGCGCGCAGCCGCCGTGCGCAACATGCGGCGCATCATCGAGCTGGCCGTCGCTCTGGACGCCCCGGTGCTGAACACCGAGTTCTCGGGTCGACCGGAGCTCCAGGAGGAGAGCGAAGACGCGTTCTACCGCTCGATGGAGGAGCTGCTGCCGATCCTCGAGAAGGAAGGGGTGCGGCTGAACATCGACCCGCACCCCGACGACTTCGTCGAGGACGGGCTCGAGGCCTGGCGGGTCATCCGCGGGCTGAACTCGTCGGCCGTCGGATTCGTGTACGTCGCCTCTCACACGTTCCACTACGGCGACCGTGCGGCGACCCTGCTTCCTGAGATCGGTGAGCGACTGGGGGCGGTCTACGCCGCCGACACATTCGACCACCATCGCTCTCACGGCCTGCGCTACATCTCGAACCCACCCGGCAACGCGGCCCGCGTGCACCAGCACCTGCAGATCGGCGACGGCGACGTGAACTGGATCGAGCTGTTCGACACGCTGCGGGCGAGCGGATATCTCGATCGCCCAGACGCGCTGCTGGTCTCGAACGTCTTCGCCGAGGATGAGCGGGCAGACGAGGTCTCACGCTTCCAGCTGCAGAGGCTGCGCGAACTGATCGGCTGAGGTCCCGCGCACGAGTCGCGTCGCGCCGACAAGCCCCCTCCTCGATCTCGAGGAGGGGGCTTCGCTGTGGCCGGCGCACGAAGAGAGGGGGGTGGGGAGCCGGTCAGGCTCCCCACCCCCTCTCAGAGGCGATGCATCAGCGCCCTGCGAGGCGCTCCCGGCGAGGGATCGTGCGGATCGCCTGGGTGCGGAAGTCGGTCTCGAGCGTCTCGAGCGAGCGGCCCTTGGTCTCAGGAACCTGGGTGAGCACGAACCACAGCGAGACGGCGTTGATCGCCGCGAAGAGCGCGAAAGTCCAGGTCGAACCGATGCCTTCGACGATCTGCGGGAAGACGAACGAGATGAACGCGTTCACGGTCCAGAGCACGAACACGGCGAGCCCCATCGCGAGTCCGCGGATCGCCAGCGGGAAGATCTCGCTCAGCAGCAGCCAGACGACGGTGCCGATGAAGCCCTGCACGAAGGCGACGAAGAGCATCATCGCGGCGAGGATCAGGTAGCTGACCCCGTCTGACTGGGGCAGCAGGAAGACCAGGGAGAGCACGATCTGCGAGCCGACCACGCCGCTGAAGCCGATGGCCAGCATCCTGCGACGGCCGATGAATCCGATCAACCAGATCCCCACGATGGTCATGATGACGCTGGTGAGCCCGACGCCGATCGTCGCGATGAGGGCGGCCTGGTCGCCGAGGCCCGTCTGGGTGAGGATGCTGGGAGCGTAGTAGTTGACCGTGTTGATGCCAGTGGCCTGCTGCACCGTCGCGAGACCGAAGCCGACGTACAGGAGCCGACGCATCCAGCGGTTGTCGCGCAGCGCCCGCCACGCGTGGCGACGCTGATCGCCCTCGACGCTCGCGTTCTGCGCGATCTCGGCGAGTTCTGTCTCGACCTCGTCAGGCGTACGGCTCTTGCTGAGCACGAGTCGTGCCTCGTCGAGACGACCTCGGGCGCCGAACCAACGGGGAGACTCCGGGAGTACCAGCATTCCGATCAGGAGGATGAACGCCGGGATCGACGCCACCGCGAGCATGATGCGCCAGACGTGCGTGTCACTGATCAGAACGGCGAGCAGCGCGTTGATCGCGAAGGCGAGCAGCTGTCCCGTCACGATCATCAGCTCGTTGATCGTCACCATACGGCCGCGCTTGTCGGCTGGCGCCATCTCTGCGAGGTAGAGGGGGCACGCCACGGCGGCGGCGCCGACTCCGAACCCGAGGAAGATGCGCGCGATGACCATGATCGTGACGTTCGGGGCGATCGCGCAGGCGATGGCTCCGATGAGGAAGATCACGGCGCAGACGAGAAGGCTGCGCTTGCGCCCGAGCGCATCGGCGATGCGCCCACCCAGCAGCGCGCCGAAGGCGGCGCCGGGGAAGAGGAGTGCGCTGACGACCCAGGCTTCTTCTCCCGTGGACATCGCGAGGTCATCGCGCATGTACAGCAGCGCACCGGAGATGACCCCGGTGTCGTAGCCGAAGAGCAGACCGCCGAGGGTGGAGATCACCGTGAGGCGAGCGAGGAACCCCCGCCCTGCGGTGCCGCCGGTCACAACCGACGACGGTCTGGTGATGCGGGAATTCGACACGAGGACGCTCCTTTGCGTGGAATCGCCACGCGGTGGATGCCGCAGCGGCGGAAGGGTGGTGCGGAACACGATAGCGCGTTCCATGTAAAGACATTCTTGCATGGAGGAGAGAGTGGATGCAAGAGTTTGACGGACTGATCCGACTAATGTGAGAATGTCAGGACAAATACTCAGGAGGATTCATGCCACTCGTACGTATCGACCACAGTGACGCCCGCTCGAACTCCCAGGAGATCTCGGAAGCGATCCACGACGCGATCGTCGAGGTCTACGGCATCCCCGTCCGCGACCGATTCCAGGTGATCACCTCTCGATCGACGACCACGATCATCGCGGAGGATGCCGGGCTCGGCTTCGATCGGACCGACCCCGTGATCATCCAGATCTTCACCCAGCGCGGGCGCAGCGACCAGATGAAGCAGAACCTGTATGCCGAGATCGCAGCCCGACTCGCTGCGGTGGGCGTCGCGGGCGAGGACGTCTTCATCGGGTACGTCGAGAACGGCCCTCAGGACTGGTCGTTCGGATTCGGTCGGGCGCAGTACTTGACTGGCGAACTCGCCGTACCCTCCGCCGCTCCCTCGGTCTGACCGCGAGACCTACGTGTCGGGCGCTCAGCTCACGGGGCGCGCCGTCGATTCGCGCACGACGAGATCGAGCGGTAGGACGACCTTCGACGGGGCGCGATTCCGCTCGGGCTCGATGAGTGTCTCCATGGCCCGCGTGCCGATCTCGCGCAGCGGCGAGTGGAGCGTCGTCAGTGCCGGCACGGCGAGCTCGGCGCTGAAGATGTCGTCGAACCCGATGACGCTGAACGCCTCAGGCAGGGTGAGGCCGGCGCCGCGGGCTGCTCGGAGCAGGCCGTGAGCGACCAGGTCGTTGTAGGCCAGAACGGCGGTCACGCCGCTGGCGCGCACGCGGCGCAGGGCATCCGCACCCGCGGCGACGGTCGGGGCATCCACGGTGATCTCGACCAGAGAGATGTCACGCGACAGCGCGAGGTCGAGGGTGAGATCCCAGCGGGCGCGATTGATCTGCACACCGCCGAGCCCGAGGTACGCGACGGACCGGTGTCCGAGATCGCGGAGATGGTCGATGGCTGCGGTCAGCCCCATCGCCAGGTCGGGGATCACGCTCGGCAGCGAGGGCGCCGAGTGGTTCGCCGCCACGATCGGCTTCACGGCGGCGAGGGTGGCGAGGTCGGAGTCGCCGAGACGAGACGCCACGACGAGGAGCCCGTCCACGGATGCCTGCAGCGTCTCGATGGTCTCGTGCTCGATCTCCGCCGATCCCTCCGTCTCCGAGATGATCAGCGTGAAGCCGCCAGCGCGGGCGACCTGCTCAGCGCCGCGGATCAGTTCGAAGTGCACCGGGTTCGTGATGTCAGGGAGTACGATCGCGAAGGTGCCCGACCGGCCGGTGGGAAGAGCTCTCGCCATCGGGTTGGCGCGGTAGCCGAGCTCGGCGGCCGCCGCGCGGATCTTCTCTTCGGTCGCTGCGTTCGTGCGACCCGGCTTGTTCAGAGCGCGGGAGACCGTCGAGGGATTGAGGCCGACCCGCTGCGCGATGTCGTAGATGGTCGCTCGGCGGGCAGAGGTGCCAGCACTGCCAGGCACCTCATCGGGTGCTGTCAGATCGTCCATCGACATCGCGTGCTGTTCCCTTCGCTGCGACCGGCATCCGGTTCCCCGATCGTACGGCAGCAGGTCCGCCGGGATATGTCGCCGTGCGAACAACACGCTTGGCAACCGATTGACAAAACTGGCGGAAACCGATCTGATAGAGGAATGCTCCAGCCGCAACGCCGCGACCGCGACCGCCTGCTTCCTGCCGACCCGGCGACGCGCTCCGTCGCGCGATCCCTGTACGAGAGCGTCTCAGCTGCGCCCATCGTCTCGCCGCACGGCCACGTGCCGGTGGAGTGGCTCGTCGAGGATCGCCCTTTCGCCGACCCGGCATCGTTGCTGATCACGCACGACCATTACGTCACCCGGCTGCTGCATGCCTCGGGTGTCGGACTCGATGCGCTCGGCGTCGGTGGATCGCCGGCGGACCCGCGAGAGGTGTGGCGGCTGTTCGCCGAGCGCTGGCCGCTGTTCGCGGGCACGGCGTCTGGGTACTGGCTGAGCGAGTCGCTCGAGAACGTGCTCGAGCTTCGGACGCCGCTCACTGCCGCGACTGCGGACGATGCGTACGATCACATCGCCGCGAAGCTCGTCGATCCGAGCATGCGACCGCGTGCGCTCTTCGAGAGCTTCGGCATCGAGGTCCTCGCGACGACCGACGATCCACTCGATGATCTCGCGGGGCATGCTGCGCTCGCCGCCGAGGGTGCGGTCGGCAGGGTCGTTCCCACCTTCCGGCCTGATCGCTACCTCGACCCGGACGCGGCAGGGTTCGCCGCCAGCGTGCAGCGCCTGCTCGAGACCACTGGGCAGCCGAGCACATTCGCCGGCTACCTCGCAGCGCTGGAGGCGCGGAGGCGGTACTTCATCGAGCACGGCGCGGTCTCGGCCGACCACGGTGTCGAGGTGCCCGACACCCTCGATCTCGACGCAGCCGAGGGGCAGGCGCTGTTCGCCCGAGTGATGGCCGGGGATGCCGATGCTGCCGATCGCCATTCGTTCCGCGCGCACATGCTGCTGCAGATGGCCCGGATGAGCGTCGACGACGGTCTGGTCATGACGATCCATGCGGGCGTGGTCCGCAATCACAACGCGGAGACCTTCCGCAGGTTCGGGCCCGACACGGGCCACGACATTCCCCGGCGCACCGACTTCGTCGGCGGTCTGCGACCGCTGCTCGAGCGGTTCGGGCTCGAGCGCGACCTGCACCTCGTGCTGTTCGCGGTCGACGAGACCGTCTACTCGCGGGAGGTCGCGCCGCTCGCGGGCTTCTATCCGAGCGTCTACATCGGGGCTCCGTGGTGGTTCCTCGACGCACCCGACGCCATGGCCCGATTCCGGTCGGCCGTGACCGAGACCGCAGGATTCTCACGGGGGTCGGGCTTCATCGACGACACCCGCGCGTTCCTCTCGATCCCAGCCCGGCACGATACGGCGCGTCGAGCGGATGCCGCATTCCTCGCGCGCCTCGTGGTCGAGGGTCGGGTGAGCGAGGAGTCGGCGGCCGCGATCATCGGCGACATCGTCGGTCCGCAGCCGAAGCGGGTGTTCAAGCTGTGAGCGCCACGACACTCGGCGTGCGCGAGTCGCCGGCTCCGCCCGTGCGGATCGTGCACATGGGGCTCGGCGCCTTCCATCGCTCCCATCTGGCCTGGTATACGGCTCATGCCGCGGATGCAGCCGAGTGGGGGATCGCGGCGTACACCGGACGAAGCGCCGGCCTTGCGGATGATCTCACCGCCCAGGACGGCCTCTACACACTGGTCGTGCGCTCGCCGGAAGGCGACGAAGCGGAACGGATCGGCAGTATCGTCCGGGCCCATCCGGGCACCGACATCCCGTCCTTCGTGAATGACGTCGCCGCTCCCACGACAGGCATCGTCAGTCTGACGATCACCGAGGCTGCCTACGCCGACCCCGCACTGTCACGCGATCGGGCTCTGCTCGCAGACGCGGCCGGCGACGACCTCGACGGCATCCGTCCGCTCACCGCGATCGGTCGTCTCGCCCTGGGGCTCGAGGCGCGCCGGCGCGCAGCCTCGGGCCCGCTCGCACTGGTCTCCTGCGACAATCTGCCCGACAACGGCGGAGTTCTCCGTGACACCGTGCACGCGGTCGCGGGCGGGCTGCCCGGGCTCGCCGACTGGATCGATCTCCAGGTCTCGTTCGTCTCGAGTTCGGTGGATCGCATCACGCCCCGACTCTCGGACGAGGAGGCGGCTGAGCTCGCAGAGCGCTACGGGGATCGTGCACCGGTCGTCGCCGAGCCGTTCTCCGACTGGGTCATCGCTGGGGAGTTCCCTGCGGGCAGACCGGAGTGGGAGACGGCGGGAGCGCGCTTCACCGACGACCTCGAACCGTGGGAGGCGCGGAAGCTCTGGCTACTGAACGGTGCTCACACCCTGCTCGCCTCGGTCGGTCGACTTCGGGGGCATCTCACCGTCTCCGAAGCGATAGCCGACGCAGAGTGTCTCCGTGCTGTCGACGCGTACTGGGACGAGGCATGCCGCCATCTTCCGGCAGAGCTCGAGCTGCCCGAATACCGTACGGCGCTGCTCGGGCGGTTCCGGAACCCCCGCATCCGGCACCTACTCGCGCAGATCGCACTCGACGCCGACACCAAGATGCGGGTGCGTATCGCGCCGGTGGCTGAGCGTGAACGCGCGGCGGGCCGCACCGGTGCTGCGTGCGCGGCGGTCGTCGCTGCGTGGCTGGCAATCGACGGCGGGGCATCGGATCGTGCAGGGGTGGAACGCGCGGTCGCCGACCTCAGCCCTGTGCTCGGTGGTGATGAGGTGTTCGTAGATGCGGTGTTCGCGGGCCGCCGGTCTTTTGCGGATCTCACGCTTCGGTAACAAGTTGGCAATCGGTTGTCAAAACTCCAGAACCCTGCTTTACTGACATCAGACGTCGCCGTCCTCGTCCGCCACACCCCGCTGACAAGCGGTTGCGCATCAAGTCGTTTCATCCAAAGGAGTATGAACAATGTGGAACACCCGTAAGCACCGTCGCCGAGTGGCTCTGCCCGCTGCGATCCTCATCACCGCACTCGCGGTCACCGGCTGCGCTGCCGGAAGCGACTCGACGCCCGAAGGCACGTCGGCGGCCGTCGTCGAGAAGGACCTCGCAGTCGCCGCGGTGTCTGCCCCCAACTCGCTCGATCCCGCTCAGATCGTCGACGGTCAGCAGATGTTCGTCTGGTCGTCGATCCTCGACACCTTGCTGCGCAAGGACCCGGAGACCGGTGAACTGCTCCCCGGCGCCGCAGAGAAGTGGGAGTACAACGAAGACGGCACCCAGCTGACCCTCACGCTGCGCGACGGCATGACGTTCAGCTCGGGAGACCCGGTGGATGCTGCCGCGGTCGCTGCGACCCTGCTGCGTTCGAAGGCCACGCCCGGAGCCGTACAGAGCCGCCTCGCCGCGGTCGCGGACGTCGTGGCAGAGGACGACAAGACCGTCGTCATCAGCTTCTCGGCATTCGACCCCCAGTTCCTCGACAACCTCGCCCAGGGCCCTGGTGCCATCGGCGATCCCGCGACCATGGATGAAGAGCGCACGGCCACCGACCCGATCGGATCCGGCCCGTTCACTCTCGACGTCGACAAGACCGTCCCGGGCAGCAGCTACGTCCTCGTCAAGCGCGATGAGTACTGGGACGCCGACAATGTGCCGTTCAAGACGCTCACCGTCAAGGTGCTGCAGGACCCGACGGCATCGCTCAACGCACTGCAGGCGGGCGAGCTCAACGCGGCGACCGTGCAGTCGCAGGTCGTCTCGCAGCTCGACGCGAACAAGTTCACCATCACGGTGAACGACGCGGTGGCCGTGGGGTACCTCAACATCCTCGATCGCGCCGGCGAGAAGTTCCCGGCGCTCGGTGACGTGAAGGTGCGTCAGGCGATCAACATGGCGATCGACCGCGAGGGCGTGCTCAAGGGCATCTTCAGTGGAGTGGGCATCGCCACGACGCAGCTGGTCAGCCCGTTCGGCGAGGTCTACGACGAGAAGCTGAACGACGCGTACGAGTATGACCCCGAGAAGGGCAAGGAGCTCGTCGAAGAGGCGGGCTACGCCGGCGAGACCTTCCAGATCCCGAGCACCTTCCTCAGCACCACGATCGAGCCCGTGCTGACGCAGGCGTTCGCCGACATCGGTCTGACCCTCGAGTGGGTCACCGTGCCGCCGCAGCAGGCGCAGGCAGCTGCCCGTTCCGGTGACTACGGGCTGTACTACCAGATCCTCGGATTCAACTCGGACTCGGCAGATCTCGCGACCACGATCGGCGCCGCCGGCTTCGGCAACCCGACCGGGTACACCGATCCGACGCTCGATGGCTACTTCGACGAGATCAACAACACCGTCGACTTCGCGGATGCTCTCCCGGTCTACAAGGAGCTGAACGAGTACGTCGTGGATCAGGCGCTCGTCGCCCCGATCGCCTATATCGGAGCGACGTGGGCGACCGCTGACGGGATCACCTACGTCGGCAAGGCGAACACCCTCGCAACCATCCGACAGTTCGACGTCACCGAGTGAGTGACGGGTGGGGATGCGGCGCGCCGCATCCCCACCACACACCGGGAGTCTCTTGATGCTCAGCTATATCCTCCGCCGACTCGGCGCCGGCGTCGTGCTCGCGATTCTGGTCACCCTCATCACCTTCCTTCTCCTCAGCACTTCGTTCAACGACGTCGCTCAGGCCATCCTCGGCACGTCGGCGACGCCCGATGTGGTCGATGATCTGATCGCAGCGAAGGGGTGGGATCGCCCTGTCATCGTGCAGTACTTCGACTGGCTGATCCACGCCGTGCAGGGTGACTTCGGCGTCTCGGTGTACACCTCACTGCCCGTCGGACCCTCTGTGCTGCAGCGGCTCGCGGTCACCCTCTCGATCATCGTCCCAGCACTGATCCTGACGGTCATCCTCTCCGTCTTCCTCGGCGTCTGGGCGGCATCGCGCGGCGGGATCGTCGACCGCATCGCCCAGGGGATCTCGCTCATCGGCTACATCGTTCCCGGTCTCCTCCTGGCGATCGTCCTCGTCGTCGTGTTCGCGGTGCAGCTCAAGTGGCTTCCGGCCACCGGGTTCACGCCGTTCGCCGAGGACCCGGGGGCATGGGTGCGCAGCATCACCATCCCGGTGATCGTGCTGACCATCGGCGGCGTCGCCAACATGGCGGCCCAGGTGCGAGGCAGGATGATCGACGAGCTCCGTCGCGACTACATCCGAACCCTGCGCACGCGGGGATCGTCGACCACCTCGATCGTCATCAAGCACGCTCTGCGCAACGCCGCGAGCCCCGCGCTCACGGTGATGTCGCTGGAGTTCATCCAGATGTTCGGCGGCGCACTCATCATCGAGAACGTGTTCGCGCTCCCGGGCTACGGAAGCTTCGCGTTCAACGCCTCCCTGCAGGGCGACATCCCCGTGATCATGGGCATCACCGCCTTCGGCGTGCTGCTCGTCACCGTCGTCAACCTCCTCACCGACCTGGCCAACGGTTGGCTGAACCCGAAAGCGAGAGTCCATTGAGCGACGAACGCCCACCCCAGACCACCACCGGCACCGTGACACCTCCCAGCACCGAGCTGCTCGTCACCCTCGAGAACGCAGCGAAGACCCGCACGTCGACCTGGCGCCGCATTCTGCGCGACCCGCAGGCCGTCGTGACGCTCGGGCTTCTCGCCGTGATCTTCCTGCTCGGGCTGCTCACACCGTGGCTCGCGCCGCACGGTCCGAACGACGCCGATCTTGCGATGATCAACGCGCCGGTCGGCACCCCCGGGTACCTGCTCGGTGCCGACGAGGCCGGGCGCGACATCCTGTCGCGGCTGCTGCACTCGATCAACACGGCAGCGATCTCGGCTCTGATCGGAGCCGGTGTCGCCCTGCTCGTCGGAGTGGTCGCCGGCCTCATCGGCGGCTACTTCGGAACCGTGACGCGAGCCACCACCGAGTGGCTGTTCAACCTCATCATGACCTTCCCCGGCATCCTGCTGCTGATCATCCTGATGCCGGTCACCGGGGGCGACTACCGCTTCACGATGCTGATCTTCGGCGTGCTGCTGTCGCCCGGCATCTACCGCATCGTTCGCAACCTCGTGCTCGGGGTGAAGAACGAGCTCTATGTCGATGCCGCCCGAGTGTCGGGGCTCGGCAACCTGCGTATCCTCGGTCGCCACGTGCTCTTCGTCGTGAGAGGGCCGATCATCATCGCCGCAGCCTTCATGGCGGGCTCTGCGATCGCCGTGCAGTCGGGTCTCGCCTTCCTCGGCGTCGGTTCGCTGCAGATCCCGAGCTTCGGGTCGATGATCTCCTCGGGCTTCCGCAACCTGTACATCGCGCCCACGCAGTTCCTGTGGCCGAGCCTCCTGCTCGGCGTCATCACGGCGTCTCTCGTGCTGCTCGGCAACGCCCTGCGTGACATCCTGGAGGGCTCCATGCCGAAGCCGGCCAAGGTCGGACGCGGCCAGCGTGTGCTGGACAGCGCCGGAGAAGCGACGGCCGCGCGCACGGGACTGCTCGAGATCAACGAGCTCGCCATCGCCTATCCGCGTCCGAGTGGCGGCCTGAACGAGGTCGTACGCGGCGTCGACCTGTCGATCGCCCGCGGGCAGATCGTCGGGCTGGTCGGCGAATCCGGGTCGGGAAAATCGCAGACAGCGTTCGCCTCGCTGGGGGTGCTGCCCAACGAGGCGGTCATCACCCGCGGGTCGATCCGCTTCGACGGGCGCGAACTCGTCGGCCTCACGGATGCGCAGATGCGTCCGCTGCGCGGCAAGGAGATCGCGTACATCCCCCAGGAACCCATGTCGAACCTCGATCCGTCGTACAGGGTCGGCGCACAGCTCGTCGAGGGCGTACGGTCGGCGCTCGGCGTGACCCGCGCGGAGGCATCCGCCCGGGTGCTCGCGCTGCTCGAGAGGGTCGGCATCGCTGACCCGAAGCGCACCTTCGACTCGTACCCCCATCAGATCTCGGGCGGCATGGCGCAGCGTGTGCTGATCGCGGGCGCCGTCGCGAGCCGGCCGAAGCTGCTGATCGCCGACGAGCCGACGACGGCACTGGACGTCACGGTGCAGGCCGAGATCCTCGACCTGCTGCGAGACCTGCAGTCCGAGCTCGACATGGCGATCCTCCTGGTCACTCACAACTTCGGTGTCGTCGCCGACCTGTGCGACCGCATCGCGGTCATGCAGCATGGCGTGATCGTCGAGTCCGGCACCGCTGCGGAGGTGTTCTCACACCCGACGCACGAGTACACGAAGATGCTGCTCGGTGCGATCCTCGACGAGAGCACGGTCCGCACCGATCCGCCCGTCGCGGCCTCCGATGAAAGGACAGACCGATGAGCCTTCTCGAGGTCGATGAGCTTCGTGTCGCCTTCCCCGGACGTGGATGGCGGGCCAAGCCGGTCGAGGTGCTGCACGGCGTCTCGCTCAGCGTCGCGCCGGGGGAGACCCTGGGGCTTGTCGGCGAATCCGGATCGGGCAAGACCACGATCGGACGCGCGGTGCTGGGCCTGGTGAAGCCGTCCGGCGGCGACATCCGGTTCGACGGGACGTCGATCGCCGGAATCTCACCTCGCGATCGTCGTCGCCTGTCTCGTGACATCCAGGTGGTGTTCCAAGACCCGTACACGTCGCTCAACCCGTCGATGACCATCGGCGACATCCTCGCCGAGCCGCTGGTGATCCAGGGCGCGACGGCGAAGGATGCACGCTCGCGGGTCAAGACCCTGCTCGACCAGGTCGGGTTGCCCTCGGATGCCGTCGAGCGACTGCCCCGAGAGTTCTCGGGCGGTCAGCGTCAGCGTGTAGCCATCGCGCGCGCGCTGGCTCCTGAGCCTCGCCTGATCGTGTGCGATGAGCCGGTGTCTGCTCTGGACCTCTCGACCCAGGCACGCGTGCTCGATCTGTTCGTCGAGATCCAGAGGGCGACCGGGGTCGCCTACCTCTTCGTGTCGCACGATCTCTCGGTCGTCCGCCACATCAGTCACCGGGTGGCCGTTCTGTACCGCGGCGACCTCGTCGAGACCGGACCTGCCGAGCACGTGACCTCGACCCCCGACCATCCCTACACGCAGAAGCTGCTGCTCGCGGCGCCGGTCGCCGACCCCTCCCGTCAGCGCGAGCGGCGACTCGAGCGCCGCCGAATCATGGAGGCATCATGACCCAGAATCCGATAATCCCCGGATACCACCCGGATCCGTCGATCTGCCGCGTCGGCGACGACTACTACCTCGCGAACTCGAGCTTCGAGTACTCGCCGGGCGTTCCGCTGTTCCACTCCCGTGACCTCGTCTCGTGGACGCAGGTCGGCAACATCCTCGATCGCCCCGAGCACCTCGACGTGCGTACCGGGCTCGCGGGAGCGAGCGGGGGGATCTACGCCCCGACACTGAGGCATCACGACGGCCGGTTCTGGATGATCACGACGAACATCCACGAGGTGGGGCGGGGTCACATCCTCGTGCACGCCGAGGATTCCGCCGGCCCGTGGAGCGATCCCGTCTACGTCGCAGGGCTCATCGGCATCGACCCCGACATCGCGTGGGACGACGACGGCACCTGCGTCGTGACGTGGAGCGACGTGATGCGCGGCGGAATCTCGCAGGCCGTCATCGACCCGCTGACCGGTGAGGTGCTGTCGGAGCCGCGGTCGCTGTGGGCGGGAACCGGTGGTGCGCACGCCGAAGGGCCTCACCTGATCCGCCGCGGGGAGTGGTGGTACCTGCTGGTCGCCGAGGGCGGTACGGGGCCCGGCCATATGGTGACGATCGCGCGATCCTCGAGCATCAGCGGACCCTTCGAGCCGGCACCGACGAACCCCATCCTCACTCACCGCAGCACGAGCGCGGCCGTGCAGTCGACGGGGCACTCCGATCTGGTCGAGCTCGCCGAGGGATCCTGGGCACTGGTCTTCCTCGCGACGCGGCCCCGCGGCACCTTCCCGCGCTGGCACACCAACGGGCGCGAGACTTTCCTCGCGGGGGTGGACTGGGTCGACGGGTGGCCGGTCATCGACGAAGAGCGCTACGACGTCCCACTCGCGAAGACCTCGTTCGTCGAGGACTTCAGAGGCGAGGAACTGCATCCGCGGTGGATCTCGCCGGGAACCTCGCCGTCGTCGTTCGCCCGCACGAGTGCAGATGGGCTGCACCTCGAGCGGGGGCGGGGTGCGCTCGCCGCCAGTGCCGAGCGGCTGCTCGCGGTGCGCGCCGAAGACGAACTCTGGTCGGCCCGCCTGCACGCGACAGGCGACGTCGCGCTCTCGGTCCGGATGGACGACGCGCATCAGCTGATTGTCGAGCGCGTCGGTGCAGAGGTGCGCGCACGGATCGTCATCGGTCCGCTGAGCGACGTCGTCGCGCGGACAGAGGCTCCGGCGGATGCGGTGCTCGAGATTCGAGCCACGGAGTTCGAAGCCGAGCGCGGCGCGCGGCGCGGTCCCGACCTGCTGCGCGCCGGTCTCTCTTCGGTGGAGGGCTTCGTCGAGCTCGCCACGCTCGACGGCCGCTATCTGTCGACCGAGGTCGCCGGTGGATTCACAGGCAGGGTCATCGGTGTCGAGGCTCTCGGAGACCAGGTCGTCGTCAGTCGGTTCGAGTACGAATCGGGTGCCGCTGCGGAGTGATCAGTCCCGCGGGCGGGACCGCAGCTCCGGCACGAAGGTCGACATCAGCGACGTGACGCAGGTGTCTACGTCGATCGCCGAACGGTCGAAGAGCCACTGCGTGTGCAGCCCGTCCATCGCGCCGATCGTGATCGCTGCGAGGTGTGCCGGGGGCAGGTCGGTCGACAGGCGCCCCTCGTCTCGGAGCCGGGTGAACAGGCGAGTCATGAACGAGCGGATGTTGCGGTATCGCGTCTCGAAGTAGTCGTGCGCCGGGTGAGCGGGCGCCGTGGCCTCGCCGGTGAGCACGGCGCTCAGCTCGACCAGTCCGACCCGCTGGTCGCGTTCGATCAACGTCGTGGCCATGCCGCGGAGCACGTCGAGCGGATCGGCTCCGGCGCTCAAGACCTCGTTGCGTGCGAGGTAGTCGGCGCTGCGCTCGTCCTGCAGGGTGAGAACCGCCATGAGCAGGTCCTCCTTGCGGGGGAAGTGATGCAGGAGCCCGGTGTGGCTGATGCCTGCACGACGAGCGATCTCGGCCATCGAGGCTCCGTGGAAGCCGGACTCGCCGAAGATCGTGAGGCAGGCGTCCAGGATGCCGCGGCGGACGGCTGCGGTCTTGGCGTATTGGACCATCGATACCTCCGGCGATAAAAATAGTGAGGACTTACTATTTTATGTTACCGTTAGCTGGCAATCGGTTGTCGCGATTGCTCCGATCGAGAGGATCCCTCAATGACGAACTTCCCCACCGGCTTCCTCTGGGGGGCCGCCACTGCCGGACACCAGATCGAAGGCAACAACGTCAACAGCGACTGGTGGGAGCGGGAGCTGACCATGCCCGGCATGGAGCCCTCGGGCGACGCCGTCGACAGCTACCACCGCTTCCGCGAGGACATCGACCTGCTCGCCGACGCCGGCCTCGACACCTACCGCTTCAGCCTGGAGTGGTCGCGCATCGAGCCGATCGAGGGCCAGTTCTCTCGCGCAGAGCTCGCGCACTACCGTCGAGTGATCGACTACTGCCTCTCGCGCGATGTCACTCCCTTCGTCACGCTGCAGCACTTCACGACGCCGCGATGGTTCGCGAACGACGGCGGCTGGACGTCGCCCAAGGCCAAGGACCGCTTCCTCAGCTTCGTGACCCAGGCCACCACGATCCTCGACGGTGTCGAGTGGGTCGCGACCATGAATGAGCCGAACATGCAGGCAGCCATCATGACGGCGATGCGTCGCATGGCCGCTCAGGGCGGACAGTGGACGAGCCCCACGGTCGAGGCGGACGCGGTCGAGAGCGAGGCACCCGCGGAGCAGAAGGAAGAGAAGAAGCAGCACGGCTCCTTCCTGCAGGACGCAGACCCCGAGATCGGCCGCGCGTTCGTCGAGATCCACCATGCCGCCCGGGAGATCGTGCGCGCCAAGACGAACGCCAAGGTCGGCTGGACCATCGCCGCAGGCGCGCTCACCGCGGCCCCCGGTGGCGAGGAGAAGCTGAAGCAGATCCGCTACGGCAAGGAAGACGTCTACTGGGAGGGGTCCCGCGGCGACGACTTCGTCGGTGTGCAGGCGTACTCGTCGCAGGAGGTCGATGCCGACGGTCTTGTGCCGCATCCGCCGCACCCCGACAACACGCTCGTCGGCACCGCCTTCCGCCCCGACTCGCTCGCCATGGCCGTGCGCCACGCATGGGAGGTCTCCGAGGGCGTCACCGTGATCGTGACCGAGAACGGCATCGCCACGGCCGACGACACCCAGCGGATCCGCTACACGGATGCCGCGCTGCGCGGACTCGCCGACACCATCGACGAGGGCATCGACGTGCGCGGCTACCTGCACTGGACGCTGCTCGACAACTTCGAGTGGGGTCACTGGGCTCCGACCTTCGGCCTGATCGCCGTGGATCGGGAGACGTTCGTGCGCACGCCCAAGCCGAGCCTCGGCTGGCTGGGTGAGGTCGCGAAGCGCAACGGTCTGGCCTGACCGAAGCCGCGTACAGAGGCCGAGCAGATGACCGTCGACGTCGACGATCCCCAGGGCGAAGGCCCTGCGGAGGCTGCGGGGCGCGTTCCCGAGGGAAACCTCGCGCTCCCGCAGCCTTCCTCCCTGGTCCCCGCGCCCGACGATCGCGCGGGGACCGGGCAGGCGTCCGTCTCGGGGTGGTCGATCGCCCTGCTCGTCGCCGCGACCTTCGGCGCCGGCATGGCGATGATCGTGCCGATGGCCTATTCGCTGGCCGTGCGACTCGACCAGCTTGCGCCCGGGCGCACCGAAGCGCTCGGCATCGTCCTCGCCGTCGGCTCGGCGGCCACACTCGTGCTCGCGCCGCTCACCGGCATCCTCAGCGATCGCCTGCGCAGCCGCTGGGGGCGGCGGCGTCCGTTCACGGTGATCGGTCTGCTGATCGGCGCGGCCTCTGTGCCGGTCATGGCCCTCGCCCCGAATCTCACCGCCCTCACCATCGGCTGGACGCTCTCGACCGTGGGGTGGGGAACGGCGGCTGCGTCGCTCGGCAACTGGCAGGCGGATCGTCTGCCGCCGCACCAACGCGGCCGCGTGTCCGGCCTCACCGGCGTCACCATGCAGGTCGCGCCCGTTGTCGGGATCATCCTCGTCGGACTCTTCCGCGATCAGGTCATCCTCGTGTTCGCGCTCCCTGCGGCGATCGGTGTCGTACTGGTGATCGCATTCCTCGCGGTGGTGCACGACCCCGACACCAGGGGGATGCTGATCGAGCGGCGGCTGACCGTCGGCGGACTGCTGCGGAGCTACGGCTTCGATCCGCGTGAAGCCCCGGACTTCGCATGGAACTGGCTCGGGCGCTTCATCTTCTTCTCCGGGCTGACTCTCACCACCAGCTTCACCGTGTTCTTCGTCGCCCAGCGCCTCGAGCTGCGCGTGCCCGATGTCGCCGGAGTGCTCGCGATCGTCTCGGCGTCGAGCATCGTGACGGCCACCGTCGGCTCCCTCGGGGGCGGATGGCTGAGTGACCGGGTGGGCAGGCGCAAGCCGTTCATCCTCGCGGGTGCCGCTCTCTTCGCGGCGGGATGCAGCGTCTCGGCGTTCGCCCACGACCTGCCGACGCTCATGGTGGGCACCCTGCTGAACTCCCTCGGCATCGCCACCTTCTCGGCTGTGGCTCAAGCCCTTCTGCTCGACGTGCTGCCCGATCGCGAGAGGGAAGCGGGCCGCTACATGGCCATCGCCCTGTTCGCGCAGAAGATACCCGGCGTCTTCGCGCCGGTGCTCGGCGGGGCGGTGCTGGCCATCGGTGCCGGCGCCGAGAACTTCACCGCGCTGTATCTCCTCGCTGCCGCGCTCGCCTTCGCCGGCGGTCTCCTCATCACCCTCTCGGTGCGCAGCGTCCGCTGAGCATCACCCATTCGAAACGGAGCAATGATGTCCTTTCCCTTCCCCGACGTCTCGTCGACCCCCCTCGGCTCGCTGATCGATCTGACAGGACGCACCGCGCTCATCACAGGAGGCGCTCAGGGCCTCGGTCGTGCCATCGCGGATCGGCTCGCCGAGGCCGGTGCGAGCATCGTGATCGCCGACCTCGACGAGGGCCGTTCGCGAGCGGCGGCAGACGAGATCGGCGAGCGCTTCTCGGTGCGGACGGTGGGCGTGCGCATGGATGTGACCGACTCGGCGTCGGTGGCTGCGGCGACCGACGCCGCGGCGGCTGAGGTCGGTGCTCCGGATGTCTGGGTGAACAATGCCGGAATCTTCCCCAGCCAGTCCCTGCTCGAGATGAGCGACGAGACCTGGGAGCAGGTGTTCGCCGTCAACACCCGAGGTGTGCGCAACGGTGCTCGCGAGGCGGCCCGTCGGATGCCGCAGGGCGGCGTGATCGTCAATATCGTCTCGACCGCAGGCTTCCGTGGGACTGCGCCCGGTCTGTCGGCCTATGTGTCGTCGAAGCACGCGGTGCGGGGGCTCACGAAGCAGCTCGCTCTGGAGCTCGCGCCCCAGGGGATCCGCGTTCTCGGTGTCGCTCCCAGTTACGTGCCGACCGAGGGGAACATGGCGATGGCAGCTGCGGCGATGGAGCAGATGGCAGCAGCCGGCATCGACCCCTCGACCATGCCCTCGGCGATGTCGCAGAGTCTGATCGGTCGTCAGGGCACGCCCGACGACATCGCGCGGGTGGTGCTGTTCTGCGCCAGTGACCTGTCGGTGGTGATGACCGGCAGCACGCTGCTTGCGGACGCCGGAGAGACCATCTGAATGGCAATCGGTTGCCATTTCTTCCGAACTCTGCTGTACTGAAACCAAGAACGCAAAGAAGCGCACGAAAGGCCCTTGATGCTCAAGCCCATCGCCACCGCGACCCGTGACCTCGTCAAGCTCGACGGAGTCTGGAAGTTCGGGATCGACTCCCGCCTCCCGGAGGAGCCCTGGCTCGCCACTCTCGACACGCCTCTCGAAGCAGCCGTTCCGGCGAGCTACAACGACCTCTTCACCGATCCGGCGATCCGCGACCACGTCGGCTGGGTGTACTACCAGCGGTCGGTGCAGGTGCCGCGCGGCTGGGCGGGGGAGCGGATCCTCCTGCGTTTCGACGCCGCGACGCACTCGGCGAAGGTCTATGTCGACGACCAGCTCGTCGGTGGACACGTCGGCGGGTACACGCCGTTCGACATCGACGTCACCGATGTCGTGAAGCCGGGCGCCGCGTTCCGGCTCACGGTCGCGGTCAGCCCCGACCTCAGCAACACCACCATCCCGCCGGGCAAGATCGAGGTCGGCATGACCGGCGTCAAGACCCAGACCTACTTCCACGACTTCTACAACTACGCGGGCCTCGCCCGGTCGGTGTCGCTGTACTCGCTGCCGCAGGTGCACGTCGACGACGTCACGGTCGTGACGACGTTCGAGGGCTCGACCGGATTCGTCGACTACCGCGTCGAGACCGTCGGCGATGCCGCCGTGCGGGTGAGCCTGGCGGATGCCGCGGGCAGTGTCGTGGCGACGTCGTCCGGCCCGGAGGGCCGTCTCGAGATCGCCGACGTCGTGCTCTGGAAGCCGGGCGCCGCGTACCTCTACGAGCTGACGGTCGAGGCCGTCGACGGAGACGACGTGCTCGACACGTACTCCGTGGCAGTCGGGGTACGCACGGTCGCGGTGCGAGGCGAGGAGTTCCTCGTGAACGGCGAACCGTTCTACTTCACCGGATTCGGCAAGCACGAAGACACGTTCGTGCGCGGCAAGGGGCACGACGACGCGTACATGGTGCACGACTTCCAGCTGATGGAGTGGACGGGCGCCAACTCGTTCCGCACCTCGCACTACCCGTACGCCGAGGACGTTCTCGACTTCGCCGACCGCCACGGCATCCTGGTCATCGACGAGACCGCGGCCGTGGGTCTCAACATGGGGGTCGTCGGCGGTCTGAGCGGCACCCCGCCGTTCCCCACCTTCTCGGAGCAGTATGCCGGGGCGGAGACGCACGCGGCGCACGCGCAGCATCTGCGTGAGCTCATCGGACGCGACAAGAACCACCCGTCCGTCGTGCTGTGGTGCATCGCCAATGAGCCCGCCTCGAACGAGGACGGCGCACGCGAGTACTTCGAGCCGCTGGTGGACCTGGTGCGCGAGCTCGACCCGACGCGCCCGATCACCTATTCGATGGTCATGTTCGCGACCTTCAAGAACGACCAGATCATCGACCTGTTCGACGTCGTGAGCCTCAACCGCTACTACGGGTGGTACATCAACGCGGGCGACCTCGCGACGGCCGAGATGTATCTGCAGGGCGACATCCAGGGCTGGATCGACCGCACGGGCAAACCGATCATGATGCTCGAGTACGGCGCCGACACGATGCCGGGGCTGCATTCGGTGTGGGACCAGGTGTGGACCGAGGAGTACCAGACCGACCTGCTCGCGATGTACCACCGTGTCTTCGATCGCTTCCCGCAGTTCGTCGGTGAGCAGATCTGGAACTTCGCCGACTTCGCCACGACCAACGGCCTGCACCGCGTCGGTGGCAACAAGAAGGGCATCTTCACCCGCGAGCGCCGGCCGAAGTCCGCCGCATTCGCTCTGCGCCAGCGCTGGCGTGGGCTCGACGGACGCAAGCCCGGCGCGGACGCCTGACCTACCGCCTTCACGCAGAGGAGAAGCACATGACCATCGACAGGGCCGACGTCATCGTCACGAGTCCCGACCGCAACTTCGTCACGCTCAAGATCACGACCGCAGACGGCGTGACCGGACTCGGTGATGCGACGCTGAACGGGCGTGAGCTCGCGGTCGTCGCCTACCTCACCGAGCACGTGGTGCCGTTGCTGATCGGCGCCGACGAGTCTCGCATCGAAGACACCTGGCAGTTCCTGTACCGCAGCGCCTACTGGCGCCGCGGGCCCGTGACGATGGCGGCCATCGCAGCCGTCGACATGGCGCTGTGGGACATCAAGGGCAAGGTGGCCGGGCTTCCCGTGTACCAGCTGCTCGGCGGAGCCAGTCGCAAGGGCCTGATGGCCTACGGTCACGCGTCCGGCAAGGAGCTGCCCGAGCTGTTCGACTCGATCCGCGCGCATCAGGCACAGGGATACAAGGCGATCCGGGTGCAGACCGGGGTGCCGACGCTCAAGGCCATCTACGGCATCGCCGCGCAGGGTGCGGACGTCGGCGATGCCAGTGTCCGGTACGACCACGAGCCGGCGCGTCGAGGCGCGAAGCCCGTGGAGGAGGACTGGGACACGCGCGCCTACCTGAATCACCTCCCGGGTGTCTTCGAAGCCGTGCGCAACGAGTTCGGCCCTGACATCCCGCTGCTGCACGACGGCCACCACCGGATGACGCCGATCCAGGCCGCACGCCTCGGCAAGGACCTCGAGCCCTACGACCTGTTCTGGCTCGAGGACTGCACTCCGGCCGAGAACCAGGAGGCGCTGCGCCTCGTGCGCCAGCACACCACGACGCCGCTGGCGATCGGCGAGATCTTCAACACGGTCTGGGATTTCAAGGACATCATCCGCGATCAGCTCATCGACTACGTGCGTGGAGCCGTCACCCACATGGGTGGCATCAGCGCGTTGAAGAAGACTCTCGACTACGCGGCGATGTACCAGATCAAGTCGGGCATGCACGGCCCGACCGACATCTCGCCGGTGGGCATGGCGGCGGCGATGCACCTCGGTCTCGCGATCCACAACTTCGGCATCCAGGAGTACATGCAGCACGGGTCGCGCACCGACCAGGTGTTCCAGCAGTCGTTCACCTGGACCGACGGCTACCTGCACCCCGGCGACAAGCCCGGTCTGGGTGTCGACCTCGACGTCGACGAGGCGGGCAAGTACCCGTACGAGCAGGCCTACCTGCCCTACAACCGGCTGCTCGACGGCACCGTCCACGACTGGTGAGCGCACACGCATCGCCCCCGGTCGTGGTGATGGGGGTCTCGGCCGCCGGCAAGTCGACAGTGGGGCGCCTGCTCGCGACCGATCTGGGCGTCGAGTTCCTCGACGCGGACGACCTGCATCCCGCATCCAACCGGGCGAAGATGAGCGCGGGCACACCGTTGACGGATGAGGACCGGATGCCGTGGCTCGACCGCGTCAGCGATGAACTCGCCGCACGGTCGGCATCGGGGTCAGTGATCGCGTGCTCGGCGCTCCGGCGGGTCTATCGGGATCGGATCCGCGAGCGGGTGCCGGGTGTCGTGTTCGTGCACCTGCACGGCAGCGACGAGCTGCTCGCCGAGCGCGCGGCCGGCCGAACCGATCACTTCATGCCTCCTTCCCTGCTTCGATCGCAACTCGACACCCTCGAAGCGCTCGACGCCGACGAGGTCGCGGTCGTCGTCGACGTCGGTCGCCCGCCCGCGGAACTCGCCCGCGCCGCCGTCGAATGGCTCGAATCGCACCGGTCATGACACGCTGGGAGCTGGGAGGAACCATGGACGACGATCTGCCCGGTGAACTCGCGGAGCGCATCCGGCGTCGCGGCGGCGCCGCGACCATCTACGACATCGCGGAACTCGCGGGTGTGAACCCGTCGACGGTGTCGCGCGCGCTCAGCAAGCCCGGTCGCATCAGCAAGAAGACGGAGGAGAGGATCCGTCTCGCCGCCGACCGCCTGGACTTCCAGTTCAACCCGATGGCGCGTGCCCTGCCGACCGGACGCAGCCACACGATCGGGTTGATGGTCGCGGACATCACCAACCCCGTGATCTTCGGCATCGTCCGCGGCGCGGAGCACACGGCAGCCGCGGCCGGATACACGCTGGTGATCGCCGAATCGCAGGAGTCCGGTGAAGCGGAGGCCGAGGCGGTCTCGCGGCTGCTGCCGAGCGTCGACGGGCTGATCCTGGCGACCACCCGTCTGGCTGACGAGCGGATCCTGCGGCTGGCGGAGCGCAAGCCCGTCATCCTGATCAACCGGCAGGTCGACGGCGTGGTCGGCGTCCTCCCCGAGGTGGAGCAGGGTGTCGCGGACCTCGTCGCCCATCTCGCCGACCTCGGTCACCGCTCGATCGCGTATCTCTCCGGCCCCGAGACATCGTGGATCAGCCGACGACGGTGGGAAGCTATGCTCGACGCCGCCGAGCGCCTCGGCCTGGCAGTCGTCGAGATCGGCCCGCACATGCCGACGATCGACGGCGGTCGCGAAGCTCTTCGTCGAGTGCAGGCATCGCGGGCGACCGCCGTCATCGCGTTCAACGACCTCATGGCGATCGGCCTGATCCAGGCTGCGTCCGCCGCCGGCATCCTCGTGCCCGACGGACTGAGCATCGCGGGGTTCGACGACATCTTCGGCAGCGAACTCATCGTCCCTGCGCTGACCACCGTGCGCGCCCAGTTGCAGCTCGCAGGGGAGCGCGCGGTCGGTAAGGTCCTCGAAGCTCTGGGCGATGCGACCGAACCGGTCAGCGACGATCCTCTCGCGACGACCCTGGTGGTGCGGGGAAGTACAGGGCGCGCTGCTCGGAGCTGAGTGCCGTGCGGTGCGCTGACGTCTTTCTGTGAACGTGGCAATCGGTTGCCAAATGCGTCGATCTCTGATTTGATGTAAGAGCCTCAACAGTGAGGCGGTCTGGAGACTTCGATGACGAATGCACAGCTGCAGGGAGCTCGGTCATGAGCGAGCAGATCACGCATCGCGCCGGTGAGGAATCCCGATGGACCTCGAACATCGGGGTGCACTACGACGCGAAGAAGCCGCTCTCCCGATACATCCGCTGGTACCTGCTGCTCTCGCTGGCTGTCTCGGCAGTGTGGGCGGCGACGAACGGCATCCTCATGCCGAACCAGATCCAACTGCTGGAGTTCGGATCCTTCTTCAATGGGGCAGACGCCGGCGTCGACCTGCAGGCTCTCACCGAGTTGGGTCGCGCCGTCGCTGCCGGCGAGGTCACTCCGACGACGGATCAGACCAGACAGCTCGCCCTGCTCTCTGACTTCGAAGCAGCGCGAGCGAACGGGCTGGCGCTCGTCACGACGACCAGCGCCATCATCGTCATGATCCTCCAGCCGGTGATCGGTGTGCTGTCCGACCGCACGCGCTCCCGCCTGGGACGCCGGGCGCCGTGGATCCTCTACGCCGGACTGATCGGCGCCGTGCTGCTGGTCGCCGTCCGGTACGCCCCGTCGCTCGTGGTGCTCGTCGTGCTGTGGTCTGCCGCCGAGCTGGCGCTGAACGTCGCAGGAAACCCGCTGCAGGCCACGGTCGCCGACAGAGTGCCGCGCGACCGACGCGGCCGCGTGACGTCGTGGACGAGCATGGGCTCGATCATCGGCGGAATCCTGGGTGGAATCGGCGCCGGTGCACTGTTCGGACTCGTCGGGCTGGACTTCTATCTGATCCTCGGCCTGCTCGTGGCGATCGCCACAGTGCTCTTCGTCACCCGGAACCGTGACGCGTCATCCGTCGATGTCGAGCGTGAGCCCTTCGCCTGGAAGCCGTTCCTGCTCGGCTACGCGAGTGCTCTCAAAGCCCGCAACTACCGGTGGCTGTGGATCTCGCGCGTGCTCTTCTTCTTCGGCTACAGCACGTCGACGGTGCTCAATCTCTACATGCTGCAGAGCTACGTGCGCCCCGCGCTGAGCGCCGCCGAGGCATCGGCGATGGTGCCGATCCTCGGGCTCGCGGGCATCCCCTTCACGCTCATCGCCGTGGCGATCTCGGGGCGGCTCTCCGACCGTGTCGGCCGTCGCAAGCCCTTCATCGTCGTTGCGTCGCTGCTCATGGCGGTGTCGATGGCGATCCCGCTGATCTCGCCGACGCTCCCGGCCCTCTTCGCCCAGGTGATCATCACTGGCCTCGCCTTCGGCATCTACCTGCCGGTCGACAACGCGATGTTCATCGACGTGCTCCCTGATCCGGCGCGCGCAGGGCGGGATCTCGGTCTCGCGATCGTCGCCATGAACCTCGGTCAGGCGCTGGCACCGGCGCTCGCTGCGGTCGTGGTCTCAGCGACCGGCGGGTATCAGCTCGTCTGGGGAGCCGCACTCGTGCTCGTCGCCCTCGCGACGCTCACCGTGGCGCCGATCCGCGAGCGGAAGGCCGTCGATGCCTAGGTGGGGCATCATCGGCACCGGCGACATCTCCGATCGCCTCGTCTCCGATCTGCTCGCCATCGGCGGGGACATCAGCGCTGTCTGGGGGCGAACCGCAGACCGCGCGTCGGACTTCGCGACGCGGCACGGCATCCCGTCGTCGACCGACGATCGGGCAGCGCTGTTCGCTCGCGACGACGTCGACATCGTCTACATCGCCACCCCTGTCGTCACGCATACCGCGATCACGCTCGAGGCCCTCGACGCGGGTAAGCATGTGCTGGTCGAGAAGCCGATCGCGACCTCGGCCGCTGACGCCGAATTGCTCTTCGCCCGCGCGGCTCAGGTGGACCGATTTCTCATGGAGGCGATGTGGATGCGGTTCAACCCGTTGCACGTCGAGGTCATCGACCGGATCGCCGCAGGAGAGCTCGGCGCGATCGGAAACGTGCGGGCGAGCTTCGGCACCCCGTTCTTCCCGCGCCCGGGCAAAGAGCGGCCGGAAGACGGCGGAAGCATCCTGCGCGACAGGGGGATCTACCCGGTCACGCTGGCCCATTGGTTCCTCGGGGAGCCAGACGACGTCCAAGCACGAGGAGTCGTCTCCGAGAGGGTGGACCTCGCGGGGCATGCCACCCTCGACAGTGCCGGCGGCGCCTTCGCGCAGCTCGCCTGGTCAGGAGTGGACTTCCTCGATCTCTCAGCGGCGATCAGCGGCGAGCGCGGTTGGATCACGCTCGATCCCATGTTCTGGGCGGGCAGCGACGCCCGAGTTCATGCAGGGTCGGCGGAGCGTATCTTCCGCGAGCCGGAGCGCATCGGGCATCCGCGAGTGGGCAACGGCTACGGGCCGATGCTCGAGGCGGTGGGCACGGCGATCGAGTCCGGTCTGCGTGAGCATCCCTGGCATGACGCGGCGACGACGATCTCGATCACCCGTACCCTCGACCGCATCCTTGCGGACATCTCCTCCGAGTCGCGCTGATCGCGGCCCGACCCACCCAGAAGGAAACCATGGACATCTCAGGCAAGGTCTTCGTCGTCACGGGCGCAGGAAACGGCATCGGACGCGAGGTGACGCTGCGTCTGCTTGCCGGTGGCGCCTCGGTTGCCGGCGTCGACCTGAACGCCGCAGGCCTCGAAGCGACCGCAGCACTCGCGGCTGTCGGCACGCGATTCACTCAGCACGCGGTGAACATCACCGACCGGAATGCGATCGACGCGCTTCCCGGCGCCGTGATCGCGGCTCACGGCCAGGTCGACGGCGTCGCGAACATCGCCGGTGTGATCCAGAAGTTCGTCACGGTGAACGAACTGCCGTTCTCCGAGATCGAGAAGGTCATGAATGTCAACTTCTGGGGCGTGATGAACGTGTGCAAGGCATTCCTGCCCCATCTCCTCGCCCGGCCGGAGGCATCGCTGCTCAACGTCGCGAGCATGGGATCGTATGCCCCGGTGCCCGGTCAGGCCGTCTACGGCGCCTCGAAAGCCGCGGTGAAGCTCCTCACCGAAGCGCTCTACGCCGAGCTGCTCGACACGAACGTGCACGTCACCGTTATCTTCCCGGGCGCGATCAGCACCGACATCGCCGCGAACTCGGGCGTCGATCTCGGGGGCGATGCGTCGGCCGAGACCAGCGCGTACAAGACGACGACGCCGCAAGAGGCCGGCCGGGTGATCGTCGACGCGATCCGCAAGGACCGCTTCCGAGCGACCATCGGTTCGGATGCTGCGGCCATGGATCGCCTGTCGCGCCTCAACCCCAAGTTCGCGACGACCATGATCGCGAAGCAGATGGGTGCGCTGCTCGCCTGAGATCAGCCCGCCTGACGAGTCCGTGGCCCGAGCGCATGTGCCACGGACTCGCGTGCACGTCTCAGCCGCCAGTCATCGGGTCGAGCTTGTTGGATTCTGCGACGACGTCTCGCCACGCGAACTCGTTGTTGTCACTGAAGACGTAGTAGCTCGACCCGTTGGGCATGAGTGCGACGGTGATCCCTCCGAACCCCGACATGAACGGAACCGAGAACGGTGAGGTGAAGGCCGCGTTGTCAGCGCTGCTGAAGTCTCGCGCCCAGAAACCGTTGTTGTAGTGAAACGGGGTTGGCCCACCGGTCGTGATGCCGCGATCTGAAGCGTCCCGCTGGAGCGATGCGTCCAGGAGCCCGGGATGCAGCACTTCGGCACGATCCTCTTCCGCAAGGAGTATGTTTCGCCCACGTTCAGGCCTAACAAGTCGACCCTGCTACTCATCAGGGTGGCGGGGTCGTGCTGTGGACGAGAGCCATCGGTGTCTCCTCGAGGCCGAGAGTGCTGGAGTGCGTCTGGCGGGAGGGGGCATCGCTGCGCATCTGAGGTTTGTGAGGTTGGGGGCATGAAACCCCCGCATTTCCGCGGATTGGCGACTAGTCCTCGTTCTGAGGTTTTTGAGGTTGGGCGAAGGACTTACGGCAGAGGGCTGCCCGGGCGAGTATGGGCGGGGTGGCTCTCTGTCTTCGTTGCCTATGCTGGGCGCCATGGACATCGCCTCGATGATCATGGGTGCACCGATGATCTCGATCGCGTGGATAGCGATCTGTCCTTGGGCTCCGTTGAAACGGCCTCGCGAGCTCGAGGGAACTGCAGCCGCAGGTCCGGACCCGGATTAGACCTCGTTCAGAGGCAATGCGCGCTCGGATGCGCTCGATTGCTGGGGGTCTCCATCGAAGTGCCCCAGCAACCGAACGCACGGGAGCGCACGAAATCCGCACGATTACGCGGAAGGCGGATCGGGGGTCGTAAGCAGTGGCGACCCGTCCGGGCTTATGACCCCTTACGGGACGGCCGTCGAAGACCTCTATGAGACGGTGGTGAGTCTTCCGTTGGCCAAGACGAACAGAACAGCCAGGATCGGCAGCGACGCGGCGAGCAGCCCCCACTTCGAAGCGATGATCGACATCACCGCGATCGCAGCTACGACCCCGAGAGTGATCCAGACACGGAGCATGATGCCCGCTGCCTCCTCAGCAGTCATTCCGGCGCCGAGTGCGAGCCCGAGACCGGCGAGGAGTGTCTCGATGACCGTGACCACCACGATCGTCGTGGCGATAGCGAGAACCGCCCATCCGATCCGACCGCAGGTCTCTCGCCACTCGCGCGGAGCCTCGGTCTCGATGGGTTGGGTCATGCGCTCACCGTACCGCTCCTGGCTCTAGTCGATCTAGCCGCCGATTCTTCATCCACAGAGCGCAGGGGAGCGCACGAAATCCGCGAGATTCCGCGGAAGTCGGATCGGGGGTCATAAGCAGTGCCGACCCGCCGGGGCTTATGACCCCGCGCTGGCGCGCGGCTAGCCTCGAGCAGTCATCCGGCGGATCTGCTCGGCGTAGTCGTCGAGGACGTCGAAGATCCCGCGGTGCTGCCAGACGCGGTTGCGTCCTTGGCCGGTCGTCTCGGTGAGCACCCCGCGATCGGCGAGTGTGTCCAGCGCGCGCAGCGCCGCCATCTCGCCGAGTCCGAGCGCGCTCATGAGGTACTTCGTGTTCACAGCCGGCTGGCCCACGAGCGCGGGAAGGACCTTCCAGACCGCAGCGTCGGAGCGGACGCCCTGGAGTAGAGCGCGGGACTCGTCCAGCTGCGCGACGAGATCGTCGACCAGCTGCGTCCCCGTGGACGCGGCGATGCGACTCGCGATGGCGAACTCGCGGATGATCGGGGCAGCGTCGCCGGCTCGGAAAGCGGTCAGCGCCTGGAAGTAGCGCCCGGTGTTCACGAGCAGTCCGGCAGAGATCGGTACGGCGGTGGAGTTGACGAGACCCTTGTTGCGCAGGATCGACTGCGCGAGCGCGCGGCCGGTGCGGCCGTTGCCGTCGACGAACGGGTGGATGGTCTCGAACTGGGCGTGCGCGACAGCGACCTGAACAAGCACGGAGATGTCCTGGCGCTGCACGAATCTGACCAGGTCACCGATCGCACCGGGAATCCGGTCGTGGTGGGGAGCTATGAACTCCGCCTGGCGGGGGCCGGCGTTGCCGGGGCCGATCCAGACCTGTTCTTGGCGGTAGAGACCTGCTTCCTGCTCGAGGCCTGATTGGTGGCGCAGTAGAGCGTGGTGCATCTGCAGGATGGAATCCTCGGAGATCTCGTCCGAGAGCGCGAGGGCTGCTTCCATGGCGCGGACGTTCCCGATGACGGTGAGCGCGTTGGCCTTGTCGCCTTCATCGATCTCGGCGAGAGCGAGCTGCTTCGCCGACGTCGTCAGCTGCTCGATCTGTGAGCTGGACGCGGACTCTGTGCGCAGCAGGATCGCGGTCATCGGGCCCAGGGCCGGATTGTCGGTGCCCAACGTGCGCCGCGCATGCTCGTCGAACGCGACCAGCTGGCGCGTGGCGTCTTCGACATCAGCGGCGTCTTCGCTGGGAACCTGCGGGCTCCACTCGGCGATCGGTGCTGTGACCGTCGCCTCGTACGGCCCGGTCTGACGCACAACCTCGGCCCGTGAGAACATCTCCGGTGCGCGCGGCGCCCAGTCGAGGGTCTCGCTCGAGACGGCATCGATGGGGATGCGTGTGCTGGGCGAAGACGTGGACATCACATCATCATACCAACACTTATGTACCTAGATGTTGGCAGGGCGTGAATCAACCCGCGTCTGGCGCGAGGGGCTGTCTGCGGCGAGATCATGTCGCCGGATGAACCCGAGCGTCTCTTCGGTCGTGAAGGTTCTACCTCCACGTTCGGCGAGAGCCTCGATCCGAAGCGACTCGGATCTCCTGGAGACGTGCGAGACGCGCCTGGTCTGGTGGGTCGATCATGGTGCCTGTCGATGACCTTGAGCGGTACAAGCCCGCGATGCGCGGCAACGCGGAGTACCTCGTCACTCGATGTCTAGTTGAGTCTTGTGGGAATGGATTCGAGCGGGGATCCTGAATCTGCCGGATGGCGCCGGGGGCGATCATCTGGCCGGAGTGACTCCGGCGGGCATCGGCCTCACTCGGGGCGCCTCGCATCAGCGTTCCTCCCTCGCGCGAGGCGTCCCGCATCCGTCCTCCGCGACGAGAGGCCCGGGAGGTCACAGCGGTGATGCCGTGTGTCGACGAAGCCAGCGGATCGCTGAGCTGTCGCCGCACCCAGATCGCACCGTCGGACAGCGCCACGGATCGAGAGGCGGCGCATGATCGAAGAAAAGCTGGGGCCGGCCCCCGACTCTCCGTAGTCGCGCCAAACTGATGTGGTCTCTGTGGCGACACAAAGGCCAAGGCCGGGTCTACCGGCTCGATCGGGTGAAGGAGCGGCGGACTGTGCTGACGCGAAGATTGACCGCAGATGAAGTGCGCAGACACGCGCCGCGCCTCCTTGAGCTTCAGCACGAGGCGTACGCTGTCGAGGCTCGGCTGATCGGTGACGACCGCATTCCGCCGCTTCATGAGACGGCGTCCGACCTGCTTTCGGCTGCCTTGGAGTGGCTGGTCTGCGTCGACGAGAATCACCAGATCGCCGGAGCGGTGGGATACGTGATCGAGAATGACGTCGTCGACCTCGACCGTCTCATGATCGACCCCACCCATCACCGGAAAGGCCTGGGCGCCGCGTTGGTGGGGCAGGTCATGTCGCTCGCGCCCCAGACGGTCGTCGCGACCGGGCGCGACAATGCGCCAGCTCGAGCGCTGTACGAGTCCCTCGGCTTCGTGCACCAGTCGGATGCCGAGCCGATTCCCGGCCTCTGGGTCAGTCGCTACTCTCGCACCGGAGCGTGAGGAGTACGAGACAGGGCCGACTCACCCTTCGCCTTACACTCGACTCCGGATGCTCCCGCCTCACGCCCGCGCTCACGCGCAGGATTCGTACGGCGGCTCGTCGAGGGTCGTCGCCGTCACGCCCCAGATGATGTCGGTTCCGGCGGTATAGGTCAGGAAGACCGAACCGGTGCCGGCTTCCGACTCGATCGCGAGATAGCGGCGATCGCCGACGCTCTCGACTTCGACCGCGTCGGGGTAGACGGCCAGCGCCTGGTCGAGCCGGGAACCGAGACCGATCCCCTCAGCGGTCAGCGGGCCGACGGCCGGCTTGCCTTCGAGGTCGACGGGTGAGGCGGACACCTGCACGAGGTCGACCACCGCGGGGTCCTGTTCCGAGACCTCGGGGCGCTGAACGGTGAGCATGTATCCGTCGGCCTCCGTGGACGCGAGCCACGGGCAGGCGTCAACCGGAGCGGCACCCGCCGCCGCCACGGCTTCGTCGTAGGGCGCGCCGAGTTCCACGTCTCCGATGCCCGATGGGCTGACGCCCGCGGTCGGCGTGGAGGATGCGCTGGGCGATGGACTCGGCGCAGGATCAGCGGATGCCGTCACCGTCTGCGTGACCGTCGGGGTCGGGGACGCGGGGGCTGCGCATCCGGCCAGCAGCGCAGCGGCGACCGCCATCCCGAACAGGGGCGAGAGGATGCGTGCACGGCGAACCTGGGGTCGTCTGGTGTCGATATCCATGCTTCGACGCTATCGGCGCGGTCGTGACCAGCCCGTCGATTCTCACGGGATTCCCAGATGCCCCGGCATCCGACGGCGCAGGCCTTCTGCTGTCCCCCTGAGCCCGTTCAGCGCTGAGGTCCGGGTCTCCTGCGGGGCGGCGTGGGCTCGGGAAAGTAGTGCACCTCTGTGGGCTCGCCGTCGGTGTGCGCCCGCGCGGTCGCCTGGATCTCACGGTCGCGACCGGTCAGTCTCTGGGTCTGCTGTCGTCGGTACTCTCCCCAGGAGGGGACCATGAAGGACTCGAGCAGCAGGTCCTGCTCTTCGCCGCTGCGGAGGAGCGTCCATCGGTACCCGCCGGTTCGCCGCCGCGAACTCTCCACCAGTCGCATGGATTCTCGGAACGCGTCGATGCTGTCGGGTCGCACGGTGTAGGTGATCTGCACGAGAACGGGGCCGTCGGTCGGCTGGGGGTCGAGGACGAGGGTCGGGGTGGGCCACGACATCGAGACGGTCCGGTCGACGGTGCTCGTGCCCGGCAGAAGCGGCAGCCACATCACACTGGCTGCGATGACGACGAGCAGCGCCGCGGCCACGGCCAGCGACGTCGCCGTGCCGACTGCTCCGGCCAGGGCGCCCCAGCCGAACGACCCGACGGCCATCGTTCCCATGAAGACGAGGATGTAGATCGATGCTCCTCGCGATCGCACCCACTGCGGGAGGGTCAGTTGCAGTGCGGCGTTCAGCACGGTGAGCGTGCCGATCCAGGCGACTCCGGCGAGAACGAGCAGCAGCAGCAGGGGGACGAACGGCAGCCATGCCGCGGCGAGCGTGCCGGCTGCGAACAGCAGAGCGCTCGCCGCGATCACCGCGTTGTCCGAGAACCTCTTGCGGGCGATGGGCAGAACGAAGATGCCGAGCACGGCCCCGGCGCCGAGCGCTCCGAGCAGGAAGCCGTATCCGCTCGAGGTGAGGTCGAGCCGTTTGGCGGTCACGGGAAGCAGCGCCCACAGTGCGCTGGCGGGCAGGGCGAAGAGAGCGGACCTCAGAAGGATGCGTCGCACGAGGTGGGCGGATGTGACGTACCGAACGCCTGCGCGCAGCGCGGCCGTGAACGGTTCCCTGTCGTCGAGTCCGCTCTGCGGCGGCCGTCGCCACCACAGAAGGGCGACGACTGCTCCGATGAAGCTGAGCGCGTTGATGCCGAAGACGACGGGTGCGCCGAACAGCGACAGCAGCACGCCAGCGAGCGCGGGGCCGACGGCCCGGGCGCCATTCACCGTGACGCCGCCGAGCGCGGAGGACGCGCCGATGAGCGGGCGGGGCACGAGTTCCGGTTGGATCGCCTGCCAGGCCGGGGACGTCAGCGTGGAGGTGATCCCGAGCAGGAACGTGAAGCCGAGGATCGTCCACGGAGTGAGCTCGTTCAGGAAGGCGATGACGGTCAGCGCCGCGGCGATCACGGCGCTCGCCACCGACCCCCAGATCAGCAGTCTGCGGCGGTCGAGGGAGTCGGCGAGCACCCCCGCGGGGAGGGAGAACAGCACGGCCGGGGCCAGACTCGCCGTCTGCACGAGGGCGATGATGGTCGCGCTGGCCGCGGCGTCGACGAGGTACCACTGTGCGCCGACGGTCTGCATCCAGGTGCCGATGTTGCTTCCCAGCTGCGCGAACCACAGCACCCGGAATGCCGGGATGGCCAGCGGCGCCCAGGCGGAGACGGCGGCGGATCTCGGTGCCTCAGGTCGAGAGGTCATCGGGTCTGCTGACATATCCGGCTGTCCTTCCGCAGAGCACATCGGGCCTGGCGCCTCGATGCAGATCGTATAGCCGGAGAACGCAGGCGGAGGCCGATCGGTCGATCTTTCGACTTTCGTCCGAAGGTCGGCACGCAGCGTTCCGATGCGCGGTCGAGCGGCCTCAGCCCTCGGCATCCGTCGCGGAGCCGAGCTCGGACGGGTGGGTGAGCCGCCACCACTCGGTGGGCGGATCGATGGTGCCTGCGATGGTCACGGGGGCAGTGACGGTGTTCGGTCCGGCGGTCCAGGTGACGGTCCCCACGGCCGTGCCGTCGCGGTAGGTGGGAGGGGTGTCGATGTCCATCGTCAGCTCGATCGGCGTGTCCGACCAGGTGAAGATCGATGCGTCCTCGCCGATGACCAGGGTGGCGGTGGACCCCCAGGGTGTCGAGATCGTTCCGATCTCCTGGCCCTCGCTCGCGACGGGCACCTGATGGAAGCCGGAGCGGATGCTCTCGAGCTCGGCGATCACGGTGGCATTCACCGACTCGCGCGATGATCCGCCGAGGACGACGCCGGTGATCTCGAGCGGATCGGGCGCGCCCACGTCGAGCGTCGCCGTGTACAGCAGGCTGTGCGTGCCCTCGCCGAGGTTGCCGGTCTTCAGTCCCGTGATCCCGGCGGTGCCGAGGAGGGCGTTCGTGTTGATCAGCTGACCGGCGCCGGGGATCGAGACCGAGGGGGTCGCGACGATCCGAGCGATCGCCGGATGCGCGGCGGCGAGCTTCGCGATGGCCAGCAGATCGGCGGGCGTGCTCGTGTTGCGCGAACTGATGCCAGTGGGCTCGGTGACCGTCGTTCCGGTGAGGCCGTGGGATGCGAGCCAGGCGCGCGTCGCACTGAGGAAAGCGCTCTGCGACCCGAAGATCCGGGAGGACAGCGCGTCGGCGTAATTGCTCGCGGAGGGGATGAGCATGACGGCCAGGGCATCATGCAACGACATCGAGGTGCCGGTGGGCATCGGAGCGATGGTCGCGCCCTGCACGTAGTACTGGTCGTAGAGGTCGTGATCGGCCTTGCCGAACGTGATGGTCGGTCCGGGGTCGTCTGCGGAGGCGAGCGGTGACGCGTCGAGGATGACGAGGGCGGTGATGAGCTTGGTGATGCTCGCGATCGGGAGCGGCTCGCCCGTCCCCGTCGCCGACCACGTGCCGCTCGCCCCCTCGCCCAGGTACGCGTCGGCGCCGGACACGCTGATCGCCGATGCCGCAGCCGTATGCGTGGCGACGGCAGCCGCGTCGCCGACCGGGACCTGCGGTGCGCGTGCGGTCACGGCCGGCGGATCCACCGGAGCCGTGAGCGCCCACCCGACGTACCCTCCGGTCACGGCCAGCACCAGGACCACGCAGACGGCGGTGATGACGAGCCCTCGTCGCCGGCGTCTTCTGCGCACCGCGGGGTCGACCCGATCACCGCTGAACTCCTGCTCATGCGCCATGAGCTCCGCGAAATCGGACAGCCCATCCACCGGCTGCCCGGGTGCCGTCATCGAGAGCCCCTCATCGCGTCCACCCGTCGCTCGCATTCCGCAGAAAAGGCCATCCTCTCGTATGCCGGCATCCTCCGGTATCCGCCGTTCGGGGGACAGCAACCGGTTGAAAGCCGAACGGCGATCCGATGGACTGACGGGATGCGATCGACGACTCCGATGCCGGACAACCCCTGGCCGCACGACATGTCCATCACCGTGGAGGACAGACCACAGCTCCTGCTCGAGTTGCTCTGGATTCGAGAGGCGCACGATCTGCGTCCCGTCGGCGAGACGCTGCCGCCGAGGCTGATCGAGACGCCTGCGGCTGCGGCGAACCCGGTGGATGCCGTCACCCGCGACCGCTGGTCGGCAGCCTGGTCGCGGATCTGGGAGGACGTGCTCGCGCACGCCGCCGTCGAACCCGACCGAGGTCTGCTCGATGCGGTGTTCAGCTCAGACCTGAGCTCGACGGAGCGGGAGCGCCTTCTGCGCGAGCTCGTCGGGCCGGCATGGCGAGACGACTTCGGCGGCGATGTCTTCGACGATGAGGCATATCGGGACTGGGAGCGGCGCGGCTTCGATTCTCACGTCGAGACACGACCGACGACGCTCGCCGAGAGTCCCGAGCATCGAGACGTCGAGGCGCTCGCGGATGCCTGGCGTCGCGGCCTGCTGAAGGTCGTGACCATCCCGTGCCGCGAGTTGCACGTGCGACAGATCGGCCCTCACGCGCTGTTGGTCACCGGTGAGGTGCGCAGCGACAGCGCGCAGTATCGGTCGGCTCTGGGCTCGTTCGCTCCGAAGGGGTGAGCGACCTCTCTGCGTCAGTCGGCGAACGACGAGCGGAGGTTCCGCAACCCTAGGATTGCCTCGGAGACCGGACGCTCGCTCTCATGCGGCGTCGACGGGGCGACGCCCGCCGGATCAGGGGAGCCTCAGGATGAAGACCGCAATCGGACGTCCCCGCAGCATCTGGCTCGCACTCGGGGTCGTGGTCTTCTACGTTCTCTGCGCATGGGGGCTCGGCAACCTCCTCAGCGGGCTGGTCGGCGACGACGGCTCGTTGGCGGACTTCTCCCTCGGTCACTTCATCCCCCTCGCTGTGGGCATCGGCGGCGTTCTGCTGTTCTTGCGGTGGGCAGGCTGGGGTGCCGAGGTGTGGAGGGAGCGACCGACCCCGACCCTCACCCCTCGCCGGTGGTGGCTGATCTCGATTCCCGTGCTCGCGTTCGCCGTGCCGGTGGTCGAGTTGTTCGACGTGCCCTGGGCTGGGCGCTCGCTCGGCTTCCTGGTCGTCGTGGCGCTGGGAACGCTGATGGTCGGGTTCGGTGAGGAGCTGGTGATCCGGGGCGTCTTGCTCACAGCGGTCCGCGCGCGCTTCGGCGAGTTCGCCGTGTTCCTCCTCACGTGCTTCGTGTTCGCGCTCGCCCATATTCCGGGTTATCTGTTCAGCGGTCTGCCGCTCTTCATCATCGCCTTCAATGTGATCGCCCTGATGTCAGCCGGCGCCACCTACTACTGGATCCGTCGCGTCACCGGGCGCATCTGGGTCGCCATGCTCATTCACGCTCTCACCGACTGGGTCCTCTACGTCGGGTCCGACGTCGGGCTTCCGTCCGCATCGGTCCCCGTGCAGCATTCGCCCGCGGACGACTCGGGGACCGGTGCACTCGGGTACGTGGAGAGCCTGCTTCTGATCCTGCTGGCGATCAGCGTCATCAGCGTCATTCGGGAGAGCCGACGCGACAAGCGCAACGCGCTCAGCGACGGCGCGGGGGCCGTAGTCAGCGACCGGATCTGACGTCGCGTCCCGCGCTCTGGCAGGCTTCTGGCATGCATGTGACGATCACTCCGGCGCCGTCTGCGACGTGGGAACGCTACCGAGACCTTCGGCTGGCCGCGCTCGCAGAGTCCCCGGAGATGTTCGGGTCGACGCTGCGGCGGGAGTCCGCGTTCGGCGACGACGTCTGGCGGAGCCGTTCGACTCATCCTGGAGCATTCATCGCGAGCATCGATGGCGAGGACGTCGGCATCGGCGGCGTCTACGACATGAGTGGCCGCTGGGTGGTCAACGGGGTCTGGGTCGCACCGGATCACCGGGGTCAGGGAGCCGTCGACGCGCTGATGGTCGCCTGCGCGGACTATGTCTCCTCCCGTGGAGCGGACACGATCCATCTCGGTGTGATGGAGAGCAACCCCCGGGGGATCGCGGCGTACACGCGCCTGGGATTCACGCCCGATGGGGCGAGCGAGACGTTCCCCGACGGACGGATCGAGATCATGATGTCGCGGCCCGTGGCCACGGGCGGGGCCGAACATCCCGGCAAACGGTCGCTTTCGGACTGAGGCATCCGGAGTCCGAGCTAGTCGCGGTCGGCGTCGATCAGCTCGAGGAGTTTGCGCAGCTCGTCGCGGATCTCGGTGTGGTCGTATTGCCCGGCACGGCTCTCACCGGAGATGACTCCCGAGCGGCGCACCGAGCGGAGATCCCCGAAGGGGAAGGAGTACGCCTTCTTCGTCTCGGGGTTCTCGCTCTTGTCGATGCCCAGGTGCCAGTGGGAGAACTCGGTCCATCCGTGCTGCTCGATGAAGCGGTTCTCGTCGTCAGCGCTGGGCGCGGCCTCCGACCAGTCGTCGCGCTCGTCGCGGACGACCTTGCCGTCGCGGACCAGCGAGCGGGCGTGTTCGAGGGCGGGGTGATTCAGTTCAATAGCCATGCGCAGACGCTAGGACGGAGAGCGGCACCGTCGAACCCCCTTGACGCACCGGGCGGGAACATCCTCCTCAGTCGGCGTCGGCCGAGAAGACGGGGCTGAGGAAGCGGCGCTCGTAGCGGCGGATGCATTGGGTCCTGCGCGCGAACTCGAAGGCCTCGATGCACTCGGGGTCGGTCTTCGATGCCGTGCGGTAGACCTCGTATTCGGCCAACGAGGGGAATGTGAACAGCGCGAACGCCTCATCGCTGTCGCCTTCGCTCGGCATGAAGTAGCCGTGGTGGGTCCCGCCGTGGTTCGCCACCAGACGGATCCATGCCCGGCCGTACTCGGTGAAGTCATCGAGCTTGTCGGGGTCGATCTCGTAGCGCAGGTGAACCGTGATCATGTCCTTGATCCTGCCAGAGCCGGACCGCGCGTTCCGATCGTCACTCCGCCTGGAGGATGATCCGGAGCCCGCCCGGAATCTCGAAGGTACGCTGAGAGCATGGGTGATCAATCGCCGACGCCTGTTCGCCCGCTCTGGGCGAGCGTGGCAGACGGCTTCTACGTGGGCAGCCAGGACGGCTCCTTCCTCGGCTACGTCGACCGTCTGTCCGACGGCGTCTGGCGCGCATTCGATGCGGCCTCGCGCTCCATCGGCGACTTCGCGGACCACCATCGAGCGATGGCAGCGGTGACGGCCACCGTCGAGGTCAGCGCGCATCGGTCGGCTTACCACGGCAGGGACGGGGTGCGGAATGACTGAACAGAATCCGCTCGTCTCGCTCGTCTACTGCAGCAGCGCCACGCAGCCGTTCGGCGAACACGAGCTCGGTGAACTGCTGTCAGTGAGTCGCGCCCGCAACAGCGACCGCGACATCACCGGGATGCTGCTCTACCGCGGCGGAGAGTTCGTGCAGATCCTCGAGGGGCCCAGGTCCGACGTCGAGGCGTTGATGGAGAGGATCGGCCGCGACCCGCGCCACACGGATGTCCGCGTGCTGATCGAAGAGCCGCTGCACGAACGGCGCTTCCGGGACTGGACGATGGGATATCAGTCCCTCGTCGCTCCGGAGCCTGGAACGGCCTCGGGATATCGCGACTCGTTCGACGATCTCCGCATGGGCGATCACGACATGATCGGTCGCGCGATCATGGAGCTGACGCTGTGGTTCCGAGTGCGTGAGTCGGCCAGTCGGCAGCCCGTCGAGAGCGAAACCCGGTCGCGCTAGCCGTCATCTGAGGCGGATGAGCACGCTCGCCGCACCACCACCCGGTGTCACCCCGGCAGGGTGAGGGCGTCCTGTCGGTCTCTTCGGGACCTTCCTACGCTGGCCTGATCCACGCAGGCTCAGGGGGGTCATCGACATGGAACGGCGACGACGGTTTCTCGCAGGACTCACCGTGCTCGCGCTCGCCGCGGCATCCTTGGTCTTCGGAGCGGCACCGGCCTTCGCGGTGGCGGCGTTCTCGATCCAGAAGTCCGCAGTCGAGGCGGGCCCCTTCGGACCCGGCGACACGGTGACCTATCAGATCACCGTCAACTGCTCGTCGGTGAACGACCCCGGCTGCCTCAACACCGTCATCAGCGACGAGCTCCCGGATCCGCTCCTGTTCAACCCGGCGATCGCGAATCCGGTCACGGTGCAGATCAACCCGCCCGCCGGACAGCCCGCCGGCGACTACGCGCGTCTGCCGCGGACCAGGGTGCTGGTGCTGACCACGTACGATCTCGACGAGTTCGCCTTCGGAGCCCTGCAGGCCGGGGCCGCCGGGTTCCTGCTCAAGAACACGAGACCGGCCGAGCTCGTCGCCGCGATCCGCACGGTCGCCACCGGTGATGCGGTGGTCGCACCCCGCATCACCGCGACGCTCATCGAGGTCGCCCTGCCGCACCTCGCGCCGCCGGACGCCGGGGCCCGGGAGGGCGCGCTCTCGGCGCTGACCGAGCGGGAACGTGACGTCTTCCTGCAGGTCGCGCGCGGCCTCACCAACAGCGAGATCGCGCAGACGCTGCATCTGAGCGAGTCGACGGTCAAGGCGCATTTCGGCCGCATCCTGGTGAAGCTCGATCTGCCCAGTCGCGTCCAGGCGGTGATCCTGGCCTACGAGCTCGGGATCGTGAGCCCGGGCAGCTGAGACCGCGGGCCGATCCGGGCGTCGCATCTTGCCAGACTCGTTCCGGAGTGTCCACCACTGCCGCCGCGCGCTGTTCGTTGCCAGACTCGGCGCATGGTGTTCATCGGTTTTCATGCATCGCACGAGCAGATCCCCCCGAGCGCCCTGCTCGAGGCCGTGGTCGAGGCGGAGCGCGCAGGGTTCGACGGGGCGATGTGCTCCGACCACCTCGCACCGTGGACCACGACTCAGGGCGAGTCGGGTTTCGCCCTGAGCTGGATCGCCGCCGCGCTCGCCCGCACCCGCTTCTCGATCGGCATGGTCAATGCTCCGGGTCAGCGGTATCACCCGGTGATGATCGCGCAGGCGTTCGCGACGCTGGAGGAGATGTTCCCCGGCCGCTTCTGGGCGGCGATGGGCAGCGGCGAAGCGGTCAACGAGCACGTGACGGGCGACGGATGGCCCGACAAGAGCATCCGCAACGACCGACTGCGCGAGAGCGTCGACGTGATCCGCCGACTGATCGGGGGAGAGGAGGTGGACCACGACGGTCTGGTGCGCGTGCATCGCGCGCGGGTCTGGAGCCGACCGGCTGAACCGCCGACGCTGTTCGCGACCGCTGTGAGCGCCGAGACGGCGGAGTGGGCGGCGTCGTGGGCGCAGGGCCTCGCGACGGTCGCGCAGGAACCGGCCGCACTGCAGCGCGTCGTCGATGCCTACCGGGGTGCAGGAGGCACGGGTCCCTGCATCCTGCAGGTGCATCTCAGCCTGGCCGAGAGCGACGATGCGGCGTTCGGGATCGCGCGCGAGCAGTGGCGGAACGGACTGCTCGCGCCTCCGGTCACCTGGGATCTCGAGCAGCCGGAGGACTTCGAGGCGGCGCTGGTCGGGATCGATGAGGAGGGGCTCCGCAAGGCCGTCCTCATCGACCACGACGCGACCGCACTGGCCGACCGCATCGCGGATCTGGTTCGGATCGGGTTCGACCGCGTCTACCTGCATCACGTCGGCTCCGAGCAGTCCCGATACCTCGACGCCGCAGCATCCGAGCTCATCCCCGCCTTGAAGGAGCGACTGTGAAGATCACCGACACGAGCGACCTCTGGTGGAAGACCGCAGTCATCTACTGCCTCGACGTCGAGACGTTCCTCGACTCGAACGGCGACGGCGTCGGCGATCTGCAGGGCCTCTCCCAGCGCATCGACTACCTCTCGCAGCTCGGCGTCACCTGCCTGTGGCTGATGCCGTTCTATCCGACGCCCGACCGCGACGACGGCTACGACGTCAGCGACTTCTACGGGATCGACTCGCGACTCGGCAACCACGGCGACTTCGTCGAGGTCATCCGCACTGCACGGGACCGCGGGATGCGGGTGATCGTCGACCTGGTCATCAACCACACCTCCGACCGGCATCCGTGGTTCCTCGCCGCGAAACGGAGCGTGGATTCGCCGTATCGCGACTACTACGTGTGGCGTGACGACGCACCTCCGAAGGGGCAGAAGAACGCCGTCTTCCCCGGGCAGGCGAACGGCATCTGGGGCAAGGACGAGAAGTCGGGGCAGTGGTACCAGCACAGCTTCTACGAGCACCAGCCCGACCTGAACATCGCCAACCCTCGGGTGCGTGACGAGATCGCGAAGGTCATCGGCTTCTGGTTGCAGCTGGGCATCTCCGGCTTCCGCGTCGATGCGGTGCCCTTCCTGCTCGAGATCCCCGAGGGCTCCGGCATCCCCGAGCCCCACGATCTGCTGCGCGACATCCGCCGCTTCCTGCAGCGCCGGTCGAGCGAGGCGATCCTGCTCGGCGAAGTCAACCTGCCCTACGACCAGCAGGTGCAGTACTTCGGCGGTGAGGATGAGGACGAGCTCACCATGCAGTTCGACTTCGTCGGGATGCAGTCGCTGTACCTGTCGTTCGCCCGCAAGGACCCCGCTCCGCTGATCGAGGCGCTGCGGGCTCGCCCCGTGCTCGGATCCGAGGTGCAGTGGGCGAACTTCCTGCGCAACCACGACGAGCTGACCCTCGACAAGCTCAGCGACAGCGAGCGCCAGGAGGTGTTCGACGCCTTCGCGCCCGATGAACGCCAGCGCGTGTTCGGGCGGGGCATCACCCGCCGCCTTCCTCCGATGCTCGAGGGCGACCCTCGTCGCATCCGCATGGCCTACAGCCTGCTCTTCACCCTGCCCGGCACCCCGGTGCTGTTCTACGGCGAGGAGATCGGCATGGGGGAGAACATCGAGATCCCCGGCCGCGAAGCGGTGCGGACGCCGATGCAGTGGTCGGTCGACAAGAACGGGGGATTCTCGGATGCCGCGCCCAGCCGGCTCGTCGCTCGGCCACCGTCCGACGGGTACGCGCCGGAGCACGTGAACGTCGCCGCGCAGCTGGGTGACCGCGAGTCGATGCTGTATTTCGTGCGGGCGCTCACCTCGGCGTATCGAATCTCGCCGGAACTCGGCTGGGGAACGCTCGAGATCATCGACCAGCCGGCCGCCTCGCTCCTCGCGCACTCGCTCGCCGCGGACGTGGGCAGGATGATCGCCCTCCACAACTTCGCCGAGGTGCCGGTCACCACGTCGTTCCGGGTGGAGGACGAGCCTGAGGGCACGAGGCTCGTCGATCTGCTCGATCCCGCCCAGATCGCGCTGGGGCCGGACGGCGAGGTCGAACTGGAGGTGCCGGCATACGGCTACCGCTGGCTCCGGGTCTCGCGACCGGGCGACGGACGCGTGACCTGAGGCTCAGTCGACGTCGCCTCGAGCCCCGTCGACGTCGAGCACGGCGGCGGGGAGTTCGCGCACCAGCTCGCGGGCGAGGTAGCCGAGACCCCTGCGCTCGGCGAGTCGGTCTCCTGCGCGGGCGTGCGCCCATGCTCCCCAGACGGCGGCGCGTTCCGGGGCGAGTCCTCGGGCGGCGAAGCCGGTGATGGCGCCCGCGACGACGTCGCCCGATCCGGCCGTGCCGAGGCCGGGGCCGCCGTCGTCGAGTCGCCATGCGGTGCCCGAGGGTGAGACCACGGCGGAGTAGCAGTGGATCACGGCGTCGAGCTCCTGAGCGAGTCCCGGCAGCTCCGAGAAGAGGTCGTCGACGGGGCGGCCCAGCAGGAGCTCGGCCTCGTCGAGATTGGCGTTGACGATCAGGGACGCCGGAAGATCCGAGCGCGGCACGTCGCGCAGTGCACCGACGGCGAAGGCGTCGACCACGAGGCAGGAGATGTCGTGGCCCGCCAGCCGCCGCAGCCACCCGAGGGCATCGTCGGGGTCGTCCAGCCCCGGCCCGACCAGCACCGCATCCGCTCCTTCGCAGGCGCTGCGCAGGTCGTCGGTCATCGGTTCGCCCGGACCGGGCGATTCGTAGACCCCGGCCTCGGGGAACGCGATCCTCACGACATCCGCGACCGAGGCGTCGGTCGTGACCGCGACCTTGCCCGCTCCGACGCGCAGCATGGCCTCCCCGCCCAGCACGACCGCGCCGGCCGAGAGAGACGAGCCGCCGACGATCATCGCCGTGCCGCGGGACTTCTTCGAGTCGCCGGGGTCGGGCAGACCCCACTCCTGCAGCAGCTGCGGCGTCACCCGCGTCGGCTCATCCCGGGCCGACATCGGGGCTTCCCGGGTGCACGGTGATGTCGGCGCCCAGCTGCGCGAGGTGGCGCACGTCGGAGAAGTCCTCGAGCTGCCACTGCCGGCCGTCCAGGCGCAGCCGCGTCACCGAGGCGTTGAGCACCGGGTTCGTCGAGGCGAACTGCATGAGGCGCGTCTCGTCCATCCCGGTCAGCAGTGCGACCAGCAGCATCACGACGGCGTCATGCGCGACGACGAGACCGACGCGGGCGTCGTCGGCCAGTGCATCTCGCAGGAACGACCGCAGGCGCAGGGACACATCGGCCCACGACTCTCCTCCGGGCGGCCGGTGGTAGTACTTGCCCAGTCGCGCCCGACGGTCGGCCTCTTCGGGATGCCGGGCGGCGACGCCCCACCGGGTCAGCAGATCGAGGATGCCGAGCTCTCTGTCGCGCAGCCGTTCGTCGGTGAGCACCCGCTCGACGCCGGCGACGCCCTCCACGCCCTCCATGCTGAGCGCGAACGTCTGCTGGGCTCGCACGTACGGCGACAACCAGGCGACCTGGGGCGTGACAGGGCCGCCGTGCAACGCGGCCGCCAGCGCTCGCGCCTGCTCGGCGCCGGTGGTCGACAACGGCACATCGGCGTCTCGGGTCGCGAGGTCGATCACCTCGGCGCGGGCGGTCTCCGCGGCTGTCGCGGCGACGTTGCCGACACTCTCTCCGTGCCTGACGAGCCACAGCTCCTGCACGTCACATCTCCCAGTCTTCGAACGGGAGATCCCAGGAGGCGTGGTCCGGCTCGATGCGTCCGGTCGTATCGACGTGCGCGGCCTTCTCGACCGAGATCACCACGCGCGTCGTGGGGCGGATGAGCACGCTGATGCTGCGGTCGTCGCCCGACAGGGTGATGAAGGTCGGCGCTGCGGATGCGGCGGCCTCGATCTCGTCCATCACCTGCCTCAGAGGGCGATCGTCACGCAGCACGAAATTCCGGCCGTCGATCTCGATGTTCGTGCTCATTGTGCGCTCCTCCCTCTCGTGTGGCCGACGCTATGCGATCGAAGCGAGTGTGCCGAGGGCCTTGCGTCAGAGGCCGACGAGGGTTAACCGAACTCTCTACGATGAGATCATGCAGATGCTCGACACCCTCGCGCTCGTCGGCGAGGTGCTGTCGTGGGTCGGTCTCGGGCTCGGTCTGCCGATGCTGCTGATCGGCGTCCTCATCCGGACGATCGAGGGGCCGTGGCTGCCCGCAGAGATCGCCATTATCGAGCGCGACGGGGCGTTGCTCGCCCGCTGGTTCGCCGGCGGAGACTTCCATGAGCGACCGCTGAGCCGGCAGGAATCGGCGACGGCGGAGGCCGGCTGGGCCGACGGAGTGGTCAGCGCGAACAACCCCTCCCACGCACGGGTGGGGGAGCCCCCGCACGCACGCCGCGTCGTCCTCACCCTCGGGATCGTGTTCGCCGGCGTCGGGTTCGCGGGTCTCGTGGTGTCGCTGCTCCCGCTGCTCTGGTCGTAGCTCGTAGGGTGACGGTCATGGAGGACTCCGCCGACATCCCCGCATCCACCCCGATGGACGACTGGTTCGACGCGCTGAGTCGTCCGACCGGTTCTCCCGGGGGAGGCGCCGCGTCGGGAGTGATGCTCGCGATCGCCGCCTCGCTGATGAGCATGGTGGGCGGGTACTCCGATGACGACCCTCGAGCATCGGAGCGCCTCGATCCGCTCACCGGGCGACGCGTCGAGGCGCTGCGGGCGGTCGAGGCGGACGGCGTCGTCTCGGCACGCTTCGGAGCTGCCCTCGCACTGCCCAGCGACGACCCGTCCCGCGACGAGCGCGTCCGCGAGGCGGCCGTCGAGGCGGCCGAGTCCGCGGCGCAGGTCGGTGGCATCGGCGTGCGGATGCTGCGCGACGTGCGGGTGCTCGTCGAGGCGGGCAACCCTCACATCGCCGTTGATCTCGCCGTCGCCGCAGAGGCCCTGGGCGCCGGATTGTCGGGGGCGTCGCTGAACATCCGGGCGAACCTGCAGATCGCACGCCGTCACGGATCGTCCGACACCGCGCTCGCCGGCCTCGACGCGGAGATCGAACGGTTGGCGGATGCGCGACGCGAGGTCGCGCAGATCATCGAGGAGCTGTCCTCTCGACTCGACTGAGAGCATCTCGCCGTTGACAATAAAACTGAGTGCGCTCATAATAGAGTTCAGTCGTTATTCTGCGACGGATTCCGGAGATCACCCATGAGAGTTTTCGTCCTCTCGAAGTACCACACCGCCGTGCACGCGGCCGACGTGCCCGAGCCCTCCGTGGGCGAGCGCGACGTGCTCGTCCGCGTGCAGGCGGCGGGTGTCAACCAGCTGGATGAGAAGATCCGCGCCGGCGAGTTCAGAGCGATCCTGCCGTACCGTCTGCCGATCGTCCTCGGGCATGACGTCGCGGGCACGGTCATCCGCGTCGGCGCCGGCGTGAGCCGTTTCGCGATTGGCGACGAGGTCTACGCGCGTCCGCGCGATCGTCGCATCGGGACCTTCGCCGAGCGGATCGCGATCGACGAGAGCGACGTGGCGCTGAAGCCCGCGTCGATCACGATGGACGAGGCGGGGTCGCTGCCGCTCGTCGCGCTGACGGCCTGGCAGGCCCTGGTCGAGATCGGCGAGGTGCGGCCGGGCCACAAGGTGCTGATCCATGCGGGAGCCGGCGGCGTCGGATCGATCGCGATCCAGCTCGCGAAGCACCTGGGTGCGGAGGTGGCGACGACCGCGAGCGGCGCGAACGCCGACTTCGTGAGGATGCTTGGCGCCGACCATGTCGTCGACTACCGGTCTGAGGACTTCGAGGAGGTCCTCACTGGATACGACGTCGTGCTCGACAGCCTCGGCGGCGAGAACCTCGAGAAGTCGCTGCGCATCCTGCGGCCGGGAGGCAGGGCGGTCGGGATCTCGGGTCCGCCCACACCCGAGTTCGCCCGCGCAGCCGGCCTCAATCCACTGCTCCGACTGGCCATGGCCGTGCTCAGCCGCAAGGTCCGGGCCCAGGCGAAGCGCCTGGGCGTCGCCTACACGTTCCTCTTCATGCGGGCGAGCGGCGAACAGCTGCGCCAGATCGCAGAACTCGTCGACGCGGGAGCCATCCGCCCGATCGTCGGTCGCGTGCTCCCGTTCGAGGAGGCCGCCGACGGCATCGCGTCGCTGACCCGGGGCGGAATCCGCGGCAAGGTCGTGATCAGGGGAGCCTGAGTCCTGATCGCTGCAGAGCATCCGGACGCACGAAGGCCCCGGGAGCGATCCGATCGCTCCCGGGGCCTTCGCCGTGTGGACTACTGCTCCGAGGCGCGCGCCAGCTGCGGGTAGAGCGCCTGGAGCGGGGCGCTCAGGGCGGCCCTGACCTGCACCGAGGTGTCGTCGGCGAGCACCTCGTACTCGCCCGCCTCCGTGGCATCCAGCACTGTGGTCACGAGCACGGCCGGGTCGAGCTTCGGGTCGGTGACGGTCGCCGCCATGGCCGTGTCGACGTATCCGACGTGCACCCCGACGACGTGCACTCCGGCCGGGGCGAGCTCGAGGCGCAGCGAGTTCGTCGCCGACCACAGCGCCGCCTTGGTCGCGCTGTAGATGCCGGCGACGGCGTACCAGCTCAAGGCCGAGTGGATGTCGATGAGCGCCGACTGCGGCTGGGCCGAGAGGATCGGCGCGAAGGCGCGAGCGAGGAACAGCGGGCCGAGGAAGTTGGTCTCGACGTTCGCGCGGATCTCCTCGTCGCTGTGCGAGAGGATGCCGGGGCTCGAGGGCGAGGCGCCGGCGTTGTTGATGAGCACCGTGACGTCGGGCGCGGCAGCGACGGCTGCGGCGATCGATGCCGGATCGGTGACGTCGAGGGCGAGCGGCACGATGCGCTCGTCGTCCCACTCGCGGGGCGTGCGTGCGGAGGCGTAGACCTTCGAGGCGCCGCGCGCGAGGGCCTCGCGGACGAAGTGCGTGCCGATCCCTCCGTTCGCGCCCGTGACGAGGACTACTGCTCCAGAGAGAGAAGGCATGAGGGTGGGCTTTCTGTGGGAGGGATCGAACGGATGCCGTCACGGCTTCACCGTGGATCGATGAGGCGCTCGTGGGAGAATGGGCGAACCGAGCCCACACCCTGGTGACTATGATCAGAACTGAGCGTGATCATTATTTATTCCGAAGGACGTCATGACTGTCGACTCCCGCCCTCTCGGTCGACGTGAGCGCAACAAGCTCGACAAGCTCGAGCGCATCACGACCGCTGCCGGCGAGCTCTTCGCCGAACGAGGGGTGGACGACGTCACGACGCAGGAGATCGCCGATCGCGCCGACATCGGCACGGGAACGCTCTTCCTCTACGCCAAGACCAAGGGCGAGCTGCTGCTGCTCGTGCAGAACTCGATGTACGCCGAGGCGCTCGAGCGCGGACGCGCCGCCGCCGCCGACGCGGACGGTGTTCTCGAGGGTGTGCTGGCGGTGATCCGGCCGGTCATCGAATGCAACCGCACCCAGATCGACAACGGCCGCACCTACCTGCGTGAGATCGTGTTCGGCGACCCCGAAGAACCGCATCACGGTGAGGCGCTCGCCCTCACCGGGCAGACCGAGCAGCTGGTCGCCGACGTCATCGCCCGTGATACGCGGGTCTCGGCCGACGAGGCCGCGGCGCTCGCCCGCATCGTCTCGGCCGTCATGTTCCTGACCATGTCCGCCACGATCAACATCGCTCACTCGGTCGAGCAGATCGTCGACGAGGTCGCCGCGCAGATCAGAGTGATCCTGCCGGCCTGACCGGACGTCAGTGCACGAACGCCTTCAGCACGACGAAGGCCACCCCGAACAGCGCTGTGCTCAGCGCCCCGAGGATGCGGACGGGGATGGAGCTGCCCCGACGGAGGAAGGCCACGTAGCCGAGGAAGGCCAGGATGACGGTTCCTGACCACAGGGCGACGTCGTTCGCGGCATCGTCGGGAATGACCCGCGTCGTGCCGGCGACGAGGATGAGCGCGGGGATCCCGGCCGAGCTCAGCATCCCGAGTGAATGGCGCACCGAGCGGCCGATGGCCGTGCGCACGCCCATCTGCTCGGGATCGTCTCGGCCGAGCCGGGCGACGGCACCCGCGTAGACATGCGCCGCCCAGAAGACGATGACGGTCACTCCGACCGACAGGAGCACCGCGGCAGACGTCTCTCCGTGTGCGGACGAGACGGCGATCAGTCCGCTCACGAGGATCGTTCCGTAGACCGCCGCTTCGGTGCCGAATCCCGGACGCAGGGTGCGGTGCGCGCGAAGCAGCGGGTGCTCATCGGGGGAAGACGCCGTCATGCTGCCGAGCGTAGTGCGGATTCCCCGGCATCCGAACCTCCCGTCGAGCGGTTCAGCGACGGGATGCGCTCGCGCGATCGACGCGGCGGAAGCCGTCGCCGTGAGGTTCCACGGCACCGCCCTCGATGAAGCTGTCTATCCAGCCGCGCATCGGCCACTCGCCCCATCGCTCGGCGAACAGAGCGCCGTTGCGCAGGATGTCGTCGAGGTGGCGCCAGGGCGGAGAGCCGGCCGGATGCCACTGGTGGTAGGCATGCGCGCCGCCGACCCAGCGCAGACCGATGCCACGCGCCCGTGCGCGTCGACCCAGGTCGGTGTCTTCGGCGCCGTAGCCCTCGTACACCTCGTCGAATCCCCCGAGACGCGTCCAGGTCTCGGGGGTCACCGCGAACGAGAGCGACCAGAACAGGTCGAACTCGTCATCGGTCGCCGCGACGACGGCGTCGCCCGCGGGCAGTGGGCGAGCGGGGTGCGGACGGGTCAGGATGCCGAGATCGTGCGGTGTCGACGGGCGCTGCACACTGTGGAGATAGGTCACCGGGCCGCAGAGGAGGTCCTGCGGGTGCGTTCGCGCGGCACCGATATATCGCTCGACGAGTCCCGGTCCCGGCAGGCAGTCGACATCGAGGAACACCAGCAGGTCGACGTCCCGAGCGAGCGCGAGCGAGGCCGCCGCGTTCCGCGCCGCGCCGACGCGCATGCCGTGGTCGCCCGGCGGCACATGCACGAACAGGGCCGGGGGCTGCACGGGCGGGGCCTCCGCATCCAGCCACGCCTCGATGCGGACGATCTCGACACCGGGCGTGCTCACCTCGTCGAGGAACCGCCGCTGACGCTGCAGATGGTCGAGACGGTTGACCGAAGCCGGCGTGATGACGGCGACGCGGACGCTCATCACGCCACCTCCTCGATCGCGCTCGCGGCGCGGGCGGCAGCCCCGTGCACCTGCCACGCGTGCCAGCGGGGAGCGGTCTCAGCAGCTCGGCGGATGCCGTCCACGACCTGGGAGGGCTCCGCATCGACCGGAAGACTCTGGGCGAAGCCCTGTGCGGCGAGCACGCGGGCCATGTCCTCCTGCTCGCCGAAGGGCCTCTCCTGGGCGATCACGACGGCGCGGGCATCGGCGGCGGCGAGGTCGGCGATGCTGTTCTGGCCCGCCGCGCTCACCACGACCGTGGCGCGGCACAGCAGGGGCCAGACGTCGTCGACCCGATCGTCGTCGTTCGCGCCGGCGCTCTCGACGTCCCACCCGTCCGCTCTGAGCAGCTCGACGGTCTCGGAGAGCCCGTCACGGTCGAGAGCGCGGCCGAGGAACAGCACGCGACGGGGGTGCTCATCGCCGGTGTCGACGCGGGCTCGGCCGTCATAGCGAGACACGCCGCCGACCGCTCGCACGCGCTCGCGGCCGACGAGCGCCGTCGCCTCGATGGTTCCCTGCGGCCACGGCGTCAGGATGAGGTCGGCGAGGTCGTATCCGAGCCGGTGCGGGGCGTCGGTGCGCTCGCCCGGTTGAGCGAAGACGATCGTCGGCACGCCCATCAGGCGGGCGAGCATCGTGATCTCGACGCTGACGTCGACGACGAAGGCCGCGGTCGGGTGGACGGCCACCCAGTCGGCGATCACCGAGAGGCGAGCCTGATGCCCGGGATGCCCGAGGGGTGCCCAGTGCAGGCTGCCGTTCGCGGTGACATCGCCGAGTTCGTGCGCCTCTCGGCGCACTCCGTCGGCCCCGACGACCGGGTCGGAGTCGGAGGGCAGCTGAACCCATGTCGTCCGCGGTGCCAGGGACTCGGGCTCAGGCAGGCTCGAGAACACCGTGACCTCGTCGGCGAGGTGCGGGCGGATCGCTTGCATCCGCGTCAGGTGGCCCCACCCGTGATGGTGCACGTACCACGCGATCATGCTCCGACCGCCTCCACGAACTCGTGGGCGGGCATCGCGCTCTGAGCGGCGACGGTGAGGACCCGTTCGATCTCGCGATGCCGATGGTCGAGCGAATGCCGCGCGGAGGCGGCGTCGCGCACATCCCGTCGGCGCAGTCCGCTGCGCGACTGCGCGACCAGGCTCGTCGCGGCACGCGCGAGCGCCTCGGTGTCGGCGGACGGCACCACGGCGGTGCCGGGGATTCCGGCGAGCACCTCACTGGTGCCTCCCGAGTCGAACGCGGCGACGGGCGTGCCGGTCATGAGCGCCTCGGCCATCACCAGCCCGAAGGGCTCCGACCACACCGGTGTCACGAGGGCGACCGATGAGGCCCCGACGAGCGCGGCGAGCTCGGGCTGTCGCAGCGCGCCGACGTAGTCGATGCCCCGGCCGAGACGTGGGCGCACCTCGCGGTCGAAATAGGCGGCGTCGCCGACGCGGCCCGCGAGCTTCAGGCGTGCGCCGGCGCGTCGAGCGGCATCGATGGCGAGATGGGGTGCCTTCTCGGGCACGATCCGGCCGAACCACACCCAGTCCCCTCCGCCCGATCCCAGACTCCACTGTGCGGTGTCGACGCCGTTGGTGAAGACGAACGCCTCGACGCCCTCGGCCGACCACGCGCGCGCCGTGTACTGGCTGACCGCGAGGAACCTGTGCGGCGACGTGCCGTCGAGAGCATTCGACGCGATCACCATGTCGGCGAGGGGAGGGGTATGCAGCGTGGTGACGACCGGAACCCCGATCTCGCGGCTCCACAGGATCGGATCGCCGTGGAGGCTGTGATTGTCGACGACATCGACGCGAGTCTCCGGCGCGTCGAGCCGATCGCGTACCCGCGCGAAGGCGTCGGTCATGAGACGGCGGTGCCCCTCGGGGAAGTCGGTGTCGGACGCATCCCGCGCCCGGTGCCACCGCGGACTCGGCAGGTGCAGGTCGGTGTCGGCGTCGAGGAAGTCCGATCCCTCCGCCGCGCACAGCTCCACATGGTGGCCGCGGCTGCGCAGCCAGCGCACGCGGTTCCAGACCACGGCCTCCAGCCCGCCCGCGTGCGGTTGGCGAAGAGGATGACGTTCGGGCGCCACGACCAGCACCCGCAGCTGCTCGCGACCGATCATGCGCGGACCCCCTCGGTGACGCGCGCACATGCCTCGGCATACAGCCGCGCATGGGCGGTGCGCACCGCCTGCCGCTCGGCCAGCCTCTCGGACCTGCGCGTGTCCATCGGCGGCCGGGGCGGCGCGTCCGACGCGCGCGACACGGCCTCGGCCAGCGTCCGCGCGTCGTCGAGCCCGATGATGAAGAAGTCGTCGGGATGCTGCGAGCCGATGTGCCCCACCTCGGTCCCGGCCACGGGGACCCCCAGGTCGTGGCAGAGCTCGACCCATCCCGAGTGGGTTCCGTGCAGGTACGGCAGGACGAAGAGGTCGAGGCCGCCGATCCACGCGGCGATGTCCGCGTCGCTCAGCCGCGGGGTGCGCCGCACGTGCACGGACGGGTGGTCGGCCGCGGCGGCGACCACGCGGGCTGCCGCCTCGTCATCCCGCGTGCGCTCGTTCAGCAGGATCTCGAAGTCGACGGCGCGACCCGCCTCGGCGAGCTGCCCGGCCGCGTCGACAGCCGTGCGGACCGCACGCTCCGCGTCGATGTTGGGACGCAGGTCGCGCAGGTGGATGCCGACCCGCACGGTCGCGTCATCCGAGCGCCCGATCACAGGCGCATCGTCGAGCAGGGTGGGGTGCGCCAACACCTCGCTGCTGCGGTGCCACCGTCGTTCGATCTCGTCCGCCGCCGTCGCGGTGAGCGTGACCAGGTGATCGGCCGACGGGATGATCACATCGAGCAGCTCTCGATACGGCGCCTGGTCGACCAGCTGCGGGTTCTCGAGGTCGTGCACGGTGTACACGACCGGGCGGCCGAGCCGGTGCGCGGTCTCGAGCGCCTCGCGCAGCTCGTCGGGCGAGAAGGATTCGAGGCCGAAGTGCACGTGCAGCACATCGAACTCATCTGCGTGCGACACCAGCCACTGCGGGGTGAGAGCCACCGGAGGCCACCAGACGCCCGCAGCTGCGCCGGGAACGGGCGGATCGGGGAGGACCTTCACTCGCTCCGTGTCGGCGATGGCGCGCACGTAGGGATGGGTGGCCGGGATCGAGGCGACGCGGATGAGGGCGGGTTCGGTGACGATGTGGTTCTCCGTGGGCGGGCAGAGCATCGACGTGCGGGGTCGCGATGACGGGGGTGACCGCACAGCAAAGGGGGCGCACGACTGATGCGATCGAAGGGGGTACGTTCGAATCATGAGCCACGATCCCGAACCGCGCACGGGCGTTGCGCCGACCGGCTCCGTGGTGCTAGCGCGTCAGAAGCACTACTCGGAGTTCTACGGGCTCACCCCGCTTCCCGAACGATTCGGCGTCGTCCTCGGCAACTGCCAGGCCGAGTCGCTGCGCGTGGTGATGGATGCGCCGGAGCACCGATTCGTGCGCGTCCCCGCCGTGCACGAGATGACCGCCGCCGACGCCGCGCGCCTGCACGAGATCGCCGGCCTCGCCGACGTCGTGGTGAGCCAGCCGATCCGCGACGACTATCGCGATCTGCCGCTGGGGACACGCCAGATCGCCGCAGTGACCGATGCCCGGGTCATGACCGTGCCCCCGGTGCGCTTCGCCGGACTGCATCCGTTTCAATCCGCCTTCCGGGTTCCTGGCGTCGAGGGAGATCCGCCCGTCGTGGCGTACCACGACGTGCGCACTCTCGCCGTCGCCGCGGGCATCCCCGTCGTCGCCGCGCTCGCGCCCGCTGAGGTGCGGGCCGTGGGACAGACGTCGATCGACACGCTGCGCCTGCGCGAGCAGACCGCCGACGTGGCGGTCTCCGACCTCTTCGACTCCGTCACGGCCGATCACATGCGCACGGTCAATCATCCGGGCGATGCGGTGTGGATGCCGTTGGGTGCCCGGATGCTCGAGATGCTCGGCCATACGGGCGGCCCGACCGACCCCGGGCGCCCGCTGCTGAACTCGGTGCGCGCGCCGTTGGAGCCGGAGGTCGTCGACGCGTGGGGGCTGGCGGACGAGCCGCGCGCGCACTGGATCGTCGACGGCGTGGCGGTCGACGACGCCGAGGTGCGTGCCGCTCACCGCGAGTGGTACGCCACGCACCCGGAGTTCGTCGACGCCGCCGTGACCCGTCTCGCGCCCCTTCTCGACGTCTGGCGAGCACGATGAGCGTCACCCCGCTGCTGCTCGTCCACCCTGGAACGCACGGCGTCGCCATGTACGGACGGCAGATGGCCGATGCGGTCCGCGTCGCGGATCCGTCGATCCGCACCGTGGAACCGCCCGACCTGGATGCGGACGACGAACGCGCCCCGTTGCACGTGCACTTCACCGACCGACTCTGGGGTCGCTCTCCCGAGGAGGCGGCGCAGACGTTCGGAGACCTCGCCGCCGGGCGCGCGATCAGCGTCACCCTGCACGACGTGCCGCAGGCGTCGGACGGCGAGCGCAACCTGCCCCGGCGGCGGGCCGCGTACGCGGCGGTTGCGGCGGCGGCGCGTGGAGTGGCGGTGAACAGCGACCATGAGCGTGCGCTGCTGCGCGAAGAGCGGGTGTGGACGGGCCCGGCGGTGAGCATCCCGCTGCCCGTCGAGCTGCGGCCCGAGGTGCCGCGGACGCCGGCTGACGAGTCGATCGGAGTGCTCGGCTACTTCTACCCGGGCAAAGGACACGACGAGGCGGCCCGCGCAGCCGCGTCCGCGGGCATCACGAGGATGACGGTTCTCGGCCGGGCGTCCGACGGCCACGCCGCGGAGCTCGAGGAGTTCGTCCGTCGCGCGGGCGCCCTCGGTGTCGAGGTCGACGTGACGGGCTGGCTCGACGACGAGGAGATCGCCCGGCGGGGACGCGCGGTGTCGGTGCCGGTGATCGCCCACCGCCATGTGTCGGCGTCGGGGTCCCTCGCATCGTGGATCGGCTGGGGGCGCCGTCCCGTCGCCGTGCGCAATCGCTACATGGACGAGATGGCGGCGCTGCGTCCGGGAACCGTGCAGACCGTCGACGGATCAGAGCTCGCCACCGCGGTGCGGGCGGCGTTCGAACGACCCGAGACGACCTGGCACGGACTCACTCGGCTGCCGATGTCGTGGCCGGACGCGGCGGAGGCCTACGTGCGCTGGTGGGGCGGGCTGGCGTGGTGACACGGCGCCCGTGGGTCGTCGGCAACAGGTGGGACTCGCTCGACGGGGTCCAGCCGCAGACGCTGCCGAAAGTGTCGGTGATCGTCGCCCACTACGAGCAGCCCGGGGAGCTCGCCCGCACGCTGTCGGCGCTGTCGACGCAGGACTATCCGCGCGAACTCCTCGAGATCGTCGTCGCCGACGACGGCTCCGCCGGGAATGTCCTCGTGCCGCCGGGGGTCACCCTCGTGCGGCAGGACGACCGGGGCTTCCGCCTCGCCGCTGCACGCAATCTCGGCGCACGAGCGAGCACCGGGGACGTGCTCTGCTTCCTGGATGCCGACACCGCCCCGGAACCCGGGTATGTGCGGGCTCTCACCCGTCTTCCGGCGCTGCTTCCCGAGGCGGTCACGGTCGGACGGCGTCGCCACGCCGACTTCTCGGGCATCGATGCGGAGACTCCCGTGACCGGGGCGGTGATCGGCCGGGAGCTCCCGGAGCCGGCCTGGCTCGCCGAGGAGTACGTACGCAGCCGTGACCTGCTCGACGCCGACGACCGCTCGTACCGGTTCGTCATCGGCGCGGTGATCGCCTGCTCGCGTCGCCTGTTCGAGGAGACCGGCGGCTTCGACGAGTCGTTCTCGACCTACGGCGGGGAGGACTGGGAGTGGGCGCATCGGATGTGGCAGGCCGGCGCCGTGCTGGCGCACGTGCCGACGGCCGTGGCCTGGCACGACGGGCCCGAGTGGGCCGAGCGCACGGATTCCGGGCTCGAGCGCGCGAACGCCCAGACCATGACACTCGTCTCGTCGATTCCGGTCGACGGCTCGGCTCCGCGGGGACTGCTGTCGGCGGTCCCGGATCTCGTCGTCCGGCTGCGCGGCACGCACACCCGGGAGGCGCTGTTCATCGCGGTGGACTCGATCCTCACCGCGTTCCCGCGGTCGCGCGTGATGCTCGATGCGACGTCCGGACTCGACATCGACGACCCGCGCATCGTGATCGACGGCGACGAGCCTGAGGCCAGGGTGCTCTGGGAACTCGACCGCCCGGTCGTGGTCCTCGAGTCGGCAGGGATCGCCGAGCTCGTCGCGGGCCTCGGTGCGGGTGACGTCGGCACCGTCGATCTCGTCGACTCCGCCGGCTCGTCCGCCGGTGTGCTGCACTCGCGCCGAGCGCTGCGGCGAGCCGCGCGATGGGGCACGGCAGAGGGATTCGAGACCCTGACCGTCCGTGCGGAAGGCGTGCATCTGCTGCGCTCCAACCCGCACGTGGAGGCATGGGTCGGAGGGTGGGGCGGTCCCGATCGGTTCCGCTGAGCGTACAGTTCTCATCATGGGGAAATTGGAGTACAACAGCTCGCGGCCCGCGATCGAGATCGAGGACGCCACTCTGGCGCACGTGAAGATCGTGATCGGCACGAAGCTGCGCCGCAATGAGAGCTTCATGATGACCTGGCTCTCGAAGCCCGAGGCATCGTCCGGCCGCATGACCATCTGGGTGCACCCCAGCATCCCGTTGGTGCTCGAGTTCGATGATCCGACGATGCCCGCGATCGACCCCAAACGGGTCGCCCACATGATGGATCAGCTGAACTCGCGCGGCGAATTGGTGCTCGACCAGCTCTGACGTCGAGCGCTCACTCGTGCTCGGGGAGGATCGGACTCGACCACCCCGGGTCGCGCCCCAGCTGAGCGGCGCGCGAGACGGATGCCGCGCCGAAGCGACCGCGCAGGGTGTCGAGCACCGTGTCGAGTCGTTCGTCGTCGCCCCAGTCGATCGGCAGTTCGGGTGGCGCGTTCTCGGCGCGGTCGAGCTGCGACAGCGAGATCCCGATGAGGGTGATGCCCCGCGCCTCGATCTCGGGCCAGGCCGCGGCGAGCAGCGTCCGCGCGACGTCGAGCAGGATCGCGGTGCGATCGGTCGGCACTCGGAGAGAGCGTGATCGGGTCGCCTTGGCGAAGTCCCCGTAACGAAGGCGCAGCACGACCGTGCGGCAGACGCGCTCGCCGTCGCGGAGCCGGCGGGCGAGCCGGTCGATGATCTGCGTGAGGAAGAGGTCGAGCTCGTCCGCTGTGCGGGCGCGCGAGCCGAGGGCGCGCTGCGAGCCGATCGAGCCGCGGCGCCGGGTCGTGTCGACCGGGCGCGGGTCGCGCAGGCGGGCGAGGGCGTGCAGGTGCGAGCCCGCAGCCTTGCCCAGCACCCGCTCGGCCGTCGCCGCTTCGAGCTCCGCCAGCTGACCGACCGTGTGCACCCCGTAGCGGTGCAGCTTCTCGGCCGTCACCGCCCCGACGCCCCACAGGCGCTCGACCGGCAGCGGCAGCAGGAACTGCTCTTCCCGGTCGGGTTCGACCACGAGCAGCCCATCGGGTTTGCTGACCGCGCTGGCGACCTTGGCGAGGAACTTGGTGCGCGCCACGCCCACCGAGATGGCCAGGCCGACTTCCGCGCGCACCCGATTCCGCAGCCGCACTGCGACTTCTTCGGGGGTGCCGACGATGCGCCTCAGCCCGCCGACCTCGAGAAAGGCCTCGTCGATCGAGAGGCCCTCCACGAGCGGGGTCGTGTCGCGGAAGATCGCGAACACGTCCTTGCTCGCCGCCGAGTACGCCTCCATGCGCGGCGGGACGACCACGGCATCCGGGCAGAGCTCGAGCGCCTGGCGGCCGCCCATCGCGGTGCGCACCCCTCGGGCCTTGGCCTCATAGCTCGCCGCCAGCACCACGCCGCCGCCGACGATGACGGGCCGGCCGCGCAGAGCAGGCGCATCGCGCTGCTCGACCGAGGCGTAGAACGCGTCGAGATCGGCGTGCAGCACGGTGGCTTCGCCCCGCATCGTGTTCTCCCGTCGACGTGCAGATCGTCGCACGGGCCGGGGACATCCGGGCCGGGGCTGTCAGGCCGCGATCAGCCGCGACGACAGCGCGCGGATCCTCTGGCAGAGCGTGTCGAAGGCGCTCTCGAAGGCGGCGGCCGTGCCGACCCTGGCAGGATCCCGCACCGACCAGTGCAGGTCGTCGCCCGTGAGCATCCGCTCGTGCGCGTCGTCGCACACCGTGATCACCAGGTCGTCGTCGGTGCGCACCTCGTCGACGTGGCGGGGTGGCCGGGCCGGGTCGATGATCAGCCCGTGGCGTTCGGCTGTCGCCAGCGCCTGGGGGTTCACCGCGGAGGCGGGCTGGGTGCCGGCGGAGGCCACGTCGATCGCGCTCATGTCGCGCCAGATGACCTCGGCGAGCTGCGATCGTGCCGAGTTCGCGGTGCACACGAACAGCACCCGGCGCGGGGGAGCGACGCTCGGCGGTGCGAGCGTGTCGAACACCTCGGGGCGGAGCCCGATGTAGCTGCGCCGCCTGTCAAACTCCGAGCGCGTGCGCGTGATGATGCGCGCGGACTCGAGGACGCCGAGATGGTGGGCGATCAGGTTCGATCTCAGGTCGAGCGTCGTGCCGATCTCCGACGACGAGAGGTCGCCGAGGGTGAGCAGGTCGACGATGCGCAGGCGCGTCTGATCGGCGAGTGCGGCGAAGATCGCCACGCGGCGTTCGAGATCAGTCATCGTTCCCATCCATATCACGGGATGATGGACGTGTCCACGGGTATTGACTCAATCGGTGTTGACCATATTCTGGTCGTCGCGAGACCGCGGACGCGGTCTCGGAGAGGAATGGACATATGGGCATCGGCAGCGGCATCGCGCTCTTCGTCATCGGAGCGATCCTGGTCTTCGCACTCAACATCGACACCGGCGGCTACGTCGATCTCGATCTGATCGGCTACATCCTCATGGGCGCAGGAGTCGTCGTCTTCCTGATCAGCCTCATCCTCACGATGCGCAGCCGTCGCACCGAGACCGTCGACCGCACCGCCGTCGACCCGGCGACCGGCGACCGCGTGACCCGTCGCAGCATGCGCGACAACGAGCCCCTCGCCTGATGTCGGCGTGACCGAGGTGCAGCGCGGCACCGGCGCGATCGTCGTCGGTGTCGCGGCGACCCTCGCCTTCGTCGTGCTGCGGGCGGTGGTCGCCCTCGGCGGTCACGAGCCGCTCGCGATCGACGTCTGGTGGCACGACCTCATGGTCGCGCTGACCAGCGACATCTGGGTCGTCGTCGCCTGGGTCCCGGCGGTGGTCGGCGGCACCATCGGCATGATCGTCGTCGGAGCGCTGCTGATCGCTGCGCTCATCTGGCGCGGTCGGCGGTGGGATGCCGCGACGCTGGCGATCGCGATGGTCGCCGTCGTGGCGATCGGCGCGACCATGGCGGCAGTGATCGGGCGCACGCGACCGGCGGACTCGCTCGCCGAGAGCGTCGCGACGTCCTTTCCATCCGGGCACACGGCTGTCGCCACGACCGTCGTGGTCGTCCTCGCACTGGTGCTCCGTCGTCGATGGGTCTGGGTCGTGGGCGTCGTGTGGGTGCTCCTCATGATGTGGAGCCGCACCTACCTGCATGCCCACTGGCTGAGCGACGTCGTCGCGGGAATGCTCGAGGGCGTCGCCGTCGCGACATTCGTCTGGGCGTGCATGGAGGCGATCCGTGCGCGGCGCCTCGCGTCTGCGACACCCACTCCCGACACCTCCGAAGAACCGATCGAAAGCACCGTGAATCCATGAACACTCGCGACTCGGCCGCCTCCACCGCGAGAGCCGCCCAGGACTCGACCGCCTTCCGCGTCCTCGCGCGCGTCGGCTACGTCGTGCTCGGCATCCTGCACATCCTCATCGGGGGCATCGCGATCTCGATCGCGACCGGCGGCGGCGGCGAGAACGCCGATCAGGGCGGTGCCATGCAGCAGATCCAGGAGTCTCCCGCCGGCGTGTTCCTGCTGTGGCTGATCGTGCTCGGCCTGCTCGCTCTCGCGATCTGGCAGATCGCCGAGGCGGTCGTCGAGCGCGATCCCGACGCGAAGAAGAAGTGGGCGCACCGGGCGAAGTTCCTCGGCACGGCTGTCGCCTATCTCGCGATCGGCGCGACGGCTCTGGTCTATGCGCTCGGGGGCCAGTCGCAGTCGTCCGAATCCTCCCAGTCGTTCAGCGCGAAGCTGCTCGCGGTGCCGGCCGGCGTCGTGCTCCTCGTGCTCGTCGGGCTCGGAGTGGCGGCCGTCGGCGTCGCCTTCGTCGTCCGGGGCATCACTCGCGCGTTCATGGAGCATCTGTCCGTGCCGTCCGGAAAAGCGCGATCCGGCATCGCCGCCTTCGGAACGGCCGGCTATGTCGCCAAGGGCATCGCGGTCGGGGTCGCGGGTGTGCTGTTCGTCATCGCGGCGCTCACGCATGACCCCGAGACCGCCGGCGGCCTGGACTCGGCGCTGCGCGCTCTGGCCGGACTCCCGTTCGGCGCCGTCATCCTGTGGGTGGTCGGTGCCGGCCTCGCTCTGTACGGCCTGTTCTGCTTCGCCCGCGCCCGCTACGCCCGGATGTGAGCTGATCCCGCCCGTCGGGCTTCGCCCGCATATCGAACCGTGATCCGCCGCGCAACCCTGCACCGCGGATCGGCCGAGTCGGCCAGGATGGATCCATGAAGATCGTCTCGTACGCAGGCCAGCAGCTGGTGACCACGGATGACGTGGCGGACTCTCTCGTGACTCTCGCCGCAGCCGTCGCCAAAGAGGGGGAGGCCGACGCCGTCGAGATCCCCATCCTCGTCGGCGGGCGCGAGGACTGCGCCGACCTCGTGATCGGCGTGGGCAACGACCTGCTGGTCGGGCCGCACGAGTTCGATGACGACGAGCCCGACTTCAGCGAGCACGCGGCGAAGCTGCAGGCGCACCGCCTCTATCCCGATTCTCCGGACTCGGGAGAGCACGGCGGCCACAGCGACTGGTACGTCGATGTGGACCTCGACCTCGACGGCTCGGCCGCGGCGGCACGCTGACCGCGAGGTTCCTTCGCCGACGGCGGAGGGCACGAGAAAGGCGCCCGCCGTCGTCGGGGGTTCTGATCAGTCGGTGGTGAGCAGCACCTTGGTGGCGCGGCGCTCGTCCATGGCCCTGTAGCCCTCGGCCGCCTGCTCGATCGGCAGCGTCAGATCGAAGACGGCCCCCGGATCGATCTGATCGGTCATGATGAGGTCGATCAGCTGGGGCAGGAAGCGGCGCACCGGCGCCGGCCCGCCCAGAAGGCTGACGGTCGAGAAGAACAGGTCCAGGCCGTCGAGCTCGACGCCGTGGCTCACGCCGACGTACCCCACGTGTCCACCCGGACGCGTGGCGTGGATCGCCTGCATCATCGACTCCTGGGTGCCGACCGCCTCGACGGTGGAGTGGGCGCCGTACCCTCCGGTGAGCTCCTTGATCTTCGCGACGCCTGCGTCGCCGCGCTCCTCGACGATGTCGGTGGCCCCGAACTTCGTCGCCAGAGCCTGACGGTCGGCGTGGCGGGACATCGCGATGACCCGCTCGGCTCCGAGCTGCCTGGCCGCGAGGATCGCGAGCAGGCCGACGGCTCCGTCGCCGACCACGGCGACGGTCTTGCCCGGCCCCGCCTCGGCGGCCACGGCGGCGAACCATCCGGTGCCCAGGACGTCGGATGCCGCGAGCAGGCTGCGCGTCTGCGCGGGGGTCGGATCGCCCTCGACGGCGACGAGAGTGCCGTCGGCGAGAGGGATGCGGGCGTAGTCGGACTGGGTGCCGACGCCGCCCATCATGACCTGGTGGATGCAGCGCGACTGGAATCCCGCCTGGCAGATCTCGCACGTGTTGTCGGACGCGACGAACGATCCCACGACGAAGTCGCCGACCGCGATGTCACGGACCTCGTCGCCGACCTCCTCGACGACGCCGATGTACTCGTGACCCATCGGTGTGGGGTGGTCCACCGGCTCGATGCCGCGGTAGGGCCAGAGGTCCGAGCCGCAGATGCAGGCGGCGGTGACGCGGATGACCGCATCCGTCGGCTCGACGACGGAAGCGCGGGGGACCTCCTCGACGCGGACGTCTCCGGGGGCGTGCATGACGACGGCGCGCATGGTGCGGGTGCTGACGGTGTCCGTGCTCATGATGTTCTCCTTCAGTGGGTGAGGGCGGCGGATGAGGTCGTGTGCGGCGAGTGCCGTGGCGTGCGCCCGCGTGCGGTGCCGATCAGCACCAGGGTGACGGCCGCGAGCACGGTCGCGGAGACGGTGACCACGCCGAGCGGCAGGATGCTCAGGGCACCGGCGACGCCGACGAGCGGGGCGGCGATACCCCCGAAGCCGAACCGCACCATCCCGAGAAGCGACGAGGCGGTGCCGGCGATCTGCGGGTATCCGACCAGAGCGAGGGTGGTGGCCGGGGGAGACGAGATGGAGACGCCCGCGGCGAGGGCGAACAGCGACGCGAGCACGACCCACAGCGGCATCGTCGTGAGTCCGGCGGCGAGCAGGCCGAGAGCACCGGCGGTCGCGACCACGACACCGGCGGCGAGGACGGCGTGCACGTGCCCTCGTTCGGAGAATCGGCCGGCCAGGTGGCCGAAGACCATGAATCCCGCGGAGTTCGCGCCGAACGCGAGGGCGTAACCGAGGGGCGACAGGCCGTAGATGTCCTGCAGCACGAACGTCGCGCCGGACAGGTAGGCGAAGAGCGCGGCGTACATCAGCCCCTGATTCAGGACGGCGCCGACGAAGACGCGGTCTCGCAGGAGCGTCCGATAGTCGCTCAGGGTGCGGGTCAGACCGCCGGTCGTCCGTGCCTCGATCGGCAGGGTCTCCCCGAACCGCGCGAGCGCGATGATCAGGATGGCGGCGCCGAGGACGGCGAGGAAGACGAAGAGCCCCCGCCAGTCGATGATCGTGTTGAGGAGGCCCCCGAGCAGCGGGCCGACGATCGCCGCGAAGCCGCCGACGACCGTGAGCCGCGCGTAGAAGCGGATCAGCGTCCCGCCGGAGAAGACGTCACGCCCGGCCGCCTGTGCGATCACGATGCCGACGCCGCCGGCGAGTCCCTGCACGAATCGGGCGGCGATCAGCAGCTCGACCGTCGGACTGATCGCGCACAGCATCGACGTGACGATGTACGCCACGATGCCGATGAGCAGGACGCCGCGGCGGCCGTATCGATCCGACACCGGCCCGGCGATGAGCTGACCGGCCGCCAGACCGATGAGGCAGGCGGTCACGGTGAGCTGCGCGACCGACGTGGCGGCGCCCAGCGCTGCCGTGAGAGCCGGAAGAGCGGGCAGGTAGAGGTCCATCGAGATCGGCCCGAAGACGGTCAGCAGAAGCAGCAGGGCGGGGAGCACCCGGTCGACGGAGGGGCGGGCTGCGGATGTCATGCTGTCCACTCTGCGCCTGTCGGGTGCTCCGAGGGAGTCCCTGTCGAGGGGTGTACTGCGAGAACCTCCCTCCGAAGCACGGTCGGGGGTAGCGTCCTGAGCATGGACAACAGATCCGAGGTCCGCGAGTTCCTGATGACCCGCCGCGCGCGCGTCGCGCCCGAGTCGGTCGGCATCCCGGCCGGAGGGAACCGACGTGTCGCCGGCCTGCGGCGCAGTGAGGCCGCAGCGCTCGCCGGAGTCAGCGTCGAGTACTACGCGAAGCTCGAGCGCGGCGCGATCGCCGGCGCGTCCGCCGCGGTGCTCGACGCGCTCGCGTCAGCCCTTCGACTCGACGACGCCGAGCGCGCGCATCTGCTCGATCTCGCCCGCGCCGCCGACGGCATCCCGTCGAGCGGCCGCTCGCGTCGCCGGTCGGCGAAGCCCGGGGCTGCACGAACCAGCCTGCAGTGGGCGCTGTCGTCGATCACCGATGCGATCGCGTTCGTCCGCGACCCCCACCAGAACCTGGTCGCCACGAACGATCTCGCCCGAGCCTTCTATTCGCCGGTGATCGGCGACGGCGGCCGCACCCCGAATCTCGCGCGCTTCCAGTTCCTCGACCCGGCAGCGCACGACTTCTATCCCGACTGGGATCTCTTCGCCGAGATGTGCGTCGCGATCATGCGAGCCGAAGCCGGGCGGGATCCGCACGACAAGGGTCTGCAGGATCTCGTCGGCGAGCTGTCGACGCGCAGCGAGACGTTCCGCCGGCTGTGGGCGGCGCACGATGTGCGCATCCACGGCGCCGGCACGAAGCGATTCCGGCATCCGCTCGTCGGCGAGCTGACCCTGGCGTACGAGGAGCTCGCGATCACCGCCGAGCCGGGCAACGTGCTGCTGATCTACTCGGCCGAGCCGGGCTCGCCCTCGGCCGAGCGTCTCGCGCTGCTCGCGTCGTGGTCCCTGGACCAGCGCGTCGTCGAGCCGACCAAGGACGAGAGCCGCGGCTAGCGTCCCACTCCATCGACAGATGGTTGCCTCCGGTCTACAGTTGCACTTTCGCAACCAATAGGCGTATAGTTGACTCTTATCAACTTTCTACACAGGAGCTCTCCACTGTGACACACATCTCACCCACCTCCTCAGGCGACGCGGTGCGCTCGCCTCGCGAGGTCTTCACCGCGATCTCGGGCCTCGTCGTCGGCATGTTCGTCGCCGTGCTCTCGGGCACCGTGGTGTCGACCTCCATGCCGGTCATCATCGCCGACCTCGGCGGCACCCAGTCGCAGTACACCTGGGTCATCACCGCCAGCCTCCTCGCGACCGCCGTCTCGACCCCCATCTGGGGCAAGCTCGCCGACCTCGTCGATCGCAAGATCCTCGTCCAGCTGTCGCTGATCATCTTCACGGTCGGCACCGTGATCGCCGGCTTCTCGACCGACACCAACATGCTCATCGCGGTCCGCGTGATCCAGGGCATCGGCGTCGGCGGACTGATGTCGCTCGTGATGATCGCGGTCGCCCTCATCATCTCGCCGCGCGAGCGCGGCAAGTACATGGGCGTGGTCGGTGGAATCATGGCCCTCGGCACCATCGGCGGCCCGCTGCTCGGCGGACTCCTCACCGACGTCTGGGGCTGGCGCTCCAACTTCTTCGTCGGCGTGCCCTTCGCCATCCTCGCCCTCGTGCTGCTGCAGTTCACCCTGCACCTGCCCAAGCCCCAGCGCGACCGCAAGGTGTCGATCGACTACTTCGGCATCGTGCTGCTCGCGGTCGGCGTCTCGACCCTGCTCATCTGGGTCTCGATGGGCGGCAGCCAGTTCGACTGGGACTCCTCGACCAGCATCATGCTCGCCGTCACCGCGGGTGTCGCGATCGCCGCGTTCATCACCGTCGAGTTCTTCGTCAAGGAACCGATCGTGCCGATGTCGCTGTTCCGCAACCGCACCTTCACGCTGTCGGTCATCGCGTCGATCGCGATCGGCGTCTCGATGTTCGCGACCTCGGTGTTCCTCGCCCAGTACTTCCAGCTCGCCCGCGGTGCCACACCGACCGAGTCCGGCCTCATGACGATCCCGATGATCGTCGGACAGATGGGTGCGTCGATCATCATCGGCCAGCTCGTCAGCCGCTTCGGCAAGTGGAAGGGATGGATGCTCACGGGCTCCGTGCTGACCACGATCGGCGTCAGCCTGATGGCGACCCTGCGCTACGACACCCCGTTCCCGCTGGTCGCGACCTACATGTTCGTGCTCGGCGCAGGTCTCGGCATGGTCATGCAGAACCTCACGCTCATCGTGCAGAACGACACCGCGCCGCAGCAGCTGGGCGCCGCCTCGTCGAACGTCAACTTCTTCCGCACGATCGCCGGCACCATCGGCGTGACGGTCATGGGTGCCTCGCTCTCGACCAGCGTCGGCAACTACATCTCCGACGCGCTCGAGGGATTCACTCCCACGACGCCCGATGAGATCGACGCGCTGAAGCACCTCGCCTCTGGCGATGTGCCCAAGGTCACGCAGCTGCCCGACACGATCCGCACGATCGTCGAGGGAGCCTACGGCCACGGCATCGCGGATGCGTTCATCATCGCCATTCCGCTCGCAGTGATCGCCATCATCGCGATCGCGTTCATCAGGAACAAGCCGCTGTCGACGAAGAACGCCGCCGAGCAGCTGCGCGAGCAGGCCGAGGAGTCCGTTCTCGAGGTCTCCGAGGCCGAGGTCGGCGCCACCATGTCGACCGGAGCCATCCGCATCTCGGGCACCGAGTCCGCCTCACCCTCGACCGGCTCGGTGACGACCGTGCTCGAGCGCGACGAGCGGGAGTCGGGGCGCTGACATGGTCACCTCCGAAGCGGCGGCGCCCGCCGACGTCGACACCGCCCTCGGCGACCTCCAGACGCATCTGAACCTCATCTTCGCGAGGACTCGGACGCTCTGGAGGGAGTCGGCGGCGCGCATCGACCCCGAGCTGCAGGTGGGCGGCTACAAGCTGCTGACCTTCATCGATCGGGCGGGCTCCGCCAGCGCTCACGAGCTCGCCGAGCGCTTCGAGATGGACAAGTCCGTCATCAGTCGCCAGGTGCGGATGCTGGAGGAGCTGGGCCTGATCGAGTCGAGGCCGGACGAGCGTGACGGCCGGCTGCGGGTCCTGACGGCGACGCCGTCGGCCTGCTCCGCCCTCACCGAGCTGCGCAGCGACCACGCCTCGCGCCTGCGCACGGTCGTGGCCGAGCTCACGCAGGACGAGATCCACGCGGCATCCAAGGTGTTCCGTCTGCTCTCAGAGGTCTGACCGAGAGCCCGGGCCGATCACGCGACGTGTCGGCCCGGGTTGTCGAGAGCGATATTCTGTGGTTCAGTCGAATGTCTTGACTTCGCGATTCGGCGTCCCAAGACCGTAAAGAACGGTACTTCGGATGAACTGGATCGCCTCCAACCTCGGATTGATCGTCGATCTGACAATCAATCACGTGCGTCTGGCGATCATCCCGATCATCCTCGGCTTCCTGATCGCGGTGCCGCTGGGCTGGGTGGCCAGCCGCAATCGCGTCGCCCGGACGTTCATCATCACGACGGGCAGCCTGCTCTACACGATCCCGTCCCTGCCGCTCTTCGTCATCCTGCCGGTCATCCTCGGCACCCGGATCCTCGATGACACGAACCTGGTCGTGGCGCTGACGATCTACGCGGTCGCGATCATGCTGCGCTCGGCGACCGACGCCTTCGGATCGGTCGATCGGTCGATCATCGAGTCGGCGAAGGCCATCGGCTTCTCGCGCAGCGGCCGGTTCTGGCGCGTCGAGTTCCCTCTCGCCGGGCCCGTGCTGATCGCCGGCCTCCGCGTGGTCTCCGTGTCGACCATCGCCCTCGTCTCGGTGGGCGTGATCATCGGCTCGGAGAATCTCGGCTACCTCTTCCAGAACGGCAAGCAGCGCGGCATCCTCGAGGAGGTCGTCGTCGGGATCGTCATGAGCCTGCTCATCGCTCTCGTCTTCGACCTGATCCTCGTGGCGATCGGGCGGGTCCTCATGCCCTGGAGCCGCGCCGCCGGCGTGCGCGGCAAGAGCGGCGCACCGACCGACCCCGACCCCGCGACCGACAGTGTCAGCACCCGTCGAGTGCTCGCGCCCCCGGGGGCCGGTGTCCGATGAACTTCTTCCTCGACGCCATCGCCTGGATCCTCGACCCCGCCAACTGGGTGCCGGGCTCGCAGAGCCCGCTGCCCATCGGCGACCGACTCGTCGAGCACCTCATCTACTCGGGCGTCTCGCTCGTCATCGCGATGCTGATCGCTCTGCCGCTCGGCTTCTACATCGGGCACACCGGGCACGGTCGCCAGTTCGTGATCGGCTTCACCGGTGCGATGCGCGCTCTCCCGACGCTCGGGCTCCTGTTCTTCCTCACGATGGTGCTGCGCTCCGGTCTCAGCACCACTCCGGCCGTGCTCGTCGGCTCCGTCGTCGCTTTCGTGCTGCTGGCGATCCCGTCGCTGCTCGCCGGTGCCTACGCCGGCCTCGAGAGCGTCAGCCGCGAGTCGATCGATGCGGCGCGCGCGATCGGGATGACCGAGATGCAGATCCTCCGCAAGGTCGAGATCCCACTCGGGCTGCCGGTGATCATCGGCGGGATCCGCTCGGCCACGCTGCAGGTCATCGCGACCGTGACGATCGCGTCGTACGTCGGACTCGGCGGCCTCGGGCGGATCATCTCGTCGGGCATCGGTCTCAACGACTACACCGTGATCCTCGGCGGGGCGCTCCTGGTGACCGTTCTCGCGCTGAGCGTCGACGGCGTCTTCGCGCTCCTCCAGCGCCTCACCCGTACTCGGGGGCAGACGAGCCGTCCCCTCCGCAGTGTGCAGCGAAACAGGTCGGAGGCCGCTGTGGCGCCGATCGTCGACGAAAGGACCCCCGCATGACCTCTCGAGCCCGTAAGACCTGGCTGACGGCCTGCCTGCTCGCCGTCAGCACCACCGTCGCGCTCGCCGGCTGCGCGACCGCCGACCCGACGTCCTCGGGCGGTGACGCCGCCGAGGGCGACGCGATCGTCGTGGGCTCCTTCGCCTTCCCCGAGAGCGAGATCCTCGGCGAGATCTACGCGCAGGCGCTCGAGGCCGAGGGCTTCGACGTCTCGACCAAGTTCAACATCGGTCCGCGCCAGCAGACGATCCCCGCACTGCAGGACGGGTCCATCAACCTCATCCCGGAGTACAACGGCAACCTGCTGGCCTACTACGACACGGCGTACGAGGAGCGGACGACCGAGGACGTCGATGCGGCGCTGCCGGATGCGGTGGGCGCGGACGACCTGCAGGTGCTCGACTCGGCCGAGGCCGAGGACAAGGACGCCTACGTGGTGACGAAGAAGACCGCCGAGGACAACGACCTGACGGCCATCGGCGACCTGAAGGCTCTCGAGCCGTTCTCCCTGGCGTCGAACCCGCAGTTCGGCGAACTCGGCTACGGGATCCCGGGGCTGCGCGACGTCTACGGCGTGGGCGTCGAAGCGGGACAGGTCACGTTCGTCCCGTACGAGGACTTCGGCGGTCCCGACACGGTGCAGGCGCTCGTCGACGGCACGGTGCAGGTGGCCGACATCTACACGACGTCGCCGGCGATCAAGTCCGAGGACCTCGTCGTCCTCGAGGACCCGGAGAACATGATCTCGGCGCAGAACGTCATCCCGCTGCTCTCGAAGGACATCTACACCGACAAGCTCGCCGAGGTGCTCAATGCGATCTCCGCGAAGCTCACCACCGACGACCTGATCGATCTGCGCGAACGGGTCGAGGGCGACGAGAAGGCGTCGGCTGCGACCGCGGCGGAAGAATGGCTCACCACCGCAGGTCTGCTCGACAAGTGATCGTGCGGACGGATCACGAGTCGGTGATCTGATCGAAGCCCCGCCGGCACAGTGCCGGCGGGGCTTCATCGTAAGCTGGCGAGCATGAGTGCCTCGTCCGACGAAGTCGCCCCGAAAGACGGCGCCGCAACCCCTGACCTCGATCAGGCGATCTCGAGGGTCGAGCACGAGCTGGGCAGGCTCTTCGCCCGCATCCGGGTGAGCTGGCGCGAAGCCGCGACCACCGTGCATCCCGACCTGCAACCTCTCGGATACCAGGTGCTCACGTCGATCGCCACCGGCAAGGCGACCTCGGCCGGCGCCATCATCGAGCGCCTGCAGACCGACAAGTCGGCCGTCAGCCGGCACGTGCGCCAACTCGAGCAGCTCGGTCTCGTCGAGAGCGTCCCCGACCCGGACGATCGCCGCGCGCGGGTGCTCGTCGCCACGGAGCTGGCGCAGGAGCGGGTGGCCCTCGCCCGCGCTCGGTACGAAGAGCGCCTCGGCGAGAGGCTGCGCCGCTGGACGGCCGAGGATCTCGACCACTTCGCGGAGCTGCTCGCCGCCTTCGGCGACTGAGCCGAAGGCGGCGGACCGTTCGCCACGGGGGCTGGACGCAGACGCGAGCCCGGACGAGACTGATCTCACGACTACGGGAATGAGGAACAGTCATGGCATACAGGGTCGGATACTTCGTCGGAAGCCTCTCGTCCACCTCGATCAACCGCATCCTCGCGACGGCGCTGATCAGGCTGGCGCCGGATGATCTCGAGTTCTTCGAGATCCCGATCCGAGACCTCCCTCTCTACAGCCAGGACTATGACGCCGACTACCCCGCGGTGGCCGTCGATCTGAAGGAGTCCATCGCCTCGGCTGATGCGGTGCTCTTCGTGACACCCGAGTACAACCGCTCGATCCCCGGCGGCCTCAAGAACGCGATCGACTGGGCGTCGCGGCCGTGGGGGCAGAACTCCTTCGACCACATCCCCGCCGCGGTGATCGGCGCCTCGGTGGGCGCGATCGGCACGGCGGTCGCCCAGCAGAGCCTGCGCGGGGTGCTGAGCTTCTGCAACGCCCGCCAGATGACGGCACCCGAGGCCTATATCCAGTTCTCGCCCGACACCTTCGCCGATGACGGGACGGTCCACAACGAAGGCACCGCGACCTTCCTCCGCGACTACCTGGTCGAGTTCCGAGACCACATCGAACGCGTGCTCACGGTGCTGCCGCGCGACACCGACGTGTGAACCCGGGGGCGCGAGCCGCGTAGCCTGAACCACATGACGCTCACGAAAGCCCGCACCGCCGCAGAGGTCGTCGACTGGCGACGCCGTGTCTTCGCCCTCTACGACGCCGTGCGTCGGGCGGACTCCGCCGAAGACGCGCACGAGCTCTGGCGCATCGAGCGCGACGACCTGCTGCTGCACCATGCGGCGACCCCGCTGATGGCCGACGATCGACCGCTGTTCGAAGGGCTCCCGATCGCGTCGTACGATCCGCAGTGGCGCTTCGAGCTGCCGATCCTCGAGGCCGAGCCCGGGGGCTTCGAGTTCGCGACCGGCACCGACGGCGTGGTTCCCTTCGAGCGCATCGGCAGGGTCGAGGTCCCCGACACCGGGTCGCTCGACGTGTGGCGCCTGACGACCTACGGCGGCGGGATCTTCATCCCCGTGCGCGACGCTCTCGCCGGTCGTCCGGGAGGAACCTACGGAGGCGGCCGCTATCTGATCGACACGATCAAGGGCGCCGACCTCGGGTCGGACGCCGAGCGCGGCACGATCGTGCTCGACTTCAACTTCGCCTACAACCCCTCATGCGCCTACGACCCGGCGTGGGCCTGCCCGCTCGCCCAGCCGGGCAATGTGCTCGAGGTCGCGGTGCCCGTGGGGGAGATGTACGGCCGCGTCGCCGACTGAGCATCCGGTCTGCATATCTCCGCAGGGGAATACTCGGCACCCCAGGGCGCTTGTCCCTGAGCGTGACCCTCTTCGAATCGGCCGTCTTCGGCGCCCTCCCGCTGTCCAACCGCGTCGTCATGGCGCCGCTCACCCGCACCCGTGCGGACGACGACGGTGTGCCCACCGAGACGATGGTGGAGTACTACCGCCAGCGCGCGGGCCAGGGTCTCATCATCTCCGAGGGCACGTGGCCGGCTGCCGAGGGCAAGTCGTATTCCGGGCAGCCCGGCATCGTCACTCCCGCGCAGATCGACGGATGGCGGCGGATCGCCGACGCCGTGCACGAGGCCGGCGGCACGATCGTCATGCAGCTGATGCACGGCGGCCGCGTCTCGCACCCCGAGATCTCCGGTGAGCCGCGTGTCGTGGGCCCGAGCGCGCTCGCCGCCCCCGGCCAGACGCACACCCCGGTCGGCAAGGTCGACATGCCGGTCGCTCACGCTCTCACGCTCGACGAGATCCCGATGGTCGTCGAGCAGTTCGTGCAGGCCGCACGCAACGCGATCGCCGCGGGCTTCGACGGCGTCGAGGTGCACGGCGCGAACGGCTACCTCGTGCAGGAGTTCCTCTCGCCGGTGTCGAACATCCGTGACGATCAGTACGGCGGATCGCCCGAGAACCGCGCGCGGTTCGCGATCGAGGTCACGTCGGCGGTGGCTGAGGCGGTCGGGGCCGACCGCACCGGCATCCGTCTGTCGCCGCAGCACAACATCCAGGGCGTCCTCGAGGAGGACGACGCCGACGCACTCGCCACCTACCTCGCCGTCGCCGAGGGCCTCGCACCGCTCGGCCTCGCATTCATCGACGTGCTCAGTGCCGTGCCGACTAGCGAGCTCGTGCAGCGCATCCGCCGCACGGCGGGTGCCCCGCTGATCGTCAACTCCGGATTCGCCGCGCAGACCACCCGCGACGAGGCCGAGATGCTCGTCTCGGAGGGATGGGCCGACGCCGTGGCAGCAGGTCGTCCGGTGATCGCGAACCCCGACCTCGTCGAGCGCTGGCGTCAGGACGCCGAGCTCAACGAGCCGCGCCCTGCGCTGTTCTACGGACGCACGGCCGAGGGATACACGGACTACCCGTCGCTCGAGACCGTGCGCGCCGACGCCTGACGCGCGCGGCTGCGCGAAGTACCCCTGTCGGCGCGGAATATCGGGGCGTACTGTGACCGCATGGTCACCGACGATCCCACTGTCACCAACCCCGATCACTACCGCACGCTCTGGGAGAACGATCTCGTGCGCGTGCTCGAGTACACGGATGAGCCGGGCGACCGCACGACTCCTCACGATCATCCGAACAGCGTGATGGTGACCCTCAGCGATTTCTCGCGCCGTCTGTCAGCGGGGGAGCGCACCTTCGACACGTCGTTGACCGCGGGTCAGGCCGTCTGGCTGCCGGCCCAACGCCACTGGGGAGAGAACACGGGCGCGACGTCGACGCACACCATCCTCGTCGAGTTGAAGGGCGACGCCGCGGGGGAGCCCGGCGGCGGCGCGCTCGGACCCCAGGTCTGAGTCGCTCGCGTCGTTCGGCTCAGCGCCGGACGACGCGCGCCCGGTTCTTCGCGACGCTGCTGAGGGTGGCCCGCACGGGCGTTCCCAGATACAGGCCGAGCGATGCGCCCGAAGCCAGTGCGATTCCGATCACCGCGGCATCGACCAGAGAGCCGCCGATGCCGACGACCCCGGATGCCGACCCTGCCGCGTGGATCATCTCGAGCAGGCCCTGGAACACCGCGACACCGGGCACGAGCGGCACGATCGCGGCCGTGGTGACCGCGACCGACGGGACGTGCAGCTTCACCGCGATCAGCATCCCGATGAAGCTCGCGAGCAGGGCGCCGATCGCGCTCGCCGCAGCCGGATGCAGGTTCAGACCGACCATCGTCGAATAGCCGGCGATGGTGACGGCGCTGAGCAGCGCGCTGACGAGGATGATCCGAAGACCCGCGCCGTTGAAGACGGCGACGGCGATCGCGATGATGATCGCCCCCGCGAACTGGTTCAGGAGCGGACCGAACGGGGCCGGGTCATCGGGCAGACCCATCGTGAAGCCGAGCACGCTGCCGAGTTCGAGGCCGACGAGGATGCCGATCACGACTCCGAGCGTCTGCATCGTCAGATCGAGGATGCGTCCGCCTGCGGTGAGCGCGAATCCGTCGATCGCATCCTGAGCGGCCCCCACCACGGTGAGTCCGGCGAGCATGAGCACGATTCCCGACGCGACGATGATCGATGGTCGGATGCCGACGAAGGGCTCGATACCGGCGGCCCCGAGGGCCGAGACGGCGACCGCGACGACCGTGGTGACGAACCCTCCGGCGATCTGACTGAAGAACAGCGGAACGCGCACGCGCGCGAGGCCGGCCTGGGTCAACGCCGCGCAGAGCGCCGCGATGAACGTGAGCCCGACGATGAGCGGCGAGGCCCCGAGCATGATGCTCACTCCGACGGCGAGCAGCGCTCGTGCCACGATGACCACCGGCTGCTGGTAGCCGAAGGGCACGCGCCGCAGGGCGCGGAACGTCGAGCGGGCCGATTCGAGATCCAGTCCGTCGTCGATGTCGGCGACCAGGGCCTGCACTCTCTGCAGCTTGGCGTGGTCGGGGGCGGCGACGCGCACGACCCGCACGAGCGTCTCGGGCCAGACCTCGCCGCTCAGGTGGAACGAGACCGTGATCGAGTTGTAGGTGACATCGACCTGCACGTCCCGCATGCCGTACGCGGCGCAGATGCGGGTGATGGCGAGCGTGACCTCGTGCGCCGAGGCGCCGACCCCGAACATCGATTCGCCGATGCGGGTCGCGAGGTCGAGCACACGCGGCACGGTGCGTTCGTCGATGATCGGCATCGCCTCGGTGTGGGCGACGGATGAGGGGTCGGTGTGCAGGATCCTGCGCACGGAGGCGAGCAGTCGCCGCTGGGGATTCGGGGACACGATCCCATTCTTCCTCCTCGCGACCGGTGCATCCGACGCCGCGAGGACTGGGGAGGAGAAGATCCGTCAGGCCTGCGCCGGAACCTCGACGCGCTCGACCGGCGGCGCCGTGCCTTCGGCCGGCTCGCTCACCAGGCGCAGACCGCCGGGGGCGTTCGCCGTGAACGCCAGCGCTTCGATCCACGCGCGGTTGATCTGCGGCTGACGGCTCCCGCTGTACTTGAAGACGAGGGAGCTGCCGGCGTGCACCCAGACAGTCGTCCGACCGCCGCCGACAGTCATGTCCTCGCGCCAGGAGAACGAGAAGGGCTCGCCTCTCCTGAGCTTCGCCGTCATCACGAGCTGCAGGTGCGTGAGCGCCCTGTCCTCGATGTCCGATTTGACGGTGCCCTCGTAGATGAACTTGCCCATGATGATCTCCCCAGTACGCCACAGTGCCCGCGAGACGAGGCGTATCGAATGATCACCGATGGTGGGTCCAGTTTCCCATATTCCGATGTGCACCGCGACTGGCGAACGTTCAGGAACCGCCTGTCAACCCTCTGTCACTTCGCGCGCCGTCGATGGAGGGTGGCCGTTCGACACGTAACGAGGAGGATGACGATGAAGGCACTCACCTGGCAGGGAACGCGCAACGTGGCGGTCGAGGAGGTACCGGATCCGACCATCGAGCACGCGACCGATGCGATCGTCCGGATCACTTCCTCGGCGATCTGCGGTTCCGACCTGCACCTCTACGAACTGCTCGGACCGTTCCTCGACAAGGGCGACATCCTCGGCCACGAGCCGATGGGGGTCGTGGTGGAGGTGGGCAACGGTGTGCGCGACCTCGCGGTCGGCGATCGCATCGTCATCCCCTTCAACATCTCGTGCGGGCACTGCTTCTTCTGCCTGCGCGGCCTGCAGTCGCAGTGCGAGACGACGCAGGTGAAGGAGTACGGCAGCGGCGCCGCGCTGTTCGGCTACACCAAGCTCTACGGCCAGGTGCCGGGCGGGCAGGCCGAATACCTGCGCGTCCCGCTCGCCGACTACAACCACATCAAGATCGCGTCCGATCTCCCCGATGAGCGGTACCTGTACCTCAGCGACATCCTGCCGACGGCCTGGCAGGGTGTGGAGTACGCGAACGTGCCGGAGGGCGGGACGCTCGCGGTGATGGGGCTCGGCCCCGTCGGGCAGTTCGCAGCCCGCATCGGAGCGCACCGCGGATACCGGGTGCTGGCCGTGGACCCTGTCGCGGAACGCCGGGAGATGGCAGCACGCCACGGAGTCGAGGTCTTCGACCTCACGGATGACGTCGTGGCCGAGCTGCGCGACCTCACCGACGGACGCGGCGCGGATTCCGTGGTCGACGCCGTGGGCATGGAGGCGCACGGCAACGCCGGCGTCGCCCTCGTGCAGAAGGCCGTCGGACTGCTGCCGGATCCGGCCGCCCGCGCCGTGTTCGACAAGGCCGGGATCGACCGACTCGCCGCCGTGTACGCATCGATCGACGTCGTGCGCCGGGGTGGCATGGTGTCGCTCAGCGGCGTCTACGCGGGCGATGCCGACATCCTGCCGATGAAGACCCTGTTCGACAAGCAGATCGGCATCCGTATGGGCCAGTGCAACGTGAAGCGCTGGACCGACGATCTGATGCCGCTCGTCGAAGACCTCTCCGACCCCCTCGGCGTGATGGATCTGATGACCCACGATGCTCCGCTCGAGGATGCGCCGGAGCTGTATCGCACCTTCCAGCGCAAGGAGGACGGCTGCATCAAGGTCGTGCTGCGACCGTCTGCCGCGTGAGGGTCAGGCGGCGGCCCCGACACCCGGGGCCGCCGCCTGCGTCTGCTCGACGCGACCGCGGATGAAGAACAGGCAGATCACGCCGACGACGATCACCACGATGTTGCCGAGGTTCGCGATCGAGCCGAACGCGCTCTCCGCCGGGTACGCCGTGTGCAGGAAGATGCTCGGGTCGGTGCTGGCGTGCAGCAGGATCGGCGCGACGATGGTCCCGGTCACGCGCATCGCGAGGTACATGCAGATGCCGAACGCGAAGGTGTAGGCCAGCTGGATGAGGGTCGCGAACAGGGACTGGCCGGTGAGCAGATTGCCGGCGTGGAGCAGGGCGAACAGGGCCGAGGAGATCACCGCGACGACGAGCTCGCGCTGACCCGCCTTGCGCAGCAGGTTCACCACGAGGCCGCGCGTCAGCACCTCCTCGGCGAAGCCGATGAACAGTCCGGCGAGGAGCCAGGTCGCGACGACCTCGAATCCGGCCGCTCCGTAGTCGATGGCGAACAGGTGGAGCACGTTGAAGAGGAGCACGACGGCGACCGCGATCCACATCCATCCGCGTCCGCGGATCGGCTGCGGACGGAAGACCTCACCCAGCCAGCCGACGGATGCCGCGAAGCCGACGAGCAGCAGGCAGCCGACGAGAACCGGGATCGCGTAGAACACGAGGATCCCCGCCGCGCTCTGCGGATCCTCGATCTGAGCCGCGAACGGGGTCAACAGCAGCGACAGCCCGTTGTAGAGCACGAAGTAGACGACCACGAGGATGACGGCCCGCCACCAGCCGCCCTGTTCCCAGAAGCGTCGCCAGGCGGACTGCGTCACATCGGCCATCGTGCATCCCTCCGCATCCGCGGAGGTCGCGGCTCACGACCCAATATATGGGCAGGAGCGGGTCAGGACGCACGCCCCTCTGCGAGGTAGGCGAGGCGGTGCAGGGTCTCGGAATTGCGCCAGCGCAGCAGGGGAGCGGTCACCAGACCGGGCAGCAGCGTGGCGGGGCCGTTCACGGGTTCCTCGTCGATGCGCACCATCGTGCCGCCGTCATACGACCGCACCCGCAGAGTGACGCGGGCCTCGCCGATCGGCCAACCCTTCGCGCGCATGACCATGCGGTTCGGCGGCGACCATTCCTCCACCACGGTCGTGTCGTCGAGCAGAGCGGGCCAGACGCCGACCGAGTGATGCAGCTCAGCGCCCGGCTGCGGCCACGACTCATCGACGTCGCGCATGCGCGAGGCGCCCACCACCCACGCCGGGTACAGCCAACCGTTGCCCAGCACCCGGAAGACATCGTCGGGCTGACAGTCCATCGTGCGCACGTTCTTCGCCATGTCGGAACTCCTCTCGCGTCGTGACGATGATCGCGTGGCTTCCGATTCGCAGACAGGGGGTTGACGACCGCGCGTGGGGGAGTGCGGGTCGCGCGGCACGAGTGAGGCACTAGCACAGAGGCCCCGCTCGCGCCTCCCCCTGGTTCGGCGACCACGTCTCTGCGAACGTCGCAGCATGGCACTCATCGACATCCCCGCGCGTGCGGCGCGAAAGCTCGGCGCACTGGCACAGGACGACGCTCCCACCCTGCTGACCCGCGGCTACGGGTTCGGGGCACGGATCTGGCGACGGGTGCCGCCGGGTGCGAGATCGGCGCCGATGCGGCTGCTCGGCAGTGACGCGGTCTTCGTCAGGGGAGTGGAGGGGGTCGAGCTCTTCTACGACGAGACCCGCATCGCGCGCTCCGGAGCCATGCCCGCGATCGTGCAGGAGAGCCTGTTCGGGCACGGCTCCGTGCACAGCCTCGACGGCACAGCCCACCGGCACCGCAAAGCCGCCTTCGTCGGCGCCCTCTATGAGGACGAGCAGGTCGCACGACTCACGCCCTGGCTCGAGCGCGAATGGCAGAGCGAGCGCCGGGCGTGGCTCGACGGCGGCACCCGCAGCGCCTACGACGCGGCCGTCGGCGCGCTGGGCCGGGCGATCATGGGCTGGGCGGGTGTGCCGGGCACGCCGGCGGCCCAGACCCGATGGGCGGCGCGGCTCGCCCAGATCGTCGACGGCTTCGGCTCGCCGTACTCGCCGGTGTACATCGCCGCCCTGGCGAACCGGTGGTGGTCGGACCGTCATTCCGCTCGGCTCATCGAGGCGGTGCGGCACGGCTCGCTGCGCGCCGAATCGGGCACGGCGCTCGAGGTGTGGGCGCATCACCGCGACGAGGACGGCGAGCTGCTCCCGGCGCGCGTCGCCGGTGTCGAGCTGCAGAACAGCATCCGTCCGATGATCGCAGTCGCCCGGTTCGTGGCCTTCGCCGCGAAGGAGCTGCACGAGCGTCCCGACTGGCGCGAGCGCATCGCGGCCGAGGCCGTCGAGCGCGGGTCGGTCGTCGGCGGACCGCTGTCGATCATGTTCGCGCAGGAGATCCGTCGCACCTCTCCCTTCGTGCCGATGCTTCCCGGTTGGGCCACCGCGGACATCGAGATCGACGGTCAGACGGTGGATGCCGGAGGACGCGTCGTCCTCGACCTGCAGGGCACCAACACGGACGACCGCTTCTGGGCGCGCCCCCAGCGGTTCGACCCCGAGCGCTTCCGCGACATCGAGGACTACGAAGCGCTCGCCGCATTCGTTCCTCATGGTGGCGCCGACGTCCCGACGGGTCACCGCTGCCCGGGCGAGAAGCTCGCGATTGCAGGGCTGGCCGCGGCGATCACGGTGCTCAGCGACCCCGACCTGCGGATCCTCGACGAAGGGCTCGACGTCGACCGGCGTCGGCTGCCCACCAAGCCGCGGTCCGGCGGTGCGGTGCGCTCGGCGGCATCCGTATCGGCATCGTCATCGGCACCCGCGTCCCGTGGGTGCCCCTTCCACTGAGTGGGTGAGCGCGTTCTGTCAAGGGGCGCGCATCGGCTGTTCCGCCTCGGCATGCTGACCGGACTGCGCACACCGACGAAGGGAGCACTATGTCAGACATCGAATCCACCCCCGACGGCGGGCGATCCGAGGCGGACGAGACGCCGATGATCCCCGACGAGCTCGCGCCGCGTCAGCAGTCCGAGGACCCGGTCCCGAACGATCCGGACGCCGCGGGCTCGGAGGACGGCGACGACGAGGACGACCTCTGACGCCTGCCGAGAGCGGCCGGTCGCCCCGAGCGACCGGCTACGGCGCCCGCCGCACGGACTCCCCCTAGCTGGTGCGGTGGGCGTCCTGCCGTCCGGGGCCTCGCTCCGAGCACGGTCAGTCGCGGCCCGAGGTGTCGACGCCCTGGGGGAGCTCCTCCACCGGGACGACGACCACATCCTGCACCTTCCAGTCGAGGTCGGTGATGCGCGTTGCGAGGTCGGTGACGTCGCCCATCGACACCTTTCCGCGATGCGGGACGACGAACGCCTCGATGTGGAAGACCTGCCCCTGATCCCGCATCCGCACTCCCGCCTGCGCGACCCAGGGGCGGGAGCGCATGGTCGAGATCACGTCACCGGCGAGCGGATGCGGGTGCTTGCTGTCGTACGTCCTGGCGCGCTGGTCCATGAGATCGATCACGGCGGTCTTGGTGTTGCGCCAGCCGTCCCACACGATCCCGAGCGAGATCACGAGAGCCGCAGCGCCGTCGAGCCACCACACGCCGGCACCCACACCGAGCACGCCGACGATCGAGGCGACCGTGGTCTGCCAGTCGGCCTTGGCCATGTCGGCGTCGGCGAAGAGCAGCTTGTTGTGCAGCACGGGCGCGAGCTTCGCCTTCGCCGGTCCGTAGAAGAACACCGGGCCGACGATGACCACGGCCATCACGGCGACCATCAGCCAGCCGAGCCAGATCGTCTGCCCGAACAGCTGCGCCGTGCCGATGGTCGGGTGCTCGCGGGCGATGAGCCCGGTCACCGCTTCGACCGCCAGATTGAGTCCGACCGCCAGCAGGGCGACGCCCGCCACGAGGTGTCCGATTCCCATCACGCGGTGCAGGCCGTAGGGATGCTTGACCGAGGGGCGCTTGCGGATGAAGATCAGCGCGACGAGGAAGGCGATCTGCGGGATCAGCGACAGCATGTCCTCGATCCACGCGGTGCGCATCGCCTGCGAGTTGCCGACGACCAGGGCGATCACCGCGATCGTCACCGACGTGTAGGCGATGGTGAACCATTCCCACCCGATCGCTCGGCGGAGCGCTGCGCGCTGCTCGTCCGGCAGCTCGGTGCGGCCGATCCGCTGCACGGTCATCGCGACCCCACCGCCTCGTCGAGGTGACGTTCGAGAGCGCTGAGGAACGCGTTCTCGCCGAGCGGCACGAGCATCACGATCTCGCGACCGTCGGCCCCGTCGATCTCGGGATAGCCGCGGGTGACCCCGGCCTTGTCGATCCAGGGGGTGTCAGAGGTGAAGCCGCCCGCCACGAGATCGAGGTCGCCGCGCTCCAGCATCCCGACCAGTGTCTCCTCCGACCCGTATGTCCAGTCGATGTCGGCGTCGATGCTGTCGGCGAAGCCTGTCACGAGGTCGGGGATGCTGCCTGTGGGGGTGTCGCGATCGGTGTCGACCAGCCCGGGATCGGCCGAGACGCCGACCCTCAGGTCAGCGCCGGTCGCCGACGCGAGAGTGCCGTCCGGGTCGGCCGGGATGGTCAGGCCGCAGCCCGAGAGTGCGGCGGCGAGCAACAGCGCCACTGCGGCCGAGACGGCGCGGCGGGGAGTCCACGTCGATGCGTTCACGACGACATGGTGCCCCCGCAGGGCGGCGGTGAGAACCGGGTTGACGCCCGATGTGGCGCGGAGTATGCCGCTGGCGTGAGCCGGGGTCGGTGTCCTCATGCCGCTCGACGACGGTGATCCACCGGTACGGTAGGGCACATGTCACAGGCCCTCCGCACGTTCGGGCGCATCCTCGCCCGACATTGGCCTGCGCTCATGGCCTGGTATCTCGGGGGCGAGGCGCTGCATCGCGTACTGATCGAGCTCGCCGGCTTCGTCGGCGGTCACACCACGCTCGGGGGCCTGCTGCTGCTGCCGCTGGCGGTCGCCGCCCGACTCGTCGCGTACGTCGCGATGTATCTCACTGTGCGCCCCTCCTTGCCGCACAGCCGGAGGGAGGATGCCGGTGGCCTCCGCGAGTTCGCCTCCGCGACTCTCGCCGCGATCCTGCCGTTCTTCGCCTTCTACACCGCGTGGGGTCTGCTCGATGCCGACCAGATCGAGTTCTTCCAGATCGCGAGCGCGATCGCGCTGGCCGATTCCGGGTACGACCTCGTCCAGATGGGCGATCGCGGTGGTGTCATCGCGGTCGGCGTGCTGCCGGTGACGGTGCTCGTGATCGCGTTGATCGCACGACTGCTCTTCACGCGCTTCGCCGACCGGCTGCCGCGGTGGACGATCATCCTGGCCACCTATGCCGAGGTGCTGTGGACCTTCATGCTCTTCACACTCGTCGCACGGTGGTGGGTCAGCGTCCTGGACTGGTTCGGTGAACGAGAGGCGGCCGGGTGGCTGCAGAGCCTCGGCGACTGGTTCTCGGTGAACATCGAACCCATCGCCGCCGTATGGGAAGGGGCGACCTGGCTGGCCGGAATCCTCGTCGCCGCACTCCTCGTCCCCGCGGCCTGGCTCACGGTCGCCGGTGTGATCTTCGGCACGACCTTCGACTCGACTCCGCCGTTCGCACGCGTCGGCGGGGGAGCGGCGCGAGGGGCGGCGCTGAGCATCGCGCGCACGCTGGTGATGCGACTCGAAGGCCTCTGGGCTGCCGTCGCGGTGATCTGGCGTGGCGGGCCATTGCTCTTCGGCGTCTACGCACTGGCCTACGCCGCGTGGGGCTTCGCCGAGCAGGCGGGCACCCGGGGAGTGCTGCTGCTGATCGGGGGCCACGAATCGTCGTTCTGGGCGGGGTTCTTCCCGCTCGTCACCGTCGCCATCGGTGCCGTCGCCGAACCGCTCAGGGTGGCGATCGTCGCCACGGCCTATGACGCCGTCATCGGCCGGCCCCGGTCTGGCCTCGACACCCGCCCGTCAGGGCTCGATACGGAAGCGGGCGAGGTCGTCGTCACTGCCCTCGATGTCGAGCAGGAACGGGCCATCGGCGTCGTCGGGAAGCAGGAAGGTCAGCAGGATGCGGTACGACGCCGGCTCGGCGATGCATGAGCTCTCGCCCTCGTCGTAGGGCACATCGAGGTCTGCGCGAGAGCTGAGCCAGGTGCGATCGGCGTCGATCTCTGTGAGCGTCGTCTGTCCGCAGAGCGATGCCGCGGATCCGCCGCTCGACGACAGTCGGACGCTGAGGGTGCGGGTCCCCGCAGGCGCCTCGAACTCCGCCCATTCCGTGGGCCCGAGCGTGAGGGTCTGTCCGGCGATGTCGACCGTCGTGTCGGCGTCGATCACCCGATCCGTCGGCCGGATGCTCGGCGCGATGTCGAGCCATGCCGTGGCGCTGACCATCGCGACGGCCGCGATCGCCACCGCGATCAGCCCGGTCCGCTGCGTCCGCCACCAGCTCATGGGATCCGCAGTTCGGGGTCATCGAGCTCGAGACTCGGCGTGCGAGGAAGGTCGTCCAGTTCGACCGCGATCGCGATCACGTCGTCGAGCTCGGCGGTGAAGTACGAGGAGATGAGACGCAGGTCCGCCTGCCCCGATGTCAGATCCGGTGGCAGCTCGAAGGCCAGCGTCCCGACCGTGTCGATGCCGAGTCGCAGCGGGGTCGACGTCAGCGTCGCGTCGGGTCGCTCGCTGGCCTGGAACACGCGATCGTCGATCGTCAGCGTCGCGAGCTGGATGGCGGCATCCACCTCCGTGCGGGGCGCCGAGGCGATCACCGTCACGACGAGCCAGTTCCCCTCCGCGCTCCAGTCGCCACCGGACACCGCCACCTGGTCCGCGAACGTCGCGTCCGTCGCTGCCGCGATCAGAGTGCGGGATTCGACGGGGTCGCCGAAGGCGCCACGCACGACGGTCGGACCGATGACGTCGTCATCGGTCGGGGTGACGGCGGTCAGCCCGCCGGCCGCGACCACCAGCGCAGCGCCGACCAGCCAGGGGGTCGCGCGTCTCATCGTGTCTCCTGGGCGGTGACCGAGATGCGTGCGCTGAGGGCGGCAGGGCGCCACGTGACCGCTCGTGAGGAGAGGATCACCGCTCCACGCTGGATCTGCACCTCGTGCACGTCGAGCGCGACGGAACCGTCGAGGAACGCGTCCTCGGGTATGGTCCAGGCGAAGGTCACCTGGCTGGGGACGCCCGGCTGCAGGATGACCTGGCCGGATGACCCGTCCGCTCGCCAGACCGCCACCGAGTCGCTCGCGGGGACGCCTGCGAGGTCGAGAAGCGGACGGCTGGTGTTCACGAACCCGGTGCTTATGCGGTCGACGGTGGTGCCGACTCCGATCGGAGCATCCGAGAGATTCTCCATACGCGTGCTCATCACGAGCAGCTTCTCGCCGGGCTCCGCCTCGAGATACTCCGACTCGACCTCGGTGACGAACTCGGCGTCGAGCACGGTGATCGCGTAATGCGAGGTGCGCACCTCCTCATCCGCGCCGCGCAGCGTCGGCGAAGCCTCTGCACGGGTGAACCCGCCCATCGCCGCGACGACGATGGCCACGGCGGCGACTGCGACTGCGGCGAACCAGATCCATCGGGGCAGCTCGGAGATCCCGCGCGTCCACCGGGAGGCAGCGTGCCGCACGACCTGCGCGGGCGCCGGGCGCGCGGCCGCAGGCGTGGCGCCACCGTGATCCCCCGTCATGCTCACGGGGCCAGCATATCGATGTGCATTGCTGAGGCGACGGTCAGCGATCGCAGGTCTCGAACACGTACCCGTCGTCTGACGGCGTGACGAGGTCGCGGTCTCGCAGCACCATCGACGAGGGGGCGTCGTCGTCGGCGCACATCTCGTCGAACGACCGCGGCAGCTCGTCGGAGTACTCGATGTCGATCACGGCGTCTCCGTAGACGTCGGTGAACGCCCCGCACTCGTCGAAGACGCTGCACTCCTCGACGACGGCGAAGTCGAATCCTGCGCGCTCGCGCAGCACCGGTGCGTCTTCGGCGGCGTTCTTCTGCCCGGCTGCGAGTCCGGAGTCGTGGGCGACGTCGACCAGCAGCGCCGCGAGGGCGAGGTTGTCGTCGAGAGTGAGCGCGTCGTCCGAGCGGGTGTACGAGTCGAGGTTGTCGAACTCGACCGCGTCGAATCCCGACTCGGCGCACCCCTCGATCCACGGTCCGGCGATCTCGGCGATGCGCTCGCGGCGCTCGTCCGTCGACGTGTCGAGCAGAGCCTCATCGGGCCAATCGGGGTCGAACACCGGCTCGCCGTCGCTTTGCAGCACGAGGTCGTCGGGCCAGGTGTCGAGCTCGCCCGGCTGGGTCTGGAATCCGTTCACATAGCAGACCGAGTACAGCCCGTCGGCGGGCACATCCGAGCGGTCCCGGCCGACGATGCCGACTCCGTCGGCGGGGTCGTAGCCGCCGCCGAGCTGATAGTCGGGGGTCGCTCCCGCGGGGGGAAGGGCGAACTGCGCCGGAGGGTCGGAGATGGTCGTGACGCACCCTGTGAGCGTGAGGACCAGCACGGCGATGGCGGCGACCTCGACCGTGGCGCGCCTCAGCTGCCGGCCCCGTACAGTGCGGCGATCTCTTTCGAACCCATCCCTTGAGAATACGTCTCATGCTGGGGCCAGCCGGCGGGGGAGTCCTCCCACTCCTCCTGTCGGCCGAAGGGCAGCAGATCGACGAGACCCTGCAGCTGGCTCATGCGCTCGGTGCCACGGCCGTTCGTGTGCCACGTGCGATAGACCGTGTCGCCGTCGCGGAGCAGCACGTTCACGCCGAAGCCCTCGTTCGGACCGGCGTCCATGTCGGCACCGAAGGTGCTGTCGGCGCTCGAATACCAGGTCATGCGGTTGCCCACCCTGTCGCGGTAGGCCAGTGCCTCATCGATCGGTCCGTTCGTCACGATCACGAAGCGGGCGTCGTAGTAGCGCTCGAGGAAGTCGAGGCGGGTGAACTGCGACGTGAAGCCGGTGCAGCCGGGGCATTGCCACTCATTGCCGTCGGTCCACATGTGGTTGTAGACGATGAGCTGGCGGTGCTCGCCGAAGATCTCGGGCAGCCGCACCGGCCCGTCTTCGCCGACGAGCGTGTAGTCGGGCAGCTCGACCATCGGCAGTCGTCGTCGTTGTGCCGCGATCGCATCGAGTTCTCGCGTCGCCGCCTTCTCACGCACGCGCAGTGCGTCGAGCTCGCGACGCCACGTGTCAACGTCGACGACGGGCGGAAGGGGCGTCTGGGGCGTGCTCACGGTGGACCTCCGGGTGCTCGGTAGGACGATGCCCCCAGTGTGCGCCCGACCACCGACATCGTCAACCGATCGGCGAGGGTGCCCCGTCGACGGCCGGAGCCTCGGCCTCCTCGGCCGGATTGCGGCGGATGCCGATCCACGACACCACACCGCCGAGCACGAGCAGCGCGGCGGTGACCCAGGCCGCGTTGTGGAAGCCCGCGAGATCGAGCGTGCCGCCGATGATGGTCGACAGCATCGCGACGACGAGCAGCCCGGCGACGCGGGAGACCGCGTTGTTGACCGCGGAGGCGATGCCCGAGCGGGATTCGTCGATGGCGCCGAGGATCGCCGAGGTGAGCGGAGCCACGGTGAGCGAGAGCCCGAGGCCGAGCACGATCATCGCCGGCAATACCTGCCACCAGTAGTCGAAGTCCTCGCGGACGAGCAGCAGCATCAGCGCGCCGACCGCCATGATGAGCGGACCGACGGTCATGAAGATGCGGGGCCCGAAACGACCGGCCCAGGATCCGGCGCGCGAGCTGACGAGGATCATCAGGATCGTCATCGGCAGGCTCGCGAGGCCGGCCGCCGTGGCACTGAGACCTCCGCCCTGCTGCAGGTAGACGCCGACGACGAAGCCGTTGAGCGACAGTGCGGCGTAGACGAAGAGGGTGGCGAGGTTGCCCCAGGCGAAGTCGCGCACCCGGAACAGCGACAGCGGCATCAGCGGCGAGGCCGAGCGCTGCTGGCGTACGAGGAACCAGGCGAACAGCGCCGCTCCGGCGACGCCGGGCATCCAGATCGCAGGGGACTGCCACCCGAGGTTCGGCTGCTCGATCAGCGCGAAGACCACAGCGCCCAGACCGATCGCGCACAGCGCACCGCTGAGCCAGTCGACCCGCACACCGCTGGGGTGCTCCTTCAGCTTCAGGCGCGAGAGCAGCACGAGCGTGACGGCGATCGGCACCACGTTGATGAGGAAGACGAATCTCCACGAGAGGAAGTCGACGAAGAGCCCGCCCAGCAGGGGGCCGACCAGCTGTGCCGCCGTCGTGAACGCGGTCCAGACGCCGATCGCCCGCGACTGCACGTCGGCGCGCATGGTCGCCGTGATCAGCGCGAGCGAGCTGGGCACGAGCAGCGCACCCGCTGCGCCCTGCGCCGCGCGCGCGATGATCAGGATGAGGGGATCGGGTGCGGCGGCCACCGCGACGGATGCCACGCCGAAGGCGATCAGGCCGATGCGCATGACGAGCACCCGGCCGTAGGCGTCCGACAGCGACCCCGCGAGCAGGATCAGCGCGCTGAGAGTGATGAGGTACGCGTCGACCACCCACTGCTGAGTGGTGATGCCGCCGCCGAGCTCTCGGCTGATCGCGGGCAGGGCGACGGTCACCACGGTGCCGTCGAGGAAGGTCACGAAGGACGCGAGGACGGCGACGGATATCACGAGCCGCTGCAGCGGCGCGAAGCGAGAGGATGCCACACGGCGACACTACTGCCGCCGGGAGACCTCCGGGGCGGTCAGCGGGTCGCGGTGCTCGTCCGATACAGCTCGCGGAGTCCGGCGGCGCCGTCATCCGCGTAGGCGCGGTGCTGGCGCTGGGCGCCGGTGCCCTCGGATCGGAGGCGGGCGAGGCCGTCGACCACGAAATCGTCGTCGCCGAGCTGGGCGAGCGCCGGGCGCAGCCGTTCGAGCAGCCGGTCGGCGATCGTCCAGGCCGGTTCGATCGATCCGTCCACCGGGTCGACGAGGCGAGCATCCGTGCCGTATCTGGCCGCGGTCCACAGCGAGGCGTCGATCGCGTCGAGGCTCAGACCGTGACAGTCGTCGAGGGCGTCGCTCACCAGCAGCGCGCGAGTCAGGGCCACGGCGAGCAGCGTGTCGTCGACCGTCAGCTGCGCATCGAAGACGCGCACCTCGACGGTGGGGAACCTCTCGGACAGGCGGACGGTCCATGACAGCGAGCTGGCTTCGGCGATGGCCCCCATCGAGACCAGCTGATCAACGTGCGAGCGGTAGTCGCTCATATCGTGGAAGAGAGGAGGACTCCACGAGGCAGGAAGTCGACGGATCAGGATGCTGCGCCAACTCGCGTAGCCCGAATCCCGCCCGTGCGCGAACGGCGCATTGCCGGTGATGGCGAGCAACGGAGGCAACCAGGCCCGCACGCGGTTGACCACGCGGACGCGCTCCTCCTCGTCCGGCACCTCGACGTGGATGTGCAGGCCGTTGACCTCGTGCTCACGCGTGATCTCGACGAGCTGGGCGGACACCGCGTCGTAGTGGGGCGACGACGAGACCACGAGGCGGTTGGGCGAGATGAAGGGGGTGCCGGAGGCGGCCACGATCGATCCCTGCTCCGCAGCGACCTCGCCGAGAATCCCTCTCGTGCGACGCAGCTGCCCCTCGGCATCCGCTCGCGTGACGCACGGCTCGGTCGCCGACTCGAGCTGGCAGGTCAGATACTCAGGGGTGAGACCGGAGCCCGCCGCGTCGAGGATGCGCTCGCGCGTCTCGGGACTCATGGCCGACGGCACGAGTGTCTGCTCGTCGAGGAGGACGAACTCCTCCTCGACACCGAACCGGGCCACAGACGCGGACCTAATGATCGCGCAGCGCCGAGATGAGCTCGGCCTTGCGCTTGCCGCTGTAACCGGTGAGGCCGATCTCCTTGGCGCGTGTGCGCAGTTCGTCGACGGTCCAGTCCTCGTAGTCGCCGTGCTCGCCGCCTCGGCGCCCGACCGTGCTGCGGCCGTCTCTGGCTGCGGCGTTCGAGATCCTGGCGGCCTTCTCCTTCGAGGCGCCGTCATCGCGGAGCTCTTCGTACAGCTCCGGATCCTTCAGTGAGTTGTTCCTGCGTCCTGGCATGTCGTCTGCTCCTCTCGCACGGCGGGAAGCCCCGCGTCAAGGCCCTCCGGTGACAGGCCCCGGGGGTCTAGGTTGAGTGACCGATGGGCGCACTCCCCCGCGCCCCCAAGAAGGGAAAGACCGATGAACATCCTGCTGATCATCATCATCGTGGTCGCCATCATCCTGGCGATCACCGGCGGGCTCGTGCAGTCCCTGCAGTTCCTCCTGTGGGTCGGCCTGGTGCTGCTGGCCATCGCGGTCATCGCCTGGTTGATCCGAGCGATCTCCGGCAGCCGCACCCGCTGATCCACGCAGTGAGGCCCGCTTCGGCGGGCCTCACTCCGTTTCAGGGATCAGTCCCGGGAAGCGTCCCGCAGACCGTCGCCGACGTTGTGTGCGGCGTCCTTGACGTTCTCTCCGGCCTGCTTGACCGAAGCCTTCGTCTGGTCGGCGCGACCCTCGGCTTCGAGGCTCTCGTTGTCGGTCGCCTTTCCGACGCCCTCCTTGATCTTTCCGCCGGCCTTCTCCGCTGCGTTCTTGATGTCGTCTGCTCCACTCATGGCGCGATTCCTTTCATCAGTCGATCAATGGATGTCCACCGTCGCACGGACCGAGAATCCTGCACACGGGATTGACAACCGCGGTCGGGCGTGACAGCGCCACCTCCCCGTCGACGCGGACGTCGGCGACGACTAGCCTGGCCCCAGGCGGGTGGTCCTGCCCGCTCTCACCTCGGCTGCGGTCGACGAAGGAAGCGGTAGAACATGGACTCGATGATGATGGGCGCCATGCGCTCGAACATGATGTCGATGCCCGACATGGCGACCATGGACATGTCGGTCATGCAGGCCTGCATGGACGCGTGCTCGGCCTGTGAGCAGGCGTGCACGGTGTGCTCGACGCAGATGATGGACTGCTCGCCGGCATGCATGAACTGCGCGGACATGTGCAACACCATGATGCGGTCGATGATGCGGATGCAGGGCATGACCCCTGCGTCGATGATGGCGATGCTCGACGCCTGCATCGCGATGTGTCAGACGTGCATGGACGAGTGCATGGCGCACGCCGACCACAGCGAGGTGTGCAAGATGTGCGCTCAGACCTGCAAGGACTGCATGGACGCGTGCATGGCCGTCAAGGACATGATGATGGCGACCGCCTGAGCGGCAGCGAGTCGCACGGCGCCCTCAGGAGAGCGCGACGTTGAACTGCGTGCGACCGACGGCCAGCACGCCGTAGCGCACGTGCAGCGCGATCGGCGTGCCCGCAGGAGCCTCGAGCGCTGCGCCGCCGCTGTTCCACAGTGCGTGAGTCGCCCCGTCGAGGGTGCGCACCCTCAGCTCGCCGGTCGCCGCATCGGCGTGCTCGACGATCGCGTCGGCCCACTCGGTCGGGGTCGCCGATGCGATGCGCGCCTGGATCAGGTGCAGCGCGTGACCCGCCTCGAACGAGGAGCATGCGAAGCCGTGGCGGCACATGCACGCAGAACGCTCACGCACCGAGAGGGGCGAAAGGCGGTTCAGCGGCGTGGACACGGTGGTCTCCTTCATGAGCGGACGTTCCGGCAAGAGTAGGTCGGCTGTGGCAGCGAGGAAACCCGAGCCGACATGCTCCGAAACAAACGGGCGTAGACTCTCGGGGTGCTGTTGTCGAAGAGCGCTCACCGGATTCCGGATCGAGCGCGGAATGGAGCCGTGGGCGCGTTCAGCGCCACGGACAGAGGCTGACGATCGGCCGGAGGCGGAACATCCCGTCCCCGGAACCACGTCGTACCCGGCATCCGTGCGGATGCCGCCCTTCATTCCTCTCCGCCGCCCTATTGCGGCCCACACGAAAGCACCGACCCATGCGTCCCATCGACGAGCGCACCCTGCGCGCCTCCTTCATCAACGCCTCCCGCAAGGAGGTCTCCGATCTCACCCTGCCCGCCGGCTTCGCCGACCTCGACGTCGAGAAGCTCGACTACCTCGGCTGGGTCGACCCCAAGCTCCCTCGACGTTCCTATGTCGTCGCCTGGGTCGATGACGTCCTCGCCGGCGTGATCCTGCAGCGCGCCGAGCAGCGCGTCACGGCCAGAGCCCAGTGCTCCTGGTGCGAGGACGTCACCCTGCGCAACGACGTGCAGCTGTACGTCGCCCGCAAGGCGGGTCCGGCCGGCCGCAAGGGCGACAGCATCGGCACTCTCGTCTGCGCGGAGTTCGGATGCTCGCAGAACGTGCGCGTGCTGCCGCCGCTCGCGTACGAGGGCTACGACCGCGAGCTCGCCCGCGAGATGCGCATCCTGAAGCTCCAGGAGCACGTGAGCGCGTTCATCGCGGGTGTGAAGGGCTGACGCCTCACACGATCTCGAGCCGGGCGACCGTCTCCTCCTCGTCACAGGCGCCGCCGACCCACAGGCGTATGGCTCCTGCTTCGGCCCGCTTGACGCCGTCGAGCCCGGTGAAGGCCAGCCGGTCGATGGGCACGTCGAACTCGACGATCTGCTCGGCGCCGGGCGCGAGCGCGACCCGCCGGAAGTCCAGCAGCTGGGCGACCGGACGGGTCACGCTCGCGACCTCGTCGTGCGCGTAGAGCTGCACGACGTCCGTCGCGGCGATCTCGCCGGTGTTGCGCACGCGCACCGTCGCCCGGAAGTTCTCCCCCGAGGTGACCGATGCGGGTGCGGTGAGCTGATCGTGGGCGAAGGTCGTGTAGCTGAGACCGAAGCCGAAGGGCCGCACGGGCGTGGAGTCGGCGCTCGTGACATCCGTGAGCCCGCCCAGCACGGGGTGCAGATACGAGTACGGCTGCGCTCCCGCCGAACGCGGCAGCGATACCGGCAGCCGACCCGACGGAGCGACGCGACCGCTCAGCAGCCGCGCGATCGCGGGGCCGCCCTCCTCGCCGGGGAAGAACGTCTGCAGCACAGCCGCGGGGATGCCCGCGGATGCCTCGTTCGCCACAACAGAGCCGTCGACCGCTCCGAGGCCGGTCATGGTCCCGGCGGCGCCCGCACGGGTCGGCAGCGCCCAGTCGAGGACGTACGGACGTCCGGTCATCGCGATGAGGATCACAGGAGTGCCGGTCGCGACGACGGCCTCGACCAGCTCGCGCTGGACGCCGGGGAGCTCGAGGTCCTCGACGTCGTTGCCCTCGCCCACGGTGCCTCGTCCGAAGAGGCCGGCGCGATCGCCCACCACGACGACGGCGACGTCGGCAGCGGAGGCGGCGTCGACCGCGGCGGGGATGCCGGAGCGATCGGAGCCCTCGACATCGCATCCGATCGCCGAGACGATCTCGGCGGCGGGGAACTCGTCGCGCAGCGAGCCGGCGACCGTCGGCAGATCGATGCCTGCGGGGGTGTCGGGGTGATGCGCGAGCACATGGTTGACGAACGAGTAACACCCCATCAGCGCTTCGGCGCTGTCGGCGTTCGGCCCGATCACGGCGATCCTGGCGGTGGTCGAGGGCGCGAGCGGCAGGGATCCGTCGTTGCTCAGCAGCACGATCGACTCCTCGGCGAGACGGCGCGCGAGCGCACGGTGCTCTGCCGGATCCAGGTCGATCGCGGTCGGAGGGGTGTCGAAGCCGGCATCCAGCAGCCCGAGCTCCTCTTTCTGCGCGAGCACCCGGCCCACGGCCCTGTCGAGGATCTCGACCGGGAGCCGACCGTCCCGCACCTGATCGGCGAGCGTGACGAAGGCGTCGGGCGAGGGCAGCTCGACATCGATTCCCGCTGTGAGCGCGAGCCTGGCGGCGTCCGCTGAGTCCGCGGCTGCGCGGTGCATGCTGTAGAGGAAGTCGACCGCGAAGTAGTCCGACACGACGACTCCGTCGAACCCCCAGCGATCGCGCAGGATGCCGGTCAGGTAGTGCGCGTCTGCCGTGACGGGAACGCCGTCGATGTCGACGTAGGAGTTCATCACGCTGCGGGCGCCGCCCTCCTGGATCGCCATCTCGAACGGCGGGAGCAGCACGTCCTCGATCTCTCGCACGCCCGCGCTCACGGGCGCGTGATTGCGTCCGGCCTTCGAAGCGGAGTATCCGATGAAGTGCTTCAGGGTCGCGTGCACGCCCTCGGACTGGAGGCCGCGGACATACGCCGTGCCCACCCGGCCGACGACCAGCGGGTCCTCGGCGATGCACTCGTCGACCCGGCCCCAACGGGGGTCGCGGATGACGTCGAGCACGGGAGCGAGGCCCTGATGGATCCCGAGTGCGCGCATCGATGATCCGACCGCTCGGCCCACCTCCTCGACGAGCTCGGGGTCGAACGCGGCGCCCCAGGCGAGCGGCGTCGGGAAGGTCGCTGCCTTCCAGGCGGCGAGACCGGTCAGGCACTCCTCATGCACGATGGCGGGGATGCCGAGTCTGGTCTGCTCCTTCAGGCGGCGCTGCTCGGCCCACAGCCACTCGGCGCGTTCCACAGGGTCGACCGGACGTGTGCCGTACACGCGGGTGAGGTGACCGATCCCGTGCGCCGAGGCGTCCTCGTAGCGGGTCGAGCTCTTCTTCTCGCCCGACATCGGCGCGACGACCTCGACGCCCTGGTCCACCCAGAAGCCGACGAGCTGCGCCTGCTTCTCCTCGAGGGTCATCCGCGCGAGGAGCTCCTCGACGCGGGGCGAGCGCGGCGCGGCGCCTGCGTACTGCGACATCTTGTTCTCTTTCTCGTTCTCGTTCTCGTTCTCGTCGACGTGTGGGGTCGCGACGGCGACCGTGTCAGCCCTTGACAGCACCGGTCAGCCCTCCCACGATCCGCCGTTCGAACAGGCTGAAGAAGATCAGCGCAGGGATCATCGACAGAGAGGTGAATGCCAGCACTTTCGCGGTGTCGACCGAGTACTGCGAGGCGAACGACTGCACGCCGAGCGGCAAGGTGAACGCCGAGGCGTCGTTGAGGATGAACAGCGGCAGCAGATAGCCGTTCCAGCTGCCGATGAACGCCAGGATGCCGGTCGTGATCACTCCCGGCAGGGAGAGCGGCAGCACCATCCGCCAGAAGAACCCGATGCGGCTGCATCCGTCGATGAACGCGGCCTCCTCGATCTCATCGGGGATCGCCCGGAGGAACGGCACGAGGATGATGATGGTCGTCGGCAGGGCGAAGGCGATCTGCGGCAGGATCACTCCGCCGAGCGAGTTCATCAGCCCGAGACTGCGCACCACGATGTACAGCGGCGTGATCGCCACGGTCAGCGGGAACATCAGGCCCGCGGCGAAGAAGGCGTAGAGCACGCCGCGACCGGCGAACCGGTATCGAGCGAGCACGTATGCCGCCATCAGCGCGAGAGCGACGGTGCCCACGGTGGTCGCGAGGGCGACGATCGTCGAGTTGCCCACGAGCCGCCAGAACACGTCGCCGGTGAGGACGTCGAGGTAGTTCGACACCACCCAGGGAGACGGGAACCCCGACGGGTCGGTCGTGATCTGCGCGTTCGTGCGGAACCCGCCGGTGATGATGTACGCGATGGGCGCGAGCATCAGTCCGACGGCGATCAGCGCGACGAAGTACACGGTCGGATGCGCCCACGGGAGCTTCGGCGTGGCGGTTCGACCCGGGCGTCCGAGACGGGCGGGTCGCTGGGTGACGAGCACCGAGGTGGCGGTCATCGGACGTACTCCTTCTGTGTGGTGGCGTCTGCACCGGAGTCGGCGTCTGCGTCTGCGACGGCATCCTGCGGGACGGCATCCTGCGACGCGCGCGACCGGGAGCCGCGCTTGCGACCCGATGCACCCGTGAGGGCGCCGTCGGTGTCCTTGCGCAGCACCGCACGCTGATAGATGAGAGCGACCACGAGCGAGATGAGGAACAGGACGACCGCGACCGCGTTGCCGTAGCCGTAGTTGCCGGCGTTCCGGCCTTCGGAGACCATGTAGGTCGCCATGGTCGACGTGCCCGCGGTGGAGGCGATGTACTGGCCCCAGATGATGTAGACGAGGTCGAACAGCTGCAGTGAGCCGATGATCGACAGGAACGCCCAGATGCGCAGAGTCGGCGCCAGGAGCGGCAGAGTGATGCGCCACTGGATCTGCCAGTAGGACGCGCCGTCGATCGCCGCCGCCTCGTGCAGCTCCTCCGGGATGCCCTGGAGGCCCGCGAGGAACAGGATGACCGCGAAGCCGATGTACTTCCACGTGATGATGGCCATCAGCGTCCAGATCGCGATGCCGGGATCCGACAGCCAGTCGGTGGCGAGGAACCCGAGGCCCATGTTCGTCAGCATCGCGTTGATCGCGCCGTTGGTCTGCAGCATCAGGCTCCACCCCGTGCCCACGACGACCTCGGAGATCACGTACGGGACGAAGATCAGCACGCGGATCAGCGACTGGCCGCGCATCTTGCGGTTGAGCAGCAGCGCCAGCACGATGGCGATCGGACCCTGGAGCACGAGGGAGAACACCAGGATGAACCCGTTGTGCGCGAGCGCGTCGTGGAACAGCGGATCCTGGAGGATCGTGAGGTAGTTCTTCAGCCCGACGAAGTCGGTGGGAGGGCCGTAGCCCTGCCAGCTGAAGAACCCGTAGTACGCCGCCATCAGCACCGGGAAGATGACGAAGGCGAGGAACACGAGCAGGGCGGGCCCGGCCAGAAGGATCACTTCCAGCCGGGCACGCATGTCACGCTTTCGCTGCGGCATCCTGCACAGCCTTGACGAGGTCTTCCGCGCTGCTGTTGCCGGCGAGCAGGTCGACCACGGCGACGTTCAGCGCGTTGCCCACGTTCTGGCCGTAGACGGTGTCGAGCCACTGCGTCGCGTAGGGGGCAGCGTTGTACGCCTCGAGGATCGTCTGCAGGTAGGGCTCGGTGACGGCCTCCTGAGCGACCGTGTTGACGGGCGGGGCGTTGAACGCCTTGTAGTACGCGGTCTGCACGTCCGAGGTGCCGATGTAGTTCAGGAAGTCGACGCAGGCGTCCGGTGCATCCACCGAGCACGAGTAGCCGTCGACGCCACCCATCATGGAGCCGGGTTCGCCGTCTCCGCCCTCGACCTCGGGGAACGGGAACCAGCTGAGGTCGGCCAGCGGCTTCTGATCAGGGGTGAGCGAGCCGATCACGCCGGGGTTCCAGGCGCCCATGAGCTCCATGGCGGCCTGGTGGTTCGCGATGAGGCCGGCCGAGCTGCCCGCGCCCTGCTGTGCGGGAGTCGTCAGGAATCCGGAGTTGAAGGGCTCGGTCTCGGCGAACGCCTGCAGGTCCTCACCGGCACGCACCCAGCAGTCGTCGCTGAAGTCCATCTCGTCCGCCGCGGCGGCGAGGGTGTCCGAGCTGCATTCGCGCAGCGCCAGCCAGTAGTACCAGTGCGCGGCGGGCCAGGCGTCCTTGGCGCCGAGTGCGATCGGGTCGATCCCCTCCGCCTTCAGCGCCTCGGTGGCGACCTCGAGCTCCTCGAGGGTCGTCGGGTTCTCGGTGATGCCGGCCTGGTCGAAGAGGTCCTGGCTGTAGAAGAGGCCGCCGGGCAGTACGGCGACGGGCATGGCGTAGATCTTGCCGTCAAGGCTGTTCGCCGAGTACGACGCATCGGGGATCTCGTCGGCGGCCGGGCCGTCGATGGCGTCGGTGAGGTCCTTGAGCTGGCCGGCCTTGACCATCGCCGCCATCTTGCCGCCACCGCGCTGCAGGAAGATGTCGGGGGCGTCGCCGGAGTTGAGGGCGGTCTGCAGCTTGCCGTCGAGATCCTCGTTCTGAATCGACTGGATGTCGATCGTGACGCCCGGGTTGTCCTTCTCGAAATCCGCGACGGTCTGTTCCCAGAACTCCACTCCGGGGCCCGTCGTCGAGTTGTGCCACAGGGTCATGCTGGTGTCGCCGCCGTCTCCGGAGCCGGACGAGTCCGCGGTGCAGCCCGAGAGCGCGAGCGCTCCGACGGCCAGGACCGTGACTGCGGAGGCGAGGGGGAGCCTTCTGCTGTTCATGTGATCGTTCTCCTCATCGAGTTGCGCGCCGCGTCACTGCGGGGCGCCTGCGGACACTCTGGTGAGACCGCAGTGGCATGAGTCTCCGGCGGACGCGCTCGATCGTCAAACGTTTTCGAAAACAGTTTCCATTGCGATCGGCGGGAGACTACGCTGGCGTCTCATGGGGGCACGCACGACGATCCATGACGTCGCGAAAGCGGCGGGAGTGTCTGTGTCGACCGTCTCGAAGGCGGTGAACGGTCGGTACGGGATCGCGGATGCCACGGTGCAGCGCGTACTCGACGCGGTGAAGGAGCTCGGCTACGAGTCGAGCCTCGTGGCGAGCAGCATGCGCGCGCGGCGCACCGGTGTGATCGGCGTGCTGCTGGCGGACTTCGAACCCTTCAGCGCCGAGATCCTGAAGGGCGTCGGCTCGGCCGTGCACGACACCTCCTTCGATCTGCTCGCGTACAGCGGTTCCCACCTCGGCGCGGGCGACGGATGGGAACGCCGATCCCTGAGCAGGCTCTCCGGCACGCTGATCGACGCCGCGATCATGGTCACGCCCACGGTCGTCAGCGCCGGCACCGAGATCCCCGTCGTCGCGATCGATCCGCACACGGGCCGGGCCGACCTGCCCACGGTCGAGTCGGACAGCTTCGGAGGCGCGCTCGTCGCGACCAGACACCTCATCGAACTGGGCCACCGCCGCATCGGCTTCCTCGCCGGTCGCCCCGACCTGCGCTCCGCCGGGCTGCGCGACGCTGGGTATCGCAGGGCTCTGTCGGACGCGGGGATCCCCCTCGATCCGTCGCTGATCGGTGTCGGTCGCTACGAGCTCGACGCGACCAGGGAATCCGCTCGCATCATGCTGAGCGGCGACTCGCGTCCCACGGCGATCTTCGCCGCCAACGACCTCTCCGCGATCGCGGTCATCGATGTCGCCCACGAGCTCGGTCTGCGGGTGCCCGACGATCTGTCGGTGATCGGATTCGACGACGTGCCGGAGGCCACCAGAAGGGCGTTGCCGCTCACCACCATCCAGCAGCCGATGCGGCGACTCGGCGCGGTCGCGGCTGACATGGTGTTCACGCTGCTCGCGGGGCAGGAGGTCGACGAGATGCACGTGATCCTGCCGACGCGGCTGGTGGTGCGGGCTACGACCGCCCCGCCGCGGTGAGCTCGGCGCCGGTCGCGGAGCTTCCGGCCGCGGGGTGTCGCGTGACGTCGCGCACACGCCGCCACGCGGCATCCGACAGCTCTGTCGACAGCCTCTGGAACTCGGCGACGCTGCGCCGACCGGGCCACTCGGCCGGCAGCATCGACGGCGGCAGCCCCGGATCGACGTAGGGCAGCACTCGCCAGCGGTCGAGCAGCTGCACATACGCGGCGAACGGCGCGGTGGGCAGCGTCGCGAGCGAGGCCTGGAACGCGAGGTGCTCGGCGCGCAGCGACTCGAGGTCCCACCAGTCGGCGGCGGCCTCGGGCAGTGTGCGGGCCGTCGTCGGCGTGCCGGCCTGGAACAGGGTCACCCACTCGCTCGCTTCGAGGTCGTCGACGATCTCCTGCACCTCGCCCTGCAGATGCCCCGGACAGATCCACAGCGCAGGCGAGACGACACCCGCCCCGATCCACTGCAGGCGACGGCGAAGCTGGTGCCGGGTGGCTCGCGCGCTCTCGGGCATCGAGAACGAGATGAGGCACCAGCTGTCGGCATCCGTCATCTCGCGCATCTCGAAGATGCGCCGATCGCCGCGCTCGAGCATCGTCGCGGCATCCGGATTCAGCAGATACCCGGCCGCGTGCCTGCGCTCGGCGAGCAGCAGTCCCTTCTGCTTGAGACGGGTGACGCCGGTGCGCGCCTGCGCCGTGGGGATCCCGAGATCGCCGGCGAGGGCGACCAGGTCGGCCGTCGAGATCCAGCCGCCGAGAGGTCGCAGATACAGCCCGACCAGAGTGCGCAAGAGGGAGGCGGTGCTGCCGGGGCGCGCATCGATGTCATCGAGCACGGGGCCTGTGGTCGCCTCTGCGCGGTCAGCGGTCATGCGACTCCAGTGCGTCGCGCACGGCGAGGACGCCGGTGAGCGTCTCGACATACGACGTGCTGAGAGGGGAGAGCCCCAGACGGATGCCGTCGGGGAAGCGGAAGTCGGGGATGATGCCGTCGGCCCACAGTCGCTGCGTCACCGCGCGGAAGTCGGGGTGGCCGATGGTCACGTGGCTTCCGCGCTGTGCGGCGTCGCGGGTGCTGAGCAGGCGCACGCCGAGAGGCGCGAGCACCTCGTCGTGGGCGCGGACCGCGAAATCGGTGAGCGAGAGCGACTTCTCACGGATCGCCTCGACCGACGCCTGCTCGATGAGGTCGAGCATGCCCTGCATCGCGAGCATCGAGGTGATCGGGGGAGTGCCGCTGAGCAGCTGACGGATGTCGCCGGCCGGTTCGTACTGCGGACCCATCGCGAAGATGTCGGCGGCGCTCCACCACCCCTGGATCGGCTGGCGCAGCACGCCCTGATGCTCGCGCCGCAGGAAGGCGAACGCGGGGGAGCCGGGGCCGCCGTTGAGGTACTTGTAGGTGCACCCGACGGCCATGTCGACGCCCCAGTCGTCGAGCTGCATGGGGATCACGCCGGCCGAGTGGCACAGATCCCACATCATCAGCGCGCCGACCTCGTGCACCGCGGTGGTGATCGCCGGCATATCGGCGAGGGCGCCGGAGCGGTAGTCGACGTGGCTCAGCGACACGAGCGCCGTCTTCGCAGAGATCGCAGCGACCACATCGGCCATCTGCACCCCGAGCACCGGATCGGGCTCGATCCACCGCACCGTCATGCCGGTCTCGGCGGCGACGCCCTCGGCCATGAACCGGTCGGTCGGGAAGTTGCCCGCCTCGATGACGAGCTCGGTGCGCGAGGGGTCGGCGGCGGCGGCCGCGCGCATCAGCTTGTAGATCAGCACGCTGGTCGAGTCGGCGACCACGGTCTGACCCGCGGCGGCGCCGAGGGTGACACGTCCGATGCGATCGCCGAGCTCCATCGGAAGGGCCATCCACTGCTCGTCCCACGAGCGGATCAGGCGGGTGCCCCAGTCGTCGCGCACGAATGCGGCGAGCTTCTCGGGGGTGTCCTTCAGGGGCCGGCCGAGCGAGTTGCCGTCGAGGTAGGCGCCGACGCCGGGCGCTTCGGCGAAGGCGGAGAGGTGCGAGTGCAGCGGATCGGCCGCGTCGAGAGCCTGCGCGAGGTCGAGGAGGGTGCTGTCGGCGGTCGGAGCGGCGGTCGTGGTCTCGGGTGAGTCGGTCATGTCATGCCTTCAGATCGGCGCTGGTCAGCGGGCGGGCGAGTGTCGGGTCGGCGTCGGTGCCGGGGAGCCTCAGGAGCAGAGCGGCGGGATCGAGCGGGTCCTGTGGCGCGAGAGCGCGCAGGAGGTCATCGCCCGCGATGCCTGCCTCGCGGAGCGCTGCGAGCTCGGCGGGGTTCAGGCCCACGGGCGTCGGACCGTTGCCCATGTCGGTGCCGTAGAGCACCATTCCGCCGGCGGCGTGGAAGCGGCGGACGTTGTCGACCGCGGTGGCTCGCTCGTCGCTGTCTGCATCGTGGATCGCGAGCGTCGAGATCCACGAGACGGATGCCGCCTGTCGGGCGATCTCGTCGTCGGCGAGCCCTTCGGTGAACGGTGCATGGGCGAGACGGGCGGCCCCGAGGCGAGCGGCGCGCTGCGCCAGGCCCGGTCCCTCGGCATGGGCGACCACGGACAGCCTGCGGGCCGAGGCGGCGTCGACGATCGTGCGGAACAGGTCGTCGTCGAAGACGGGGCCTGCGGTGGCGTTGCTCGCCACCTTGATGCAGGATGCTCCGGCATCCGCCATCGCGGTGACGGCCGCGCGCGCCGTCTCTGCGTCCGTGATCTCGCGGAAGGATCCTGTGGGGGCCCAGTCGCGGTCACTCGGGTACCCGCCGACGGGAGTGAGGAATGCGCCGGCGAAGTCGACCTGGACACGGTGCGAGGCGTCGGTTCGCCGGAACTCCGGAATCCCCGCGTCGGCTCGGCGGACATCCGCATAATCCGGGATGGTGTGGCGCAGATCTCCAAAGTCGTGGGGCGACGATGCCCGGGACAGCGGTTCGATGACGGCCGGGTCCGCCCCGAGGTCGACCACGCGGCCCAGGGTCGAGCTCGCGAGCAGCGTGTGGTCGACGAGCTGAAGGTGCACGTGGTGGTCGGTGAAGCCGCCGATGAGCACGCCGGCCAGACGGGGCAGATCGCGGGCGGGAGGCTCGGCGCGGAGCCGCATCCGCTCGCCGTCGCGGTCGATGATGCCGTCGCGCCATCCTTCGCCGTCGAAGAAGGTCGCCGCGTGCATCAGCCGCCGATCTCGGTGCGCACGGTGTAGAGCTCGGGGAAGAACGTCAGGTCGAGGGCGCGCTGCAGGAAGCCGACTCCGCTCGAGCCGCCGGTGCCGACCTTCATGCCGATCGTGCGCGCGACGGTCTTGAGGTGACGGAAGCGCCAGAACTGGAAGTTGTCCTCGAGATCGACGAGGTCTTCGCACGCTTCATACAGATCCCAGTGCTGCTGGTGGTTCTGGTAGATCTCGCGGATGGCCGGCACGAGTGCGGGCGTCTCGCGGTAGGGGAGACGCACGTCCCGGTCGAGGATCTCGGTCGGGATCGGGAGGCCGCGTCGCGAGGCGTAGCGCAGGAACTCGTCATAGAGCGTCGGCTTGTGCCATTCGGCGGTGAGCAGCGCGAGGTTCGCGGGGTGGTCGCTGAAGACGCTCAGCATCTTCTCGTTCTTGTTGCCCAGCGCGAACTCGACGGCGCGGTACTGCACCGACTGGAAGCCGGAGGAATTGCCGAGCGCTCCGCGGAACTGCGCGTACTCGGTGGGCGTGAGCGTCGCGAGGATCGCCCACTGCTGGGTCATGACGTCCTGGATGCGCTTGACGCGCGCGACCCTCTTCAGCGCCTCACGGAGGTCGTCGCTCGCGAGCAGCTGGCGTGCGGACGACAGCTCGTGCAGCAGCTGCTTGAGCCAGAGCTCGGTCGTCTGGTGCTGGATGATGAACAGCAGCTCATCATGGTGCTCCGGGACGCTGACGGGATTCTGGGCGGTGAGCAGCTGGTCGAGCGACAGATACGACCCGTACGTCATGCGTCCGGACAGATCGGTGACGATGCCGGCCTCGAGCTCGCGCTCGTTGTTCTCGGTGCTCATAGGTCGCTTCCTGTCGTGACGGACAGGAAGAACATATAACAATCGTGGCGAGCGTCACAATGGTGAAATGTCGCGCGGTGGGACCGGCTCCGCCGAGGTCAAAGCCTCGGCGTGCGCAGCGGGGGAGTACGCCGCTCGCCGGGTGCGCCGACGGCTTCGAACCCGGCCGCGAGTCGCAGCAGCGACGAGTCGTCGTAGGCGCGGCCGGCGAACGTCAGGCCGATCGGCGTGCCGATGTCGGCCATCAGACCCATCGGCACCGTCACGGTCGGAATGCCGAGATGACGGATGGTCAGGTTGCCGTTCGCGATCCAGGTGCCGTTGCGCCAGCCGAGGTCGGCGGATGACTCGTTCACATCCATGTCAGCCGGCCCGACGTCGGCCACCGCGGGGAAGACGACCGCGTCGAGCTCGAGCTCGTCCATCCACTGCTCGAGGTCGACCCGGCGGGTCTCCTCGAGTCCGCGGAGGCCGTCCGGCAGCTCGGGCATGTCCTCGAATCCGACGCCGGGGTTCTCGCGCACCCATTCCGGGTACTCGGCGATGTCGTCGTCGAAGCCGGTGTAGCGGTCGGGCAGCGCACCCTCAGGGTGGGGGAAGATCGATGCCCCGTCGACCTCCGCGAGAGTGTGCAGCCGCGGGTCGCCGTTCGCCTGCAGGAAATCCTCCCAGGCCCAGGCCGACAGGTCGACGATCTCGCGGTGCAGGTACTCCGGCGTGACGAGCCCGCGGGTGGCGATGGTCGGGGCGCCGGGTCGATCGCCCTCGTAGTTCGACACCACCGGGAAGTCCACGTCGACGACCGTCGCGCCGGCCGCCTCGAGGCTCCGTCGGGCCGCCTGCCACCGGTCGATCACGGACGGACGCGTCGCGATGCGCCGGCCGGTCGGGCCGCCGATGCCCGGATCGTCGGCGGTGCCCGCGTCGGAGTCGGCGTTGATGTACATGCGCGGGATTCCGATGCGAGCGCCGTCGAGAGCTGCCGCCGCATCGGTGGAGAGCGCGCGGTACGACGCGGGGCGGACCTCGGAGGACTGCGGCAGTGACACCCACGGCTGTGCGCGCCAGAAATCGCCGCGGACCTCGGCGTCGTCGGCGACGATCACATCGAGCACCTCGAGAAGATCGGCCAGAGTGCGGGTGTGCGGCACGACGACATCCATCGTCGGCACGAGCGGCCAGTTGCCCCGCGTCGAGATGACGCCTCGTGAGGGCGTGTAGGCGCACAGGGCGTTGTTCGTGGCCGGGCCGCGACCGCTCGACCAGGTCTCCTCGCCCAGACCGAACGCGCCGAAGCTGGCAGCCGTCGCCGTGCCCGAGCCGTTCGACGACCCGGAGGCGAAGGGCGCGGTGAGGAAGTCGGCGTTGTAGGGGCTCTCGGCGCGGCCGTAGACGCCGCGCTGCATGCCGCCGTTCGCCATCGGCGGCATGTTGGTCAGCCCGAGGCAGATCGCGCCTCCCGACCGCAGGCGCTCGATCGTGAACGCGTCGCGCTGCGCGACGAGGTCGGCGAAGGCGGGGCTGCCGGCGGCCGCCGTGAGCCCTCGCACGAGATAACTGTCTTTCGCCGTGTACGGGATGCCGTCGAGCGGCCCCCGCGTCTCGCCACGGGCACGTCTCGCGTCCGATGCCTCGGCCTCCGTGCGCGCCTCGGGATTCGCGACGACGATCGCGTTCAGAGCCGTGTCCGTATCGGGGCCGTCGTAGGCGGCGATGCGCGCGAGGTAGGCGTCGACCAGTTCGACGGAGGTGGCAGCGCCCGTCTCCAGCGCTCGTCGCAGGTCGGCGATCGAGGCCTCGACCACGTCGATCATGCGGACACCCCCACACTCGGCTGCTGCTGGGTGATGCAGTGGATGCCGCCGCCGCGGTCGAACAGCGGGCGCGCGTCGACGGTGACGACCCGGCGGCCGGGATAGACGTCGGCGAGGATGGCCCTCGCGGCGGCATCCGCCTTCTCGTCGCCGAACCCGCACGCGACGACGCCGTCGTTGGTGACCAGATGGTTGACGTAGCTCCAGTCCACGAACCCCTCGCCGTCGCGCAGGGTCGCGGGCGCGGGCAGGTCGACGATCTCGAAGCGGCGACCGGCGGCATCGGTCTGATCGCCGAGGTGCGCGCGCAGCTCGCGGGTGACCTCGTGGTCGGGGTGCGCGGGATCCTGCTGATCGTGCAGCAGCAGCCGACCGGGGGAGACGATCGTCGCCACGATGTCGACGTGGCCGTTCGTGCCGAAGTCGTCGTAGTCGCGGGTGAGGCCCCGGGGCAGCCACACGGCCTTCGAGGTGCCGAGAGTGCGGGCCATCTCGGCCTCGACGCGGGCCTTGTCGGCGTAGGGGTTGCGGCGCGGATCGAGCTGCACGGTCTCGGTGAGCAGCACGGTGCCCTCGCCGTCGACGTGGATTCCGCCGCCCTCGTTGACGAGGGTCGAGCTCACGAGCTCGGCGTCGACGGCCCCGGCGATGATGCGCGCGTGCTGCGCCGCCTTCTGCCACTGCGCCCAGGCCGGTGCGCCCCACCCGTTGAAGATCCAGTCCACCGCGCCGAGCACGCCGGGTCGCTCGTCGTCGATGACGAACGTCGGCCCGGAGTCGCGCATCCAGAACTCGTCGACCGGCGCCTCGACGATGTCGATGGCACCGCTGAGCATCCGCCGGGCGCGGGCGATCTCCGCCGGGTCGACGATCATCGTGACCGGCTCGAACTCGGCGACCGCATGGGCGACGGCGGTCCAGGTCTCGTAGCCCTCGTCGCGCTCGGCCGCCGTCTCGCCGAGCGTCGGCCCCTCGGCGGGGAACGCCATCCAGGTGCGGTCGTGCGGTGCGGTCTCGGCGGGCATGTGCCAGGCCATGGTTGTCTCCCTCGCTGCTGATCACGACCTCGGCAACGAGAGTCGCCGTCGCTATTGAACACGCGATCAACGAGTGATACGGTAACCCGTGATGAAGACCACGTCAAGAGCCGCCGCACCGCGCAGGCTGCCGCCGGAGGAGCGCGAACGCTCGATCCTCGACGGCGCCGTATCGCTCGCCTCGGAGAGCGGCCTCGAGGCCCTCACCGTGCGAGCCGTCGCTGCGCGGGTCGGCGTCACACCCGCTCTCGTCGCCCACTACCGGCCCGTGATGGAGTCGTTCGTCGCCGAGGTCTTCACGACGATCGTCGCGGCCGAGCGCGAAGAGGTCATCTCCTCCTACGACCCGACTGTCGACCTGCGCACGAATCTGCTGCGTCTCATCGAGACGCTGCTCGACGACTCGCGCGACGACGTGGCGATGGTGTGGGTGCAGTCGTGGGCGCTCGGAGCCCGCAACGAGGCGCTCGGCACCCGGGTGCGCACCGAGATGGACCTCTGGCACCGCGCCCTCGAAGACCTCATCGCCCGGGCGATCGCCGAAGATCCGGCAGTGCGGGTCGATCCCGATTCGTCGGCGTGGATGCTGCTCGCCATGGTCGACGGGATGAGCGCCCACTCGCTCGTGCACTGGGCGCCGCGCGATCGGGCGGCACTCGCTCGCCGCACCCTCTCCGCCGTGCTCGATGTCCCCGTGACGGACGTTCCGGAGCCCTCCGTTCCGGTGTCGGACGATCTCGAGCCCGCCGCAGCACGACGGGCAGTACAGCCCGCACAGCCCGCACAGCCCGCAGAAACCCTCAGGTAAGGACAGCTCATGGGAGCAGAACGCATGCACGCGGCCTCGGCCGAATCGACGGCGATCGTCGATGCAGTGCTCGACTACTCGCGCCGGCGGATGCTCGCGGCCGATGTGCCGCTCGACAAGCCCCAGTCGCCCGCCGAGCTCGACCGTCTGGTCGGCACGACGATCACCGATGCGGGTCTCGGATCGCAGCGGGCGCTCAGCGTGTTCGAGCACATCCTCGCTCCCGCCTGCCTGACGACGAGCCACCCGGCGTATCTGTCGTTCATCCCGACGGCGCCGACCATCGCGTCGATCGCGTTCGACCTCGTGGTCTCGGCATCCGGCCTCTATGGCGGCAGCTGGCTCGAGGGCGCAGGAGCCGTGCACGCCGAGAACGAGGTGCTGTCGTTCCTCGCCTCCGAGTTCGGCCTTCCCGACACCGCGGGCGGGGTGTTCGTGCAGGGTGGCACGATCGGCAACCTGTCGGCACTCGTCGCGGCGCGCGAGGCGGCGAAGGCGAAGCTGCTCGACGCGGGCAAGGAGCTGCCTCGTCGCTGGAAGATCGTGTGCAGCGTCGAGGCGCACTCCTCGAACAAGTCGGCGGCGAAGGTCATGGACGCCGACGTGCTGCTCGTGCCGGCCGGAGACGACGGCGTGCTGAGGGCGGACGCGGTGCGCGACGCACTCGCCGAGCACGGCGACGAGATCTGCGCTGTGGTCGCCACCGGCGGCTCGACCAACTTCGGCATCGTCGACGACATCGCCGGCATCGCCGCGCTGAAGGACGAGTTCGACTTCTGGCTGCACATCGACGGCGCGTACGGGCTGACCGCCATGCTGGCCCCCGAGGCTCGGGGTGTCTTCGCCGGGGTGGAGCGCGCCGACTCGGTGATCGTCGATCCGCACAAGTGGCTGTTCGCGCCCTTCGACTGCTGCGCGCTGATCTACCGCGACCCCGATGCGGGTCGTCGCGCGCACACCCAGCACGCCGAATACCTCGACACGCTCACCGACGCGGGCGACTTCAGCCCGTCGGACTACTCGATCCAGCTCACCCGGCGCCCCCGGGGGTTGCCGCTCTGGTTCTCGCTCGCGACGTACGGGGTGACGGCGTATCGCGAGGCCGTGAGCGCGACGCTCGCTCTGACGCAGCGGATCGCCGCCGAGATCGCCGCGCGGCCCGAGCTTCGTCTCGTGCGCGACCCCCAGCTGTCGGTCGTCGTCTTCGAACGCGAGGGCTGGGAACGCGGCGACTACGACCGGTGGTCCGATGAGCTCCTCGACTCGCAGCGCGCGTTCGTCGTGCCGAGCTCGCACGGAGGCCGCCCGAACACCCGCTTCGCGATCCTCAATCCGCTCACCACGTTCGGCGACCTCGTCGGCATCCTCGACACGATGAAGTAGGCAGCGGGACACGAAAGACGGCCCACGCCGACCCCGCCCGGTCAGCGGGTGGTGTGCGCGTCCAGGAAGTCGATGGTCTTCTGCAGGGCCGTCTGCGCATCCGGCATGTCGAGATGGAACTGGTATTCGTGGGGCAGCTGCGGCTCGTGCGGCGCAGGCCAGAAGAGGGTCGTCACGTCGACGCCGAGCGCGTCGAGCCGCTGGGCCATGGGGATCGACTGCAGCCAGGTGAGACCGTCGCCGTTGCCGCCCGAGATGTAGGTCGTCGGGAAGTCCTCGGTGACCCAGTCGATCGTCGACATCGTGGCACCGGTCGAGTCCTCGGCCCAGGTCTTGGTGCCTGAGTACGCCCACATCGAGGTCTTCAGCCCCCAACCGGCGATGCCGTCGAGCGTCGCGAGTGCGGCCAGGTCGTAGACGCCGCAGTTCAGCACGGTCGCCACCACCTGCTCGGCCTCGAGCGCCGGGGTGACGTCCATGATCTCGGCGTAGTCGGGGCTCGTGATGAGCGTCGCCATCTGACTGGCCAGCTGACCTCCGGCGGAGTCGCCCGCGAGCACGATCCGGGTCGGGTCGACGCCCAGCTCGTCGGCGTGCGCGTCGATGTAGGCGAGCGCGTCGTTGAGCTGGTGCACGGCGAGCGGATACACCCCTTCGGGTCCGATCGTGTAGTTCACGGCGATGGTCGTGTAGCCCTCCGCAGCGAGGATCCGCATGTACGGGTCGACGTTCTCCTTCGATCCCGAGATCCAGGCGCCGCCGTGAATCCAGACGACGGTCGGAAGCGGGCCCGTGGCGGATGCCGGTGTGAAGACGTCCATCGTGGTGTCGGCGCCTCCGTCCGCATACGCGAGATCGAGTTTCTCGGTGAGTTCGGTGTCGGGCACGTGCTTGTCCATCTCGGCGGCAGTCTCGTCGCCGCCCCGGGTGAACACCGCGCGGATGGCCATCGCGGACGGCCAGGGGGTGAGCGCGCCGATGATCGTCACCACGGCGACGACGATCAGCACGATTCCGACCGCCACCTTCGTGCGATGCCAGGGGCGACGACCCTTCGTCGGGTGGACGGATCCGTCGTCGTGCGCGCTCGCGGTCATGGAAACCCCTCTCCGCGCATCATCTTGGCAGTATTCCGGTTGCTCTTCGGCGCAGCCGCTCGCCGAGCGGTGAGATCGGCAGGCCACCGAGCGGGGTGCTCCGACCTCTCAGGCGGTCAGTCCCGCGAGTATGCGCTCCACCGCGTAGTCGAACGCCTCGTCGACGTCGCCGCCCAGACGGAAGGCTCCGGCGAGTTCCATCTGCAGGAACCCGGTCGCCCAGGAGGTGAAGAGCCGGGCCGCATCGAGCGCCCGATCCGGCCCGACGAGAGCGGCGCATGAGCGCAGCACCGGAACAGACGTCCGGTGCAGGGCGTCTTCGGGCGCGGAGGCGGTGAACAGCAGGCGGAACGCGTGCGGGCGTTCGTGCGCGAAGGTGCGGTAGGCGGAGGCGAGGAGGGGGAGCTCGTCGCCTGCGGCGTCGAGCCTGACCGTCAGCGCGTCGGCCGAGGCCTCCGCCACTGCGGAGAGCAGAGCGTCACGATCGCGGATCCGCTTGTAGAGGGAAGGTGCGCGGACGCCCACCCGCTCGGCGACCGCCTGCATGGTGAGTCCCGCGGGTCCGGCGGATTCGAGGATGTCGCGACCGGCGTCGATGATGGCCGCCAGCGAGGTTCGTTCGGGGGTCGGCATCCGGGTCTCCTTCATGGCTATTGACATTAGCTATGATAGCTACGTAGGCTAGCCATCATAAGCCACCGCGAAGGGAACGGCCATGAAGCTCGCACCGCACCTGCATCGACTCGGCAACGACATCGTCGCGTCATACCTCATCGATCTGCCCGAGGGGATCACGCTCGTCGACGCCGGGCTGCCCGGCCACTGGAACGATCTGCAGCGCACCCTCACAGAACTGGGGCGCCCGCTCTCCGACATCCGGGGTCTCGTCCTGACCCACGGCGACAGCGACCACATCGGGTTCGCCGAGCGGCTGCGCAGCGAAGCAGACGTGCCGATCTTCATCCACAGCGCCGACGCGCACCGCGTGCGCACGGGTGAGAAGCCGAAGACCCCGATGGGACCCGCTCGCGTCGGTCCACTGCTCGGCTTCCTCGCCTACGGCGTGCGCAAGAACGGGCTGCGCACGCGCCATGTCACCGACGTCATGACGGTCGCCGACGGCGAGGCGCTCGGCCTGCCGGGATCTCCGGTCATCATCGGGATGCCGGGACACTCGCCGGGCAGCATCGCGGTGCACATTCCCGCAGCGGACGCGGTGTTCGTCGGCGACGCCCTCACCACGCGCCATGTGCTGACGGGGCAGGTCGGTCCTCAGCCCGCGCCGTTCACGGATGAGCCGACCGAGGCCATCGCGTCTCTCGACAGGCTGGCCGCCGTGTCGGCATCATGGGTGCTGCCCGGGCACGGAGCTCCGTGGCGGGGGTCGCCCGCCGACATCGCGGCCGCGGTGCGCGCGGGGAGCTAGAGCCCCGACAACACGGAGGCGGTGTCGCTGATCGTGATCTGCGGCGGGTAGAGACCCATCACCTGCATCGCGGCCGCATGATTCTCCGCCGTCGATCCCGCGCAGGCATTGCCGACCACGGTGACGTGCGCTCCGGCATCCGCTGCGGCCAGTGCGGTCGAGATGACGCAGCAGTCGGTCGCGACACCCGTCAGCACGACGTGCGCCCCTCGGCCGACGACCGCCTCGATCTCTGCGCCCCACTTGCCGAAGGTCGGCAGGTCGAGAGTCGGATGCGGCGACAGCCCGGCCGCGTCGGGGACGAGGTCGAACAGTGGATCCGTCGGCGGCTGGTCGGCGAACGGCCACGCGGCGAAGTAGGCGCCCCACGAGGTCGAGCGGTCTGCCGTCGGCATCCAGCGCGTCACGATCACGCGGTCGCCGAAGGCCGTGGCCAGCTCGCGGATGCGCGGCATCGTGTCGGCGAAGAACGGCGATCCCCACGCAGATCCGGGCGACGCGAAGATCTGCTGAGGGTCGATCACGATCAGCCAGGGACCGTCGCTCACGCCGAGGCCTCCTGCGCGCGGATCTTTCCGGCCCGGGCGAACCAGGTCACGACGAACGACAGGACGAGGGCGAAGAAGACGCCGAGGTTGGCATAGGCCCAGTCGCCGTCGACACCCCCGACGAGGCCGAGCAGGTAGCCCTGCCAGTTGTTCCACGGCGCCGCATCCGCGAATCCGTTGAGCACGAAGCCCCAGCCGATCACGCTCGCGATCACCATCGTGCCGATCGAGATCCAGTCCCACGCGCCGTAGCGGCCGCGGCTGTCGAAGAGCGCCTCGTCGTCGTAGTCCTTCTTGCGACGCAGGATGTCGGCGATCAGGATGCCGGCCCATGCCGCCAGCGGCACGCCCAGCGTGATGAGGAAGCTCTGGAACGGACCGAGGAAGTCGGTCGCGAAGAACACCACGTAGATCGTGCCGATCGTGAGGATCACGCCGTCGATCGCCGCCGCGGACGGGCGGGGGATGCGGATGCCGAGGCTCAGCAGCGTGAGGCCCGAGGAGTAGATGCCCAGCACCGCGCCGGAGACGAGCGCCAGCACGGCGGTGAGCAGGAACGGAACGAGCACCCAGATGGGCAGGATCGTCGCGAGCGCGCCGATCGGGTCGGCGGCGATCGCCGCGCTGAGCTCGTCGTCGGATCCGGCGAGCAGCAGACCGAAGATGACGAGGATCACGGGAGCCACCGAGCCGCCGATCGTGTTCCACAGGACGATCGCCCCGTCGGATGCCGTGCGCTTCTGGTACCGCGACCAGTCGGCGGCGATGTTGATCCAGCCGAGGCCGAAGCCGGTCATGACCATGACGAGTGCGCCGGTGACCTGGCCGATCCCGCCGTCCGGACGCGCGAGGACGGCCGCCATGTCGATGCTCGGAGCGGCGAGGACGATGTAGAGCACCGTCACGATGCCGGTGACCCAGGTGAGCACCGACTGCAGCTTCATGATCGTGTGATAGCCGAGCACGGATGCCGCGACGATGAGCGCGGCGACGATCACGGTGGCGGTGATCTTCAGCGCGATGCTGTCGCCGTCACCGCCGAGCTGCGTGATGACGGTGGCCGTGGCGAGCACGGCCATGATCGCGAGGAACGTCTCCCAGCCGATCGACGTCAGCCACGAGACGATGCCCGGAACCTTCTGCCCCTGCACGCCGAACGCCGCACGGGACAGCACCATGGTGGGCGCCGAACCGCGCTTGCCGGCGATCGCGATCAGTCCGCACAGCAGGAACGACACGACGATGCCGATGATCGACACGAGGGTCGCCTGCCAGAACGAGATGCCGAAGCCCAGCACGAACGAGCCGTACGACATGCCGAACACCGAGACGTTCGCCGCGAACCACGGCCAGAAGAGGTCGCTCGGCTTCGCGGTGCGCTCGGATTCGGGGATGATCTCGATGCCCGCGCGCTCGATGAGAGCAGGCTTGATGTCCGTCATGCCATCATCCTGGCACTGCGCAGGGCCCGCGAGGGCGTCGGCAGGGCTCAGCCGGCGAAGAAAGCTCCGGCGACGCGGGTGAGGTCGTGCAGGTCCGAGACGCCGGCGAGCTCGCGCGCCGAGTGCATCGACAGGATCGGGATGCCGACGTCGACCGTGCGGATGCCGAGACGCGTGGCCGTGATCGGGCCGATCGTCGAGCCGCACGGCACGTTGTTGTTCGACACGAACTCCTGCGTGACCACGTCGGCGGTCTCGCACCAGCCGCGCCAGGCGGCGGAGCCGACGGCATCCGTCGCATAGCGCTGGTTGGCGTTGAGCTTGAGGATCGGTCCCGAGCCGAGCACCGGCTGCACGACGGGGTCGTGCTTGTGCACGTAGTTCGGGTGCACCGAGTGGCCCACGTCGCTCGACAGGCACCACGACGCGGAGAACGCGCGTCGACGCTCGGAGGCGTCGGCGCCGAGCGCGTCGTAGACGCGGCCGAGGATGTCTTCGAGCAGGGGGCCGCCCGCGCCGGAGCGGGAGCTGGAGCCCAGTTCTTCATGGTCGAACGCCGCGAGGATCGCGATCGGTCCGCTGACTGCCGTATCGATCTTCTCGAGCGCGACGACGCCGGCGTGCACCGAGGCGAGGTCGTCGAGTCGGCCGGAAGCGAAGAACGCGCGGTCCTTGCCGAAGATCGCGCCGCGCGCTGTGTCGGAGATCACGACGTCGTAACCGCGGATGTCGGATGCCGAGACGCCGGCCGAACCGGCGAGCTCGGCCAGGATGTCCTCCTGGGTCGGGTCGCCGAGGCCCCAGACCGGCTGCGTCTGGAACTGCTTGTCGAGCGCGAGGCCCGTGTTCGCCTCGCGGTCGAGGTGGATCGCGAGCTGGGGAAGCCGCAGCAGCGCTCCCGTGTCGGCGAGCACCACGCGTCCGTCGGCGAGGGCCAGCCGTCCGGCGAGACGCAGCTCGCGGTCGAGCCACGAGCTCAGCAGCGGACCGCCGTACACCTCGACGGCCGCCTGCAGCCAGCCCCTCGAACCGGTCGTCGGCTGCGGCTTGAGCTTGAAGCCGGGGGAGTCGGTGTGAGCACCCAGGATGTGAGCGGGCGTGGTCGCGGTGGCGTCCCCCGGAACCGTCCACGCGATCGCGGCACCGTCTCGTACGACGACATAGCGTCCGCCGGGGGCGACATCCCAGGCCTGATCCTCTTCGAGCCGCGTGAAACCGGCATCCGCGAGGCGCCTGGCCACCTCGGCGGCGGCGTGATAGCTCGAGGGCGAGGCGGCGACGAAGTCGGCGAGATCCTCGGCGTGGGCGAGAGCGTCCGGGGTGACGGGCATGAGCGACCTTCCTGGAGGGGCGGTCCTTCGATCGTAATCGGCGACTCGATGCGCGATCTCCGCGACGGTCGGATGGCGGTCGTTCACCTTCTCGTCACCATCGGCCGGTACGGTCGATCTCGATAGCGCCTAGGGTTCCGGGGTTCGTCCCGTCTGGTCCGAGCGGCGCCACGGTGCTCCTCCGCAGGAGCGCCGTCATCTGACAGGACAAAAGCCCGGAGGACCCTGTTCGTCGCGCCCGCGAAGAACGGAAGGGTCTCTGATGTCCGCTCTCGCCTTCGCTCTCGTCCTCGCCGCAGCCGTCACGCACGCCGCATGGAACATCATCGCCCACGGCGTGAGCCGCGCAGGGACGCCGTTCCTCTGGTGGGGGGCCGTGGGAGGAACCGCCGTCTGGATCGGGGTCGTGCCGTTCACCGGCGGGCTCGGTACCGACGACGTGCTGGCGTTCCTGCTCGGCGTCGGAGTCTCCGGTGTGCTGCACGTCGCCTACATGGCGGTGCTGCAACGCGGATATCGCGAAGGCAACCTCTCGACCGTCTACGCGACGGCTCGGGGCACCGGGCCGTTCCTCTCTGTGATCGTCGCCGTGCTGGTGCTCGGGGAGCGCCCGTCGGCCCTCGCGCTCACCGGCGTCGCGGCGATCATCCTCGGAGTCGTCGCGATCGGTCTCGTCGACCGAGGACGCGCCGACCGGTCGCGTCGCCTGGATCCCGGGCTCGTGTTCGGTCTGCTCACCGGCGTCGCGATCGCGGTCTACACGATCTGGGACGCCAACGCCGTGCGCACGTGGCACCTCTCGCCCGTCGCCTTCATGGTGGGGACGATGCTGCTCGAGATCCCGTTCTACTCGCTCGGCGTCCGAGGCCGATGGGCGGCCGTTCGCGCGCTCGGCCGCACGCAGTGGAAGCGCATCGTGGCGTTCAGCATCCTGTCGCCGCTCTCGTACATCCTGGTGCTCACGGCCATCCAGATCGCTCCGGTCGCACTGGTCGCGCCGCTGCGCGAGGTCAGCGTCGTGCTGGTCAGCCTGTTCGGTGTCTTCGCCCTGAAGGAGAGCAGGCCCGGATGGCGTCTCGCCGCGTCCGCGGTCGTCGCGGGCGGGATCGTGCTGCTCGCGCTGTAGCGGTGGTTCTGCGGCGGTGGTTCTGTGGTCGTGGTCGTGGTCGTGGTCGCGGTCGCTCCGGGTGCGTGGCCTGCGTGATTGTATGGATGCTGTGTGCGCCGGGTGGAGTCTTCGAGAGAGCAGTCGGTCGGATGCGCACTGGATGTCGGAGCTGCGAGCGATCGTCATGCGCGCCGATCTGGAGCGTCTCGGACGCTTCGACCCGGTGCGTGTGCGGCAGCGGTTCCTCGATGGGTTCGTCCCGCAGAACACGCGAGTGATCGTGGTTGCCGGGCAGGACGTGGGCCTCATCGCGGTGAGGCCCGAGAGCGACGCGGTGTGGATCGAGCACTTCTACCTCGATCCCGCTCAGCAGGGCCGCGGCCTCGGCTCCGCGGTGCTGGCGGACGCCTTGGAGACGCGTCATGCGGGCGATGACCGGCCGTTCCGCCTCAATGTGCTGCAGGGCAGTCCGGCGCGACGGCTGTACGAGAGGCACGGCTTCGAACTCGAGAGCGAAGACGCGGTCGACGTCTTCATGAAGGCCGAGCCGCTCCGGCGCTGATCGGGTGCCCCGTGACGGGTGCTTCGTGGCGGGGTCTCGTTCCTCGTGTCTGGGTCCTTGTTCCTCGTTCCTCGTTTCTCGTTCCTCTTGTCTCTTCCTCGTTCCTCGTTTCTCGTTCCTCGTTCCTCGT
>NZ_JARVRV010000010.1:0-206098 GCF_030209555.1 Microbacterium sp. LMC-P-041
ATACTCATGGGTCTTCAGATCGCAACCAACGTCGGTGCACTCAACGCGTACCGCAACCTCTCTGTCAACCAGAACGACGTCTCGAAGTCGCTCGAGAAGCTCTCGAGCGGTCTGCGCATCAACCGTGCAGCCGATGATGCCGCCGGCCTCGCCATCTCCGAGGGCCTGCGTTCGCAGGTCAACGGTCTGAACGTCGCAGCCCGCAACGCTCAGGACGGCATCTCGGTCATCCAGACCGCAGAAGGCGCGCTCACCGAGGTCCACTCGATCCTGCAGCGTGTCCGCGACCTCGCGGTCCAGGCCGGCAACGACTCGAACAACACCGAGTCGCGCGACGCCATCAAGACCGAGATCGACTCGCTGGGCGAGGAGCTCACCCGCGTCGCCGCCAGCACGAACTTCAACGGGATCAAGCTGCTCGACAGCGCGAACACCCTGACGTTCCAGGTCGGCGCAGGCTCCGAGGCTGCCGAGGACCAGATCGGCGTCACGCTGACCGACTTCTCGGGCCTGGGCGCCACGATCGGCGCTCTGACGGTCGACACCGCGGCCAACGCACTCACCTCGATCGGCGCGATCGATGACGAGATCACGGCCGTCTCGACCGCTCGTGCGGGTCTCGGTGCGGTGCAGAACCGCTTCGAGTCGACGATCAACTCGCTGCAGGTCTCGGCCGAGAACCTCGCCGCAGCGAAGAGCCGCATCGCGGACACCGACATGGCCGCCGAGATGGTCAAGTACACCGCCTCGAACATCCTGCAGCAGGCCGGCACCGCCATGCTCGCTCAGGCGAACCAGTCGGGCCAGGGCGTCCTGCAGCTTCTCCGTTGAGTCGCTGCGCCTGAGGCGCACAGGGCGCCCGGGCGGAGTCACCTCCGCCCGGGCGCCTTCCTGTAGGACACCCTTGACCGCAACGCACGGAAGACGACCGGGATGAAACTCGACGGACTGGTATCAGGGCTCAAGACCGAAGAGCTCATCAAGGCGCTCATGGACGTCTCGGCGATCCCGAAGACGCTCATCACGAACAAGATCACCGACCGCAACTCGGTCATCACCAACCTGCAGTCGCTGAACAAGACGCTGCAGGAGCTCGTCGACAAGGCCAAGACCGCCGCGGGTCCCAGCTCTCTGGCATCCTTCACCGCGTCCTCGTCGTCCGAGACGGTCACGATCACCGCCGGCAGCAAGGCGACCGCATTCTCGACCGCCATCGTGGTGGATGCCGTCGCCACAGCGCACTCCGTCGTCACCGCTGCCGCAGGAGGAACAGCGTGGGGCGGCACCTTCACCCTCGTGGGATCCGACGGCGAAGCCGTCGAGGTCACTCCGCTGGGCACCGGTCCGCAGGACCTCGCGAAGGCGATCAACGCGTCGAAGGCCGGTGTGAGCGCGACCGTCGTGCCCGCGGGAACGGATGCCGACGGCAAGCCGCTCTCGCGCATCCAGCTCACCTCCGCCGAGACGGGCGCGGCTGGTGCCTTCAGCCTGCACCGCGGAACCGCGGCGGAGGTCACCGCCGGAACCGCGGTCGATCTCGGTGCCGCCCCCGGCGCCGCACTGCTCACCCAGGGCGCGGATGCCCGCATCCGCCTCTTCGCCGGCACCGACGCCGAGCAGACCCTGAACAGCGCGAGCAACACCATCACCGTCGGAGAGGGCATCGAGGTCACCGTCACGAAGGCCAGTGCTGACCCCGTCACCGTGACCGTCGCACGCGATGCGAAGAAGCAGAGCTCGACGGCGGAGGCGTTCGTCAAGGAGATCGCCGCGCTGCTGGTGCGCATCGACAACGGCTCGAAGGCGACCATCGGCGAGGTCGGCGAGACCACGACCCTCGGCGTCTTCACCGGCGACAGCACGGTGCGAAACCTCCGCGGCGCGCTGGCGACCGCCGTGCAGCATCCGATCGACGGCATCTCGCCCTCGACGATCGGCATCACCGTCAGCGACAAGGGCGTGCTCTCGTTCGACGCCGAGAAGTTCGCCGCAGCTCTCGCAGAAGACCCGGAGGGCACGCAGGAGCTGTTCTCGGCGGTCTCGGCGCGGGTGCAGGACGTGACGACCCAGTACTCCGACAAGTACGACGGCCTCCTGACCAAGCGCATCACCGGCCAGGAGGACGAGGTCAAGACGCTCAAGACCCAGGTCGAGCGCTGGGACATCCGGCTCGAACAGCGCCGCGCCACCCTCGAACGCACGTACGCGCAGCTCGAGGTGCAGCTCTCGAAGCTGCAGTCGCAATCGTCGTGGCTGACCAGCCAGCTCGCCGGACTCACCCCGTCGGATTCCTGACCTCGTCCTCGTGACATCGCATCGCATCGGAGCACGTACTCATGGCACTCACCTCACTCGACCGGGCCAAGCAGCAGTATCTGGAGCAGCAGGTGGCCTCCGCCACGCCTGAGCGCCTTCTCGTGTTGCTCTACGACCGCCTCCTGGTCGACATCGAGCGCGCGGACGCCTGCCAGGAAGCGGGGGATTGGGCGGCTGCGGGGAACCACCTCGTGCACGCGCAGCAGATCGTCGCCGAGCTCAACGGCTCGCTCACCGATGAGTGGGACGGCTCCGCAGAGCTGCACGGCGTGTACACCTACCTCACGGGACGCCTGATCACCGCCAACATCGCTCGAGACCGCGCGGCCACCGCGGAATGCCGAGCTCTCGTCGTGCCGCTCCGCGAAGCGTGGCATGCGGCGGCTGCGGCGGTCGCGTCGACCGCGCAGACCCCCATCACGGCCCTGGCCTGAGCGACCGTGCCCGACACTCTCTCGGCCTGGCTGACGGTGCTCGACCAGTTCGAGCGCGCCCTCGACGCCGCCGACGAGCACCTCGACGAGCAGTCCTTCGAGGCGCCGGACGGCCCCGTCCCCGAGGAGCTGCGCGAGCGTGCCGAAGCCGTGCTCGCGCGGCAGCAGCTCATGATCGGCGGACTCGTCACGTCGCGCGCCAATGTGGCTCGCGAGATCGCCGCACTGCGACGCGTGCCGACCTCCACCCAGAATGTGCCGGCATACCTCGACGTCGAGGGTTGAGCACAGCGGTTACATGACTGCCCGGGTGTCGCGATAGTCGGCACAGAGCACGGATCGCTCGACGATTGGCCAGGGATCGGCCTCTCCACCAACATCCCGGAGTGCCCCCGTGCTCGAATCCGTCACGTCCTCTGCGCTCATCAGCGCGCTCGACGGGCTGGCCCTGCGCCAACGCTCGATCGCCGAGAACATCGCCAACGTCAACACGCCGGGCTACCAGGCCCAGCGCGTGCGGTTCGAGGATGAACTCCGTTCTGCCGTCCAGGGCGGCTCCGGAAGCGTCGCCGCGACGGTCGAGCGCTCGCTCGAGCCGACCAGGCTGAACGGCAACAACGTCAACCTCGACACCGAGACGCTCTCGAACATCGACACCGTGCTGCGTTTCCAGTTCGCGAGTCAGGCGATCGGCGGTCAGGCGGCCTCGATCACCAAGGCGATCGGGCAGGCCTCCGCATGACCTTCGACGCGATCGGCATCGCCGGCACCGGCCTGACCGCGCACCGCAAGTGGCTCGACGCGCTCAGCGACAACATCGCCAACGTGAACACCGCGACACCCGCAGGCCAGGAGGCGTTCCGGGAGAAGTTCGTGACCGTGCAGGCCGGCACCGACAGCCCCGGCGTGTACGTCGCCGGCGTGGTCGAATCCGAGGCCGACGCGAAGCTCGTGTACGACCCCGAGCACCCCTATGCGAACGAGGACGGCTACGTGCAGTACCCGAACGTCGAGCTCGGCGACCAGATGAGCATGCTGATCCTCGCCCAGCGCGGATACGAGGCGAACGCCGCTGTCGTCGACCGGGCGAAGACGACCTACGAGGCAGCGCTGCAGATCGGCCGCAACTGATGTCGGGCATCGAGGCCATCGGCGCCTCCGGTGTCGCGCCGCTCTCGGCGCTTAGCTTCGAGACGGGCCCGGACGCGACCAGCGCTCCTGCCTCCGGCAACGCCTTCGCCACGACGCTCTCGGGGGCGATGGAGAACCTGCAGCAGCTGCAGTCGACGTCGAACGAGCTCGCCGTGCAGGCGGTCACGGGAGACCTGCAGGACATCCATCAGGCGATGATCGCGTCGACGCGCGCCTCGGTGACGCTCGATCTGGTGGTGGCCGTGCGTGACCGCAGCGTCTCGGCGTTCAACGAGATCATGAGGATGCAGGCCTGACGATGCCCAAGATGCTCACGACCTACTACGACCGCGCCAAGCAGGTCGTCTCAGGATTCTCCCTCGCACAGCGCACGATCGCCATCATCGGTGTCGCGCTGCTCGTGATGGGCGCCATCGCCCTCGGCGCGTGGCTCACCAAGCCGCAGATGAGCCCGCTCTTCACCGGCCTGAGCGCCGGCGACGCGTCGGCCGTCGTCGAGCAGCTGAAGTCGGCAGGCGTGAGCTACGAGCTCGCCGAGGGAGGCGCGACGATCCTCGTGCCCGACGACCAGGTCTATCCGCAGCGTCTCGCGGCGGCATCCGCCGGGCTGCCCGGCGACACCAGCGAGGGCTACACCCTGCTCGACGAGATGGGTGTGACGGCGAGTGAATTCCAGCAGTCGGTGACCTACAAGCGTGCCATCGAGGGCGAGCTGGCCAGCACGATCGGCGCGATGGAGGGCATCTCGACGGCGTCGGTGCAGCTGGCGATCCCGGAGGAGAGCGTCTTCGTCTCGGAGCAGCAGAGCCCGACCGCATCCGTGTTCGTGAAGACCCGCAACGGCTCAGGGCTCAGCGACGAGAAGATCGAGGCGATCGTGCACCTCACGAGCGCCGCCGTGCCGGGGATGACGCCGGAGGACGTCGCGGTGACCGATCAGGACGGCCGCGTGCTCTCGGCGGTCGGCACCGGGCTCACCGGGAACTCCTCGAAGCAGGCGACGGAGCATGAGGCCAAGGTCGCGGCATCCGTCAGCAAGATGCTCGAGACGATCGTCGGGCCCGGCAACGCGACGGTGACGGTATCGGCCGATGTCGCGAACTCCACATCCGAGCGCATGGACGAGACGTACTCGGCCCCCGAGGGCGAGCTGAGCGCATCGGAGCAGACCAAGACCGAGACGTACAACGGCGGCGAGGGTGGAGGTGCCGGCGTGCTCGGCCCCGACAACATCGCGGTTCCCAACAACGCCGAGGGGACCGGCGCCTATGAGTTCGAGGAGACCTCTCGCAACAACGCCGTCAACAAGTCGACGGAGAAGACCATCACCCCCGCCGGAGAGGTGACGCGGCAGACCGTCAGCATCGCGCTCAACCGAGGGACGGTCACCGGAGTGACGGCGAACCAGATCGAATCGCTCGTGGCATCTGCGGCAGGGATCGACGTCGAGCGCGGCGACGAGATCGCCGTCGAGTTCGTCGAGTTCAATCAGGCGGGTGCGACGGCGGCGCAGACAGCGCTGCAGGCGGCGGAGGCCGAGCGCGACGCGCAGTTCCAGCAGGAGTTGCTGCGCTCTGCGATCATCGGCGCCGCGATCCTGCTCGCGGCGATCATCCTGATCGTCTTCCTCATCGTGCGCCGCAAGATGAAGCGTCGGGTGATGTACACCGAAGACGGACCGATCGAGTACTTCGCGACGGTCACCGAGAGCGAGGAGCAGAAGCTCCGCTCTCTCAGAGGGCTGAAGGAGGCCGAGGCGATCATCGCCCCGGCGCCGACCAAGCTGCTGCCGTCCGCGTCGGCTGATCTCGACGACGAGCCCGAGCCCGACAAGGTGCTGGTCGAGCGCCGTCGCCGGGAGATCGACGACCTCGCCAAGCGCGAACCCGACACGATCGCCAGCGCACTGGCCGACCTGATGGACGAGGCGACCGTATGAGCGCGCTGACCGAGCTGCTGGACGCGCAGGCCGACACAGTCGAGGTGTCGGCCGTCGAGGCGCCGGCGCCCGTGGCTGCGCCGGAGATGAGCGGACTGCGCAAGGCCGCGATCGTGCTGATGAACATGGATCGCGCCGCCAGCGCCGAAGTGCTCCGCCACCTCGGCGAGGAGCGGTCCGAGATGCTCGCGGCCGAGCTGACACAGCTCGGGGGAGTGGACGTGGCCTCGACGGCCCGTGCTCTCGGCGAGTTCCGGCGCATCGCCACCGGCGGCTCGGTGCCGTCGCGGGGCGGACAGGAGCTCGCCACCGGACTGCTCGAGACGGCATTCGGCCGCGAGAAGGCGGTCGGGATGGTCGGCCGGGTCATGTCGCAGGGGTCGGTCTCGTTCGACTTCCTCAATGCGGCGGACCCGGCCCAGCTCGCCACGATCATCGAGGGTGAGCTTCCGACCACCGTCGCCGTCGTACTGGCCAATCTCAGAGCCGATCGTGCGGCGGCGGTTCTCGCCGCCCTGCAGGATCCCCTGCGCACGGACGTCGCTCAGGCGATCGCGACGATGGGCACCGCCACGCAGGAGGCGATCTCCATCGTGGCCGACTCGCTGCGCTCGCGCACCGGCGTCTTCGCGATGCGCGACAACCATGAGTCCATCGGAGGCGTGCAGCCTCTCGTCGAGATCATCAACCGCTCGGACACCGCGCTCGAGAAGTCGCTCCTCGCAAGCCTCGAAGGCCGTGATCTCGCCCTGGCCGAGGACATCCGCAGCCGCATGGTCACGTTCGCCGACATCGCGCGCCTCGAGGATCGCGACGTCCAGCGGGTGATGCGCGGTATCGACCTGCGCATGCTCGCCCTCGCGCTGAAGGGCGCGGACGACCAGATCACCGACAAGGTGAAGAGCAACATGACGGAGCGCAACCAGGAGAACCTCGCTGAGGAGACCCGAGTCCTCGGTCCCGTGCGCATGCGTCAGGTCGATGAGGCCAGAGCCGAGATCGTGCGCATCATCCGCGACCTGGAAGCTGCGGAGGAGATCACGATCTCGCGCGAAGACGAGGATGAGCTCATCGAGTGATCCCTCTGACGGCAGGTGAGTCGGCCGATCCGGTTACGGACGCAGCCGGGTGTCGCGATAGTGGGTCTGGAGCACGGATCGCTCGACCTACGGGCCACGGACAGGCCTCGCCCTTCGATTCCGAGGTGTCCGCCGTGCTCGATTCCGCCTTCACGCCACTGGTCGTGCCGCGCGTCGGCGAGACGCCCATGGACCTGCGCGGCGAGGCAGACAGGGCCCGTACCCGTGGCTATGCCCACGGATACGCCGAGGGCCGCAGGCTCGCCCTCGACGAGGGAGAGGTGCAGCACGCCGCGCAGCAGCAGCGAATGCACGAACTCCAGGAGCTGTACCTGCATGAGCGCGGCTCGGGTCTGCGCGCATTGGAGAGCGCGCACGCGGCCCTCGACCGCCGCATCGACGAGCTGAGCATGCTCGCCGCCGATCGCATCGAAGAGCTCGCCGTCGCCCTCGCCACCACGATCCTCGGAGCAGAGCTGTCGGATCCGGCACGTTCGGCGGCGCATGCGCTGCGCCGGGCGCTCACGGAGATGCCGGCGGAGCGCTGGACAGGGGTCGCCTTCAGCGAGCAGGACGTCGCCGTCCTGCAGGACGAGACGTCGTCGATCGACGCGTTGCGCGGCATCCGGATCTCCGCCTCTCCGGCCGTGGACAACGGCGGCGCCATCGTCGAGATCGAGAACGGGGCCGTCGACACGCGCATCACGTCGGCGCTCGCCCGCGCGGCCGCGGCACTCGACGGCGACGAACAGGATGCCGAGGTGATCGTGTGATCACCGCGACGCGGTCGTGGAACCGTGCGCTCCTGGCAGCGCGCCCGGAGCGCTCAGGAACCGTGAAAGCCGTGCGAGGGCTCGGCGTCGAGGTGCTGGGCATCGACGGCGCGGTGGGCGACCGCATCCGCATCGACGCGACCGACGGCCGTGTGGTGGATGCCGAGATCGTCGCCGTCGACGGAGCCGCCGCCCGCTGCATGCCGCTGGGCAGGCTCGACGGGATCACCGCCCGCGCCCGCGTGCGGCACGGGGGAGCGCCGCTGCAGGTGCCGACCGGACGAGCGCTGCTCGGACGCGTGCTCGACGGACTCGGGCGACCGATCGACGGCAAGGGGCCGCTCGACCGGGGTGTCGCTCCCGTCTCGCTCGACCACGATGCGCCGAGCGTCATGGATCGCCAGCGCATCGATCGTCAGCTCGGCCTCGGCGTCCGCGTGCTCGACACGATGACGCCGGTGGGCTCGGGGCAGCGTCTCGGGCTCTTCGCCGGCTCGGGCGTCGGCAAGTCGTCGCTGATGTCGATGATCGCCCGTGGCTCCACTGCCGATGTGAACGTCATCGCCCTCGTCGGGGAGCGCGGTCGTGAGGTGCGCGAGTTCCTCGAGGACGACCTGGGCCCCGAGGGTCTGGCACGGTCGGTCGTGGTCGTCGCGACCTCGGATCAGCCCGCGATGGCGCGCCTGCGCTCGGCATTCGTCGCGACCAGGATCGCCGAGGCGTTCCGCGACGACGGCCTCGACGTGGTGCTGATGATGGACTCCCTCACGCGCGTCGCCATGGCGCAGCGCGAGATCGGGCTCAGCGCCGGCGAACCGCCCGCCACCCGCGGGTATCCGCCGTCGACGTTCTCGGTGCTGGCCCGCCTGCTCGAGCGCGCAGGAACCGGACCCGTCGGATCGATCACCGGCCTGTACACGGTGCTCGTCGACGGCGACGACCACAACGAGCCGATCGCGGACGCCGCGAGAGGAATCCTCGACGGCCATGTGGTGCTCGACCGCGCGCTGGCGATCCGCGGACACTTCCCCGCGATCGACGTGCTCGGCTCGGTGTCTCGCGTCGTGTCGAAGATCACCACTCCTGAGCAGCGCCAGGACGCGGTGATGCTGCGCAGCGTCCTGGCGGCTCGTCGCAGCGCGAACGACCTCATCGAGATCGGCGCCTACCGCCAGGGAGCGAACCCGATGGTCGACGCCGCCCTCGCGCACGAAGGCGCGATCTCGCGCTTCCTCACCCAGCGGATGGACGATCTTGCGGCATCCGACGACTCCTGGCAGCGGCTCGCCGCCCTCACCACCGACTTCGGAGGACTCACCCCATGACCTTCCCACTGGCTGGCCTGCTGCGCGTGCGCGGCGCCCAGGAGCGTGTCGCCGCCGAGCAGCTGTCGCGTGCGAGCGCGGAACGGGCGCAGGCCGAGCTCGACGAGCAGACCGCGATCTCGAGCCTCGCCGACATCAGCGCGCAGATCGACGATCCACGAGCGCTGATGGCCATGGCCGCCGCACGCGCCGCGGGACGCAGCACGCTCAGCGATCTGCAGGCGCTCGTCGAGATGAGGCGCGGCACGGAGTCGGAGGCGAAGTCGGCCCACGTCGAAGCGCGGCGCGACCTGAAGGGACTCGAGCGGCTCGAGAGCACCCACCGCGTGGAGGCGACCAAGGCCGAGCTCGCCGCGGAGCAGTCGGCGCTCGATGAGATCGCTGTGGTCCGCACCGCGCGACGTGAGGGGAGCGCCGCATGACCGGGCTCGCGGCGGTGATCGCCCGCGTCGACGCGATCGAGACGCAGATCGTGTCGCTGGATCCGGCAGGCCGCGCGGCGGCGGCGTCGGCTGCAGCGACCGCGACCGCGGCGACCGCCGAGACATCGGCGGCGAGCGCGACGACGTTCGCTGGAGTCCTCGAAGCGGCGAAGGCGGCGTCGACCCCGGAAGCACCCGCTGCCGGCCAGACCCCGCAGACTGCGGCGGCGGCAGCCGGCACGGGAGCGGGCGGCGACGCGAGCGCTGAGGTCATCTCGGCGCTGCAGACGCTGTTCTCGGCCAATGCCACCGGCGCAGACAGCTCGACGGCGTCGATGCAGAAGATCATCGAGATGCTCCGATGACCGCCGTGGGGCTGCTCGCGACGGTGGCGGGTTCAGGAACCGGCGAAACGGAGACAGGTGGACGATCTTCGGCCGTTTCGGGCTCTCTGTTCGGCGACGCGCTGATCGCCGCTGGCCGGGTGCTCGACGGTGCGACGGATCAGGACGCAGCGACGCTCACGCCGGACGGACAGGACGCGCCGACTGCCGAGGAGACTGCGGCATCCGACGACGCGAGCGGGGCAGAGGCGCCGATCGCGACCATGATGCACCTCACCGCGCAGTTCGCTCCGGCCGTGGCTGCGGCGGCCCCTGCATCCACGTCGACGCCTGCGCAGAGGACGCCGGATGCGACGACGCTCGATGGGACGACGCTCGTGCAGACGGCGCCGGAGGCGTCGGAGGCAGCGGGGAGCGCCCGCAGCGCTCTCCCCGCTCCCGCCGCAGCGTCGGGTGAGGCGCGCCCTGCCGAGCTCCCCACAGGCCCGGCCGCGGCAGCCGTCGAGACGGGCGCGACGGTGACCTCCCCGCCTCTCGGCGTGTCGGCGCCGGAACGGACTCCTGCGCCCGAGATCTCATCGGCATCGGCATCGGCATCGGCATCGGCATCGGCATCGGCGTCGGCGAGGGGCGCTGACGGGGCGCCTCCTGTGGCCGGCGCCCGAGTGCGCCCGGAGACCCTGTCGAGCGACGCTCCCCGTGACGCTCCGGTGACGGGTCAGCAGGACCCGGCGGAGGGCGTTGCCGACCCGGCGACATCCTCCGCTGCCGCTGCGGCTCCGCGGTCCGAGTCCCCGCGGAACGCGGCACCGTCGACTCCGATCCCGACCACCGTCGGCGTCTCCGCTGCGTCCGTGATGGGCGGCCACGCAGAGCCGCTGCCGGCGAGCGACTCCGTCGACCCACTGCCGGGTCCGCAGCCCGGGTCGCCTTCTATGACTCTCGCTCCGGTCGCATCTCCGGCCGCGGCGACGGCCATGCCCGTGTCCTCGCCCGAAGCGGCCGCGTCGACCAACCGGGCCGTCGCCGCGCAGGTCGCACCCGTGGTGGTGAGCATCGCGCAGCGCCCGATGGGCACCCATCAGCTCACGATGACGGTGAACCCGGACAGCCTCGGCCCCGTCACCGTGCGCGCGCACATCAGCGCGGCGGGCGAGGTGCAGGTCGAGCTCAGCGGCGCCACCGATGCAGGGCGCGACGCGCTGCGGACCATGCTCGTCGACCTTCGCCGTGATCTCGCCGCGGTGATGCCGCACGCGACTCTCAACGTCTCCCACGGGGCATCGGCGGACACCGCCGGAGACCGCGGCCAGCAGGGCGCGGGCGATGCGTCACCGGAGCAGGGCTCCGGTGACCGCGACGCGCAGCGCGGACGCTCCGACCAGCGCCGCGGGGCCGAGCAGAGCCCCGATCTTTCCCGCATCATCCCGACGACGTCCTCTGCCGCATCCGGTGCAGGGCTCGACATCTTCGCCTGAGAGGACGACCGAATGACTGTCGACGCAGTGACCGCACCGAGCTCCATCCACACGGGAGGCACGACCGATCCCGCAGCCCGCAAGCAGGTGCTCGACGGCGAGGTGTTCCTCAAGCTGCTGGTGACGCAGCTGACCCATCAGGACCCCTCGAGCCCGATGGACACGAACGAGATGATCTCGCAGACGACCCAGCTCGCGATGATGGAGCAGCTCACCACGCTCGCCGACAACGGCGCCGAGGCCTTCGCCCTGAACATGCGTCAGGCGGCGAGCGCCCTGATCGGACAGGAAGCGAGCTACAAGGACGCCGACGGCAAGACCGTCTCGGGCATCGTGACCAAGGTCTCGTTCGACGGACCGATCCCGCAGGTGACCATCGGCGACAAGACGGTCGCGCTCGACGTCATCACCGGAGTCGCGACCGCGCAGACCACCCCCGCACCGACCACCCCCGCACCGACCACCCCCGCACCGACCACCCCCGCTGCGCCCACCCCCGCCGCAGTCTGACCCCGTCTCACCCAGGAAGAGAGAAACCCCATGCTTCGCTCGCTCTACTCCGGAATCTCCGGTCTCCGCTCGCACCAGACCATGCTCGACGTCACGGGCAACAACATCGCCAACGTCAACACGGCAGGGTTCAAGGGCTCGTCCGTGCTGTTCCAGGACTCGCTGTCCCAGCTCATCGGCAACCCGGGCATCCCCGACGACGAGGTCGGCGGTCGCAACCCCGCCCAGGTCGGTCTGGGCGTGCAGGTCGCCGGCGTGCGCACCAACTTCGCTCAGGGCTCGGCCCAGGCGACGGGCCGCGGTGGCGACCTGATGATCTCGGGCGACGGCTTCTTCGCCGTCCGAGCCGGCGGAGAGACCCTCTACACGCGGGCGGGCGGCTTCTCGTTCGACCCCACCGGCAAGATGGTGACCGCCGACGGCTCGATCGTGCAGGGCTGGTCGGCGCAGGACGGCGTGGTGAACACGGGGCAGGCGACGGGCAACATCGTGCTGCCGCTCGAGGCGGTGTCACCTGCGAAGGCGACGACCTCGGCGACGGTCACCGGCAACCTGCCCTCGACCGCCGCGGTGGGTGACGAGCTGGTGCGCGACGTGACCGTCTACGACGCCCAGGGCACGCCGTCGACCCTCAGCCTGACCTTCACGAAGACGGCGGCCGGATGGGACGTGACCGAGCCGACCAGCGGCGCGACGGGGGCGCTGACCTTCACCGACGGCAAGCAGGCCGGCGCAGGCCTCACGCTCGCAGCCGGCGCCGTGAGCGTCGACCTGGGTGCGGTCACGGGCTACGCGAACATGTCGACGGTCGCCGTGACGGAGCAGGACGGATCGGCTGCCGGCACGTTGAAGTCCTACAGCATCACCGGCGACGGATCCATCGTCGGCACGTTCAGCAACGGTGCGACGCAGACGCTCGGCAAGATCGCCATGGCGACGTTCGCGAACCCCGAGGGGCTGGAGAAGGCGGGCGGCACGGCCTACCGCGCATCCGTGAACTCCGGAGCTGTGCGCATCGGGGAGCCGGGCCAGGCCGGCTTCGGCAACCTCGTCTCGGGTGCGCTGGAGATGAGCAACGTCGACCTCTCGCAGGAGTTCACCAACCTCATCGTCGCCCAGCGCGGGTTCCAGGCCAACGCGCGCATCATCACCACGAGCGACGAGGTCCTGCAGGAGCTCACGCAGCTCAAGCGCTGATCGCCTGCGCCGACTCGGTCGGACACGCGCGACGAGGCCCGCCCCTGGTTACCGGGGGCGGGCCTCGTCGCGATAGTCGGAGCAGACTTCCCCCTCTCATCCGAAGCCCGGAGAACCCCCGATGATCATCGTCACCCGCCTCGACCGCACCCGGTTCGCGGTGAACCCCGACCTGATCGAACGCATCCACGCCTCGCCGGACACCACTCTGCACATGGTCGACGGTCATGTGTACGTGGTCGAGGAGGATCTCGACGCCCTGATCGATCTGATCGTCGCGTACCGGGCGCGCGTGCTCGGCGCAGCCCAGGCACTGACCTCGCAGACGGGGGCATGACGGTGGATCCCGCATTCATCATCGGGGTGATCCTGGCGTTCGGCGCGCTGGTGGCGATGATCACGATGGAGGGGGCGAGCTTCGAGGCTCTGCTCATTCCGGCGCCGATGATCCTCGTGCTCGGCTCGACGATCGGCGTCGGCATCGCCAGCCACACCCTCCGCGACACGATCCTCGCTGTGAAGAGCCTCGGGCGCATGGTCAGGGGCCCGAAGATGACGCCGGAGGCGGTCATCCCCTTCCTCGTGGGGTATGCCGAGAAGGCCAGGGGCGAAGGTCTGCTGGCACTGGAGCAGGAGCTCGACTCGGCACCCGATGCATTCACCCGACAGGCGCTGCAGGCTCTCGCCGACGGAACGGATGCCGAGGATCTGCGCACGGTCATGGACGACGAGATCGCCGCGACATCGTCGCGCAACCGCGTGGCGTCGAAGTTCTTCGGCTCGCTGGGCGGATATGCGCCCACGATCGGGATCGTCGGCACCGTCGTCTCGCTGACGCACGTGCTCGAGAAGCTCGACGAACCCGACCACCTCGGGCCGATGATCGCTGCGGCCTTCGTCGCCACGCTCTGGGGTCTGCTCTCGGCCAACTTCATCTGGAACCCGATCGCCGGTCGCCTCGGACGGATCGGAGCCGTCGAGCTCGAGCGGATGACCCTGGTCTCGGAGGGCATGCTCGCCATCCAGGCCGGAAGCGCTCCGCACCTGCTCCAGGAGCGCCTCGAGGCGCTGTCGACCGTGAAGCCCAAGGCCGCCAAGAAGAAGCGCGAGCCCGAACGGGCAGAGGGCGTGCAATGAGCACAGCCCGTCGAGCTCGCGGTCGCGGGCATGAAGATGACTCGCACGATGAGCCGGACGAGCGCTGGGCCGTCTCGTACGCGGACATGGTCACGGTTCTGATGTGCCTGTTCATCGTGCTCTTCGCCGTGTCGAACGTCGACAAGACGAAGTTCGAACTGCTCGCGAACAGCCTCGCCACGGGTTTCGGGCAGGAGAGCACCGAGGGCGGTGCCGACACGGCCGAGGGCGTGATCGTGCCGCCTGAACTGCAGGACGATGACGGGGTGGTCGACCTCGCGGCGCGGGCCGAGATCGAGTTCGAGTCGCTCGAGGGACTGCGCGATCGCATGAGCACCTCGCTGGCGGCACAGGGCCTGCAGGACACGGTGCAGTTCGTCATCGACGACCGAGGGCTCCAGGTGGGGCTGGTCGGCGCAGAGACGTTCTTCGCCGACAACAGCACCGACCTCTCGGCGAAGGCGGACGCCGTGCTCGACACGATCGGAGACGTGCTCGTCACGGTCGACAACCAGGTGAGTGTCGAGGGGCACGCCGACCACCGCGTCTCCGCCGCACCCTTCGCCACCAACTGGGAGCTCTCCGGCGGGCGCGCGACCCAGGTGGCGCGGTTCCTCGTCGAGCACGAAGGCGTCGGAGGACCCCGTGTGAAGGCGACGGCGTTCTCGGACACCCGCCCCATCGTGCCGGGCGACACCCCTCAGGCGCTGGCCAGCAACAGACGCGTCGACATCATCGTCGAATCGAACGAAGAAGAGCAGGTGAGAGCGCTGATACCCGCTCTCGCGGCTGCTGCGAACAACTGAGCTCACGTGAACACCACCGTCGAGGAGACCGTCATGACCGCATCCGCCGTGCTCGATGACCCCGCCCTGCGCCATCCGGCGTACGATTTCGGACGCCCCGCCCAGCTCGGACGCGAGAGCACCCGCCATCTCGAAGCGGCCTTCGAGTCGTTCGCCCGGCTGTGGTCGTCCCAGCTCACGGCGAAGATCCGCGTGCGCGCCCACCTCGCACTCGAGACCGTCGAGCTCGTGTCGTACGAGGAGTACGCCGACACCCTGCCCGGCACGACGGCCATGGTCGCCGGCTCGTTCGCCGACCGCGACGAGCCGTGCGTCGTGCAGTTCGGTCTCGACAGCGCCCTGCTGTGGGTGGTGCAGATGATGGGCGGCAGGAGCACTTCGCTTCCCGAAGCCCGCACCTTCACGCCGATCGAGCTCGCCCTCGTCCGCAACCTGATGGAGGGCACCTTCGAGCACCTCCACGCCAGCCTCGGCGCTCTGCTCCCTGGTGCACCGCGCTTCACCGCGGTGCACTACAACCCCCAGTACATGCAGGTCATCTCCGCGACGGCGGCCGTGATCGTCGCCCGATACACCATGCGTCTCGGCGATTCCGAGTCGACCGCGACGGTGATGCTGCCGGCGACCGCGGTCGTCGACCGCCTCGCGGCCACGGGATCGGACGCGGCATCGGCGCATTCGACGGATCAGACCCTGGAGCAGGTGCGCAGCACGCCGTTGGAGCTGACGCTGCGCCTCGCGCCGATCACGATCGGCACCGGAGAGATCCTCGATCTCGCACCGGGCGACCTGCTGCGCCTGCCTCACCCCGAGACCCGGCCGTACGAGCTCATGGCCGGGCAGACCCGGATAGCTCTCGCGACACCGGGCAGCAGAGGCTCGCGCCTCACCTGCAAGATCACGACCACCCATGAGGAGACCCACTGATGAGCACCTTCCACGAGACCGCCATCGCCGCGGCGATCGCCGGCAAGCTGCCGTTCGGCTACCCCGTGATCCCCGCACCGTCGACCGACCCCGGCGCGTCGGGCGACGCGGTGGTCGTCACCTTCACGGGCAGCCCCGGGGCCCGCATCGCGATCCAGGTCGTCGACCCGTCGCAGCTCGAGGACGGCTCCAAGAACGCTCAGCTGGCCGATCGCCTGCACCCGATCTTCGAGGCGGCCGCCGCCGTGCTCGGCAGCGGCTCGCTCGGCGACGGAGCCGTGGTCGACGCCGCCGAGGTCTTCACCGACTCCGGGACCCAGGTGTTCGACATGGTCGACGCCGACGGCAGCGTCGTGGCGCGTGCATCCGTGCGCATCGACGGAGCCAGGGCGGCATCCGCGTCGGGTCCGCAGCGGCTCAACCGCATCGCGGGGGTCGAGATGGAGCTCGTGGTCGAGATCGGGCGCACGCGGATGCCGGTGCGCGACGTGCTCTCGCTCGAGCCGGGCCGTGTGGTCGAGCTCGACCGCGCCGCCGGGTCTCCCGCCGACATCAAGCTCAACGGCCGACTGATCGGGCACGGCACGGTCGTCGTCGCCGAGGGCGACTTCGCGATCCGCGTCGAGCGCATCCTCGACAGCGCCGAGACGGTCTGAGCGTGGACGACATCCTCGTCGCGCTCCGTGCGATCGTCGCGCTGGGAGCGGTGCTCGGGCTGCTGCTCTTCCTGAGCCGCCGCCTGCAGAAGTCGCAGGCGAAGGGCGTGAGTCCGCTGGCAGGGCTGATGCCGAAGAAGCTCGCCAAGCTGACCGAGCTCGTGCCGACGCGGCCCGCCGCGGCGCCGCGTGCGCGCCCGGAGAAGATCACCGTGGTCGCGAGGTCGGGCATCGGCGGCAAGGCACAGCTCGTCGTGGCGGAGTTCGGCGGCATCCGCTACGTGCTCGGCGTGACGGAGCACGGGATCAACGTCGTCGACACCCAGGAGGCTCCTCCTCTCGAGCAGGAGGAGGTCGTCTCCTCGGACGTACGATCCGCCTCCGTCGAGATGCCCGACGACATCGTCGACCGCGCGCTGCGCTCGGTCGCCTGACCCCGCGGTCAGCGCATCGGTCGACGCGGTTACGTGCACCTCGTGATGTCGCGATAGTCGACTGCGAGCACGGATCGCTCGACCCCCTGGCTACGGATCGGCCACGCCACCCATCTTCGGAGTGCCGCCGTGCCCGCATCCGCCGCAGTCGCCGCGCCGACGTCTGCGCGCGCACCGCGACTGCCTCGCCGCGTGTGGGTGCTGCTCGCCGCGGTGCTCGTCGTCGTGACCGCACTCGTGCTGCTGCAGGCCACAGGGGCGCACGCAGCGGCGATGCACGTCCCGACTCAGGTCGGTGACGGCGAGGGCGACGGCGTCACGATCAACGGCATCAACGGGGCGCCGTCCGACAGCATCATGACGTTGCTGGGCATCACCGTGCTCAGCGTCGCTCCGGCGCTGCTGCTGATGATGTCGAGCTTCACCAAGATCTTCGTCGTGCTGGCCCTCACCCGGAACGCGCTCTCGCTGCCGTCGATCCCGCCGAACCAGGTGCTGGCCGGTCTCAGCCTGTTCCTGACGCTGTTCATCATGTGGCCGGTGCTCACCGACATCAACACCGTCGCCGTCGCGCCGTTCACCGACGGCCAGATCGACTTCGGCAGGGCGTTCGAGCTCGCCCAGGAGCCCCTGCGGCAGTGGATGCTCTCGTACACGCGCGAAGAGGACATCGCGCTGATGCATCGCGCAGCGCAGATGGAGAACCCCACCGACGCCGCGAGCATCCCGCTGCAGACGCTCGTCCCGGCCTTCATGATCAGCGAACTGCGCGCGGCGTTCCTGATCGGGTTCATCATCTTCGTGCCGTTCCTCGTCATCGACCTGGTGGTCGCGAGCGCACTCATGTCGATGGGCATGATGATGCTGCCGCCCGTCATGATCTCGTTGCCGTTCAAGATCCTCCTGTTCCTGCTCATCGACGGATGGGGCATGGTCATCACCGCGCTCGTCCAGTCCTACAACGGGGGTGGCGGGTGAATCCCGAAGCGGTCATCGACATCGGTCAGGCGGCGCTCATCGTCGGTGCGAAGCTCTGCGCGCCTCTGCTCATCACCGCCCTGGTGGTGGGCTTCGCGATCTCGCTGCTGCAGTCCATCACCCAGGTGCAGGAGATGACGATCTCGTTCGTGCCGAAGCTCGTCGCCGTCGGCATCGCGCTCCTCGTCACGGGGCACTGGATGATCGCCGAGATGATCGCGTTCACGAACGAGATGTTCGCGCGGATACCGTCGCTGCTGAACGGCGGCTGATGAACATCCCGATCGATTTCACCTGGCTGGAGGCGACCTCGCTCGCCTGCGTGCGGATCACGGCATTCCTGGTCCTCGCCCCGCCGTTCAGTCACGGCACGATCCCGATGCGGATCCGCGCGATGCTCGGCGTCGGTCTCGCTCTCGCCGTGTCGCCGGTCGTGACCGCAGGATATGAGCGCCTCGACACCGGGGCCTTCATGCTCGCACTGGCAGGGCAGGCCCTCACGGGGGCGCTCCTCGGCTTCCTCGTGATGGTGCTCTTCAGCGCGATCCAGGGCGCCGGCCACCTCGTCGACACCTTCGGCGGGTTTCAGCTGGCTCAGGCCTTCGATCCCGGCATGGCGATCAACGGCGCACAGTTCACCCGACTGTTCCAGATGACCGCGATCATGCTGCTGTTCGCCTCCGACGGATACCAGCTCGTGCTCGGCGGTCTGTTCCGATCGTTCGACGCGGTGCCGGTCACCGGCATGATCGATCTCGCCAAGCCCGCCGAGGCGCTCGTCGGCGCTGCGGGACAGATGATGCTCAGCGCGGTGCAGATCGCGGGACCGCTGCTCATCGTGCTCTTCCTCGCCGACGTCGGACTCGGTCTGGTCAGCCGCGTCGCGCCCGCCCTGAACGCCTTCGCGATGGGCTTCCCGATCAAGATCGGTCTCACCCTCCTGCTCGTCGGATTCGTCTACGCGGCGCTCCCGAGCGTGGTCGCCGTGATCGCCGAGGAGGCTGCGCGACTGCTCCTGGGGGTGACCCGATGAGCGAGACCGACACCGGCGAACGCACCGAGAAGGCGACCGAGCGTCGCCTGAAGGAAGCGAGGAAGAAGGGCCAGATCGGCCGCAGCCAGGACTTCACGGCCTGGGTCTGCATCGCCGCCGCGGCCGTCATGATGGTGCCGACGATCGCCTCGGGCACGCAGGTGGTCACCGAGCTGTTCCTCGCCGTGACGCCCGTCGCGATGAACCCCACCGACGGCGCCGCCATGGATGTGCTGAGCTCGGCCATCACCTCCCTCGGTGGCATCCTGCTCCCGATGCTGGTGGTGGTGCTGCTCGCCACCACGGCCACCGCGGTCGCGCAGGGCGGCATCCACCTGCGCGGGGTGACCATGCGCACCGAGCAGTTCAACATCGTGTCGGGCGTCAAGCGCGTCTTCGGCCGGCAGGCGCTCTGGGAGGGCGCCAAGGCGCTGCTGAAGACCGTGGCCATCGGGCTCGCACTGTGGATCGTCGTCTCGGGTCTCGTCCCGGTACTGATGGCCAGCGGCAGCCACAACATCACCTGGCTGCTCGAGCAGGCGGCCGGGGGAGCGGTCGCGCTGCTGCAGGTCGCCGTGGCGGTGGGCATCCTGCTCGCAGCGATCGATGTGGCGGTGGTCATGCGGCGCAACCGCAAGCACACGCACATGACGAAGAACGAAGCCAAGGACGAGCACAAGAAGACCGAGGGCGACCCGCTCGTGCGCTCCCAGCGCCGCTCGCGGCAGCTCGCCATGAGCCGCAACAGGATGATCGCCGCGGTGGGCGACAGCGACGTCGTGCTCGTGAACCCCACGCACGTGGCGGTGGCGCTGCGCTACGAGCCGGGCAAGTCGGCGCCACGGGTCGTGGCGAAGGGCGCGGGGATCGTCGCGCAGAAGATCCGCGAGAAGGCGGAGGAGAACGGCGTGCCGATGATCAGGGACATCCCTCTCGCACGTGCGCTGCACTCGGCCTGCGAGATCGGGCGGGAGATCCCCGAAGAGCTCTACACCGCGGTCGCCCAGGTGCTCGCCTTCATCGAGCACCTCAAACGTCGAGGCTCGGCCAGGGGAACGCACACGATGCCCTTCGCCAGCACCAGGGACCGCGGCCTGTGAGTCCGGCCGCGAGCACATCAGAACGAGCAGAGAGAATCAGAAGGCGAGACGCATGATCGGTCAGCTGTTGTCCAAGGGGGCTGTTCCCGTCGGTGTGGTGGGGATCATCCTCCTGCTCATCGTGCCCATCCCGACCGGTCTGCTCGACGTGCTCATCGTCCTGAACATCTCGTTCGCGCTGCTGATCCTCCTGACCGCGATGTTCGTGAAGAAGCCTTTGGACTTCTCGGTGTTCCCGAGTCTGCTGCTCGTCGCGACCCTCTTCCGGCTCGGCCTCAACGTCGCGTCGACCCGCCTCGTGCTCAGCGAGGCCCACGCGGGTCAGGTGATCCAGGCGTTCGGTCAGATCACCATCAGCGGCTCACTCGTGATCGGTGCCGTGATCTTCCTCATCCTCACCGTCATCCAGTTCGTCGTGGTCACCAAGGGTGCCGAGCGCGTCGCCGAGGTGGGCGCGCGCTTCACGCTCGACGCCATGCCGGGCAAGCAGATGGCGATCGACGCCGACCTGAACGCCGGTCTGATCACGGATGACGAGGCGCGCAGGCGACGCGCAGAGGTCGCCGCGGAGGCGGACTTCTACGGTGCGATGGACGGTGCGTCGAAGTTCGTCAAGGGAGATGCGATCGCGGGCATCGTGATCGTGGTCATCAACTTCGTCGGCGGCATCATCATCGGCATGGTGCAGCACGGCATGGAGGTCGGCGAGGCGCTCGAGACCTACAGCATCCTCACCATCGGCGATGGGCTGGTGACCCAGATCCCCGCCCTGCTCATGGCGGTGTCGACCGGCATGATCGTCACGCGTGAGAACGCGGAGGCCGAGATGGGTCAGGCCGCCGGCCGTCAGCTCATGCAGTCCCGCAACGCCCTGGTGATCACCGGACTCGCCGCCATCGCCATGGGGTTCATCCCCGGGATGCCGCTCGTGATCTTCCTGGCGATCGGTGCAGTACTGCTGTTCGCGGCATCCCGCGTGAAGGCGAACGAGGACCGCGATGCCGCACGTGAGGCGGATGCCCTGCAGCAGGAGGCCGTCGAGGCCGGCACCGAGGGCCCGGAGGACCTCATGGACCGGATGCGCGTGCACGCCCTCGAGATCTCGCTGTCTCCCGACATCGTCGATCTCGCCTCAGGGGGAGCGGGAGATCTGCTCACCCGGGTGAAGTCCCTCCGCCGCAAGCTCGCCCTCGACATCGGCATCCTCATGCCGCCGGTGCGCACGCGGGACAACATCGAGCTGCCCGCGCAGACGTACTCGATCCTCATCGCCGGGGTCGAGGCCGGACGCGGGTCGGTTCCTCGGGGCCACGTTCTCGCGATCGGCACGGGACTCGAGCAGCTTCCGGGCACGGCCGTGGTCGACCCGGTGTTCGGTCTCGAGGGCAAGTGGGTCCCCGCCGAGATGTCGCACGCCGCCGACATGGCCGGCGCGACGGTGATCGATCGGGCGAGCGTCATCATCACCCACCTCTCCGACATCGTGCAGAGCCAGGCCGACCGCCTGCTCTCCCTCGAAGACGTCCGCCAGCTGACCGAGCACTTGAAGCAGTCCAGCCCTGCGACGGTCGAGGAACTCACCCCGGCCGTGCTGTCGCTCGCCGCGATCCAGCGCGTGCTGGCGGGGCTCCTCTCCGAGCGGGTGCCGATCAACGACCTGGCGCGCATCTACGAGGCGCTCGCACTCCGAGGCAAGACGTCGACGGAGACGGCGGGTCTCATCGACGCGGCCAGGGCGGCGCTCGGGCCGGCGATCGCCTCGCGCTTCGCCGAGGACGGACGCATCCGGGTCGTCATGTTCGAGCCGATCCTCGAGCAGCAGATGCTCGAGGGCATGCGCGTCGTCGACGGTCACCCGCAGATCGTGCTGACGCCGGAGGCGACGATGCAGGTGCTCGAGAACGTGCGTCGCACTGTCGCCGAACTCGACCAGGTCGGTCCGGAGCCCGTTCTCGTCTGCGCGCCGTCACTGCGACAGGCGGTGCGTCGGATGGTGTCATCGCAGGTCAGCGGCCTTCCGGTGCTCTCCTACGACGAGGCTGCGGCGGGCGGTCTCGCGACCGACGTGGTCGGCGTCGTCCGCATGACGCAGTCGGCTCTTCCCAGCGGCGCGTTGTAGCGTTCGATTCTGCTCATTTATGAGTTGAGTGCGATACGTTTGTGAGCAGAGGGCGCACCGGCGCTCACGCCATGGAAGGCAGACGACGCATGCTGGTACTGACGAGACGCGCCAACGAGAGCATCGTGATCGGCGACGACATCACCGTCACGATCCTCGCCGTGACGCCGAGCGGTGTCCGTGTCGGCATCGACGCCCCTCGCGACAAGCGCATCAACCGCGCCGAGATCGTCATCGCCGTGAGCGATGCGAATCAGGAGGCCGTGCAGACCTCGTCCGACGACTCCGCCGAATCGCTCATTCTCGGCGCCCTGGGCAGAACCACCCCTGCTCCATGATCGGACGCTCGGAGTGTCATCTCCGGGACTCCGAGTTACTGCGTCGAGCGTTGTCGCGATAGTCGTTCATGTGACGGGCGATCCCGTCATGGAAACCGCGACATGACGAGGTGACGAATCGTGGCCGCTCACGACCTGAGCATGCAACTGATGCGAGAGCGCGATCTGCTGGAGGTGCTGCTGTTCAAGCTCGACGAGCAGCAGATGCTGCTCGCGACCGGACGCAACCGGTGGATCCACCATGCGGCGAACGAGATCGAGCGGGTCCTCGCGGCCATGCCGACCGTCGCACTGTCGCGCGACACGCTGGTCATCGCGGTGGCTGACGAGTGGGGCGTGCCCGAGGCGACGACGCTCCGCGATCTGATCGAGGCTGCGCCGACCGACGCGTGGCGCGAGATCCTGTCGGGTCATCTCGAGGCCATGACCACTCTGGCCGACGAGATCGGCGACATGAAGAAGGTCAACGAGCAGCGTCTGCGCACGGCGATCCGGGTGACGCAGGAGACGATCGCCGGCCTCGGGGTGCCGACCGGCGAATACGACACGCACGGCGACGTCGTCCGCGGCGCGGACGCCCGACTTCTCGACACCAGGGTCTGAGGTAACCATGTCTTCCTTCGCAGGGCTCCGCCTCGCAGAATCCGCGCTCTCGGCCGCACGCGCGGGGATGACCGTCACGGGTCAGAACATCGCCAACCAGACGACTCCGGGCTACACGCGCCAGCGGGTGGAGCAGACCTCGCTCTCGGCGCCGGGGCAGACGGGGCTCTGGCCATCCGGCATCGCCATCGGCGGGGGAGTGGGCGTGACCGGGATCGCGAGGCTCGGCGACGACATCCTCGATGCCCGTGTGCGCGACGCGCTGTCGACCTCCGGCTTCTGGTCGGCTCGTGCGACGGCAGCGAGCCGCGCAGAGGACGTGCTGGCCGAACCCACGAAGGACGGTCTCGCGGCGAACCTCAACAGGTTCTGGTCGGGCTGGTCCGACCTCGCCAACACGCCGGATCCGGCAGCGGCGCAGGTCGTGCTCTCGAATGCCGACGTGCTCATCGGACAGATCGCGGAGGGCTACCAGACCATTGCGGGGCAGTGGAACGACCTGCGCAGTCAGGTCGACGGTCAGCTCGCCGACGTCAACGCCGCTGCGAGCCAGGTGGCCACTCTCAACGGGCAGATCAGGGAGGCGCTGCAATCGGGGCGCAACGCCAACGAGCTCATGGACCAGCGCAGCGTCCTCGCCCAGCAGCTCTCGTCGGCCGTCGGTGCGAAGGGCATCGTCGAGCCGGACGGCACACTGACTCTTCGCGTCGACGGCAATGCGCTCGTGTCGGGCGACAGCAGCCGAGCGCTCGTCGCGAGCGGACCGCGTGACATCGCGGACGCAGGTCGGATCACCGTCTCATGGGCGGATCGACCGAACCTCGCGGTGCCGATCACGGGTGGCGTCGTCGGCGGCACGATCAGCGCTCTGGCCCCCGCGTCCGACGGGGGGACGCTCGCCGGTGTCGCGGCCGCCTACAACGAGACGGCGACCGCGCTCGCGACCGCCGTGAACGATGTGCACCGCACCGGCGTCACCTCGTCGGGAGCGGCCGGAGGCGACTTCTTCGCGCTCGACGGTTCGGGTCCGGCGGCGCTGGGACTCCGTGTCGTCCCGACGGGACTCGATCAGCTGGCACTGGCAGCGCCGGGTGCGGGCGCGAAGGACACCACCATCGCCGACCGCATCAGTGCGCTGGGGACATCTGCGACGGGGCCCAGCAAGACGTGGTCGACGTTCGTCACCGGCTTCGCAGTCGCCGTCGCCGGGGACCTGCAACGCGCGGACATCGCCGATATGGGCGCGGTCGCGGCGGTCACCGCGCAGCAGTCGAACGCCTCGGTGGACGGCGACGAGGAGACGATCAACCTCCTGACCTACCAGACCGCATACCAGGCGGCGGCTCGCGTTCTGACGGCCGTCGACGAGGCACTGGATCTGTTGATCAACCGCACCGGCCTCGTCGGCCGCTGACTCTGGGGAGAGTGAAATGATCGGTCGAATCACGACCAGCACCATGACGCAGCAGTCGCTGCGCACACTGCAGACCAACCTCGCGGATCGCGCACGGCTGCAGGATCAGGCCGCGTCGCAGCGCGCCTTCCGCTCGCCGAGCGACGATCCGGCCGCCGCGGCCACGGCGCTCGGTGTGCACGGTGATCAGGCGCGCGTCGCTCAGTTCGCCCGCAACCTCAGCGACGGGATGGCGTGGGTGACCACGGTCGACACCGCTCTCGGCGCGAGCGCCGATCTGCTCAACCGCGCGCGTGATCTCACCGCACAGGGAGCGAACTCGGGCGCGCTGAGCCCGACCGCTCGCGAGTCGATCGCCCAGGAGCTCGAGTCGATCAGCGCAGAGCTGCTCGCCAAGGCGAACACGAGGGTGCTCGGCCGCAGCGTCTTCGCGGGAACGAGCGATGCGGGAGCCGCGTTCGATCCCACCACCTTCAGCTTCAACGGCGGCGCGGGCGACGGCGTGCATCGCCGCATCAGCGAGAACGAGACCGTGCGCGTGGACTTCGACGGCGCTCAGGCGTTCGGCGAAGGGGCCGACAGCGCCTTCGCCCTGCTGAACGACATCGCGGCGGAACTGCGCAGCGGTGCCGAGGTCGGCTCGCGTCTCGGCGACATCGATGCGCGGCTGAAGGACGTCACCGCGGCTCGCGGATCCACGGGCGCTCGTCAGGTGCAGATCGAGCGGGCGTCGGCGCAGAATCTCTCCTCGTCGATCGACCTCGAAGCGCGCCGTGCCGAGGTCGAGAACGTCGACAGTCTCGAGGTGCTCGTGCACCTGCAGTCGGCCGAGCTCGTGTTCCAATCCGCCCTGCAGGTGACGGCCCGCTCGCTGCAGACCAACCTGATGGAGTTCCTGCGATGAGCGCACCCACTGACCGGACGACGGCGACGCTCGACGTCGAGTTCGCTTCGCCGATGCCCGGACTCGCCCCGCACACCTCTTTCACCCTCGAGCAGATCGACGGAGCGGAGGGCCTGCACGCGCTGCGCGCGAGGAATGCCGACGTCCGCCTGTTCCTCCTCGACCCGCGATCCGGAGACTACGGCTACGAGCCGAGCATCCCCGCGGACGTGCGGTCCGAGATCGGCGCCGCCGACGAGTCGGAGATCCGGGTGTTCGTCGTGGCGAACCCCTCTGCCGACGGCGTGTACATCAACCTGCGTGCGCCGATCCTGATCCACACCGGATCCGGCCGTGCCGCACAGGCGATCCTCGAGGATCAGCGCTACCCGATCCGCGCCCTGCTGGGTGCCTGAGCAGGGCGTGACGTTCGACGGCTCTTTCGACATGGTGGGCTCCCGGCACGGGGAGAATTCCGAGATTCACCGCATATATCAAGGAAGAGCATCTATCCTCTAAGAGCACAGGCTGGGGTACTGGCGGGATCCCGGCGTCGTCGCAGGAGATCGGGACCTGGGGCACGTCATGGATGCGGTTGGTAGGGGTACAGCGCACGACGCTCGGTGACGAGCGACATTCCATGGGACGGAAGACGACATGAGCACATCAAGGACGCTCGAGACGAATCGGGTGAGCAAGCGGGAGTTCGTGCAGAGATTCGCACGACGCGGTGGCATCTCGGTTCAGGCCGCACAGACGGCGTACAACGCGATGATCGACGAGCTCCTCGACCTCGTGGGCCGCGGGAACACGGTCACACTCACCAACTTCGGCAAGTTCTATCCGCAGACGCACAAGGGGCACCGGGTGCAGTTCGCGAAGGACGACGGAGACGCCGAGGTCAACGACTACACCGTGCTGAAGTTCTCCGCGACGCGCGAGGTGAACCGCCGCGTCAAGGTGAACGATTAGTCATCGTTATCTGAACGTAAACGAGAATCCCCGGAGGTTTTGGCCTCCGGGGATATTTCTTGCCCGTCGCACCCCTAGTCTGTAGTCAGATGTAGTTCTGGCCACTGGGGAGAGGCCGCGCTGTGAGTCGCTGGGGAGGGCTTGCACTTACAGTGAAAGAGGCGAATCCGATGCCTATGCGTGCCCGCAACCAGCTCGTGGTCGATCACCTGCACATCGTCGGCGCGGCGACGGCATATGTGGCGTCTCGACTCACGCATGTCTCCCGTGACGACCTCGCCTCTGCCGGTGCGTTCGCGCTGGTCCGCGCGGCCGAGAAGTTCGACGCGACCCTCGGCGTGCCCTTCGGCGCGTTCGCTCGAGGACGCGTCAACTGGGCGCTGAAAGACGAGCTGCGGTCGATGGACTGGGCGCCTCGAGATGTTCGGGTGCGAGCCAAGCAGACGACGAAGGTCCGACAGACACTCACGGCCGCCCTCGGTCGCACGCCCACTGTGGCGGAGATCGCAGCAGCCATGGGCGTCGACACCGCCGTCGCGCGCGAAGGGCTCGCCGACGCCGAGCGTCTGCTGACGAGTCTCGATGCGCCGGACGCGCCGGAGATCGTGTGGACCGGCTACCTGCCCGAGGAGCTCGTCATCGCCTCCGAGCGCGACGAGTTCCTGCGGCGCGCCGTCGACGCCCTGCCGGAGCGCAAGCGGGCGATCATCACGGCGATCTATTTCGAGGACCGCACGGTCAAGGATCTCGCGGAGCAGCTGGGCGTCTCCCACGCCGCCGTCTCGCAGCAGCGTGCGGAAGCCGTGCGCATGCTTCGAGATGCGCTGGATCGGCACTACGCCGACACCCCTCAGCGTGAGGCAGCACCGGCAGCGCGGTCCTCCGCGTCGGCGCTGGACGCGTACTTCGAGCGCCTCGCTGCCGGCGGTCAGCGGTTCACGCGCGCGATACTGTCGCACGCGGTCGGCGTCTGATCCGTCGCGCGCACGCGCGTGGCCGCAGGGCCGTCAGAGACCGAAGCCGTAGCTGGGCTGACCCACCAGGATGAGACTGACCGTCGTCGGGTAGACCTCGGGCTCTTCATCCTCATCGTCGAGCAGCTCGAGCTTGTGGATCGGCACGAAGATGCCGCCGTCCGGCTCGAAGATGAGATCCTTCGGCACGAACGAGGCGAAGATCGACCGTGTCGCGTAGCGCAGCTCGAACGTGCGACCGACGTCGCCGCGCTCGAAGAGGTTCATCTCGACCTCATCCGACCACACCTTGCCGTCGGGGAAGCGAGCCTCGATGCGATAGGTGCTCGGTTCGACCGCCTTGATGTTGAGATCCTCCACGACGTCCGCGAACAGTGCGTCCGGCTGCTCGAGTTCGAAGGCGATGGCGCGGAGGTGGTCGTAATTGAGGCGAGCGCGACGCGAGAACAGCGCGACGTTCTCGATCTCGTCCGGGTCCGCGTGGGGGGCCTGATCGATGAGGTACTGGCGCACCTCGTCGGGACCGGGGTACTCGAATCGCATGTGGTAGTGGAACCGGCCGGGGCGATTGACGATGTACGTGCTGACGTCGCTGATGTCGTTCACCGTGAGGCAGTAGATGCGCTTCACGGACGAGAGGCCGTCGAACAGGGACAGGAACTGGTTCTGTCGATTGCCTCCCTCTGCGCCCCCGCGGCGGCCAGCGGGGAAGATCTTCTCGAACTCGTCGAAGATGATCAGACACTCGTCGAGGGTGTCCAGGAACTCCACGATGCCGTCGTTGTCCTCTGAGACGATCACGACGGGCAGGCACTGCTCGAGGGCCTCCTCGGCGACCATGCGAAGGAACAGCGTCTTGCCGATCCCCTTGTCGCCGGAGAGCATCACGCCCAGGCTGCGGTCCGAGAGGGCGTAGGACCGGAAGATCTTGTCGACCTTCCTGTCTCGGCCGCCGTAGACGCGCTCGGTGCCGACGGTGAGGTCGTCGATCTTGATCAGGCTGAAGCCCTCTTTCGAGGTGAAGTGCACCCGATAGGTGCCGAGAGGGAACTCATGATGCGTGCGGACGGCGTCGTCGTAGACGCGGACGTGTCCGCCCGTCTCGATGTAGGTGCTGGTCAAGATCCTTCTCCTTCGCTCCCCGTGTTGATATATCGGTTGAGATCGGACTGTCGTAAGGCGTTCGGCGAGATAATTTCGCAGTACCCTGAGCGGACAGCGGGCGTGGGGACGCCCGGGTCAGGGGAACCGCTATGGGGACGAACGCAGGCGAGCAGCCGATCGCGGGGTCGATCGTCATCGTGGTCGAGGCCGCGCCGCAGGGGCTGCTGCAGTACACGCTGGATCCTGACGATCGTCAGCCCGAATGGCAGGTGATCCTCATCGCCCATGACGATGCCGTGATGGGCGCCGCGACGACACCGGAGCAGACGGCGGAGCTGCTGGTGCGCGGCAGCGTCGAGTGCATCAGGCAGAGCATCCCGAGCCTCGAGGTCGGCGGACTCACCATGCGGCCGGAGCTCGGGCCGAACGACAACGCCCAGATCGTCGCCGCCGGCGAGGCCATCTTCCTGCAGTCCGAGTGGGATGCGGTCGTGAAGCAGGCGGGCGATCTCCCCGAGGGCTGAGCGCGAGCCTGCCACTCCCGGCGGCACCGTCAGGCCGGCGTCAGGAACGCGTCGACGATCAGCGCCCCGCGGATCCCGCGAAGCTCGTCGATGATGCGATCGATTCCCCGCGCGGTCACCGAAGGCATCTGCAGATCGTGGGGTCCCAGTGGTTCGAGCCGTCCGGTGCGAACCCGGATCACCTCCCAGCCGGCGGAGCGCAGGGCGCGATCCTTGCGGAGATCGGTCTGCTCGCGGGTGCCGACATGCTCGAGTCCGTGGCGCCCGACCGTGTCGTACTCGATCGCGACACGGAGCTCCGGCAGCAGGATGTCCGGCCACACCTCGGTATGGCGGAAGAACGGGCGAGAGACTTTGACCGCGTTGACACCGGTCGTGACGGAGATGCGGGCGGCGAGCATCGCGCGGAGTCTGGCCTCGGCGGCGGATGCCGGTGCCGGGGCGCAGACGCTGGAGAAGGCTTCGCCGGAGGGGAGATCGGGCGTCTTGCTGCAGAGGGTGAGCGGGCGTTTCGGCCGTCGGGGTATCGCGCGGGCTTCGCCCAGCACGACCGGCTGGGGCCTGGCGAGCGTCGAGCATTCCGGGCACCACGCCGACTGGCGGCGCACCCGCCCGGGGCGTTCGCGCTGCTCAGTGGGGGTGGCGGCGAAACGATGGCCCACTCGGCATTCCCAGCACAACAGCACATCGGCCGCCAACGGCACCTGCGAGAGTGCGATGCCGTGATTGAGTTCGGGGTGGTACTGGCGGATCAGTTCGGGGTAGGCGGCCCACTGCGAACGATAGGTGCCGATCTCGTAGGGCACCTCCCGTCCTCGCGAGAACTGGCGTCTCGCCCACCACGACTGCACGGGTTCGGTCACGTCGGGCAACCTACCGGGCACTCCGGACATCGCCAGGAGGGGCTGGACGTGACAGACTCGCGGAGAGCAATGAGTCCGATGAACGGACAGAGGGAGTCGTCATGCCGCAGCGGATCGTGATCAGTGGCGCATCGGGCCTGATCGGCACGGCGCTCGCCTCGTCGCTGCGGTCGGACGGTGTGGAGGTGACGACCCTCGTGCGTCGCCCTCCGCGTGATCCCTCTGAGGTGCAGTGGATGCCGGGGGAGCGCGAGCTCGACCCCGATGTGCTGGCGGGCGCTGTCGCCGTGGTCGCGCTGGGTGGTGCGAGCGTCGGGCGTCTGCCTTGGACGCGACGGTATCGCCGCGAACTCGTCGAGTCCCGACTGACGGGCACCCGCACGCTCGCGACGGCGGTGCGCACCCTGCGAGACGATGCTCCGGCGTTCGTGTCGGCATCCGCTGTCGGCTACTACGGCTCGGCGCCGGGCGAGGTGCTGACCGAGGCGTCGCTCGCGGGCGACACGTTCCTGGCGCAGCTGTGCGTCCGATGGGAGCAGGAGGCGCTGCGCGCGGGGGAGCAGACGACGGTCGCGCTGCTGCGCACCGCTCCGATCATCCATCGCAAGGGTGTGCTGAAGCCGCTCATCCAGCTCACTCGCTTCGGGGTCGCCGGTCCGATCGGGCCCGGCACCCAGATCTGGCCATGGATCTCTCTCGACGATGAGGTGCGCGGCATCCGACACGTGATCGACCAGCGCCTCGAGGGGCCCGTCAACTTCACCGGGCCGACGCGTGCCTCGGCGAACGACATCGGTCGCGCCCTCGCGAAGAGGATGCGCCGACCGTTCTGGATCCCGGCTCCTGCCTGGGCCCTCCGGCTCGCGCTGAGTCGGTCGGCCGCCGATTCGCTGCTGCTCTCCGATGCGGACGTCAGACCCGGCGCGCTCGAAGGCTCGGGCTTCGAGTTTCGGCACGGGACAGCCCAGCAGGCCGTCGACGCCGCGCTGTGATCGGGCGACGACGACTGCCGTGCAGGCTCAGTGCCCGTGCGGGTCGCGCCGATTGAGTGTCTCGACCACCTGCGCATAGTCTCCCCGGGCTTCGCCGTAGCGCAGGAACTTCACGTTCTCGACCTGGATCTCGGTCGCATTCGGCTGGGTCTCGATCAGGTCGACGACCTCGCTGACGAACTCGTCGAGCGGCATCGCGAACTCGCTGGTCTCCTGCCCCGGCATGAGCGAGGTGCGGACGGAGGGCGGTTCGAGCTCGAGCACGCTCACACTCGTGTCGGCGAGCTGCAGACGCAGAGATTCGCTGAGCATGTGGATGGCCGCTTTCGTCGCGTTGTAGGTGGGCGTCACGCGAAGCGGCGCGAAGGCCAGACCGGACGACACCGTCATGATCGTCGCGTCCGGCATGGTGCGCAGGTGCTCGATGAAGGCCGCGATCAGCCGGATCGGACCCAGGAGGTTGGTGGTGACGGTGGCCTCGGCGTCGTCGAGGAACCCTTCGGGCGACGTCCAGTCCTCGACCCGCATGATCCCGGCCATCGGGATGACCACGTTGAGCGAGGGGTGGGCGGCCATGACCGTCTGCGCGGCCGCGCGGATGCTGTCGGCGTCCGTCGTGTCGATCCGGACGGTGTGGATGCCCGGGTTCGCCGCGGCGATCTCGTCGAGCAGCTCGGCGCGACGCCCGCCCACGATCACGGTGTTGCCCCGATCGCTGAGCCGCAGAGCGAGGGCGAGGCCGATACCGCTCGTGGCACCGGGGATGAAGATGGTGTTTCCGCTGATGTTCATACGTCCACTCTTCGTGCTCTCGCCCAGGCCCTCCAGAGATGGCGCATCCAGGGATCGGGCGTCCCTGGATGCGCGAGGCAGAGCACGAGATACTGCAGAGGTGGACAGAGAAGCACTGGCCGAGTTCCTCGTGCGTCGCAGGGAGCAGCTGAAGCCGTCCGACGTCGGCCTCGGTGCGGGGGCGCGTCGACGCACCCCCGGGCTTCGACGCGAGGAGGTCGCGCAGCTCGCCGCCATGTCGACCGACTACTACGCGCGGCTCGAGCAGCAGCGCGGGCCGCAGCCCAGCGTGCAGATCCTCGGCTCGCTCGCACGGGCGCTGCGTCTGACCCCCGACGAGCGTGACTACCTGCATCGGGTCTGCGGACACAGCGCACCGGACCGCACGATCTTCACCGACTACGTGCATCCGGGGATGCTCCGCGTGCTCGACCGGCTTCACGACACGCCCGCATTCGTCGTCTCCGCGCTCGACGAGATGCTGATCCAGAATGACGCAGCACGCGCTCTGCTCGGCGACGCGAGCGGTCTGGAGGGGATCGAGCGCAGTGGGATCTACCGCTGGTTCGCGCACCCGGACGACGAGCGCCGGCGGTACCCGGAGGAGGATCATCCGCGTCACAGTCGTGTGCTCGTGGCCTCCCTCCGATCCGCCTATGGCGCCCTGGGCGAGCGGTCTCGCGCCGGCGAGATCGTCCGCGAGCTCGCGTCGCTCAGCCCGGAGTTCGCACAGCTGTGGGAGGTGCACGAGGTCAGGCGGCGCTTCGAAGACCACAAGGTCCTGATCCATCCCGAGATCGGTCCGATCGAAGTCGACTGCCAGGCGCTTTTCACCGAGGACGAATCCCAGGCGCTCATCGTCCTGACAGCGGCGCCGGGCAGCGACGCCGAGAGCAAGCTCGAGCTGCTCAGAGTGCTCGGGACGCAGCGCGTCTGAGAGCCGTGACGCGCCGTCGTCCGAGGCTCTACGACCGAGACGCCTCAGGACGCCTCAGGACTCCTCGTGCGATGCGGGATCCGCGTCGAACAGTCGCCCATCGGGGCGTCCGAGCGCCGTGATCGCCTCGACCTCCGCATCCGACAGCACGATCGCTCCGGCCGCGAGGTTCGACACCTGATGCTCGAGCGACGACGCCTTCGGGATCGCGACGGTCTCGCGTGCCACATGCCAGGCGAGCACGGTCTGCGCGGGGGAGATCCCATGGGCGGCAGCCACCTCGCCGATCACCCTCTCCTCGATGAGTTGCTTCGCCCGACCGAGAGGACTCCATGCTTCGGTGAGGATGCCGTGCTCCCGGTGGTAGGCGAGCTGATCGGTCTGCGGGAAGTACGGGTGCACCTCGATCTGGTTCACGACGGGCCTGACCCCGGTCTCCCGCTCGATGCGCTCGAGGTGCTCCGGCAGGAAGTTCGAGACGCCGATCTGCCTCACGACGCCGCGCCGCTGAGCGTCGACCAGCGCCTCCCAGGCCTGCACGTACTCGTCCTGCTGCGGGTTCGGCCAGTGGATCAGATGCAGATCGATCGCGTCGACCCCGAGCCGCGACCGGCTCTCCTCGATGCTCGTCCGCGCCTTCGCGCGCGGGTGATGGCGTCCGGGCAGCTTGGTCGTGACGATGAGCTCTGCGGCGTCCACGTCGGATGCGCGCACGCCGCGACCGACTGACCCCTCGTTCTCGTAGTTGAAGGCCGAGTCGATCAGGCGGTATCCGGCCCCGATCGCCGTGGTGACCGCATCCGCACCCGCGTCGCCGTCGAGCGCGTATGTTCCGAGTCCGAGAGCCGGAAGAGCGAAGCCGTTGTGTGCCGTGAAGTGAGGAAGAGCCGTCATGGCGCCAGCGTACGCTGGAGCGATGAGCGTGGTGCAGAGGATGGCGTCGGATGACGGTGTCCCCGATAATGCCGAGCGGTGTCCCTGTGGCTCCGGAGATCTCTTCGGCGGATGCTGCGGCCCGCTGCTCGGCGGCGCCGCTGCGCCGACGGCCGAACGCCTGATGCGCTCCCGGTTCACGGCGTTCGCGATCGGGGATGCCACGTACCTCCTGGCGTCCTGGCATCCGTCGACCCGTCCGACCGACCTCGACCTCGACCTCGACGTGGTGTGGCGGCGGCTCGTGATCATCGATCGGGTCGACGGCGGACCCTTCGACCGAGAGGGCGTGGTCGAGTTCGAGGCGTTCTGGCGGCAGGATGCCGAGCGCGGTTCGCTGCGTGAACGGAGCCGCTTCGTGCGGGAGGAGCGCAGTTGGCTGTACCTCGACGGACAGGTCGGGTGATGGACGGGGCTGGGCAGCGACTAGATTTGAGAGCGTGAACGCCAGCCCAGAACACCAGCGCATCCTGCTCGACGTCGCCGACCTGGACCGGCGCATCGCGCAGGCTGAGCGCGCGCGCACCAAGCCGCCGCAGGCCGCTCGCATCGCCGAGCTCGTCGCCATCCGTCAGGAGCAGCTCCGAGAGCTGACGACTCTGACGGGTGTGCGCGATGACGTTCGCACCGAGCTCACGCGTCTCGAAGCCGATGTGAAGCTCGTCGAACAGCGTCGCGCCCGTGACGCCGATCGACTGGCCACGGCGACGAACTCGAAGGAGGCGCAGGCTCTCGAGCACGAGATCGCCAGTCTCGCCAAGCGCCAGAGCGATCTCGAGGATATCGAGCTCGACGTCATGGGGCGCGTGGAGGACGCAGACGCGGCGGTCGCCGCTCAGCAGGCACTGCTCGGGACGACCACCGCGGAGGGCACCGCGCTCACCGCTCAGGCCAAGGCCGACGTCGCCACTGCGACCGATCTGATCGCGCAGTTGACTCGCGACCGTGAGGCGGTCACGGCGACCCTTCCGGCGCCGCTCCTCGCCGAGTACACGCGTCGCGCTGCGAACAGCGCCGGTGCGGCGCTGCTCACCCGCGGAACGTGCGAGGGATGTCGGATCCTGCTCCCCGGCACCGACCTGAACGACATCCGCAATGCGGCAGACGACCTCGTGGTGTCCTGCCCCGAGTGCGGGTGCATCCTGGTGCGCACCGAGGAATCCGGGCTGTGATCCGCGCGCCGCGAGCGCGACGGCGGTGAGCTCGCGGCTCCAGACCGAACGTCGGATCGCCCTGGTCAAGGGCGCGACCGGTGCATACATCGCCGTGGAGCTCGACTCGGACGATGTCGAGGTCGCGCGCACAGAGCTCTCTCCGACCGAGATGCCGGTGTGGGTGGCCGAGCAGGAACGCGTCGATCCGCCCCGGTGGGTGATCCGCAGCGCCCGAGAGATCTACCCCGTGCTGCTCGCCTCGGGTGTTCTTCTCGGCCGATCGCACGACCTGGTGCTCTGCCACGCGATCCTCCGCGACACCGACACCGTCGCTCGTCCGCTCGCACCGTCCGCATCGTGGGTGCGACGCGAACCCGTCGACGACGCACCGGCATTGTTCGAGGTCGCCGAGCACAGCGATTCGCACGACCCCGTGGCGGATGCGCTCGATCAGTACCGCGAGCAGCGCCGAGTCCTGCGCGACAGCAAGGACGGGCGGCTGACCCTGCTCACGTCGGCCGAGTCGGCGGGTGGCCTCATCGCCGAGGAGATGCGCGCTGCCGGCCTGCCGTGGAACGAGTCCGTGCACGACGGCATCCTCACCGAGATCCTGGGCACTCGACCGATCGCGGGTGGCCTTCCCAGCCGCATGGTGGCTCAGGGCGAGAGGGTGCGCTCGATCCTCAGCGACCCCACGCTCAACCTCGAGAGCCAGCCGAAGCTGCTGCGCGCTCTGCACCGCGTCGGCGTGCAGGTCGAGTCGACGAGCCGGTGGGAACTCGCCCAGCACAGCCACGCCGTGGTCGAACCGCTCCTGGCCTACAAGAAGCTGTCTCGGCTGCTGAGCGCCAACGGGTGGGCCTGGCTCGCCGAGTGGGTGCACGACGGCCGGTTCCGACCGATCTACATCACGGGCGGTGTCGTGACGGGACGATGGGCATCGGCGGGTGGCGGCGCCCTCCAGCTGCCGCGCAATCTGCGCGCCGCCGTGCGCGCTGACGACGGATGGACGCTCGTCGTCGCGGATGTCGCGCAGCTCGAGCCGCGGATGCTGGCCGGCATGGCCGGTGACCGCGCGATGGCCCGGGCGGCCCAGGGCAAGGACCTCTATGAGGGTGTCGTCGAGTCCGGCGCGGTTGCCACGCGAGAGGAGGCCAAGTACGCCGTCCTCGGGGCGATGTACGGCGCGACCACCGGTGACAGCGGCAGGTTGGTCCCTCGATTGCGCAAGGTGTACCCGCGCGCGATGGCCCTCGTCGACCGCGCCGCCCGTTTCGGAGAGGACGGGGGAGTCGTCTCGACGTGGTTGGGACGATCGTCTCCTCGCCCGTCGACGGAGTGGGAGGCGATGCAGGCTGCGGCTACGGGCGCGGATGCCGACCCTGCCGAGGTCGCCCTCGCCCGGCGTCGGGCCCGCGACTGGGGCCGCTTCACGCGCAACTTCGTGGTGCAGGGGACCGCGGCCGAGTGGTCGTTGATCTGGCTGGCTGAGATCAGGCATCGCCTGCAACTGCTCCCCGTCGCGGAGCGCGAAGCTCCGGCATCCGGGATCTTCGGCTCCCGCGCGCACCTGGCCTTCTTCCTGCACGACGAGGTGATCCTGCATGTCCCGCAGGAGCAGGCGGATGCTGCGGCCGACGCGGTGCGCGAGGCCGCGGCTGTGGCCACCCGCCGCCTCTTCGGCAACTTCCCGATCGACGTGCCGCTCGATCTCCGCATCGCGGAGTCGGCGGAGAAGTAGCGCAGCCTGGTCGTAGACTGGAGCTGTGAATGGGTCGACTGGACGGCCGCGTGGCGGGCAACCGCACCGAGGAACGTCCGGGCTCCTCAGGGCAGGACGGTGGGTAACGCCCACCCGGAGCAATCCGCGAGAAAGTGCCACAGAGAGCAGACCGCCCCGCAAGGGGTAAGGGTGAAAGGGTGGTGTAAGAGACCACCGGGGGCCATGGTGACATGGCCCGCCAGGTAAACCTCGTCCGGAGCAAGGTCAGACAGAGGATGTTGACGCGGCTCGCCGAGTCCTCGGGTAGACCGCTAGAGTGCCACGGCAACGTGTCGCCGAGAGAGATGGCCGTCGAAGGGGCGAAGAACCCCGGAACAGAACCCGGCGTACAGGTCGGCCCATTCGCACCCACCTCCTGAGCAGGGCCGCGCTGGCTTCCTGGCCGGATGCTCGATAGCGTTCGGGCATGTCGAACCGTTCTGCCGCCACGACGCTCCTCGCGGCTCTGTCACTCGCAGCGCTCAGCGGGTGCACCGCCACGATGCCTGAGGTCGCAGCGACCACGGCAGCCGTTCAGCCCGCGGCTGTGCCGACGCCGAGCGACACGCCCGCGCCGACACCGACCCCACCCGCAGAGGCGAGTCGCTGCACGGTGCTGTCGATGATCTCGATCCCGGGATACAGCGAGGGAGACGAGGAACCCACCTTCTACGCGACATGGAACGGTGTCGCACCGGTGGACAACGGCGAGACCCACTTCGCTCGCGGCACGGTCACGCATACGGCAGACGGGCTCATCTCGACTTACACGGTCGCGGCGGGGGATGCGCCATCCGCCGTGAGGGAGCGGCTGTGCACGGACGTCTATGCGGCGATGACCTACAGCCGTCTGGGTTCGATGCTGTACCCCGGTGATGTGCTCACGCTGGGACCGGGAGCCATGGAGCCGCTCGTGACGGAGCCGTTCGTGAGGGAGCCGCAGCGTCAGTGAGAGCGGGGCGATCGCAGTTGCATTGCCGAGCAAGTCTTTTGCTTAGCTAGTTATCTTGATATGTTGTGCGCGTGACCGCGACTTCTGGGTCACCTGCCAGCAGGTCCCCAGCATGCTGGCGAGCGCCCCGCGAATTCCCCAGGTTCCCCGGGGCGCTCTTTTCTCTCGCTCACGGCATCGGCGTGGTCGTCACGCCAGACGGTCCTGCCCCGGCTGATCCTTTCGGGGCATGGAATCTTCGAGCTTCCTGCGCGCGAGGTTACGTCGCACCAGTGGCCAGAACAGCACGAGAGCGCCGGTGGCGACGAGGCTCGTCCAGACCTGGGTGCGACCCCCTTCGCTGAACATCATCACGACGATCACCGCGGCGATGCACGCGATCAGGAGCACGTTCAGCCAGGGGTGCAGCCACATCTTGAGTTTCAGGTTCGCCACCTCTTCCGGCGTCATCTTCTGGCGGAGTCGCCACTGTGTGACGGCGATGAAGACGTACACGAACAGTGCGACCAGGCCCGCGGAGTTCATGATGAAGTCGAAGATGCCCGATCCCGGGGTGAAGAAGTTCACGAGCGTTGCGATCAGGCCGCCGCTGGTCGAGGCGAGCAGCGCCATCACCGGGACGCCGCTCTTCGACCGCTTCGCCACGATCTTCGGCGCGAAGCCCTGCTCGGCGAGGGCCGCGAACATGCGCGACGCCGAGTACAGGCCCGAGTTGAGCACCGAGATCACCGCCGTGAAGATCACGAGCTGCATGATGATGCTCGCGCCCGGGATGCCGAACTGCTCGAGGGCGTAGGTGAAGGGCGCGTTGGCGACGTCGGTCGGCACAGGCAGTTCGTTCCAGGGCACCACGGTGACGATGATGAGCACCGAGCCGACGAAGAACAGCAGGATGCGCCAGATGATCGTGCTCGTCGCCTGACGGATGCCCTTGGCGGGATCCTCCGATTCGGCGGAGGCCATGACGGCGATCTCGGTGCCGAAGTACGAGAAGATCACCAGGGCCACACCCGTGAACGCGACTCCGAAGCCGTTCGGGGCGAATCCGCCGTGTTCCCAGAGGTTGGAGATCGACACCTCCGAGTTCGGCCACAGGCCGAAGGCGAACAGCAGACCCGCGCCGAGGAAGACGACGATCGCGAGCACCTTGACGCTGGCGAGCCAGAACTCCACCTCGCCGAACGCGCGCACCGAGATGATGTTCGTGCCGACGAAGATGCCGATGAGGATCAGCGACCAGGCCCATGACGGCACGGCGGGGAACCAGCTCGCCATCGTCTCGCCGCCCAGCACCGCCTCATACGCGAGGACTCCGACCCAGAAGTACCAGTACAGCCATCCCACGAGGTAGGCGGCCCAGTTGCCGAGGCCCACTCGCGCATATTCCATGAACGAGCCGATCGCCGGGCGCGACGCCGCCATCTCGCCCAGCATGCGCATGGCGAGGAAGACGAGCAGGCCGCCGATGAGGTACGACAGCACGGCGGCCGGACCCACGGCGCGGATGACATTCCCGGATCCGACGAACAGGCTCGCGCCGATGATGCCGCCGAGGGTGATCATGGTGACGTGACGCGACCGCAGCTTCTTCGCCTGTGGTCTGTCGACGGGCACCATCCCGGCTGTCGTCTCCGGCGATACCGGCCGGTCCCATGATGATTCGGATGGTTCGTTCATCTCGACGCTGCCTTTCATTGCCGTCCGGTCTCACCGTCGAGGCGCAGACGGGCGGGGTGCCATAGTGTCACGTCGCCGGGCCGCCGCGCGGGTGATCCGGTGAGACGCGCCGCAATCCCGGACGCGACGAAGGCCCCGCCGGATCGGCGGGGCCTTCGTCGTCTCTGAAGTCGGGGAATCAGTCGCCGGCGAGCGAAGCCGCGCCAATGATGCCGGAGTTGTTGCGGTGGATCGCCGGGACGATCGGTGTCTTGAGGTCGAGAAGCGGGAGGAAGTCACCGGCGTTCTTCGACACTCCGCCGCCGACCACGAACAGGTCGGGGCTGAAGAGGAACTCGATGTGCGAGTAGAACTTCTGCAGACGTTCCGCCCACTCCGCCCAGCTGAGTCCCTCGCGCTCGCGCGCCGAGGTGGCTGCATACGTCTCGACCGACTCGTACTCGCCGAAGTTCAGGTGGCCGAGCTCGGTGTTCGGCAGCAGGACTCCGTCGTACAGGAATGCCGAGCCGATGCCCGTGCCGAGGGTCGTGAGCAGCGTGAAGCCGCGCACATCCCGCGCCGCGCCGTGGCGGGCCTCCGCGACGCCGGCGGCATCCGCATCGTTGACGAAGACGATGTTGCGCCCGAGCCCGTCGCGGAAGAACCGCTCGGCGTCGAAGTCGATCCATTCCTTCGAGACGTTGGCGGCCGAGAGCGTCTTGCCGCGCTTGACGATCGCCGGGAACGCCACGCCGAGGGGAAGAGTCGTGTCCTTGACGTCGAGCGTCTTCAGAACCGTCTGCACGGCCTGCAGGACGTCCTGCGGTGATGCGCCCTCAGGAGTGGGTACGCGTACCCTGTCCGAGGCCATGGTGCCGTGCTCGAGGTCGACCAGACCTGCCTTGATACCCGTGCCGCCGATGTCGACGCCGATCGCTTTTGCCATGCTGGTTAGCTTAGCGACCACGCTCAGCGCCAGTAGGATCGATGACACCACGTGAAGAAGGGGATCGGCCATGTCGAACGGCGATGAGAAGTACTGGTACAACCTGGAGACCGGCCAGGTGGAATTCGGCATGATCTCCGCATCGGCCGACCGCGTCGGCCCCTTCGACACCGAGGCTGAGGCGTCTCGGGCTCCAGAGAAGCTCAAGGAGCGTTCGCGCGCCTGGGCTGAGGAGGAAGCAGCCGAGAGCGGCTGGGACGCCGGTATCGGCAAGGCCGAGTGACCGTGGACAAGCAGAGGGATTTCGTCCTAAGGACGATCGAAGAGCGCGGCGTCAAGTTCGTCCGCCTGTGGTTCACCGATGTCATCGGCACGCTCAAGTCCGTCGCCATCGCGCCGGCCGAGGTTGAGGGCGCATTCGCCGAGGGCATCGGATTCGACGGCTCGGCCATCGAGGGCCTGACCCGCAGCTACGAGTCCGACCTGCTCGCCCAGCCCGACCCCACCACCTTCCAGACCCTGCCGTGGCGCGGCGAGATCGACCCGACCGCGCGCATGTTCTGCGACATCACGACGCCGGACGGCCGTCCTGCCGTCTCCGACCCCCGCCATGTGCTCAAGCGCACGCTCGCCAAGGCGGCGGATGCCGGATTCACGTTCTACACGCACCCCGAGATCGAGTTCTACCTCCTCAAGTCGTCGTCGTTCGGCCCTGAGGGTCCGGTTCCGGTCGACTCCGCCGGCTACTTCGACAACGTTCCCGGCGGCACGGCGCACGACTTCCGCCGCCGTTCCGTGCGGATGCTCGAGGATCTCGGCATCTCCGTCGAGTTCAGCCACCACGAGGGCGGCCCGGGTCAGAACGAGATCGACCTGCGCTACGCGGACGCGCTGACGATGGCCGACAACGTCATGACCTTCCGCACCGTCATCAAAGAGGTCGCGATCGAGCAGGGCGTCTACGCCACCTTCATGCCGAAGCCGCTGAGCGGTCACCCCGGAAGCGGCATGCACACGCACATGTCGCTCTTCGAGGGCGAGCGCAACGCGTTCTATGAAGAGGGCGCCAAGTACCAGCTCTCCAAGACCGGACGACACTTCATCGCCGGCCTGCTGCGACACGCCAACGAGATGGCGGCGGTGACCAACCAGTTCGTGAACTCCTACAAGCGGCTCTGGGGCGGCGACGAGGCTCCGAGCTTCGTCACCTGGGGCCACAACAACCGCTCCGCTCTGGTGCGCGTGCCGATGTACAAGCCCAACAAGGGCGGTTCGTCGCGTGTCGAGTACCGCGCGCTCGACTCGGCAGCCAACCCGTATCTCGCGTACGCCCTCATGCTCGCGGCCGGCCTCAAGGGCATCGAGGAGGAGTACGAGCTGCCTCCCGAGGCCGAGGACAACGTGTGGTCGCTCAGCGACGCAGAGCGCCGCGCGCTCGGCTATTCTGCGCTTCCGGCGAGCCTCGACCACGCGCTCGAGTACATGGAGAGCTCCGAACTCGTCGCCGAGACCCTCGGCGAATCGGTCTTCAACTACGTGCTGCTCAACAAGCGCAAGGAGTGGGAGGCCTACCGCGGCCAGGTCACTCCGCTGGAGCTGAAGAACAACCTCGAGCTGCTCTGAGCGTCGCCGATGGCCCGTTCGGACGACTCTGTCTCTCTCTCCGCGCTGGCCAGGCTGGGGTTCGCCGAGCTCAGTGAGGCGGCGGCGAATCTCACTGAGCTCGCGACCCTGATCGGAGTCGAGCGCTCACTTCTGCTCAGCGAGGCGGACGCGGCCGACCCCGATGCGGCGGTCGAGGGGATGCTGCGCGTGGCACGGCGCGATGCGGCCCCCATCGCCGCCCTGTTCACCGACCAGCGGGCGCGCCGACGTGCGTGGCGGGTGTTCGGGGCGTCGCAGGGCTTCGCCGACTTCTTCCTGCGGCATCCGACCGAGATCTCGGTGCTCGGCGACACGTCCACCGAACTGCCGTCTGCGCACGAGCTGCGCGATCGGATGCTCGAGGCCGTCGGAGCGCGCGACGGATTCGCCGAGTCGGGCGATGACAGCGCGGTGGTCACGCTGCGTGTGGCGTATCGCCGCAACCTCGCTCTGATCGCCGCGATCGACCTGACGGCGCACAATCCTGTGCGCATCGTCGCGGATGTCGCCGCCGCGCTGGCCGATATCGCGGGCGCGGCGCTGGAGGCGTCTCTGGCGATCGCGCGTCGGCGCTTGGTCGACACGATGAGTCGCGAGCAGGTCGCGGCCACGCAGCTGGCGATCATCGGCATGGGCAAGGCGGGTGCACGCGAGCTGAACTACGTCAGCGATGTCGATGTGATCTTCGTCGGCGGAACCGCAGACGAGGACGCCGTCCCGGAGTCGCGCGCGATCGACATCGCGACCCGTCTCGCGAGGGAGACGATGCGAGGACTGAGCGGCATCGAGGTCGAGCCCCCGCTGTGGGAGGTCGACGCCGCGCTCCGTCCCGAAGGCAAGCAGGGCGCGCTCGTCCGGTCGCTCGGCTCGCACCTGGCCTACTACGACCGCTGGGCGAAGAGCTGGGAGTTCCAGGCGCTTCTGAAGGCGCGACCCCTCGCGGGCGATGCGGAGCTCGGCGCCGAGTACATCGCCGCCGTGCAGCCGAAGGTCTTCTCCAGTGCCGCGCGTGAGAACTTCGTCGACAGCGTGCAGCGCATGCGCGAGCGGGTCATGGAGCACATCGACCCCGAGGATGCCCCGTACCAGCTCAAACTCGGCTCGGGCGGCCTGCGGGACATCGAGTTCACCGTGCAGCTGCTGCAGCTCGTGCACGGCCTCACAGACCCCCGTCTGCGCACGCGGGGCACACTCGAGAGCCTCGACGCCCTGGTGGAGGGCGGCTACATCGGCCGGGCCGAGGCTGCGTCTTTCGCCGATGACTACTGCGTGCTGCGGTTGATGGAGCACAGGTTGCAGCTCCGCGAGCTCAGCCGCACCCACCTGATGCCCCGCACACCGGCGGGCCTCCGGGTGCTCGCGCGCAGCACCGGCCTGGGCGAGTCCGGTGAAGCGATCTGGGCGCGCTGGGAGAGCGTGCGGCGGGAGGTGCGCGACATCCACACCCGCCTGTTCTACCGGCCTCTCCTGAGCGCTGTGGCGGCGCTGCCGGAAGAGGAGCGCACGCTGTCCACGGCACAGGCGCACGACCGGCTCATGGCGATCGGCTTCCGGGATCCGGCCGGCGCCCTGCGCCACATCGGTGCACTCACCACCGGATTGAGCCGCAAGGCGACCATCCAGCGGCATCTCATGCCCGTGATGGTGCGCTGGTTCGCCGACGGCAGCGACCCCGACTATGCGTTGATCGCGTTCCGTCGCATCAGCGAACGCCTCGGCGACACTCCCTGGTTCCTCCGGATGCTGCGTGATTCCTCGGGCGCTGCCGAGAGCCTGACGCGCCTCCTCTCGTCGTCGCGCTACGTCGGCGAGCTCATGGAGTGGATACCCGAGTCCGTCGCCTGGCTCGACAGCAGCGAGCTGCTGCGGCCCCGCAGCGGGGCCGCTCTCGACGAGGAGGCCAGGGCCATCCAGACGCGGCACAGGAACGTCGGCGACGCGCTGCAGGCGGTGCGAGCGCTGCGGCGGCGCGAGCTGCTGCGAACGGCGATGGGCGGCGTCCTCGACGTGCTCTCGATCGAGCAGATCGCGACGTCCCTGACCGAGATCACCGACGCGACGATCCAGGCGGCGCTGCGCGCGGTCCGCCGCGAGATCGTCCCGCTCGACGATGAGGCGCTCGACTTCGCGGTGATCGGCATGGGGCGGTTCGGGGGAGCGGAGCTGGGCTTCGGCTCCGATGCCGACATCCTCTACGTGTACGACGCGAACGGCGTCGATCCGCAACGCGCGCAGACGCTCGCCACGCGCATCGTCGCCGGCCTCCGAGAGCACCTCACCGACCACCGTGTGCCGTTGGACCTCGATGCCGATCTCCGTCCGGAGGGACGCAACGGACCCGTCGTCCGATCGATCGACGCGTATGCGGAGTACTACCGGCGCTGGTCGCTCTCCTGGGAGGCTCAGGCACTCCTGCGGGCGAGAGGCGTGGCGGGCAGCGCGACTCTCATCGAGAAGTTCACCGCCCTCGCCGACAGCATCCGCTACCCCGCCGAGATCGACCTGCAGGGAACCCGCGAGATCAAGCGCATCAAGGCGCGAGTCGAGGGGGAGCGGCTGCCTCAGGGAGTCGATCCTCGTCGACACCTGAAGCTCGGTCCGGGCACGCTGAGCGACGTCGAGTGGCTGGTGCAGCTGCTCCAGCTGCAGCACGCCCATGACGTACCGGCCCTGCGCACCACGTCGACGCTCACGGCGCTCCAGGCGGCCGTCGACGCAGGCTACGTTCCCGCCGAATCCGCCGATCTCCTCCGGGCCGCGTGGCTGCTGTCGAGCCGTCTGCGATCTGCGATCACCCTCTACACGGGCAAGACGAGCGACGTGCTCCCGACGGATCCGCGCGACCTCGACGCCATCGGTCGGCTGCTCGGGTACCCCGACCGTTCGGCGAGCATTCTCGACGACGACTACCTCGGCGTGACCCGGCGTGCGCGCCGGGCATTCGAGCAGCTCTTCTACGGCTAGCCTGGCTCCATGACGATCTCGAAGCTCGGTGTGATCTGGAACCCCTCGAAGGTCGATGGGGACTCGCTGCGCGCAGCCGTCGCCGAGACCTTCGTCTCCGACGGTGTCGGCACTCCTGTCGAGTGGTGGGAGACCAGCATCGAGGACCCGGGGCGGGGAATGGCCGCCGAAGCTGTGGCCGCAGGCTGCGACGTGGTGATCGCCGTCGGCGGCGACGGCACCGTCCGGGCGGTCGCTGAATCGTTGGCGGGCACGGACGCCGCGCTGGGCATCGTGCCGCAGGGCACGGGCAACCTGCTCGCGCGGAACCTCGAGATCCCCCTGAACGACATCCCCGCCGCGTTGGTTCGGGTGCGCGACGGCGAGCCGCAGCGGATCGACATGGGCTGGGTCGACCACGACGGCACCGAGCACGCGTTCGTGGTGATGGTCGGTTTCGGCATCGACGCGCAGATGCTGGTCGAGACCGACGAGGACCTGAAGAACCGAGCCGGATGGATCGCCTACGTCGAGGCGATGGGACGTGCTCTCGCCGGCACCGAGATGACCGACATCACCCTGACGCTCGACGATCAGGAGCCGCAGGGGCTTCGCGGTCACACCATGCTGATCGGCAACTGCGGCATGCTGCAGGGCGGCATCCGTCTCCTGCCGGATGCAGTGCTCGACGACGGGTTGCTCGACATGCTGCTCGTGAGCGCCGAAGGGCCCCTCCAGTGGCTCGACACCGTCCGTGCCTTCGTGTGGGAGAACGGCATCCGTCGCATGATGGGCAATGTCGACACCGCTGTGAGCACCGACTCGACGACGCACATCTCCGCGGAGCGGGTGCGCGTGCAGCTCGCGTCACCGCAGATGTTCGAGATCGATGGCGAAGAGGTCGGACACATCTCCGACTTCACCGTGCGGGTCCAGCCCGCCGCCCTCACCGTTCGCTGAGGGTTCCCGGTGGGACGACCTTGCTGTCCTGCGTCGGGAAGACGACCTTCTGCACGATGATGATGATGCTCGCGGCGACGGGGATGGCGACGAGTGCGCCGAGGATCCCGCCGAGTGCGCCACCGGCGACGGCCGCGATCACCACGAGTGCTCCGGGAACGGCGACCGCCTTGTTCATGATTCGCGGGGACAGGACGTATGCCTCGATCTGCATGTAGACGAGGTAATAGCCGAACGCGATGAGAGCGGTCACCGGGCTCACGATGAGGCAGATCAGCGCATTGATGATCGAGGCGCTCAACGTTCCGACGAGCGGGATCATCGAGCCGATGAAGGCGATCAGCGCGAGAAGCGCCGGCACGGGGGCTCCGATGATGCTCAGCACGATCAGGCTCAGGATGCCGTTGATGAGCGCCAGGCTGGCCTGCCCCATCACGTAGCGCCCGACGGCGCCGGAGACGTCTTCGAGGAGCCCTCCGAAGGTGTCGCGCTGGTAGGACGGGACGAAGCGCACCGCGACGCGCTTCATGCTGCGCAGCGAGGCCATGAAGTACAGGGTCAGGATGAGCACGATGGTGACGCCGGTGAAGCCGCCGGCGATGCCGGCGCCGACCGCGAAGACTCCGCCGCTGATGTTGAGGATGTTGCCCGGATCCTGGACGAAGCTCAGCACGCCCTGCGCCGCGTCGTCGAAGGTGGAGCCGAACTGCTCGCTCACGTCCTTGAACCAGGCGCTGGCCATGAAGTCCTCGACCATCTTCGGGCCGTCCTGGATCAGGTTGGTCACCTGCTCGATGAGAAGAGGCACGATGGCCAGGATGATGCCGGCGAAGACCAGGATCACGACGGACACGACGATGGCGACGGCGGCCGGGCGAGGGAGCTTGCGTTCGATGAACGAGACGATCGGGTCGAGCCCGAGTGCGAGGAAGATCGCCACCCCGATGTAGACCAGCACCGTGGCGAGCTGGTTGACGATTCCGCCGAGCATCAGCGCGACGAGCACACCCAGAGCACCGAGGAGGCCGAACATGAACGGGTTGATCCGGGCGATCGCCGCCGCCGCTGTCTTCGGCTGCGCGGGAGGAGTCTCGGTGGTGTGGACCCTCTTCGGCTGCAGCCTGTCGTACTTGCGGCGCATGATGGCCCCCCACTTGTGTTCATTCGGACCCCTCAGTTGACCAGTAGGGGCGGGTGAAAGCAAGCGCGACACGGTCGTGCGGGTGCCGGATCCCCCATGCGGGGGATGCGGTGACCGCGAGGCGTTCGTACGGTGGATGACATGGAGGATGCAGAGAAGGATTCGCGGAAGAAGCCGCAGAACGGTCTTGCAGTCGGCCTCGGCCTGGGCATCGCCGTCGGTGCGGGGCTCGGACTCACCGTGTTCGACAACCTCGCACTCGGAATGGGCCTCGGTCTCTCGATCGGCGTCGCGATCGGCGTCGCGGTGGATTCGCGCGCCGGCGAGTGAGAACTTCCGCGACCGCGGGGATGCCCTGGGCTCGCGTAGTCTTCAGAACATGGCGAAGCGGGGTGGACGGGGTGCACGGTGGCGGTACCGCCGCGAGTGGCTGCTGACTGCGGTGTCGGCGCTGCTCTTCGCCTACATGGTCGGGCTCGTGCTGGTCACGCTGGCCTGGAGCGTCGCGTACTCCCTCCCGCAGTGGATCCTCATCGGAGTCATGGTGACCGGGTCGGCCGTGCTGCTCGCATGGCAGGTGCGCAAGGTCCGCGGGCTTCGACGCAGCCACGACCGGTGAGCTCGGCGCCGCCGTCCGTCGCCCAGGGCTACACCGTAGCGGGCGCGTAGGCCCATCCCGGCCCGGCTCGAACGGGCAGCCTCCCTCTCCGAAAAACTGGACGCGGAGCCGGGGTGAGCTCACGCGCCTAGGGCGGGACCGAGAAAGACTCTACGCGAGACGCACAGAGAGCCCGCCAGGCATGGCCTGACGGGCTCTCTGTGCGATTCGGCGGACCTACCCCCGGAATCCCGCGGGATCTGGTTACACCCCGAAGTACAGCTCGTACTCGAACGGATGCGGGCGCTGAGCCATCGGCAGGATCTCGTTCTCGTACTTGTACGAGATCCAGGTCTCGATGAGCTCCTCGGTGAAGACGCCACCCTCGAGGAGGAACTGGTGGTCCTCCTTCAGTGCGTCGAGCGAGTCGAGCAGCGAGTTCGGGACCTGCGGGATGTTCTTCGCCTCCTCGGGGGGAAGCTCGTAGAGGTCCTTGTCGACGGGCTCGTGCGGCTCGATGCGGTTCTTGATGCCGTCGAGGCCGGCCATGAGCTGCGCGGCGAAGGCGAGGTACGGGTTGCCCGATGCGTCAGGCGCGCGGAACTCGATGCGCTTGGCTTTCGGGTTGGAGCCCGTGATCGGGATGCGGATGGCAGCCGAGCGGTTTCCGGCCGAGTAGACCAGGTTGACCGGAGCCTCGAAGCCCTTGACCAGACGGTGGTAGCTGTTCAGGGTCGGGTTCGTGAAGGCGAGCAGCGCCGGAGCGTGCGCCAGGATGCCGCCGATGTACCAGCGAGCGATGTCGCTGAGCTGACCGTAGCCGGCCTCGTCGTAGAAGAGCGGCTTGCCGTCGTTCCACAGCGACTGGTGCGTGTGCATTCCCGAGCCGTTGTCGCCGTACAGCGGCTTCGGCATGAAGGTGGCGACCTTGCCCCACTCTTCGGCGGTGTTCTTGACGATGTACTTGAACTTCAGGATGTCGTCCGCCGAGTGCACCATGGTGTCGAAGCGGTAGTTGATCTCCTGCTGGCCGGCGGTGCCGACCTCGTGGTGCGAGCGCTCGAGGATGAACCCGGCGTCGATCAGCTTCAGGGTGATGTCGTCGCGCAGGTCAGCGGTCTTGTCGACCGGGCTGACGGGGAAGTAGCCACCCTTGTACGGGGTCTTGTTGGCGAGGTTTCCGCCCTCTTCCTCACGACCGGTGTTCCACGCGGCCTCTTCGGAATCGACCTTGTAGAAGCTCTCGCCGGCGGTGACCGAGTAGCGCACGTCGTCGAAGATGTAGAACTCGGCCTCGGGGGCGAAGAACGCCGTGTCGGCGATGCCGGTGGAGGCGAGGTACTTCTCGGCCTTCTTCGCGACCTGGCGCGGGTCCTTCGAGTAGATCTCTCCCGTGCGCGGGTTGTAGATGTCGAAGATCATCACGAGGGTGCTCGCCTCGCGGAAGGGGTCCATGTATGCCGTCGTGACGTCAGGGATGAGCTGCATGTCGGACTCGTGGATGCTGGCGAAGCCACGGATCGAAGAGCCGTCGAACAGCTGTCCGTCCACGAAGAAGTCCTCGTCGACAGTGGCCGCAGGGATGTTGAAGTGCTGCTGAACACCAGGGAGATCAGTGAATCGGATGTCAAGGAACTTGACGTCGTTCTCCTTGATGTAGGTCAGCACCTCGGACGAATCTTTGAACATGTACGACTCCTGGATTGCGGATCGATGGCTTCACGGCCATTGTGCACAGTACGTGCGGGGCGTTACCCCACGGTATCCGCTTTGTTTCGAGCATGTTACGCGCCGGTAGGCTGGATACGTGACGGACGCTGTGAACACGTACCCCGGAGAACGACTCGGAATGCCGCAGACGGGGACGGGCAGCATCGCCCGCCCTGGACGGCGAATCGGGGCCCTTCTCATCGACTATGTGGCTGCGACGATCATCGCCACCGGGTTCCTCGGCTACGACCAGTTCGCACTGCCCGCCGAGGCCGGCCTCACCATGTTCGCGCCGATGGCGGTCTTCGCCCTGCTGCAGATCCTCTTCATCCCGACGGCCGGCGGAAGCCCCGGGCACCGTATCCTCGGCATGCGCGTGGTACGTCTGGGCGGCGGCTGGGTGGGGATCTGGCGTCCGATCGTCCGCACGCTGCTGATCATCATCGTGATCCCGGCGGTCATCTGGGACGCCGATCAGCGAGGAATCCACGACAAGGTGACGGGACTCGTGCTCATCCGCGCCTGATCGGGCTCACTCCTTGCCGCGATTACGGCGTCTGGCCTCGCGCGGAGCGCGACCGCCGAGGAACGAACGGGCAGGGTCGACGATATAACCCTGTCGCAGCGCTTCGCGACCGATGAGCATGCGGAAACCCATCTCGTCCCGGTTGCTCAGCGTGACCTCCGCGAGCACCTCCCGGTCATGCAGACGGATCAGCATCTCGACGACGAGTCGCTCCTGGGCATGGCCCGATGAGCTGCGCACGGCGCGGCGATCATGCACAGGGGACTCGACGATGACGGCATCCTCCTGGCTGTCCTGCCAGGGCTTCACACGGAACCGAACCCACGACACGCCGTCGCGCTCGAACTCCTGGATCTGGAATGCGTGCAGCGAAGAGGTGCGCGCGCCCGTGTCGATCTTGGCTTTGAGCCAGTCGACTCCGAGATCAGGCAGGCTCACCCATTCTCGCCACCCGATAAGGGTGTTTGAATGGGATGACTTACTCACCCGACCATCCTGGCAGGAAATCCCCCGTGAAGATCGCAGTGCTCTCCCGCGCGCCGCAGGCGTACTCCACCCAAAGGCTGCGCGCCGCTGCGCTCCAGCGCGGTCACAACGTCAAGGTGCTCAACACGCTGCGATTCGCGATCGACCTCACCGCAGACGAGCCGGACCTGCACTACCGGGGCCGTCAGCTCAGCGACTACGACGCGATCCTGCCTCGCATCGGCAACTCGATCACCTACTTCGGCACCGCCGTCGTGCGCCAGTTCGAGCAGATGGACGTCTACACGCCGAACACGGCGAACGGGATCTCGAGCGCGCGGGACAAGCTCCGCGCGAATCAGATCCTCTCGCGCCACAACATCGCGATGCCTCCCACGGCCTTCGTCCGCAACCGTGCGGACGTCCGTCCGGCGATCGAACGCGTCGGGGGTGCTCCTGTCGTCATCAAGCTCCTCGAGGGCACGCAGGGGATCGGTGTGATCCTCGCGCCGCAGGTGAAGGTGGCCGAGGCCATCATCGAGACGCTGCACTCGACCAAGCAGAACGTGCTGATCCAGAAGTTCATCTCCGAGAGCCGCGGGCGCGACATCCGCGCTCTCGTCGTGGGCGACCGCGTGGTCGCCGCGATGCGGCGATCGGCGGCGGGTGACGAGTTCCGCTCGAACGTCCACCGTGGAGGCTCGGTGGAAGCCGTCGAGCTCGATCCGATCTACGAGCGCGCAGCCGTGCGCTCAGCCCAGATCATGGGGCTCCGCGTCGCCGGAGTCGACATGCTCGAAGGCGACGACGGCCCGCTCGTCATGGAGGTCAACTCGTCGCCTGGCCTGCAGGGCATCGAGACGGCCACGAAGCTCGACGTCGCAGGCGCCATCATCGACTACATCGCCGGCCAGGTCGCATTCCCCGAGATCGATGTGCGTCAGCGCCTGACCGTCTCCACGGGATACGGGGTCGCCGAGCTGATGGTGCACGGAGCTGTCGACCTCGTCGGCAAGACACTCGGCGAAGCCGGACTGTGGGAGCGCGACATCACCGTGCTCACGCTGCACCGCGGCGTCTCCGTCATCCCGAACCCGCGCAAGCACGTCGTCCTCGAGGCCGAGGATCGGCTCTTCTGCTTCGGCAAGCTCGACGAGATGCGGTCGATGGTTCCGGAACGTCGCCGTCGCCGCGCGAAGGTCCGTCGCCTTCCGCGTCAGCCGCTGTCGGAGTGAACGACGAAGCGCGGCCGCCCTCGCGATGAGGTGCGGCCGCGCTTCTGCGTGTGCGGGGGTCAGCTCAACGCGGACGCTGCGCCCTGACCTTGGTGGGGTCGATGCCCTTCGGGATAGGGAGCGACGAGATCGACTGCGACACGGACTCGATGCGTCGGATGACGGCACCCATGGTGGCCTTGTCGATGACCTTCGGAAGCTTCTTGATGGTCTTTGCGAGGTCGGCGATCGCGACGTCGTCGTCGCCGTGGCCGACGTAGAGCACCGTGACCGGCACGCCGTGGGCCACACGGGCGGCCTTGCTGCGCTCATCGTTGACCAGTCGGGTCAGACGGCCGCGGGAGCCCTCTCCGACGACCACGACCCCGCCGCGACCCACGGTGCGGTAGACGGCATCCTGCGTCTTCGGGTTGATGCCGACCGGCGTCTCGGATCCCTGCCAGTTGCGGCCGAGGCTCGTGCTCAGTACGTGGCCCGTGGCGCCGGGCATGCCGTCGATCTTCTGGTACATCGCAGAAGTCGACAGGCGCGTCATCAGGAACATCGCGCCGAGCAGGCCGAGCATCAGACCGGAGATGCCCCAGAGGATGAGAGTCCACACCTGGAACGGCGGGATCAGGTAGCCGACGATGAGGCCGATGAGGACACCGATGACCAGCAGCGCGATCTGGGCCCAGGGCAGCCAGGGGTAGATCTCCCTCGTGAACTTGAAGAGGGACTTGATCTGGGAGAAGAATCCCGGACGCTTCTCGGGCGCGGACGTGCGGTTTGCCATGTGCATAAGAATACCGACTCCGGGGTGCGCTGATGGCGTCGTTCGCGTCGGGCGGATTCGGGCGCCTCGTCTTCTCCTGCACACGCGGCCGATTCGTGCGCATGCGTGCACATCATGCGATGTCTGCGTGGGAGCGCCGTGCGATGCGATGACATGGGGGAATGGCGGAGACGGAAACGAAGGCGAGCGGTGCGGCACTGGTGCCTGGTGCGCATCGGACGATCAGGAGGATCGACGCGGACGAGGGGCCGTACGCGGGAACGCTGGTCACCCGAGGCGCGGCGATGGCCGTTCTGGTGGACTCCGCCTCGATCAGCGGGTGGGCTGGGTGGGACCACGCCGGTGACGACCACGTCGCGGGGCCGCTCGACATCGTGCGGCGCGCCGACGGGCACGACGCGCTGCTCCCATGGTGCACCGAGAGGGTCGCGACGTTCGTCGGTCGTCGCGCGGCAGCCGGCGTCGCGCTCGGCTCCGGGGAGATGACGACCCTGGTCGCCAGCATCCTGCGAGGTCTCGGTGAGCTCGGACGGACCGACGAGCACGAACACACGGGTGGCTGGTGGCTCACGGATGACGGGCGACCGACTTTCGTGATCGGCGCAGGCGAGACGGCACGGACGGCAGCGGCGGGTCTCGTCGCGCGGATTCGCGAGGACTGCGTCGACCGCGCACTCGGTCGCCTGCTCGTCACGATCGAGGAAGGGCTGAGCGCTGCCACAGGACGGCCGGGGATGCCGATGCGACAGCTCGAGGGGTGGGAGGCAGAGCTGTTCGATACCGCGGCGCCGAAACCGCTGAGACGCGATGTGCATGCGCCTGAGCTGGCGAGAAGTGCGGACGCAGCGATCCGCGCAGCGGTCGTGCGACCCGACGAGCGAAGTCGGATGAGAACCCGTGCCACTCGACCTATGGCGGATAGCCGCGTGCGCGCTGTGACGTCTCGCGTCGTCGCGCCCTTGCTGCGTCGCCTCGACCTCTGGCGGGGTGCGATGCTCCTCGTGGTCGCGCGCCGGCATCGGAGAGACGCGGATCGAGCACGCGCCGCTCGCGTCGACAGGAGGATGGAGGCCCCCACAGGGGGCGTCCGAACCCCCGTGCGACGTGGGCGGAGGGCGATCGTCGCTGCGGCTGCGGCCGTAGCGGTGCTCGCCGGCGGACTTCTCTGGCCTGGGGGAGCGACAGGGGAACCGGGCGACGGGGGTGCCACGGCGGTGCCGACGAGCGGTCGGGACGCGGAGCAGATCGACTCTGCGTCTGCCGATCCTTCACCGGCGGCGACGCCGACGGCACCCGAACCGAAGCCGGACGAGTCCCCGAAGGGATCACCGCCCGAGCGAGCCGATCCGGAGGATCCGGTCGAGGCGGCGCACCACCTCATCGACGCGATCAGGACCTGTGCGGCGAACGACGACGCGGTCTGTGCCGAAGCGGTCGCTCAGGGGTCCATCGGGGTCGCGGACGCATTGGCGGAAGGTGAGGAAGCATTACAGCTCGAACCCGTGGACGAGTACGGGGATGTCGCCGTGATCCGAGCTTCTGCGTCGGGAGGGGAAGAGGACGGGGCGGAGTCCGCCGCTGGGGAGCGGATGGTCGTACTCGTCCGGGTGGCAGAGAAATGGCTGGTCCGCGACGTGTACGACGTCGCGGACCAGCCAGGATGATGCGGTGGTCAGGCTCCGAGCTGAGCGGCGAACTGCGCCGACTCGAGGCGGGCCTTCACAGCACCGAGGAAGCGAGCGGCGTCTGCTCCGTCGATGATGCGGTGGTCGTACGAGAGAGCGAGGTACACGTACGAGCGGACGGCGATCGCGTCTGCGCCGCCGACCTTGACGAGACCGGGGCGCTTGACGACCGTTCCGGTGCCGAGAATCGCCGACTGCGGCAGGAAGACGACCGGAGTGTCGAACAGCGCGCCACGCGAACCCGTGTTGGTCAGCGTGAACGTGCCGCCGGCGAGCTCGTCGGGCTTCAGCTTGTTGTCGCGCGTGCGTGCCGCGAGGTCGGCGATCTCATGCGCGATCTCGGCGATGTTCTTCGACGCGGCGTCGCGCAGCACCGGCGTGAGCAGACCGCGCTCGGTGTCCACGGCGATCGAGACGTTCTCGGACTCGGGGTAGACGATCTGCTCGCCGTCGACCGTGGCGTTCACGATCGGGAAGGCACGCAGAGCCTCTGCGGCAGCGAGGGCGAAGAACGGCAGGAACGACAGCTTGTCGCCCGTCTTCTCGAGGAAAGACGCCTTGACGCTGTCGCGGTACTCCGCCAGAGCGGTCACATCGACCTCGACGACCGTCGTGAGCTGTGCGGTCTGCTGCATCGACTCGACGGCGCGCTTGGCCAGAACCTTGCGCAGGCGCGACATCGGCTGCGTGGTGCCACGCAACGGCGAGACCTCGAGCGGAGCGGGCGCAGCAGGGGCGGCCGCAGCGGCGGGTGCCGCCGACGCGCTCTCTGCGGCCTTGAGCACATCTTCCTTACGGATGCGTCCGCCGACGCCGGTACCGGTGACACTGGCCAGGTCGACGCCCTGCTGCGAAGCCAGACGGCGCACGAGCGGGGTCACGTACAGGTTGTCGCTCTCGGTCGGGAGGGACAGCTTCTGCTCGGCCGGAGCCGGAGCCGGAGCCGGAGCCGGAGCCGGAGCCGATGCCGCCGCGGGCGCGGGCTCGGACGGCGCTGCCGCCGGGGCGGGGGCGACAGGTGCGGACGCACCCTCGCTTGCCGGAGCCTGCTGCACGGGGGCCTCTGCCGCGGGAGCAGCAGGTGCCTCTGCCGCAGATGCGGGAGTCTCGGTGGGAGCGGCAGGAGCCTCGGCGGCCGGAGCCTCCGCAGCCGGTGCGGCGGCGGGAGCTGCTCCAGAACCGACACGAGCAAGCACAGCGCCGACCTCGACGGTCTCGTCTTCGGCGGCGACGATCTCCTGCAGCACGCCGGCGACGGGCGAGGGGATCTCGGTGTCGACCTTGTCGGTCGAGATCTCCAGCAGGGCCTCGTCGACCTCGACGGTGTCGCCGATCTGCTTGAGCCAGCGGGTGACGGTGCCTTCGGTCACACTCTCGCCGAGTTCGGGGAGGACGATGTCCGTAGCGTCGCCAGCAGGGGCAGCGGCCGGAGCAGCCGGGGCAGCGGGCGCAGCTTCGGCAGCAGGAGCGGGCTCCGAAGGGGCCTCGGCCTGCGGTGCTGCAGCCTGAGGTGCCTCGTCCGCGGCCGGCGCTGCGGCTGCAGGAGCATCCTCGGCAGGAGCAGCGGCGCTGCCGTCGCCGATACGCGCGAGGAGCGCGCCCACCTCGACGGTCTCGTCCTCGGCGACGAGGATCTCCTCGATCACACCGGTGACGGGCGAGGGGATCTCGGTGTCGACCTTGTCGGTCGAGATCTCGAGCAGGCCCTCATCCGCCTGAACGGTGTCTCCCACCTGCTTGAGCCAGCGGGTGACGGTACCCTCTGTGACGCTCTCGCCGAGAGGGGGGAGGACGACGGATGTGCTCATGACTGAGTCTCCTTCAGGAAGTTAAATGACGCGTGTCTAGCTTAGTGAACTGTTCACCGGTTGGTGTTCAGAGGGCGTGCAGCGGCTTTCCGGCGAGGGCGAGGAAGGCTTCACCGAGCGCCTCGCTCTGTGTGGGATGCGCATGGATCAGGGGGGCGATGTCCTCGGGGTGGGCCTCCCACGCGACGGCCAGCTGGCCCTCGGTGATGAGCTCGCCCACTCGGTCGCCGAGCAGATGGACACCGATGACGGGCCCGTCCTTGAGTCGGACCACCTTCACGAGGCCGGCTGTGCCGATGATCTCGCTCTTGCCGTTGCCGGCGAGGTTGTACTCGTACGCCACGACAGCATCGGCGCCGTGCTCGGCGACGGCAGCCTCCTCCGTGACGCCGACCGAGGCGACCTCGGGGCTCGAGTACGTGACCTTCGGGATCTGGATGTCGGGGACGTGCGCGGGGGAGAGACCGGCGATGCGTTCCGCGACGGCGATGCCCTGCTGGAAACCGCGGTGAGCGAGCTGCAGACCGGGCGTGATGTCTCCGACGGCCCAGAGCCCGGGCACACCGGTGCGCAGGTCCTGATCGACCGTGACGAAACCACGATCGAGAGTCACGCCGGCCTCTTCGAAGCCGAGGTCGGCCGTGACCGGACCTCGTCCGACCGCCACGAGAAGGTAGTCGGCGGTGAACTCCTTGCCGTCCTCCAGCGTGACGGTCACCGAGCTGTCGTCCTGCGTGGCGCTCTGGTAGCGGATGCCGAGGGAGTACTGGATGCCGCGGCGGCGGAATGCCCGTTCGAGGCCCTTGCTCATCGCGATGTCCTCGTTGGGCACCAGGTGCGGCAGCGCTTCGATGATGGTGACCTCGGTGCCGAACGAACGCCAGACGCTGGCGAACTCCACGCCGATCACGCCGCCGCCGAGCACGAGCACGCGCTCGGGGATCACGTCGAGCGACAGCGCCTGTTCGCTGGTGAGGATCCGCCCGCCGATCTCGAGTCCCGGGAGGGTCCGGCTGTACGAGCCGGTGGCGAGGACGACATCGGCGCCGACGTAGACGTCGTCGCCCACGCTCACCGACCGGTCGGCGTTCAGGCGACCGAAGCCGGCGACGGTCGTGATGCCGCGGGCCTTCACCAGGCCCTCGAGGCCCTTGTACTTCTTCGCGACGATCCCCTCGCGGTATGCGCGCACCCCGGCGGGGTCGATTCCGTCGAGGGTCGCGGAGATGCCGACGTGGGCGGCGTCTCGCACATGCTCGGCGACCTCGGCCGCGTGCAGCAGCGCCTTCGTCGGGATGCAGCCGCGGTGCAGGCAGGTGCCGCCGACCTTGTCCTTCTCGATGAGCGCGACGGACTTGCCGAGCTCGCTCGCACGCAGAGCGGCGGCGTACCCGCCGCTGCCTCCGCCCAGGACGACGATGTCGAAGGTGTGCGTGGTCATGGTCATGCCTCCTTGTGGGATGCTTCGGCGAACGCGATGATCGACCGGACCATCGCTCCGGTGGGGCCCTTGTCGGTGAAGCCGTAGGGTGCGCCGTTGTGCTCGCCGGAGCCGGCGATGTCGAGGTGCACCCACGGGATGCGCGGGGCGTCCTTCTCGTCGGAGACCCGGCCGACGAAGCGGCGCAGGAAGAGGCCGGCGTACGACGCCCCACCCATCCGATCGCTCATGTTGGCGTTCTGCATGTCGGCGATGGGGGAGTCCAGCGAGTCCTCCATGTAGGCCGGGAGCGGCATGTGCCACGCGAGCTCATCGGCGGCGTCGGCGGCGGCGAGGAACTCCGCGACGGCGTCGTCGTCACCGAACACGCCGGTGTGGCGGTGCCCGAGAGCCATCACGATCGCTCCGGTGAGAGTCGCGACGTCGATGATGACGTCGGGGTTCTCGCGGCTGGCCGCGACGAGGCCGTCGGCCATGACCAGGCGCCCCTCTGCATCCGTGTTCGGAACCTCGACGGTCGTGCCGTCGAGGATGCGGATGACGTCTCCCGGACGCAATGCACGACCTGATGGCATGTTGTCGGTGATGCAGAGCCAAGCGGTGACGTGCACGGGCAGGGCGAGAGCGGCGATCGCCCGCAGTGCTGCGACGCTCGTCGCGGCACCGGCCATGTCGAACTTCATGCCGACCATCGAGGCCGCCGGCTTGAGCGACAGCCCGCCGGTGTCGAACGTGATCCCCTTGCCGACGAGTGCGATGTGACGCGTGGCGTTCGCGGGTGCGTAGTCGAGACGGACGAGGCGCGGCGGCCTGTCGGAGCCCTGCGCGACGCCGAGGATACCGCCGAAGCCCTGTTCGGCGAGCGACTTCTCGTCGAGGATCTCCACCGAGACATCGGCCAGCCCGTCGACGCTGTCGGCTGCGCTCTGTGCGAGCTGGGCCGGGCTCTGCCACTCGGCCGGGACGAACACGAGATCCTTGATGAGGGCCATCGCCTCGCCGACGGCGATGGACCTGGAGAGTGCGGACTCGTCGAGGTCGGCATGCAGCAGGACGGAAGACGCGCGGGTCTTGCCCGACTCCTTGCGGTAGCCGTCGAACCGGTAGCCGCCGAGCACGGCGCCCTCTGCGGCAGCGGCCGCGAACTGCTCGAGACCGGGAGCCAGGGCCACCGAGACCGTCTCGAAGCCGGTCAGAGACCGGAGGGCTGTGCCTACGGCGTTGCGCACGGCGGAGGCATCGGGCTCACGGCCCACGCCGACGACGGCGAACGGCAGGGTCGTGACCTCGGGGGCGTAAGCCCGCGTGAACGACGAGGCCGAGCCGGTGTGGCCGACGGCCTGCAGGGAGTCGGCGAGTCCGGGGTAGCCGGTCAGCGACTCTGCGGAGTCCGAGATCTCGGGGATGACCAGCACTGCGGCGTCTGCAGCGCTTCCTGGGAACTGATCTGTGGTGCGCGAGAGCGCGGGAAGCGTCATACCTCCATCCTAGGAGGGTCGCGCGCCCGGGCGCCGAGCGGGTGTTCGCTCTCAGCTTGAAGGTCACCGCCCGGCCGTCCGAAGCTGCTCGTAGCATTGACTCATGCCCTTCTCCGGAGAGATCCATGAACGTGTAGCGAACGCACCGGTCGTGCCGCGCGGACTGCCCCTTGTCCTGCTCCTGACGGGTTTCACCGACGCAGGCAGCGCCGTCTCCGGGCTCATCGAGCACCTTCGCGAGACGACGTCGCCCGAGCCGATCGCCGTCTTCGACAACGACGTGCTGCTGGACTACCGCGCCCGCCGCCCGGTGATCTCCTTCGACCAGGATCACCTGACCGAGTTCCGTCCTGCCCGGCTGGAGCTCTCGCTGGCGACCGACGCCCTCGGCCAGAAGTTCCTCCTCCTCGCCGGTTACGAGCCGGACTTCGCCTGGAACGAGTTCGCGCGCACCGTGCTCGAGCTCGCCGACGAATTCGAGGTCTCCGGGCTCAACTGGGTGCACTCGATCGCGATGCCGGTCCCGCACACCCGCCCCATCGGCACGACGGTGAGCGGCAACCGCCGTGAGCTCACCGTGGCTCACTCGGTATGGCGCCCGCGCACCCAGGTGCCGGCCACTGCGGGGCATCTCCTCGAATTCCGCTTCGCGGAGCACGGTGAGCGCGTCGTCGGGTTCGTGCTGCTCGTACCGCACTACCTCGCCGAGACCGAGAACCCCGACGCCGTGATCGCGGCAGCCGAGAAGCTGATGGCCGCCACAGGCCTGGTCATCCTGCTCGATGAGGTGCAGGAGCGCCGCCAGGACTACCTCACGCGCGTCGACGACCAGGTGCTGGGCAACGATGAGCTGCAGCAGATGGTGCAGGGGCTCGAGCGCCGCTACGACGCGTATATGGCCGGTCGTGATCCTGAGGACGGGTCGTACGACGAGGGCGGATTCAACGAGCGCGACCTGCCGAGCGCGGATGAGCTCGCCGCAGAACTCGAGCGCTACCTCGCCTCGCGCCCCAGCGGCGACGAGGACAAGCCGGGTCGCGGCTGACATCGAGCGAGCGAACTTGGGCGGATTGCACCTGCATGCCCACACGTGTGCGATACTAGGACTCTGACCCGTTGTCAATCGATCTTTCCGGAGATCGGACTTGACAAGGGTCTTACTAGTGTCCGAAATGCTCCGGGGCCTGCGAGCGGCCCCGTGAAAGGCGAAACGTGACTCCTGCCACGACGAAGAAGACCCGGACGAAGAAGACCGCCGACGCTCCCGAGGTCGATGCTCCGGTCGAGGAGGCCGCTGAGAAGCCGGCGCCCAAGACCGCCGCGCAGCGTGCCGCTGCCAAGCGCGCGCCCGCGAAGAAGAAGAAGGCCGATGACATCGTCGAAGACGACGAGACTCCTCCCGCCGCAGAGCCCGATGAGGACGACGAGGACTCCAAGCCGAAGTTCACCGAGCCTCTGCCCACGGGAGCGATCGTCATCTCGTCGAACGACGACGAAGACGTGCCCGTCTACTCCACCCAGATCACCGGTGCGACCGCCGACCCTGTCAAGGACTACCTGAAGCAGATCGGAAAGGTCGCCCTGCTGAACGCGGCCGAAGAGGTCGAGCTCGCGATGCGCATCGAGGCCGGCCTGTTCGCCGAGGAGAAGCTCTCCACGATGACGGCCGCCGAGAAGGCCAGCCAGCTCGGGCTCGACCTGCAGTGGGTCGCCCGCGACGGTCAGCGCGCGAAGAGCCACCTGCTCGGTGCGAACCTCCGTCTCGTCGTCTCGCTCGCCAAGCGCTACACCGGCCGCGGCATGCAGTTCCTGGACCTGATCCAGGAGGGCAACCTCGGTCTGATCCGCGCCGTCGAGAAATTCGACTACACCAAGGGCTTCAAGTTCTCGACGTACGCCACCTGGTGGATCCGTCAGGCGATCACCCGCGCGATGGCAGACCAGGCCCGCACCATCCGCATCCCCGTGCACATGGTCGAGGTCATCAACAAGCTCGCCCGAGTGCAGCGCCAGATGCTGCAGGACCTGGGCCGTGAGCCCACGCCCGAAGAGCTCAGCCGCGAGCTGGACATGACGCCCGAGAAGGTCGTCGAGGTGCAGAAGTACGGCCGAGAGCCGATCTCCCTGCACACGCCTCTCGGTGAGGACGGCGACAGCGAGTTCGGTGACCTCATCGAGGACACCGAGGCAGTGGTCCCCGCGGATGCCGTGGGCTTCACGATGCTGCAGCGTCAGCTGGAGCAGCTGCTCGACTCGCTCTCCGAGCGTGAGGCCGGTGTCATCCGGATGCGCTTCGGACTCGGCGACGGACAGCCGAAGACCCTCGACCAGATCGGTGACACGTTCGGCGTGACGCGTGAGCGCATCCGTCAGATCGAGTCGAAGACGATGGCGAAGCTCCGCCACCCGAGCCGCTCGCAGTCGCTGCGGGACTACCTCGAGTGATGCAGGCGAACGAAGGCAAGGCGCTCGAGGCGAGCGTCGACGGCAAGAACTACGCGCGCATCCCGCTGCGGACGCGCGTCGTCATGCCGAACGACGACCTCGACTCCGTCGTCCTGGAGTACGCGAAGGAAGCTGTTCAGCCCGGTGACCTGCTGTTCGTGACCGAGAAGATCGTGGCGATCACGCAGGGCCGGTCGTACCGGCTCGACGAGATCACGCCCCGTCCGCTTGCGCGCTTCCTGTCGCGATACGTCGTCCGCACCTCCTACGGCATCGGTCTCGGCATGCCCGAGACGATGGAGATGGCCCTGCGCGAATGCGGCACCCTGCGGATCCTCTTCGCAGCCGGCGTCTCGGTGATCACCAAGGCCTTCGGGCGTCGCGGTGACTTCTACCGCATCGCAGGTGACAAGGCACGCGCCATCGACGGCCCGACGAAGAACACGATCCCGCCGTACAACCAGGCGGTCGTCCTCGGACCGAAGAACCCGCGTGAGGTGGCCCTCCGTCTGAAGAAGATGCTCGGCGGCGACCTCGAGGTCGCCGTCGTCGACATCAACGACATCGGCGGCAACATCCTCGGCTCGACGCTCGACAAGACGGGGGAGCGTCGGCTCGTCCAGATCCTGGGCGACAATCCTCTCGGCCAGGCGACGCAGTCGACCCCGATGGGGATCGTCCGCGAGGTCTGACCTCCGCGTGAGCGACGCCTCAGCAAGAAGGGCCCGGATGCTCAGCATCCGGGCCCTTCTTCATGCCTGCCGCGGTCAGAACCCGATCGCGGCCTGGTAGCGCGGCTTGTGCCCTGTGCGGATCCCGGTGACGCTCGGCTTGTTCTCGTACACGCCGGCGCCCCAGTTGCCCTCGACGAGCACCGGACCGTCAGGCGTGACCACGACATCCCAGCCGACGTACTGGATCTGCGGTACGACGCGCGCGACCTGGTCGACGAACTCGCGGACCTCGTCCATCATCGGCAGCTGGAAGTCGGCGATCGGGAAGCCGGAGTCCGGGTGCGTGACGTGCACGTGGCCGTGAGAGTCGTATCCGGATCCCACAGAGTGACCGTTCTCGTCGAGCATCGTGTAGAAGCCGCCGAAGCTCATCTGGTCGCTCACCGCTCCGCGTCCGAACTTCTGGGCCATCGCGAGGATGTGCGTCTTCTCGCCATCGAAGAATGCGGTGATGCGGGTGGTGTTCACGGTGCCGGGGCACACGGCCGCGAGGTCGGCGTGCTGGCGGATGACCTCTTCGACGAGGACCTGCTTCTTCGAGAGCAGCTCGGCGTGGAATGCATCCCAGTCGGTCACGTCGGCGGCGTGGTAGCGGTGGACACCCGTGCCCGCCTGGCCGTGCGTCTCCTTCACGACGATCGTGCCCTGGCGCTCGGTGAATGAACGCAGCTCGTCCGCGTTGCCCTGCGTGATGAGCATCCACTCCCTCTTGAGGAAGGCATCGAAGACGGCGTTGAACTCTGCCTTGTCATGGAACAGGTGCCGATAGTCGGGGTGGTCGTACTTCTGCGAGATCTCGTTCGACACGGGGTGGGTCATGAACGTGTCGCGCTCCGCCTTGGTGAGGATCGCGAAGTCGTAGTCGATGTAGTCCTGGAATCCGACGTTGTGGCGGCCCGCTGACCACAGCATGTCGACGACCACGAGGGGAACGGCCTTGCCGTGCTGAGAAGACGCCTCTTTGGCCCTCTCGATGACCGAGGCGACGTCGATGCGGCGAGCACGCGCCAGCAGATAGCGGACGCGGGGCGCGAGGGAAAAGCGTGACATGGATCTCCAAGTTCGGGGTCCCCTCCAGTCTACGGTGGGTGCGTGGGGCATCCTGAGAAGGCGGAGCTAGGCTGGAAACGTGTGTGAGAAGACATCCAGCTCCCGCCCGCGCGCGATGATCTCGCGGTCGGCGCTCGCGGTCGCATCCGCTGCCGCCGTCGATGCAGGGGGACGCGTCGCCGACCTCCGCCGTGATGCCTGGGGGCATGGGGTGCTCTCCGTCGCACACGCGGTGGTCGCCGCCGGTGCGGAGGCCGTGCTGGTCGACCATGCCGAGGAAGTCGAGGCCCTGGCTCTCGAAGGCATCGACGCCGTGACGACCGGCGCACCGGATATCGACCCCTTCCTGCTCTACGGGCTCCCCGATGCGGAGGGAGCACTGAGCGCGAGGCCGGTCATGCGGCTCGTCGGCAGAGTGCTTTCCACGAAGCCGCTCAGGGCTGGAGACGCGGTCTCCTACGGCTACACCCATCGAGTGGCCCATGACACGACGGCCGCACTCATCACCGGCGGCTACGCCCAGGGGATCGTGCGCGCGCTGGGCAATGCCGCCCACGTGGAGATCGACGGTGTGCAGCGCCCGATCATCGGGCGTGTCGCGATGGATGTGTGCGTGATAGATCTGCAGGGATCCGCCGCCGTCACCGTGGGCGCCGAGGCCACCTACTTCGGAGGTCGCGGGCCGGCCGCTCCCGGGCTCGCCCGATGGAGCGCCGTCACCGGACTCACGATCGCCGAGCTCGTCACCGTCGCGGGTGCACACGCGGAGCGGGGGTGGGAGGCATGAGTCGGCCGGAGCTGCGGATCGACACCGACCTGTTCCGAGCGAACATCCGCGCGGTCCGCGATCGCATCGCCCCGTCGGAGCTCATGGTCGTCCTCAAGGACGACGCGTACGGTCACGGACTCCGGTGGGCCGTCGAGGCGGCGAAGGACACGGGCGTCGAGTGGTACGGGTCATACGACGTCCGAAGCGGGGTCGAAGCACGACGCGTGCTCGGCGACACCGGTCGGATCTTCGCGTGGGTCACCTCGACGGACGAGGAGATCGACGACGCGCTGCGCGCCGACATCGACCTCGGCGTCGGATCGGCGGAGTACCTGGCGCGCATCACCGCCAGGGCTGCGCATGCCGGCGCGCGGGCACGTATCCACCTCAAGATCGACACGGGGCTGCATCGCAACGGTCTGCTCCCGGCCGAGTGGGAGCGCACCGTCGCCGATGTGCGCGCGGGTGAAGCGGCGGGACACCTCGAGCTCGCCGGGATCTGGAGCCACCTCGCCGAGGCGAGCGACGACGAGGACGACGATGCTCAGGCCCTGTTCCTCGATGCCGTCCGTGTCGTGGAGCAGTCCGGACCGACGCCCGAGGCGCTGCACCTGACGGCATCCGCTGCGTCCTGGTGGCGGCCGGAGCTCCGCGGCTCGCTGTCTCGGATCGGGGCGTTCTGCTACGGCGTCCGCTCGGCGGAGGGACCCGACCTGCCGGGTGTCACGCCGGTGGCCGAGCTCACGGCGACGGTCCGGAAGATCGTGGACGGGAACGCTCAGGTCGGCGTCGGGTCGTTCGACGGCATCCCGTCCACTCTCGCAGGAGCAGACGTGGGCACCCCGGGCGGATCTCGCGAGCTGCTGCGGATCGACGAGACGACGTCGCTGGTCCAGGGGTGGCCGGGGATGCAGATCGGCGACTCGGTCTGGCTGTTCGGCGCGGGCGAGCACGGAGAAGCAAGTGCGACGACCCTCGCCGAGCGCGTCGACACCGTCGGCGAGGAGATCCTCACCCGGCTCACGAGCCGCGTGCGCCGGGTCACCACCCCTTAACGAAGGCGGAGCCCGTCTGATGACGGGCTCCGAGGCGGATCGAACCGCGATCGATCAGTCGATCAGTCGTGCGGTCTCGTCGTGCCAGCTCGTTGCGATGCTGCGGAGCTTCTCTTCGTACTTGCGACCGTGGTGGGCGCAGAACAGGAGCTCGGATCCGTTGACCTCGGCGGCGATGTAGGCCTGAGCGCCACATGAATCACAGCGATCCATGGCGGTCAGGCGGAACTCGACGGCGGAGGTCTCACGTTCGGTCGTTGCGTTCATCTCGGGGCCTCCTTGAGTGTCGGGTTCGCTGGCTGGGCGTGTTCAATACAACCACGCTGGGGCTGTGTGCATGCCCGGTTTGCGGCGTGTTTCGCTCAGCGCGTACGCGCGGGTGCCGTACTGAGGGCTCCCGGGGAGTGTCTGCGGCTGGTGGAGAGGGATCGCGAATAGACTCGGAGATTGTGACCGCCGAGTATTCCGCCCATCATCTCCAGGTGCTCGAAGGGCTCGAGGCCGTCCGCAAGCGCCCAGGTATGTACATCGGCTCGAACGGATCCCCGGGCCTGATGCACTGCCTCTGGGAGATCATCGACAACGCCGTCGACGAGGCCGTCGCGGGCAACGGCTCGAAGATCGACATCATCCTGCATGAGGACGGCAGTGTCGAGGTCCACGACCGCGGTCGCGGCATCCCCGTCGACGTCGAACCGCGCACCGGTCTCACCGGCGTCGAGGTCGTCTTCACGAAGCTGCATGCCGGCGGCAAGTTCGGTGGAGGCTCTTACGCGGCATCCGGTGGTCTGCACGGTGTGGGCGCCTCTGTGGTGAACGCCCTCTCGGAGCGGCTCGACGTCGAGGTAGACCGAGGTGGCAAGACCTATGCCATGTCGTTCCATCGTGGCGAACCCGGGCTCTTCGCCGACAAGGGCGAGAAGCGGCCGGACGCTCCGTTCACCCCGTTCCAGGACAAGAGCGAGCTGCGGGTCGTCGGCAAGGCGCCGCGCGGCACGAGCGGAACACGTATCCGCTATTGGGCGGATCACCAGATCTTCACGAAGGATGCCGCGTTCCAGCTCAACGACCTGGTGACTCGCGCACGTCAGACGGCGTTCCTCGTCCCAGGGCTGGAACTCGTGATCCGCGACGAGCGCGCGGCCAACGGCGCCGAGGTCGAGGGCCAGCCGATCGAGACGTCCTACCGGTACGACGGCGGCATCTCGGAGTTCGTCGAGTACCTCGCGAACGACGCTCCCGTCACCGACACCTGGCGCATCCAGGGCGAAGGCACGTTCAAAGAGACAGTGCCGGTGCTGCAGGCCGACGGCCACATGATCGCCACAGAGGTCGAGCGCGTCTGCGCCGTCGACATCGCGATGCGGTGGGGCACCGGCTACGACACGACCACGCGGTCGTTCGTCAACATCATCGCGACCCCCAAGGGCGGCACCCACCAGCAGGGCTTCGAGCAGGAGCTGCTCAAGGTGCTGCGCTCGCAGGTCGAGCAGAACGCACGTCGATTGAAGGTCGGCAGCAACGACAAGCTCGAGAAGGACGACGTCCTCGCCGGGCTCACCGCGGTGCTCACGGTGAACGTCCCCGAGCCGCAGTTCGAGGGCCAGACGAAGGAGATCCTCGGCACCCCGGCCGTGCGTCAGATCGTGGCCCAGGTGCTCCGGAAGGATCTCGGCGCCCGATTCAGCTCGACGAAGCGCGACGACAAGAGCCAATCGACGCAGCTGCTCGACAAGGTGGTCGCGGAGATGAAGGCACGAGTCTCCGCTCGTGCCCACAAGGAGACCCAGCGCCGAAAGAACGCGCTCGAGTCCTCGACCCTTCCGACCAAGCTGGTCGACTGCCGCACGAACGAGGTGGAGCGCAGCGAGCTGTTCATCGTCGAGGGAGACTCCGCGCTCGGCACAGCGAAGAACGCACGGAACAGCGAGTTCCAGGCGCTGCTGCCCATTCGCGGAAAGATCCTCAACGTCCAGAAGGCGTCGGTCGGCGACATGCTGTCGAACGCCGAGTGCGCATCGATCATCCAGGTGATCGGTGCGGGCTCCGGCCGCAGCTTCGACATCGACGCCGCGCGGTACGGCAAGGTCATCCTGATGAGCGACGCCGATGTCGACGGCGCGCACATCCGCACGCTCCTGCTCACGCTGTTCTATCGCTACATGCGGCCGCTCATCGAGCATGGCCGCGTGTTCGCCGCGGTGCCGCCGCTGCACCGCGTGATCGTGATGAATCCGGGCTCCAAGCCCAACGAGACCATCTACACCTACAGCGAGCAGGAGATGCACGCCCTTCTCGCCAAGCTCCGGAAGTCGGGCAAGCGGTGGCACGAGCCGATTCAGCGTTACAAGGGACTCGGCGAGATGGACGCGGAGCAGCTCGCCACGACCACCATGGAACGCGGCGGCCGCCTGCTGCGCCGGGTGCGCATGGAGGATGCCGAGGCGGCGGGTCGCGTGTTCGAGCTGCTGATGGGCAACGAGGTCGCGCCTCGACGTGAGTTCATCATCGATTCGTCCGATCGCCTCTCCCGGGAATCGATCGACGCCTGATCGGTCAGCGCCTCAGCGCCAGAGCCGCGCGGTAGACGTCGAGCAGCGCGTCGCGGTGGGCGTTCGGCAAGCGGCGTGGAACAGCGCTCAGACCAGAGTGCGGCCGATGCTCCCGATCACGCCGTCCACCGGCTGACCCGATGCGTCGCGTCGTGCGCCGGGTTCGGGGAGCTTGCGCACCGCACCCGTCGGATCGACGGCCTGCGCCGGGCTCGGCCCGACCCAGGCGACCATGAGGCGGTCCTCGCCCTTCAGGAAGGCGTGGGCACGGACTCCGCCGGTCGCTCGGCCCTTCGAGGGATACTCCGCGAACGAGGTCACCTTGGCACGTCCCGGTTCGGTACCGGGCAGGCTGCTGTCGGAACCGGAGACCGTGGCGACGACGGCATCGGCATCCGGAGTGACAGCGCCGAAGAACAGCACCGAGGCGCCGGCCCCCAGCTTCATGCCCGCCATGCCGCCGGCCGGTGCTCCCTGCGGGCGCACGGTTGAGGCCGAGAAGCGCAGCAGCTGGGCATCCGTGGTCACGAACACGAGGTCTGCGTCATCCTGAGCCTCGACAGCACCCACGACCGTGTCGCCGGGCTTCATGCCGATGACCTCGAGGTCGGGACGCACGGGGAGCGTGGAGGGAACGATCCGCTTGACTGTGCCCTGGGCCGTGCCGAGGGCGATCGGGACGTCGCTGTCGAAGCGCACGAACGCGAGGATCCGCTCTCCGCGGGTGGTGATCCCGAGGTAGTCGCGCAGCGGCGCGCCTGCCGCGAGCTGCACGGAAGACGACGGTACCGACGGCAGATCGACGGGGGAGAAGCGCAGCACGCGCCCTTCCGTCGTCAGTGCACCGATCTCCGCGCGCACCGTCGTGTCGACGGTGGTCAGGATCGCGTCGTGCTTGCTCCGTCGGGCCGGCAGCGTGAGCTCCTGCCCCTCGGCGAGGTCCACGCGCACGGCGCGTCCGGTCGTCGACAGCACGAGCACGGTGGGAGCATCGGCGATCTGCAGGTCGACGGCACCCTTCGTCGCGCGCGGCTTCGGGGGCGCGGCGTTCATCAGGAGCGTGCGGCGAGGAGTGCCGTAGGCCTCGGCTGCGGCATCCAACTCCTGTGCGACCACTGCGCGCAGCAGGGCCTCGCTCGACAGGAGATCGCGGAGTCTGGCGATCTCGGCGAGCAGCGCGTCGCGCTCGGTCTCGAGCTCGATGCGCGAGAACTTCGTCAGACGCCGCAGGCGCAGCTCGAGGATGTACTCCGCCTGCAGTTCGCTGAGGTCGAAGACGGACCGCAGTCGTGCGCGCGCCTGCTCGGAGTCGTCGGAGGAGCGGATGACCTGGATGACCTCGTCGATGTCGAGGATCGCGATGAGGAGCCCCTCGACGAGGTGCAGACGCTCTTCGCGGCGAGCGAGGCGATAGCGGCTGCGGCGCGTGATGACCTCGAGCCGGTGCGCGACATAGACGCGCAGCATCTCCTTGAGCCCGAGGGTGCGCGGCTGGCCGTCGACCAGAGCCACGTTGTTGATGCTGAAGGAATCCTCGAGAGGCGTGAGTCGGTAGAGCTGCTCGAGGACGGCGTTGGGGTCGAACCCGGTCTTGATGCCGATCGCGACGCGCAGGCCGTGGTTGCGGTCGGTGAGGTCGGTCACGTCGCTGATGCCCTGCAGCTTCTTCGACTGGACGGCGTCACGGATCTTCTCGATCAGTCGCTCCGGCCCGACCATGTACGGCAGCTCGGATACGACGATGCCGGTGCGCCGCGGGCCGAGTGGCTCGACCGACACCTTGCCGCGCACCTTCAATGCGCCGCGTCCGGTCGCGTATGCATCCTTGACTCCGTCGAGACCCATCAGGATGCCGCCCGAGGGGAAGTCCGGTCCGGGGACGAACTCCATGAGCTCTTCGGTCGTCGCGTCGGGATTCTCGAGCAGGTGGGTGGCGGCGGCGACGACCTCGATCAGGTTGTGCGGTGCCATGTTGGTCGCCATGCCGACGGCGATACCGCTCGCTCCGTTGACGAGTAGGTTCGGGAAAGCTGCGGGCAGCACGGACGGCTGCTGGAACTGGCCGTCGTAGTTCGGGATGAAATCGACGACGTCCTCGTCGAGGTTCTCGGTGAGCGCCATCGCGGGGGAGGCGAGACGCGCCTCGGTGTAGCGCGCAGCCGCGGGACCGTCGTCGAGCGAGCCGAAGTTGCCGTGTCCGTCGACCAGCGGCACGCGCAGCGCCCACTCCTGGGCGAGGCGCACGAGGGCGTCGTAGATCGCCGAGTCGCCGTGCGGGTGCAGCTTTCCCATGACCTCGCCCACGACGCGGGCGCTCTTGACGTGACCGCGGTCGGGACGGAGGCCCATCTCGGCCATCTGATACAGGATGCGTCGCTGCACGGGCTTCAGGCCGTCGCGAGCGTCGGGCAGAGCCCGCGAGTAGATCACCGAGTAGGCGTACTCGAGGAAGGAACCCTGCATCTCTGTCTCGAGATCGATGTCCTGGATGCGCTCAGGGGCGAGCTCGGCAGGCGGGGTCTTCGGCATGGGCATCCTGAATGGTGCGAGGCTGAGGGCGTACGGGAGCCTGTGTCAGACTGGCTCGGATGTCCCTCATTCTACCGTCCGAGTCGCCGGCAGCCCGGAGCGTCGTCGGGGTGGCGGACGACGTGTTCGCCGCTCTGCGCGGTGAGTCCGCGACCCTGCCGCGGGCTGAGTCCGTCGTCCTCGTGCTCATCGACGGCCTCGGCGCCATCAGTCTGCGCGCCCATGCCGGCCACGCCAGAGCGCTCACCGCCGGCATGGCGAAGAAGGATGTCGCCCATTCGGTCTTCCCGTCGACCACCGCGGCGGCTCTCACCAGCATCCTCACGGGCACATGGCCCGGCCAGCATGGACTGGTCGGCTACCGGGTCCTCGATCCCGACAGGGACGTGCTGGTCAACCAGCTCACGGGCTGGGAGTCGGATGGTCTCGATCCGGCGACGTGGCAGGCGGCTCCGACGGTCTTCGAGCGCGCCAGGTCAGAGGGCCGTCCGACCTTCGCCGTCGGCGTCGCGGCGTACGCGGGGAGCGGGTTCACCCGTGCGACGCTGCGCGGTGCCGACTTCGTCGCCGCCCAGACACCCGCCGAGCGAGTGGAGGCCGCATACGACCTCGCGGAGCGCCACCCGGGCTCGCTCGTCTACTGCTACCTGCCCGAGGCCGACAAGGCGGGGCACAGATACGGCCTCGACTCCGCGCACTGGATCGCCGCGCTCGAGGAGATCGACGCCGCGCTCTCACGACGTGTGCCGCCGGGTGTCGGTGTGCTCGTGACGTCGGACCACGGCATGCTCGACGTGCCGGCGCACCGGCAGATCGTTCTCGAGGCAGAGCACCTCGAGGGAGTTCGCCATCTCGGTGGGGAACCGCGGATGCTGCACGTCTATGTCGAACCGGATGCCGACGCATCTGCGGTCGCCGAGCGGTGGGTTCGTGACCTCGACGGCGTCGCTGATGTCGGAACCAGGGATCAGGCGATCGCGGCGGGGTTGTTCGGCCCGGAGGTGACCGAGGCGGCCTCGTCGCGGATCGGCGATATCCTCGTCGTGGCCCGGGGCAACGGTGCCGTCTACGACGGCACGGCTGCAGACCAGCGCGGCCGTGGAATGATCGGGCAGCACGGGGGACTGACTCCGGAAGAGCGTCAGGTTCCGCTGCTCAGGTTCGGAGCCTTCGCGCGCTGAGTCCTCGCACTCGTGCCGGGTGCCGGTCTACTCGTCGGTGCGGGCCCCGAAGACGATCTCGTCCCACGACGGCATCGCGTTGCGGCGTCGACGGCGACCGTTGCCCTCGTTCGCGGGCTCCGGTGCGGGCTCCGGCTCGTCACTCTCCGCAGGAACGCTCTCGAAGGCGTCGAACAGCGCGATCGGACTCTGGTCCGTGTTCTCCTCGTCCGGCTCGTCGAGGATCGGCGCGGTCTCACGCTGACCCCGCCGGCGTCGCAACGCCTCGAGCAGGTCGGCGGTCTCGGGGCTCGTCGTCGCGGACTCCGGCGCGCGCTTGATCGCGGCGTCCTGCGCCGCTGCCATCGAGCGCTCTGGGGCGATGCTGTCGTCGACCTCGGCTTCGGGCGCCGGGAGCAGACGTGGTCCGAATGCGCCGGAGTCGAAACGGCTGTCGTCCTTGTAGGGTGATGCCTGCCGTTCGGCCTCGACGGCGCGCAGTCGCGGGATGAGTCCGTCCGGCAGCGAGCCCTGGCGAGACAGCTGGGTCGCGTCGGCGTTGAGCGGTGCGAGGGCGCTGCGGCGGGGGTCGAAGCTCCAGCGAGCGTCGTGCTCGACCTCGTTGGCGGTGAACTCGAGCTTGATGATCCAGCCGCTCTCGTCCTTCCAGCTCGCCCAGCGCTCGGCAGAGGCCTCGACCTCTGACAGCTTGGCTCGGATCGCGGTGCCGAAAGTCGGCTGAGCGTCGGGCTCGACATCGCTGCCGATCAGGACGGGTACGGCGAGCGCCTGGCCGATGACGTGCTCGCGCTCGGCGAGAACGGGTCCTTCGAAGCGGATGACGTCGTCGACGCCGATGCCGAGGAGGGCCGCGACCTCGGGCGCCGTGAGACCGGCGCGGATCTGAGCCTGGATGTCGCGCGGGCTCGCCGCGAGACGCTGAGCAGCCGGCTCGCTCTGTCGCGTCGCCCGACGGATCTCTCGGTGCAGGACGTCGTCGATGGGCAGCGCGAACCGCTCGCCCGACTCGGTCGCGAGTACGAGCAGTCCTGCTTCTGTGCCGACGATGGTGACGTTTTCCATGCGAATGCCCCTCTGATGGGTGTGCGTTCATGGTGTCACGCGGGGCCGCTCAGAACCGGGAATAGTCTGGGCGTGCCGTGAGTTTGGTCTGTCGCAGCCGCGGGCATTTGCTTATTCCTCCGCGGTCATGCAAACTATGGCCGCCGATTACCCCGACGGCGCACCACCCACTCGCATGAAAGTGGAGATTTACCACATGGCAACCGACTACGACGCTCCCCGCAAGAGTGAAGACGACTCCGAGTCGATCGAAGCCCTCAAGGAGCGTGTGCCGGACAAGCTCTCCGGCTCATCGGGAGACGAAGACGCGGACAACCCGTCCAGCTTCGACCTCCCGGGAGCGGATCTCTCCGACCTCGAGCTCGATGTCGTCGTGCTGCCCGCGCAGCAGGACGAGTTCACCTGCATGAACTGCTTCCTCGTGAAGCACCGTTCTCAGCTCGACCACGAGGGCGCATCCGGCCCCATCTGCAAGGAGTGCGCCGCCTGAGCGCACCATAGAGCGAGATCTCACGCGCCCCCGACCTCTTGGTCAGGGGCGCGTCGTCTTTCCGGCCTTGAGCGGCGTGATCGATCCCGCAGCGTGCTCAGGCGGGCGGCGTGGTCAGCGCTGGGCGGCGACGATCGCGGCGGCCAGCCGATCGGGCGTGCGCGACGAGATGGTCCAGGTGTCGACGGGATCGTCGGGGTCGATGTTCGGAACGACGACGATGCCGTCTACCCCGCCCCGGATCAGATGCCAGCCTCGCGCCGGAAGCCCCGGTCCTCGAGCCTGGCGCGCCTCTTCGCCGTTCAGCGCCCGTGGTGTGCCGAGGTGTCGGACGTCGATGTGCGCTCGACCGGCCCGCAGCACATCGCCGTCGACCGAGACGGGCGGGGCGAGTGCGAGGAAGGCGATCACGAGGAGAGCCGAGACCGCTGCGCCGACGACCAGGGCGATGGTCGAGCCGACGGGCACGAAGATGAGCGCCACCATGGGGCCCGCCAGAGCGACCGTCACCAGCAGCCACAGGCTGGGGGACAGTCTCTCGCGGTAGTGGATCCGCGCGTCAGGAGCGATGTTCTGCATTAGCCTCGTGGGGTGACTGATTCCGTTGATGTCCCCATTATCGCCTCTGTGGTGCCCGGCTACGCCCACCCCGGTGATGCGGGCGCCGATCTCGTCGCCGCCGAGGCCGTCCACCTGGCACCCGGCGAGCGGGCGCTCGTGGCCACCGGAGTGCGCATCGCCCTGCCCGAGGGATACGCCGCATTCGTGGTGCCGCGCAGCGGACTCGCGGCCAAGCACGGGATCTCGATCGTCAACTCGCCCGGCACGGTGGATGCCGGCTACCGCGGTGAGATCAAGGTGAGCCTGATCAACACCGACATCCGCAGCGCGTACGATGTCGCCGTCGGCGATCGCATCGCGCAACTGATCGTGATGCCCGTGACCCGAGCCGTGTTCATCCCGGTCGAGGAGCTGCCAGAGAGCGTCCGCGGCGAGGGTGGCTTCGGCTCGACGGGCTACCAGGCAGGATCCCATTCCCCTTCGGCAGGACAGACCAATGACTGACAACAACGCGACTCCTTCGAAGTCCGCACCGGACGACCGGGCGACACAGGGCCCGTTCGACGACTCCGAGGCGAACCCCGTCCGGCCCTACATCGATCTCGGCGGCATCAAGATCCTTCCGCGCGAGGGCCTCAACCTTCGGCTCGAGGTCGAAGAGCAGTCCAAGCGCATCGTGGCCGTCGGGCTCGACTACGCCGATTCGTCCCTGCAGGTGCAGCCTTTCGCGGCACCGCGCTCGGGCGGCCTCTGGGACGAGACCCGGGTGCAGCTGCGTGATCAGGTGCGCACCCAGGGCGGCCGGGTCGAGGAGCGCGACGGTCCCCTCGGCAAGGAGCTCCTCGCCGAGGTTCCCGCGGCGGCCAACGAGGGATCCGAGCTGCGCCTCGCGCGCTTCATCGGCATCGACGGGCCCCGCTGGTTCCTTCGTGGGGTCATCGGCGGAGCCGCGGCATCCGATCTCGAAGCGGCCGCCAAGGTCGAGGATCTCTTCCGGTCGATCGTCGTCGTGCGCGGTGGCGCTCCGATGCCGCCGCGCGACCTGATCCCGCTGAAGATGCCCGCGACTCCCGGCTCCGCGTGACCACCCCGGCCCCGGAGCCCGAGCGCGAGCAGAGCGCATCGGACATCGTCGGCGCGGCTCTCGGCGGCGCCGCTCGCCGAGCGGGTCTCGACCCGAACGAGAGCGGCGCGACGCACCGTGTGGTGTGGTCCGCGATCGGCGGATGGCGCGGCATCCTCGAGTCCGTCCTTCCGAGCCTCGCGTTCGTCATCCTCTTCACCATCCGCCCCGAGCCGCTGATCGTTCCTCTGGGCGTGTCGGTCGGGCTCGCCGCGGTGTTCACCGTCGTGCGGCTGATCCAGAAGTCACCCCCGTCTGCGGCCATCGGCGGTCTCGTGGCCGCCGCAGCCGCGGCTGCGCTCGCGCTGTGGACGGGCCGCGGCGAAGACAACTTCGTCCCCGGTCTCATCACCAACGCCCTCTATGGCACCGGCATGCTGGTGTCGGCGCTGATCGGCTGGTCGCTGATCGGTCTCGCGGTCGGTTTCCTGATGGGGGAGGGCACCGCATGGCGGCGCGACCGTCGCAAGCGTCGTGCGTTCCTGTGGCTCGGCGTGGCCTGGGCCGCTCTGTTCTTCGCACGTCTCGCAGTGCAGTTGCCGCTGTACCTCGCCGGAGACGTCACCGCGCTCGGCACGCTGAAGCTGATCATGGGTCTGCCGCTGTTCGCGCCGCTGATCGCCGTCACCTGGCTCGTCGTGCGCGCGCTGTATCCGCGCGGCGCCGATGCCGACAAGCCCGCTCAGCCGTGATAGATTTATCTTGACATCAAGATAAATTGCAGGCTTTCGCCTGAGGGCTGAGCGGAGCAGACTGGTTAGGTCTGCCTTGCTAGCCGCAGGGGCTCGCTGGCGAGCAAGATGGAGGCGCCTGTCGCTCCCATCCGAATAGAAGGAGACGGATTCGTGTCCACGGTGAACAGCTTCGGTGCCAAGAGCACCCTGACGGTCGGCAGCACCGACTACGAGATCTTCCGCATCGACACGGTGCCCGGTTTCGACAAGCTCCCTTTCAGTCTGAAGGTCCTCCTCGAGAACCTGCTTCGCACCGAGGACGGCGCGAATGTGACCAAGGCGCAGATCGAAGCACTGGGTTCGTGGGATGCCGCGGCTGAGCCGAGCACCGAGATCCAGTTCACGCCGGCCCGTGTGGTCATGCAGGACTTCACCGGTGTTCCCTGCATCGTCGACCTCGCCACCATGCGCGAGGCCGTCACGGCGCTGGGTGGCGACGCGAACAAGATCAACCCGCTCTCGCCCGCCGAGATGGTCATCGACCACTCGGTGATCGCCGACCTCTTCGGTTCCGAGAACGCCCTCGAGCGCAACGTCGAGATCGAGTACGAGCGCAACGGCGAGCGGTACCAGTTCCTTCGCTGGGGCCAGACGGCATTCAGCGACTTCAAGGTCGTTCCCCCCGGAACCGGCATCGTGCACCAGGTGAACATCGAGCACCTGGCCAAGGTCATCTACGACCGTGACGTCGACGGAGTGCTGCGCGCCTACCCCGACACCTGCGTCGGCACCGACTCGCACACCACGATGGTCAACGGCCTGGGTGTGCTCGGGTGGGGCGTCGGCGGCATCGAGGCCGAGGCCGCGATGCTCGGCCAGCCCGTGTCGATGCTCATCCCGCGCGTCGTCGGCTTCAAGCTCTCCGGCGAGATCCCGGCCGGCGTCACGGCCACGGACGTCGTGCTGACGATCACCGACCTGCTGCGCAAGCACGGAGTCGTCGGCAAGTTCGTCGAGTTCTACGGTGAGGGCGTGGCATCCGTGCCGCTGGCCAACCGCGCGACGATCGGCAACATGTCGCCCGAGTTCGGTTCGACGGCGGCGATCTTCCCGATCGACGACGTGACCCTCGACTACCTGCGTCTGACCGGCCGCAGCGACGAGGCCGTCGCGCTGGTCGAGGCGTACGCGAAGACCCAGAAGCTCTGGCACGACGCATCGCAGGAGCCCGTCTTCAGCGAGTACCTCGAGCTCGACCTCGGCACTGTGGTGCCGTCGATCGCCGGCCCGAAGCGCCCGCAGGACCGCATCCTCCTCTCCGAGGCGAAGTCGCAGTTCGAGCAGGACATCCTGGCCTACGCCGCACCGTCGACCTCGGACGACGTCGTCGACCTCGAGTCGAAGCACTCGTTCCCCGCCTCCGACCCGGGCAACGCGCCCGGTGAAGAGGAGCCGCGCACCACCCGGCCCGTGCACATCAACAGCGGCGCACCGGCGAACGCGTCGAAGCCCGTGCCGGTCACCACTCCGTCGGGTGAGAAGTACATCCTCGACAACGGTGCAGTGACCCTCGCGGCGATCACCTCGTGCACCAACACCTCGAACCCCTCGGTGATGATCGCCGCAGGTCTCGTCGCCCGCAAGGCGCTCGAGAAGGGCCTGAAGCAGAAGCCCTGGGTCAAGACCACCCTCGGCCCCGGCTCGAAGGTCGTCACCGACTACTACGAGAAGTCCGGACTCGACAAGGACCTCGAGGGCCTCGGCTTCTACACCGTCGGCTACGGCTGCACCATCTGCATCGGAAACTCGGGTCCGCTGATCGAAGAGGTCTCCGCGGCCATCAACGATCACGACCTCGCCGTGACCGCCGTGCTCTCGGGCAACCGCAACTTCGAGGGCCGCATCAGCCCCGACGTGAAGATGAACTACCTCGCGAGCCCGCCGCTCGTCATCGCCTACGCCCTCGCGGGGTCGATGCACTTCGACTTCGAGAACGATGCGCTCGGCAAGGGATCCGACGGCAACGACGTGTTCCTCAAGGACATCTGGCCGACGCCCGACGAGGTGCAGGAGATCGTCGATTCCTCGATCTCGCGTGAGCAGTTCATCAAGCAGTACGCGACCGTCTTCGACGGTGACGAGCGCTGGCGCAGCCTGCCCACCCCGGACGACGACATCTTCCAGTGGGACGAGAACTCGACGTACGTGCGCAAGGCTCCGTACTTCGACGGCATGACGATGGAGCTCACCCCGGTGCGCGACATCGAGGGCGCCCGCGTCATGGCGACTCTGGGCGACTCGGTCACGACCGACCACATCTCGCCCGCCGGCAACATCAAGCCCGGCACCCCCGCGGCGCAGTACCTCATGGAGCACGGGGTCGACCGCAAGGACTTCAACTCCTTCGGATCGCGTCGCGGCAACCACGAGGTCATGATCCGCGGCACGTTCGCGAACATCCGCCTGAAGAACCTGATGGTCTCGGCTGTCAACGACGGCCAGGTCGTCGAGGGCGGCTACACCCGCGACTTCACCCAGCCCGGTGGACCGCAGTCGTACATCTACGACGCGAGCATGAACTACCAGGAGCAGGGCACGCCCCTCGTCATCTTCGGTGGCAAGGAGTACGGTTCGGGATCGTCGCGCGACTGGGCGGCGAAGGGCACGAGCCTCCTCGGCGTCAAGGCGGTCATCACCGAGAGCTTCGAGCGCATCCACCGCTCGAACCTGATCGGAATGGGCGTCGTCCCGCTGCAGTTCCCGGCCGGTGAGAGCTGGGAGTCCCTGGGTCTCGACGGCACCGAGATCGTCTCGATCTCCGGTCTCGAGGAGCTCAACAACGGCGTGACCCCGAAGACGGTTCGCGTCACGGCCACGCCGAGCGAGAACTCGCCCGAGGGCAAGCAGGTCGTCGAGTTCGACGCGGTCGTCCGCATCGACACCCCCGGTGAGGCGGATTACTACCGCAACGGCGGCATCCTGCAGTACGTGCTGCGTTCGCTGGTCTGATCGCACGATCGGAAAGGGCTCGGTTCTTCGGAACCGGGCCCTTTCCGCGTGCCGGGGGCGGTGTCAAGGGGGAGTCGCTCTCCGAGCTTTCCCGGGTGCCCGGGGTAGGATCGAGCAGGCGTCCGTACCGGAATCGGCGCCGCGAACGGTGCCTAAGAGGAGGTGCAGATGCCCATTCTTCCGAGCATCTCAGGACCCCGTGACCTCGACTCCCTGTCAGAGGATCAGCTGATCGAACTCGCCGGTGAGATCCGCGAGTTCCTCGTCGAGAACGTGTCGCGCACCGGCGGGCATCTCGGCCCCAACCTCGGTGTCGTCGAGCTCACGATCGCTCTGCACCGCGTCTTCTCGTCGCCCGACGACCCCTTCATCTTCGACACGGGGCACCAGTCCTACGTGCACAAGCTCCTCACCGGTCGCCAGGACTTCTCGTCTCTGCGAGTGCGCGGTGGACTCGCCGGGTATCCCCAGCGCGGCGAGAGCCCTCACGACGTGGTCGAGTCCTCGCACGCGTCGAGCTCGCTCAGCTGGGCCGACGGTGTGTCGCGCGCGCTGACCGCCACGGGGCGAGCCGACCGTCACGTCGTGGCCGTCGTCGGCGACGGAGCACTCACGGGCGGCATGACGTGGGAGGCGCTCAACAACATCTCCGACGACAACGATCGCAACCTCGTGATCGTCGTGAATGACAACGGTCGTTCCTACGCGCCGACCATCGGCGGCATGTCCCGGTTCCTCAACCGGGTGCGCACCGCGGCTGCGTACAAGGAGCTGCACCACAAGTCGGACCGACTCTTCCGTGCGTTCGGTCCGGTCGGCCGCGCGGTGTTCCGCGGGGTGCGCGGCGGCACCCACGGCTTCCTCTCGCGGTTCACGAACAACGAGGCGCTGTACTCGAACCTCGACATCAAGTACCTCGGCCCGGTCGACGGGCACGATCTCCCCGCCCTGCTCGAGACGCTCGAGCTGGCCAAATCGTACGGTGCGCCGGTGATCGTGCACACGATCACCGAGAAGGGCCGCGGCTACCAGCCTGCTCGCGACGATGAGGCCGACCAGTTCCATGCGGTCGGACGCATCGACCCCGCGACCGGCGAGACACTCTCTTCCAGCGGAACGGGCTGGTCCGACGTGTTCTCCGAGTCGCTCGTCGCCATCGGAGAGCGTCGAAGCGATGTCATCGCGATGACCGCAGCGATGCTGCGACCGACCGGTCTCGCGCCGTTCGCCGAGCGCTTCCCCGATCGCGTGTACGACGTGGGCATCGCCGAGCAGCACGCCGTCGCGTCGGCCGCAGGTCTCGCCTTCGGAGGTCTGCACCCCGTCGTCGCGGTCTACGCCACCTTCATGGGGCGCGCCTTCGACCAGGTGCTCATGGACGTCGCTCTGCATCGGGCGGGCGTGACCTTCGTGCTCGACCGCGCCGGCGTCACCGGCCCGGACGGTCCCAGCCACCACGGCATGTGGGATCTCGCGATGCTGCAGATCGTCCCGCACATCCGCATCGCCGCGCCGCGTGACGGAGCCCGGTTGCAGGAGGCCCTCGATGAGGCGGTGCTCGTCGACGATGCGCCGACCGTCATCCGCTTCCCGAAGGGCGACGTCGCGGCGGATCTTCCGGCCATCGAGCGGCTGCACGACGGCGTCGATGTGCTCGCCCGCGGCGAATCCGAGGATGTCCTGCTCATCGGCATCGGCCCGTTCGCCGCGCTCGCGATGGACGTCGCAGAGCGTCTGCGCGCTCAGGGCATCGGCGCCACGGTGATCGATCCGCGCTGGGCCATCCCGGTGCAGCCGTCGATCGTGAGCATGGCAGCTCGTCATCGTCTGGTCATCACCATCGAAGACGGCATCCGCGTCGGCGGCATCGGCACGCGTGTCCGGCAGGTGCTTCGCGAGGCGGGCATCGACACCGCCGTCGACGAGCTGGGGCTTCCTGACGAGTTCATCGATCACGCGTCGAGGGACCAGATCCTCGCCGACGCCGGTCTCACCGCATCGAAGATCGCGCAGGACGTCGTGTCGCAGGTGCTCGGGACTCGGATCCCCGTCGCTCGGGATGCGGGCACGAGCGGGACGGTCGATCTGCCGCTGCACGAACGCCGCTGACCGGCGTCGCCACCGCGTGACGGCGGATGACGGTCACCGACCGTTCGACCGCTGCGATCAGTTGAGAGCGTGGAGTGCGGCGACCGCCTGCGCCCCGCGATCGGTGTCCCGGAGCGCGGCCGAGAGCAGATAGCCGTCGGTGAGCGCGTCACCGGTGACCATGACGCGTACCAGCTCGACGCCGCATGCCCGACGCACCTCGTCGGCGCTGGCCGCGATCACGCGGGTGTTGATCTCGTCGTTGTGGGGCAGCTCCGCGCCCTCGAGGCCGCGGATGACGTCGCGCAGTGCGGCGCCCACGATGTTCGAGGCCCGTTCTTTGACGTTCACGACGTCGAGTTCGAACACTCGGAGATCTCGTCCGGTCGGGATCGGTCGCCACTCGAACGACGCGTGCACCCGGTGCTGATGGCCGCTCGCCCCGGTCATCTCGCGCGCGGGCAGATCCGTCGCCCTGCAGCGCACATCGATCAGTCGGTACCAGTAGAACAGGGGGAACGCGCCATGCGACCCCGGAACGAGGACCACGACCTCGCCGACCGCTCCGCCACGTGAGGTGGGGCGCCGTTGCGGGCGGTTCCGTATGATCGGCTTGCCGTTCCGGGTGCGGATCGCAGCCCACCCCTCATCGACCGTGACGATGAAGATCTTCAGCAGCGCCGGCACGACCAGCAGGATCGTGAGGATCGCCGTGCCGGTCTTGAAGAGCCCCGACATTCCCTTGCCGCCCAACATCGAGAGGAGCATGTCCATGCCACCACTGTGCCCCCTCGATCGCGTTCGGAGCGCTCTCTGAGCGGCGCTGGCGAAGGTGTTCATTCGCTGTTCCGTGCTCGTTACCCGGTGTGCCGTGACGCGGATACGGTTGGCGGCGGTCGCGCGGATGCGGCGTCGTCAGGAGAACGTGGCGAGGATCGCGGCGACCTCGGATTCGACGAACGCCCTCTGCCGCTCCCGGTCGTCGTCGACGAGGCCGAGCCGGGTGCGGCGATCGAGGACGTCGTCGGCGGTCATCGCGCCCTCCGCGCGGACGGCGAAGTCGATGGTCGCTGGGGAGATGTGCCCCCGGACCCCGCCGTCCTCGGCCCTCATCGCGGAGTCGGTGAGGCGGAGGGTTACCGTGCGGCTCGCGCCGGCGTCGAGCCCCGCCGATGCCACGGCGAGGTCGACCGCATCCTCCGCCATCCGCCGGTAGGTGGTCAGCTTGCCTCCGAGGACGTTGACGAAGCCGCGCTCGGAGACGCGGACCAGGTGCCGACGGGAGATGTCCGCCGTCGACGCCGCACCGGTGTCGACGAGCGGCCGCAGGCCCGCGAACGATCCCCTGACCTGCGTGCGCGTGATCGGGACGGTCAGTACTCGGTTGAGGTTCGCGAGCAGGAACTCGATCTCGCCCTCGGTCGGCTCGGGGACCCGCGGAACAGGGCCCGGCGCATCTTCGTCAGTGAGTCCGACGATCACGCGGCCGTGCTGCTGCGGCAGCGCGAACACAAAGCGGCTGATCGACCCCTCATGCGGAATGGTCAGTGCCGCGGACGGGTCGCCGAGATCCGCGGCATCCAGCACGATGTGCGTTCCGCGGCTGAGCCGCACGGTGATCGACTCGTCGAGGTTTCCGGCCCAGACGCCGGTGGCATTGACGACGGATCGGGCGCGCACGTTCAGACGCTCGCCCGTCAGCACGTCTTCGGCGGTCGCGCCGTCGACGCGCAGCTCGAGCGCTCGGACGCGGGTGAGGACGCGGGCGCCCAGACTGGCGGCTGTCCTGGCGACGGTCACGACCAGGCGGGCGTCGTCGATCAGCTGCCCGTCGTAGGAGAGCATCCCTCCGCGCAGCCCAGCTCCGGCGAGCGACGGGAAGAGCCGCTGTGCCGTACGCGCCGAGACGAGACGCGGCGGGGGGAGGAACCGGCGCGGCGTGCCCGCTCGCATCCGCAGCAGATCACCCAGGGCCATCCCGACCGCGCCGGCTGCGCGCTGGCGGGCCGTCAGCCCTGTCGTGAAGGGCAGCAGCTGCGGGAGAGAGCGAATGAGGTGCGGCGCGATCCTGGTCATCAGCAGGTGACGCTCGAATGCGCTCTCCTTCGCCGTGGCCACATCGCCGGTGGCGAGATAACGGAGTCCGCCGTGCACCAGTTTCGAGCTGAATCGGCTGGTGCCGAACGCGAGGTCCTCGCCTTCGAGAAGGGTGACGCTCAGACCCCGCGAGGCGGCGTCGAGCGCGACACCGACCCCCGTGATGCCTCCGCCGATCACCAGAAGGTCGACGGTCTGCTCCGCGGCCAGGGAGAGCTCTGCGGCCCGACGCGCGACGTTGAGGTCGGGGGAGTGCGCGGTCATGGCCGCAGGAGCCCGTCGAGGGCTGCTCGCAGCTCGCGCTCCCAAGACTCCTCAGAGAGGAGCTCCGACACCGTTCCGTGCGAGAGCACGGCCGACTGCGCGATGAGCAGCAGCATGACGGCAATCTCGTCGGGATCGCCGTGCCTCACCGATCCTCCCTGCTGCGCCGCACCGATCGCGGTCGCCAGCCACCTCAGGATGAGTCTCTGGCTCGAACCCACACGCTGCAGCGTGTAGCGGGTGAACGCCTCCGGTTCATCGGCGAGAAGCCGTCCGTACACGTCGTCGGCACGGAAGAGGGTGGAGAAGCGGAGAACATCGTCGACGAGTCCGTGTCGGCTGGTCGCGTGCGTGGGGAACTGCGCGAGGATCACCGCGACTCTGCGCAGGAGCGCTGAGCGGACGACATCGTCGGCGTCGTTCCAGCTGCGGTAGATCGTCGGCCGGCTGTGACCCGCGCGCCGAGCGAGCTCTGCGATCGTGACGCCATTCACGCCTCGTCGACCGATCAGCGCATCGGCGGCGTCGAGGATGCGCGACTGCGTGGCATCCCACTCCGGAGCGCGGTCGGACATCGCGTCGAGCACCAGTTGACGTTCTTCCATGATCTGTCACACTGTAACGCATGGGCTCAGAGAACGGCAGGGTTGCCGTGACGACGGAGATGCGATGGAACGGCTGGGGCGATCCCGCCAGGGCGTCGGATCTGCCGCGCGCCGTCCGGATGATGCTGCCGTTGCTGCTCGGTCGCGTGCACAGGCCCGCGACGCCCGTGGAACTCGCCGAGGTGGCGCTCGCGCCGTCGTCGCTCCAGGAGGACGATCTCGAGGGACTGGCCGCCGTCGTCGGCGCGGAGCACATCGACATCTCGAGCGAGACGCGCATCCGCCATGCCGGGGGACGTTCGACGCCGGACCTTCTCCGGCGCCGTAGACCTCAGCAGACTTCCCCTGACGCGGTGGTGCTGCCGGGAACCCACGATGAGGTCGCGGCGCTGCTCCGGGCGTGCGTCGACCGGAGGATAGCCGTGATCCCGTTCGGTGGTGGCACGAGCGTGGTGGGCGCTCTCGATCCCGAACGCGGCACGCACCGCGCTGTCGTCAGCCTGGATCTGCGCCGGCTCTCGGGCCTCATCCACTTCGACGAGGCGAGCGGCGAAGCGATTCTCGCCGCCGGAACGACGGGGCCGGATGCTGAGGCTCTGCTCGCGGCCAGGGGGTTCGAACTCGGTCACTACCCCCAGAGCTTCCGGTACGCCACGATCGGAGGGTTCGCCGCTGCACGCTCGTCAGGTCAGAACTCGGCAGGGCATGGGCGATTCGACTCCATGGTCACCGGGCTGAGAGTCGCGACGCCGACCGGCGACATCGAGCTCGGACGGTCGCCGGGATCTTCAGCCGGGCCCGATCTCGTCCGCGTCTTCCTGGGGTCGGAGGGCATCTTCGGCGTCATCACCGAAGTGAGAGTGCGCGTTCATCCGGTACCGCGTGACCGCCTCTTCGAAGCCTGGACCTTCGCGGACTTCACGCAGGGCGTCGAGGGACTGCGCCGCGTGACGCAGCACGGTGGCGGCCCGACAGTGCTGCGTCTGTCGGATGAAGCCGAGACGGCGGTCAGCCTCGCCCAGGTCGGTCGGATCGGGCGGGCCCTCGCGAAGGGCGCGAGCCTCGTCACCGTCTATGAGGGAGACGACATCGCCGAGCGTCGGGGGCGCACATCGGCGATCCTGGCGGCGGCCGGTGGGATCTCGTCGGGTGAGGGCGCCGCAGAGGGGTGGCTCTCCGGGCGCTTCGACGGTCCGTATCTGCGCGACTCGCTGCTGGACGCAGGAGTGTTCTGCGAGACGCTCGAGACGGCGACCACCTGGTCGAACCTGCTGCACCTCAGAGCGGCGGTCACGTCGGCTCTTCGCGCAGGATTCGAGGATGCCGGCGCCCGGTCGTACGTGATGTGCCACGTCTCGCACGTCTATCCCACCGGAGCCTCGCTGTATTTCACGGTGATCGCGAACCTCCGATCCGAACCGCTCGACACCTGGACGCAGATCAAGCGACGCGTGAACGATGCGCTGCTCGCGGCGGGCGGTACCATCAGCCATCACCATGCGGTCGGTCGTGATCATGCCGCCTGGCTGGAGCAGGAGATCGGAGACACGGGGGTGCGAATCCTCGCGGCCATCAAGCGGGAGCTCGATCCGACGTGGATCCTCAACCCGGGAGCGGTCATCTCGTCGGATCGGGCGCGCGGACGTGGCTGAGCACATCGCGGTGCTGTCGAACCCGTTCGCAGGAAAAGGTCGTGGTGCCCGAGAGACCGAGGTCGCCGTGGCGCACCTGCGATCCCGAGGAGCGGACGTGCGGGCGTACACGGGCGAGTCGGCGGCATCGAGTCGGCTCCTGGCGACTCGGGCGCTCGACGCGCGCCCGGGGGTGCTCGTCGTGGTGGGCGGAGACGGCACGCTGTCCGGCATCCTCGACGTGGTCTGCGCTGCGGGTGTTCCGGTGGTCCTGGTGCCTGCGGGCACGGGCAACGACCTCGCTCGAGCCCTGGGCCTGCCGCGTCGCGACGCGGTCGCTGCGGCCGAGCTCGCTCTGACGGGTATCCCGCGCACGATCGATGTCGGCGAAGTCCGCGCCGCCGACCGCGTCGATCTGTTCCTGACGATCGCCGCCCTCGGGTTCGATGCGAAGGTGAGCGATCGGACCAATCGGCTGCGCTGGCCGCGCGGCGTGCTGCGCTACTACCTGGCGCTGGTCGTGGAGCTCGTGCGACTGCGGCCGATGGATTTCACCGTCTCCCTCGATGGCGCGGAGCCGGTTCACGTGCCGGGAACGCTCGTCGCCGTGGGCAATACGCCGAGCTACGGAGGTGGCATGCCTCTCTGCGTGGGCGCCACCGCGGACGACGGGATGCTGGACATCGTGCACGTCGCGCCGCTGACCCGGCTCCGCCTGCTGCGGCTGTTCCCGCTCCTGCTGAGCGGAGTGCATCTCGCTCGACCGGAGGTGACGCGGCGCCAGGCTCGTACCGTGACAGTGAGCGCGCCTGGACTCGTCGTCTACGCCGACGGAGAGCGCATCGCCGAAGATGAGTGCACGATCGGAATCCGGCGCTCCGCGCTGACCGTCCTCGTCCCCTCGGGTGCCGGAGGGACACCGTGAACCACAGGTCGGCTTCTCCTCACCACGCCCAGGACTTCGACGAGGACGTCGTCGTCATCGGCTCGGGGTTCGGCGGATCGGTCGCTGCGTTGCGGCTCGTGGAGAAGGGCTACCGTGTCCGCGTGTACGAGGCGGGCCGACGCTTCGAGGACGAGGACTTCGCGAAGACCAGCTGGGACGTCCGCCGCTATCTGTGGGCACCGAGGCTCGGCTGTTTCGGCATCCAGCGCATCCATCGCCTGCCGCACGTGATGATCCTCGCCGGGGCGGGCGTGGGCGGAGGGTCTCTCAACTATGCCAATACGCTGTACCAGCCCGGCGGAGCGTTCTTCGCGGATCCGCAGTGGGGCGCTCTCGCAGACTGGGAGGAGGAGCTGGCGCCGCACTATGCGACGGCGAAGCGGATGCTCGGGGTGGTCGAGCGCTACCCGCACTCCGGACCCGTCGAGCGCATCATGGCAGGAGCGGCCGAAGATCTCGGCGTAGGAAGCACATTCCGACACGCGCCGGTCGGGGTCTGGTTCGGCGCGCCGGGAGTTCGAACGCCCGATCCCTTCTTCGATGGGGAGGGGCCGGACCGCACCGGATGCACTCTCTGCGGCAACTGCATGGTCGGATGCCGCGTCGGCGCGAAGAACACGCTCATGAAGAACTACCTGGCTCTGGCCCAGAGGCGAGGCGCCGTCATCGAAGCGCTGCGCACCGTCACCGAGGTGCGTGCCCTGGCAGACGGCGGCTTCGCCGTGACGACGGAGCGCAGCGGAGCGTGGTTCCGGCGCGACCGTCGCACCGTGAGCGCGCGTCAGGTGGTGCTCGCCGCGGGAACCTGGGGCACGCAACAGCTGCTGCATCGGATGAAGCTGTCCGGGGCCCTTCCACGGGTCTCCGATGCGGTGGGTCGCCTGACGCGGACCAACTCCGAGGCTCTCGACGGTGCCGTCGCCGTCGCCGTTCCGGCATCCCTCGAACTCGCGCACGGTGTCGCGATCACGACCTCGTTCCACATCGACGAGAGCACTCACGTCGAGAATGTGCGGTACGGGCCGGGATCGAACCTGATGGGGGCCCTCGCATCGCTGATGGTGCCGGGAGACCGAGGTCTCGGAGGCCGTCTCGTGAGTGTGCTGGGCCAGGTCGTCCGCGCACCGATCCGTCAGTTGCGCCTGGGCTCGCTCCGACGTTGGAGCGAACGGGGCATCATCGCACTCGTGATGCAGACCCTGGACAATTCGCTCACTCTGTCGCTCCGGCGCAGATTCGGGCGGATGGTCATGACGAGCGCGCAGGGGCACGGCGCACCGAACCCCAGTCATCTTCCGCAGGCTCATCGCGCGGCTTCGGCGATCGCCGCGCGTGTCGAGAAGGACGGCGGGGTCGCCGCCGAGCCTCGCGGATCCTGGCCCGAATTCTTCGGGATTCCGCTCACCGCCCACTTCCTCGGCGGAGCGGTGATCTCTGGGGCGCCCGAGACCGGTGTCGTCGACCCCTTCCACCGGGTGTGGGGTCACCAGGGGCTGCACGTCATGGACGGCGCAGCGGTTCCCGCGAATCCCGGGGTGAATCCGTCGCTCACGATCACCGCGCTCGCTGAGAGAGCGATGTCGTTCTGGCCGCGTTCCGGTGAGCTCGACGAGCGTCCTGCACCGTAGACACGGAAAAGGGGGCCGCCGGACGGCGGCCCCCCAGAGGTTCAGCTCAGCGGTGCTCGATGCCGCGGATCTGCGGAGTGTGGAACTCTCCGCCGAACGCGCGCTGCGAGGCGCCCTCGCGGTCGAGGTAGGGCGAAGCCCCACCATCGATGAAGGGCCAGCCCGCGCCGAGGATCAGGCACAGGTCGATGTCCTCGACCTCGGGTACGACGCCCTCGTCGAGCATCATCTTGATCTCGCTCGCAAGGCCGTCCTGCACCCGTTGCAGGATCGTCTCGGCCGACGCGGGCGTCTTGCCGACAGCGGGCTTCAGCAGCTTCTCGGCCTGCTTCGTCCAGCCGGTCACACGACCGCCCTTGTCCTTCTCGATGACCCCGTCGAGCTCCGCGAGAGCGTGGAAGTTCTCGTTCGCGTAGAAGCGATCGGGGAACGCGTGCGCCATCGTGTCCTGCACGTGGGCGGCGACCTTCCATCCGACGAGATCGATCAGCTGGAAGGGACCCATCGGGAGTCCGAGGGGCGCGAAGGCCTTCTCGACATCCGTGATCGGGGTGCCCTCGTACACCGCGCGAGCCGCTTCGCCCATGACCTTGGCCAGCAGACGGTTCACGACGAAGCCCGGCGCGTCGGCGGTGAGGACCGCGTTCTTGCCGAGATTCTTCGCGACGACGAACGCGGTCGAGAGCGCCGCCTCCGAGGTCGTCGGTGTCTTGACGATCTCGATCAGCGGCATCACTGCCACCGGGTTGAAGAAGTGGAAGCCGACGAGGCGCTCGGGGTGAGCGAGCTTCGCGCCGATCTCCTCGACCGAGAGCGAGGAGGTGTTGGTCGCCAGGATCGCGTCCTCGGCGATGATCTTCTCGATCTCGCCGAACACCTGCTGCTTGACGCCGACCTCCTCGAACACGGCCTCGATGACGAAGTCGCAGTCCGCATAGAGGTTCTTGTCCGTCGTCCCGGTCACGAGCGCGCGCAGCTTGTTCGCGGAGTCCGCATCCAGGCGGCCCTTGGCCTCGAGCTTGCCGATCTCCTCGTGGATGTAGGCCACGCCCTTGTCGACGCGCGCCTGATCGAGGTCGGTGATGAGTACCGGCACCTGCAGCTTGCGCACGAAGAGCAGGGCGAACTGGCTCGCCATGAGACCAGCGCCGATGATGCCGACCTTCGTGACCTTCTTCGCAAGTGCCTTGTCGGGGGCTCCCACCGGACGCTTCGCACGCTTCTGCACGAGGTCGAAGGCGTACATGGATGCTGCGAACTGGTCGCCCGTGACGAGTTCGGCGAGCGCCTCGTCCTCACGGGCGAAGCCCTCCGCCTTGGTGCCGCTCTTGGCCTTGTCGAGCAGGTCGAGTGCGGCGTAGGGCGACTTCGGGACGGTGCCGATCTTCGATTCCAGCATGCCGCGTGCCATCTTGATGGCGATCGGCCACTTCGTGAGTCGCTCGATCTTGCCCGGCTCGTTCCTGCGCTCGACCTTCTTGCCGCCGAGCACGGCGTCCGCCCACGCGAGCGAGTTCTCGAGATAGTTCGCGGCGGGGAAGATCGCGTCGACGATGCCGAGGTCGAACGCCTGCTGCGGCTTCAGCATCCGGTTCTGCTTGAGCGGGTTCGAGATGACCACCTCGAGGGCGTTCTCGATCCCGATCAGGTTGGGCAGCAGGTAGGCGCCGCCCCAGCCGGGGATGATGCCGAGGAAGACCTCGGGGAGTGCGATCGCCGCGGCGGAGGCGTCGACCGTGCGGTAGGTCGAGTTGAGTGCGATCTCGAGTCCGCCTCCGAGTGCGAGTCCGTTCACGAAGGCGAACGACGGAACGCCGAGCTCCCCGAACTTTCCGAGCACCTTGTGGCCGAGCTGCGCGATCAGGCGAGCGTTGTCCCGCGACCCGACCTTGCTGATGTCGGAGAGATCGGCGCCGGCGGCCAGGATGTACTGCTTGCCGGTGATGCCGACCGCCTGGATCTCGCCGGCTGACGCACGAGCGGCCAGGCCGTCCAGCGTCTCACCGAGGGCGGTGAGCGTCGCCGGCCCCAGAGTGTTCGGACGCGTGTGGTCGCGTCCGTTGTCGAGGGTGATCAGTGCGAGCACCTTGCCCGACGCGAGACGGATGTCACGCACGGGGGAGTGCGTGATCACCTCGCCGTCGGTGAGCGCCTGGATGGGGGAGAAGTCCACGTTCGCGTACTGCTCGGAAATCGAGTGGGCCATCAGGCTTACTTCCTCTTCTTGCCGTCGAAGTGCGGGTTCTCCCAGATGACCGAGCCGCCCTGTCCGAGACCGACGCACATGGCCGTCAGGCCGTAGCGCACATCGGGTCGCTCGGCGAACTGCGCCGCGAGCTGGATCATCAGACGCACGCCGGATGCCGCGAGCGGGTGGCCCAGCGCGATCGCGCCGCCCCACTGGTTGACGCGGGGGTCATCGTCGGCGATGCCGAAGTGGTCGAGCAGCGAGATCACCTGGATGGCGAAGGCTTCGTTGAGCTCGAACAGGCCGATGTCGGCGATCGTGAGTCCGGCCTTCTTCAGGGCTTTCTCGGTCGACGGAATCGGGCCGATTCCCATGATCTCCGGCTGCACGCCTGCGAAGGCGAACGAGACCATGCGCATCTTCGGCGCGAGACCGAACTCCTTGACCGCGCCGCCTCCGGCGAGCAGTGACATCGTGGCGCCGTCTGTGAGGGGCGACGAGGTTCCGGCGGTCACACGGCCGTGCGGGCGGAAAGGAGTCTTGAGGGCCGCGAGGTCCTCCATGGTGGTCTGCGGACGACGACCTTCGTCCTCCGTCGCCAAGCCCCATGCGCCGTCGGCGGTCTTGGTCGCGACGGGCACGAGATCCGGCTGGATCTTGCCCGCGTCGTAGGCCGCCTGCACCTTGTGCTGGCTGAGCATGCCGAATCGATCGGAGCGCTCCTTGGTGAGGTGCGGGAAGCGATCGAAGATGCGCTCGGCCGTGACACCCATGTTCAGAGCGCCGGGGTCGACCATGCGCTCCGCGACGAATCGCGGGTTGGGGTCGGCGTTGCCGCCGATCGGGTGGTGACCCATGTGCTCGACCCCGCCGGCGAGCGCGAAGTCGTACATGCCGACCCCGATCGATGCCCCCATCGTGGTGACGCTCGTCATCGCTCCCGCGCACATGCGCTCGACGGCGAGTCCGGGCACCGTCTGCGGGAGTCCCGCGAGGATCGCCACGGAGCGCCCGAGGGTCAGGCCCTGGTCTCCGGTCTGGCTGGTCGCGGCGATGGCGACGTCGTCGATGCGGTCGGCCGGAACGGCTGCGTTCCGCTCCATCAGGCCGATGGTCGCCTTGACGGCGAGGTCATCAGCGCGGGTGTTCCAGTACATGCCTTTTTCGCCGGCGCGCCCGAAGGGGGTGCGCACTCCATCGACGAAGAAGACGTCCGAGATCTCGGCCACTCTGCCTCCAAGTTTGTGCGGTGGCCTCAGTCTATGGAGGGCCGGAAACGGGGAGGAATCGGTTGGATCGAACCTACGAAGCCGGTGCGGACGCCTCGTCGGGCGTTTGCGCCGCCTCTACAAAGGCGTCCGCGATCTTCTGTGCAGTCTGTGCAATCTGCCACGGGCGGGCACCCAGCGCGGCGAGTGCCTCGCCGATGGCCTCGGGCGTCGTTCCCGGTACATCCCACGCCACACGGCGCAGGTGATCGGGGGTGAGCAGGTTCTCGGTCGGCATCCCGAGTTCCTCGGCCGTGGCCTCGACGACCGGGCGGGCGGCTTTGAGTCGCGCGTCGGCCTCCGGATTGCGATCGGACCAGGCTCGCGGCGGCGGCAGCGTATCGCTGGGAACCCGCTCCCGGGGAAGCTCCTCCGTGGCACGTCCGTCGACCATCGCCTGCCACCAGCGGTCGAGCTGGGTGCGGCTCGCTCGGCCCTGGAACTCCTTGATCCCCGCGAGCGCCTGCTTGCTCTGCGGGTTCGCCAGCACGGCCGCGATGAGCGACCGATCCGGCACCAGACGGCCGGGAGAGACGTCCTGATCCTGGGCGAAGCTCTCGCGAGCCTGCCACAGCGAGCGAGCGACCGCGAGGTTCCGCGCGCCGCGCACCTGGTGCAGTCCGCTGAGTCGTCGCCAGGGGTCTTCGCGAGGAGGCTTCGGCAGTCGGGCGAGCGTGGCGGCGAACTCCTCGGCCGCGTACTCGGTCTTCCCCTGCTCCTCGAGCTCCGCCTCCAGAGCCTCGTAGACGTCGATGAGGTGCAGCACATCGAGTGCCGCGTACTCGAGCCACGCAGCGGGAAGGGGCCTGGTCGACCAGTCCGCCGCGGAGTGCTCCTTCTTGAGCGTGATGCCGAGCGTGTTCTCGACGACCGCGGCGAGTCCGACTCGGTCATGACCCAGCAGTCGCGATGCGAGCTCCGTGTCGAAGATCGTGTGGGGGAGCAGATCGAGTTCGCGCAGAGACGGAAGATCCTGGCTGGCGGCGTGGAACACCCACAGGGCGTCGCCGATGGCCTGCTGCAGAGGGCTGAAGTCGCCGAGAGCGGGAGGGTCGAACAGGAAGACCCCCGCGTCGCGGCGGAACACCTGCACGAGGTAGGCGCGCTGGGAGTAGCGGAATCCGGATGCCCTCTCGACGTCCACGGCGACAGGCCCAGTTCCTGCGGCCAGTGCGGCGCATGCCGCGTGGAACTCCGAGACGTCGGAGATCACGGAGTATTCAGTCACGTGCTGCCTTTCGCGCGCCGATAACGGCGATGCCCTCGGAACCGGGCGGAAGACCCGCCAGCATCCCGACCAGTTCGACCCAGGCCTCGACATGGGGTGTGAAGGGGCCCTCGGGTGTCCAGGACGCCCTCAACTCTATCTGTGCGCCGTCTCCTTCGTCGGCGAGTCCGCCGAACCCCTTCGACAGGGTCTTGGTCGACGTGCCCGACGCGGAGTGGTAGCCGGCGCCTCTCGAGTCGAGTGCATCGACGAGCCAGGACCACGTGACGTCGGCGAGCAGGGGGTCGGTGCCGATCTCGGTCTCGAGCGGCGCCTGGGCGAAGATCACGATCCGCCAGTCGCCGTCCCATGCGGCCGGGTTGTCGGGATCATGCAGCAGAACGAAACGTCCCGTCCCGTATGCCGACTCTCCGCCGTCGTCCGGGCGGACGTCTGCTGCGAGGGCGAGGGCGTGCGGAGCGAGGCCCTGCGGCGTCGCTATCTCGCGGATGGTGATGTCTGAGCGGAAGGCGATGTCGCGCAGTTCAGCCACGGCGGCGTCGAAGATCGTCCCGGCATCGGGGTGTGCGGTCACGGCAACAGGCTAGAGTCAGGAAGCGATGAAGAGTCTCAGGCACGCCGTTGCACTCCTTGTCCCTGCTCTGCTCGCTCTGGGGACGGCGCTGGCTCTGCTCGTCTTCAGCGTCGCCCGTCGGGTCGTCATGCCGGCGAAGCGACCGGCGAACGTCGAGATCCTCGCCGTCGACACCGGGGCGCAGACGATCGAGCTCACCCGGACGCGGGACACCGAGCTCCCGGGTCGATACGGACTCTTCACCTCGGGAACGTATGGCTACGTCAAGCTCGGCGCGGTGCTGAGCGCTGATGCCACCACAGTGAGGCGCAAGCTGCTGACGCAGATCGAACCGGGCGCCCGCGTCGACAGGAGCGCGGCGTTCAGCGGTTGGTACTACTCCACTCCCGGCGAGCTCCACCTGCCCTCGCAGAACGTGCTCATCGGTTCCCCGGCCGGGCCATGCCCCGCCTGGCTGTTCCCGGCCGACTCCTCGACGTGGGTGATCCAGGTCCACGGACGAGGGGTCACCCGAGCCGAGTGCCTTCGTGCCGTCCCCGTGCTGCATGCCGCGGGCTTCCCGAACCTCGTCGTCTCGTACCGCAACGACGGTGAGGCGCCGCGCAGCCGAAGCGGTGCGTACGCTCTGGGGGCTTCGGAGTGGCGCGACGTCGATGCGGCGGTGTCGTATGCGCTCCGACACGGCGCCGATCGAGTGATCCTGATGGGATGGTCGATGGGCGGAGCGGTCGCGATGCAGACCGCCCTGAACTCGGGCAACCGCGACCGCATCGTCGGTCTCATCCTCGAGTCGCCGGTGATCGACTGGCGCAGCGTGCTGCGATTCCAAGCGCGCGAGTCCGGCATGCACGCACCGCTGCCGGACCTCGCGATGGGCGCACTGTCCGTCCCGTTCACCGCGCGGCTCAGCGGCGCGGAGAACGCGATCCCGTTCGACAGCCTGGACATGGTGTCGCGCGCCGACGAGCTGTCGGTGCCCATCCTCATCCTGCACAGCGACGACGACGGATTCGTGCCCGCCGATGCATCGCACGCACTCGAGCAGGCCAGACCCGACCTGGTCACGATGCCCCGCTTCACGGTCGCCCGGCACACCAAGATCTGGAACTACGACCAGGCAGGGTGGAGCGATGCCATCACCGGATGGCTCGCAGCGCAGGGGTTCAGCGCTTCTGCATGACCTGCTTCTTGGCGCGCATCAGCATGCCGGTCATGCCGCCGATGCGCAGCGGCGACACCGCGCGGGTGAGACCGATCGACTGCGGATAGTCGTCGGGGATCGCGAGAACCTCGTCAGGGGTGAGGCCGGAGATGCCCTGCACGAGGATGCTCGCGAATCCGCGCGTGGTCGGCGCCTCGGGCGGGGCGGTGGCGTGCATGGTCACGATTCCGTCGGCGACCTCGACGTAGATGTAGACCGGTGACTGGCACTCCGCGACGCGCTCGCACATCTCGGGGTGATTCGCGACCTCTTCGGAGACCTCCGGCAGCTCGTCCGAGTACTCCAGCAGGAGCAGCAGTCGATCCGCCTCGGCGGTCTCGAGGAATCCGTCGCGGATCTCGGCGAGGGTGTCAGGAACGTGCGTGGTGCTCATCCCTGTCATTCTCCCACGATCAGAGGGATCCGGGCTCCGCGCCGGTCACGATCGGGACCCGCACCGCGCTGCCCCACTCGGTCCACGAGCCGTCGTAGTTGCGGACGTTCTCGAATCCGAGCAGGTGCGTGAGGACGAACCACGTGTGGCTCGAGCGCTCTCCGATGCGGCAGTACGCGACGACCTCGTCGCCATCGGCGAGTCCGGCCCCGTCACGGTAGATCGCGTCGAGTTCGGCCCGCGACCGGAAGCCGCCGTCCTCAGCCACGGCCTTCGCCCACGGCACGCTCTGGGCGGTGGGGATGTGCCCCGCGCGCAGGGCTCCCTCTTCGGGGTAGGCCGGTGCGGTGGTGCGCTCACCGCTGTACTCCTCGGGAGAGCGCACATCGATCAGCGGGCTGCCGATGTGAGCGAGGACATCCTCCTTGTATGCGCGGATCTCCGAATCGTCGCGTTCGACCACGGGATACTCCGTCGGCGTGATCTGCGGGGCGTCACGGGTGATCTCGCGGCCCTCGGAGATCCAGCGATCGCGACCGCCGTCGAGCAGCCGAACGTCCTCGTGGCCGAACAGCGAGAAGACCCAGAGCGCGTAGGCGGCCCACCAGTTGTTCTTGTCGCCGTAGATCACGACGGTGTCGTCGCGGGAGATGCCCTTGGTGCTGAGCAGCTTCGCGAAGCCCTCGCCGTCGACATAGTCGCGCACGACGGGATCATTGAGCTCGGTGTGCCAGTCGACCTTCACGGCGCCGGGGATGTGGCCCGTCTCGTACAGCAGCACGTCCTCATCGGATTCGACGACGACCAGGCCCGGTGTGCCGAGGCGCTCGGCCAGCCACTCGGTGCTCACGAGACGGCCGGGCTCGGCGTACTCGGCGAACTTTGACGAAGTGGTGTCGAACTCGATGGCCACAGGGATCTCCTCAGACGGTGAGCGGCGATGATGCAGGGGACGACGGCGTAATGTGGAGCCGATACTTCGACGATAGATCCACGCCGTGCGCCCTGCACCCGATTCGTAAGACTTCGACACAGGTGCGCCCCCGACACAGGACCGTGATGACCGACACGCCCAGCCGCACGGGCATCGTGCACCTGACAGATCGACAGCCGACCGTCACCGGTCCCGAGATGCTGGCCAGCCTCGTGCCGCCGCCGCAGTTCGACGGTGCGACGTTCGAGAGCTATCGTGCCGATGCGGCCTACCCCTCGCAGGAGGACGCCAAGGAGACGCTCATCCGGTTCGCCGGACGCGGTGCTCCGCTCAAGCGGGGCGGATTCTTCAGCCGAGCCAAGAAGGAGCCGGAGACGAAGCCGGGCGTCTATCTCGACGGCGGATTCGGTGTCGGCAAGACCCACCTGCTGGCGTCGATCTATCACGCGATGCCCGCGCGCAGGAAGTACTTCGGCTCGTTCATCGAGTACACGGCTCTGGTCGGCGCGCTCGGCTACAAGAACACCGTCGACCTGCTCAAGGGTGCAGACCTGCTGTGCATCGACGAGTTCGAACTCGATGACCCGGGCGACACCATGGTCATGACTCGGCTCATCGGTGAGCTGGTTCCCACCGGCACCAAGCTCGCGGCGACCTCGAACACTCCGCCGAACGCACTGGGCGAGGGCCGCTTCGCCGCACAGGACTTCCTCCGAGAGATCCACGCGATGTCTGACAGCTTCCAGACGATCCGCATCGACGGTGTCGACTTCCGCCAGCGGGCGCTCGACGGGCACGCCGTCGTGAGCGACGACGATTCCTATGCCCGCGCGATCGACGAGGGGGCGGGGCACGGAAACGCGTCCGACGATTCCTTCGCCGACGTCATCCGTCACCTGGCCCGGGTGCACCCCTCGCGGTATCTGCGGATCATCGCCGAGCTGGATCTCGTGGGCCTGCGGGATGTGCAGATCCTGAGCGATCAGTCCGAGGCTCTGCGCTTCGTCGCGTTCGTCGACCGCGTGTACGACGCGCAGATCCCGATCGTCGCCACCGGTGTGAGCCTCGACCAGGTCTTCGCAGAAGAGATGCTGAACGGGGGATATCGCAAGAAATACCTGCGCGCTGTCTCCAGACTCAATGCACTTACACACGCGGATCGCAGTGTCGCGTAACGCAGTGTTCACACACGCGGCGTCTCTGTAACGCCACCGCAACAAACCTCACGCATTCCGGAAATCGGGCCTCGTCACACTGAAGCTCTCAGTTTCCCGAATGTGAGGTTTGACTATGGATGCTCCAGGCAACATCTCCTGGGCGATCACCGCGACCGCCCTCGTACTGCTCATGACGCCCGGCGTCGCCTTCTTCTACGGCGGTCTCGTCAAGGCCAAGAGCGTCGTCAGCATGATGATGATGAGCTTCGGCTCGATCGGTCTCGTCGCCGTCCTCTGGATCCTCTTCGGATTCTCGATGAGCGCGGTCGACAGCCCGACGGCATTCGCCGGCAACCCCTTCGCCGACTTCGGTCTCTCGAGCCTCGCGGCCGGTGAGGGCTCGAACGTCGCACTTCTCGGAGTCGCCTACGGCGCGACCTTCGCGATCATCACCGTCGCGCTCATCTCGGGCGCCATCGCCGACCGCGCGAAGTTCGGCAGCTGGCTCATCTTCGCCGGTGTCTTCGCCACCGTCGGATACTTCCCCGTAGCCGCATGGGTCTGGGGCGGCGGCTGGATCATGAACCTCGGCACCACGCTGTTCGGTGAGGACAGCGGCATCGGCGTCATCGACTACGCCGGTGGTACCGCGGTGCACATCAACGCCGGCGCCGCGGCTCTCGCCCTCGCGATCGTCCTCGGCAAGCGCATCGGCTTCCAGAAGGGCATCCTCAAGCCGCACAACGTGCCGCTGACGCTCCTCGGCGCAGCGCTGCTGTGGTTCGGCTGGTTCGGCTTCAACGCCGGCGCGGAGTGGCTCGCAGAGGACATGGGCGGCGTCGGACTCATCGGCCTGAACACCCTCGGCGCCACGGCGGCCGCGATCCTCGGCTGGATCCTCATCGAGCGCATCAAGGACGGCAAGGCAACCTCGGTCGGTGCAGCGTCCGGCGCGGTCGCCGGTCTCGTCGCCATCACCCCGGCCTGCGCGAACCTGACGCCCGGATGGTCGCTGCTGCTCGGTGCCGTCGCCGGTATCGTCTGCGCCCTGGCGGTCGAGATGAAGTTCCGTCTCGGCTTCGACGACTCGCTCGACGTGGTCGGCATCCACCTGGTGGGTGGCCTCATCGGAACGCTGTACCTCGGCTTCTTCGCCACCGAGACCGGTCTGTTCGTCGGAGGCGACGCGCGTCAGCTCGCCGTCCAGGCGATCGCAGCGCTCGGTGTGCTGATCTACTCCTTCGTCGTCGCCTTCATCATCGGCTTCGCGATCGAGAAGACGATCGGCTTCCGCATCACGAGCGAAGACGAGATCGCCGGTGTCGACCAGGTCGTCCACGGCGAGGAGGGCTACGCGCTGGCCGACGCCTGAACTGCCGTTAGGGTGACCGTGTGAGCAACACCAACGGCATCCTGGCACGACTCGCGGAGATCCTCTTCACAGCACTGGGATCTGACCGGGCGTCTCGGACGAAAACTCGTCCGAAACGCCCGGTCTCGCGTCTGCGCACCTCCGAGGAGGTTCTTTCCGCCTCAGGGGAGTCGAGAGGGACGTCGCGCGGCACCGAGACACGGCGGGTCGACCCCGACCGGATCGATGACCTCCGCATCGGCTACGCGCCCGACCGGGACGGCGCCCCTGACGCGGGTGAGATCATCTGGACCTGGGTGCCCTATGAGGAGAACGACGGTCGAGGCAAGGATCGGCCGGTGCTCGTGATCGGGCGCGAATCCGCGGAACGTGTCTATGCGGTGCGGATGACGAGCAAGCCGCACGACGGCGACCGCGACTATCTGTCGATCGGCTCCGGCGGCTGGGACGCGCAGGGACGGGAGTCCTGGGTCGACATCGAGCTGCTGTACAGCGTGCACGAGAGCGGACTGCGCCGTGAGGCCGCGGTTCTCGACCGATCGCGCTACGGGGAGGTCGCTTCGGCTCTGGCTCGACGATACGGCTGGGCGACCGCCTGAAGCCCCGATCCGTGTGACCCGGTCGCAATCCGTTCGACGAACGGCTGCGAACAGTCTGTGAGTCGCAGGATGCGACGACACCACAGGAGGAATCATGCGTTTCATCCCCACCAAGGTCCATGGAATTCTCGACTACATCGTCGGAGTGGCGCTGATCGCCGCTCCGTGGCTCTTCGGCTTCGCGAGCATGGGCGGCCCCGCCGTGATCATCCCGATCGTGCTCGGAATCGGGCTCATCGTCTACAGCCTCTTCACGAAGTACGAATGGGGGCCGTTCGGCGTCATCCCGATGCCCGTCCACCTCGTGTTCGACATCGTCGCGAGCCTGTTCCTGGCGCTGTCGCCGTGGATCTTCGGCTTCTCGACGGAGGCGCCGAACGTCTGGGTGCCGCACGTGGTCGTCGGCGTCGCCGTGATCGTGGTCGTGCTGTTCTCGCAGCCGCAGCCCGCGAAGGTCAAGGCCACCGCTCGCGTCTGATGGCGTACGAACTCTGAAGCCCCGCACGGAACGTCGGCCCTGTGCGGGGCTTCAGTTCTGCAGTGCCGACGCCACCCAGCGCGCGTAGAGCTGCCAGGGGTCGTCCAGCGTGCGCAGTCCATCGATGTGGGCCGCGAGATACGGGGTGAGGGTGAACCATTCGCCGCCCTCCCGGATGTCGGCGAACTCGCGGTGTCTCGATTGCTCCACCGCACGGCCACCCGGCTCGAACGCGAGGAGCTCGTCGTGGCGGATGCTCGCGAGTCGGTGACGCGGCCGGCGACTCGTGCCGATCTTCACTCGACGGTCGTAGCGGATGTAGTAGACCACCTCGACCACCGGGCGGGGGAGGTCGGGGTCGGGGGAGTCGCCGTAACGCCACCCGCACCAGTCGCACAGCAGCGCGGTGGTCACGCGCACCGCGTCTCCATGGCCGCAGAGCGGACAAGGGCTCGGGAGCGGAGTGCGCGGCATGGTCGGAACGCTACCGCCGGCCACCGACGTCAGACCTCTCCGCGGCTTCTCTTCACCCCGCGCGGCACCCATCTCCACCACATGAAGTGATGGTCCCCCTGCTCGACATCGAACAGCCTCCCGCACACGGCGCATTCGGTGACATAGGTCATCGACCAGCCAGGATCGCTCGTCGAGAGGATGCTGACGTGGCCGAGCGCCTGTTCCTTCTCGGGGTCATTCGTGAGCAGCCCGGGGTAAGCGGCGCACCAGCACTCCCTGTCGCGATACTGTTCGAGTTTGGTGAGCGCGTGCGCCAGATGGGCGTTGTTCGAATAGATCATCCCGCCCAGATCGAGCCTCGTCGCCTCGCTCCGGAGCTGCGGAAGCGCGGCGACGAGGGGGTCGAGAGTCGCGGCATCCCGCGAGCGGATCGTCTCCCACACCGCGTGCATCACGCGTCCGCGATCTCCGGAGAGGAAGTCGTCGAGCAAGGTGGGCATGCCGCAACGCTAGCAATCGAAAGATCGGCGCTGGCTCCCGCGCCCTCGCGACATGAGAAAACCCCGCGGCATCTCAGATGAGCGGGGTTCTGTGGTGGGCGATACCGGACTCGAACCGATGACCTCTTCCGTGTGAAGGAAGCGCGCTACCAACTGCGCCAATCGCCCATACCTGCGGGGTACGTCAACCGATACTACCCGACCGTCGGAGGCCAAGTTGACCACCCTGCGAGACACGCGCGAGATTCGGTTTCGGTTTGGACAGTCGCCGATCATCGGCTAATGTTTCATAAGTGCCCGGGACAACAACCGGGAACAACGCGGATGTAGCGCAGTTGGTAGCGCACAACCTTGCCAAGGTTGGGGTCGCGAGTTCGAGTCTCGTCATCCGCTCAAGTGCAGGGGCCTTCTTCGGAAGGCCTTCGGCACGTGGGGTCAATCCACACGGTGGCGTGGCCGAGCGGCTAGGCACCGGCCTGCAAAGCCGTTTACACGGGTTCGAATCCCGTCGCCACCTCTCAGTAACTGAATAGCCCCAACGGGCGCGATTGGCGCAGCGGTAGCGCGCTTCCCTGACACGGAAGAGGTCACTGGTTCGATCCCAGTATCGCGCACAGCAAAAAACCCCGGTTCCGCCGGGGTTTTTGCATGTCCGGAAGGCCGCTTGTCTCTTCGCGTGGGACCTACGTGCAACCCGCGCGGCGAATTGCTGTCGTTGGCGCGAACTGTGAGACGGTGAGCGCATGGCCGCAACTTACCGAGTGAGCCGGTTGCGCGAGTTCGACCGCAACATCTTCGTGACCGGCCGACAACGCGCCGACCGCGTACTTGAAACCGTGCCGTTCTGCTGGCTATGCCCGACCACGACGGGCACACGGACCCGCGAGCACGTCTTCGCTAGGCGGCTCCTCCGTGAATTCCCTGATGACCAGACGCGCGTGTCCCCGGTGCGCTTTGCCTCCCCTCTCTACGGCTCGGTCATCGCCAGCCAGCGCGGCGGGCGCGGTCGTTTCCATGCTCGCGCGATGGTTCGTCAAGACCGCGATCGTGATCAACATCTCCCAGCCCTACCGCCTCCTGTGGCACAGCACCCGTCGTCACCAGATCCGAACGCGTGTGCCAGACAACGTCGCCGTCTCCCTCCATCGTGTGCCGGAGTCCGATGTGAATTGGGCGCAGGGTGCGGCCATCAGCCGGGTTAGCCACCCAACCGAGATTGAAACCGCTGTGGTCGCGAACCTGACAACGAACCTCACCCACTTGTGCCGCATCCAGATCGGTACGCTCGTCGGCGTTGTGGTCGCATACCCGTGGCAGTTGTCAGCGAGCGCGTTGACCATGCCGGGGCATCTGCTCTGGTCTCATCGCCGCGGGCGAGACCTCGATCTGAGCGCACTACCGGTGATGGATGAGCCGTTCGGCGATCCTCCGGGTTTCGAGGTTGCCCCGAGTGCATTTTGGGCAGGCGCACCCGCCCGTCGATAGTTGCGGAACCCGCCGCAGCGAATGCGCTCGGCTCAGGCGCTCTCGGGCGGAGCGAAGTTGAAGTCGAAGTCGGCGGGGTTGTTCTTGCGCTCGTGCAGTCTCCCGTCGACTGTCCGCTCCCAGTTTCGCCCGGCAGAGTCGCGGAACCGAACGCGGACGCCGATCCTCTGCGCGATGTCCGTCGCGGCTTCTTCGCCTTCCACGAGCGATTTCGCGCTGTCGGTGAACTCCTCGATGACATCGACTCCCGGCGCGAGAACATCGCACAGGATGGGCGCGCTCGTGTGGCGTTTGTAGTACGTCGTTGGCACGATGTAGGCCGCGAAAACAGGGCGCGGCGAGGCGTTCAGCACGTGGAGTATCGCGGTTTGCTTTCCCTTCGGTGAGGTGCGTGTCTCAACCCACGCTGTGACGGCTTCCGCGTCCGATCGCCTCGCGCGTTGCCGCTCAGAGTCGAGTAGCGCCTGCGTCTTCCGCCGTTCGCCGATCTGCTGGACGACGACAATCACGCTGACAAGCACGGTGATGATGGTGCACGCGGCGGCAACCATCTCGGCGACTGATCCCAACTGCATGCGCCCAGCGTGGCAGATGCCTGGGAGGCGGCGCACTGGACGCGCCGCCTCGGTTGGGCGTCACGATGCGGACATGAGCCTCGCGACGTGCGCACGGAGTGCCTCGACTCCGCCGAGGTGCGACCACGGGTGCCGTCGCCGCCGCTGTCCTGCGACTACGGGCGCACCCCGGTCAGGTCGGGCCGGTACGGGACGCGCCGCCGGATCGACTGGTCGCCGTCGATCGCTTCCCACACGGCCTGATGCGACAGGTCGCCTCTGGCCTTGACTGCCGCGCAGGTCGCGCAGAGCTTGCCGAACCACGCTTCGGATGTGCGGCGCCCCATCGCCGTCGCCGTGCCGCACCAATCGCACCGGGCGCCGGTCGGGTGCGGGAGGGGGCGCGGAGGGCGAGCGTCGGCGATCGCGTCGGCGGCACCGCGTCGGCAGTCGGCGATCCTGGCGGGATCAACCGCGCTTCTGCGTCTACGGGCGGAGTGTTTCGACGTGGCGCCCAATGCCCACACCGGGGAGAACCGGCGAGAGTACATGATCGCGACTCCAGGATCGGCGAGTCAATGCACGAGAGCGCCGAGCCGGGCCGGGGTGATGTCCGGCTCGGGGAGGGGTGGTCGAGTGCGTCGAGGGCGTAGAGCGCGGTGCTGAGATGCCAGTGCGCGACCGATCCGAGGGTGCGCCGCAGCTCGGGGTGGGCGGCGATGATCCGGCCAGTGAGGTTGCCGATGGCCCGGCAGTCGCCGCACGTCGGGGCGTCGACCGTCGCGCCGTCCGCCATCTTGTCCGCGCGCTCGCCCTTTGGCGTCTCGCTCATGCAAGCGACCAGTATCGCGCACACAACAAAACCCCCGATTCTCCGGAGGTTTTGTTGTGTGCTCACCGGGCAGCGCGCCGTCGGACTCGACACCCGAATCGCGCTCCTCTGCGGGCGGAGCGCGACTCGGGTCTGACCCGCGACGAGTGGAGGGCGTTCGTGCGGCTCAACCGACGAAGGAGATGCCGCTCACCGTCTTGGTGTCGCCCATATCGACGTTGCCGCGGGGCGAGTACACATTGGTCGAGATGGTGCCGGCGTTGACGTCGAACTCGACCAGACGGACCGGGTTCTTGTCGGCTGAGTGATACGTCTCGAGGAAGGTGACGATTTTGTTCCCGGACGGGGTCGTCACCGATGTGGTTCCGGCGTAGCCCGTGTGTCCCGATGCGACGACCTTGATGTTCGAGTGTTTCGAGAACACGTTGTCGTAGAGGTACTGCGGCGACACGTTCCCGTACTGCCAAACCTCTTTCGATTGCCCGGCGCCGTCGATCTGAAGAGAGCCGTTGAGGTAGTTGTGCGTCTGCACGATCACGTTGTGGTCGGCGTGGTCGGTGATGACCTGCTTGGCCCAGGCGACGGCACCGAGACGCGGCCACAGTTCGAGCGTCACGACCATCCACTTCTTGCCGGCGGCTTCGAATGTCTGGAACTGGTTGTCGACCTTGCCTGCCTCGTACTGCCCCTGCACACCAGTCATCTGCGCCGCTGTGAAGAACTGGTTGAAGACGGTGGTGTTCCGCTGGTCCGCGACGACGGTCGCGGCGTTGCGGACGCTACCGCCGACCCCAGTGGCCATCGTGTCGTGGTTGCCAATAGCGAGGCCGTACATGAGGCCGGCCTGTTCCAGCGGGTCGAGCGCGTCTTCGGCTCTCTGGTACTGGGCGTAGCCGGGTTCGACCCAGTTCACCACGTCGCCGCTGTGGCCGACATAGCGAAGATCCAGTTCGTCCCGGTTGGAGACGAGCCAGTTGGACCGCTCCGCGAATCTCGTGTCATTCGCGTTGAGTACCTCGTTCTGAGTGTCGGGCATGATCGCGATGGAGAAGACTCCGTCGGCGTCTGTCGGGTTCAGGACGCGCGCGAGGCCGGGCGCATGGAAGCTGTACCCGTATGTCCAGCCTGCAGCGACGGCGGCGGCACGTTGCTCGGGCGTCGCCGCCATCTGGTGGATGCCGCCTTTGCCGTAGATCGCGATCTCCGCAGCATCGGTGCACGTCGAAAGCTTCACAGGGCTCACGTAGAAAGCGACCCCCAGATTCTGGTATCCGTAGTTCGCGACAGCGCTGGTCGCCTCGTTCTGCCAGTTCACATAGGTGTGTTCGCCGGTCGACGGCTTGTAGAGATGGATCGCAGGAACGAGGCCAGCCAGCTGAGTCGACGAGGCACCGAAGACGTAACCCGTCTCCGTGTAACCGGCTGCGGCTGCGGCCGCGGCTTCCTGCGCGGTCGTGGTCAGCAGGGTGTTCATATTCGCGTGCGACCACTGAGTGACGTGAAGATCCGTGGCGAAGCAGTCGGTGTTGGCGGCAGATGCTGCCGTGGTGCCGGTGGCGACTCCGAAGGCTGCGAGCAGCGCAGCCGCAACGGTCGCGCCGATGATTCGGCGCGACCCCGCCGAGCGTTGTGATGTCATGATGTGTTCTCTCCGTTCGATCCCGCCGCGAGACAGCGCACGAGTGCGCGTGGGGCGGTGAGCCTGGCCTGTCGATTGTCGATGGCTGGATGTGCCCGTGCACACCCTCCACCGCCGCTCAGAATAGGCTCATATTTGAGCGGAAAACCGAGGTACTGGCATATAGCGCAGCCGGGCTCCTCGGCGCCCCGTGATCAGCGCTCTTCCCGCGGAATCAGCATCAAGAGGCCGGGGTCGTCGCAGGTTTCTAGGTCGTGGCTGACGACCGCTTGACGACCTCGTACGCTGCGAGCGCCGCTTTGCGGGTGGCCGCGAGATCGACGATCGGCTCTGTCGGGGCATCCGACGCCCACTCCGAGATGTACAGGCCGTGCGGGTCGAACTTCTTCGCCTGCAGCTCGGGATTGAAGACGCGGAAGTACGGGGCGGCGTCGGCGCCGGATCCTGCCACCCACTGCCAGTTGAACGGGTTGCTCGCGCCGTCGGCGTCGACCAGGGTGTCCCAGAACCACTCCTCGCCGCGCCGCCAGTCGATGAGCAGGTTCTTCACGAGGAACGAGGCCGTCACCATGCGCACCCTGTTGTGCATGAAACCCGTGCGCCACAGTTCACGCATCCCCGCATCGACGAGCGGGATCCCGGTATCGCCGCGCTGCCACGCCTCGAGTTCCGACGGCTTGAGCCGCGGCCAGGGGAAGGCGTCGTACTGACGGCGGAGGTTCTTCGTGGCGATGTCCGGTGCGTGGAACGTCGTGTGCCAGGCGAATTCGCGCCAGCCCAACTCCGAGAGGAACCCGGCCGCGCCATCTGCCTCCACCGCCGCGTGCCACACGGTGAACGGGCTCAGCTCGCCCCACCGCAGACGCGGTGACAGCAGTGACGTCGCGCCCGCCGACGGCTCATCCCGCGCGCGATCGTACGAGCCGATGTCGTCATGCAGGAACGTACGCAGCCGAGCTCTGGCCGCCGGCTCACCGGGCTCCCAGGCGTCGCGGAGCCCGCCGGCCCAGTCGGGGCGGGTCGGCAGCAGATCCCAGTCGACGAGATCGTCGGACGCCGGGGGCTGGGGCACCCCAGCGAGACTCCGGGGCGCGGGGAAGGGCGCTCGCGGCGTGGGGAGGGAGAGACATGCCCGCCAGAACGGCGTGAACACCGAGAAGTGGGTGCCGCCGCCGGTCTTCACCGTCCACGGTTCGTGCAGCAGCGACGCCTGGAACGACGTGACCTCGTGGCCGTCCGCGCGCAGCGCCGCCTTGAGCGCGGTGTCGACCTCGCGTTCGGCGCCCCCGTATCGCCGGTTCCAGAAGACGGCCGTCGCGCCCGAGTCTGCGACGGTCTCGCGGACGATGCGTTCGGCAGGACCTCGACGCAGCGTCAGAGTGGCGCCGAGTTCCCGCAGCGCGTCGTCCAAAGACGCGAGGGAGTGGTGGAGCCACCAGCGTGCGGCTCCGCCGAGCGGTCGGATGCCGGGGGACTCCTCGTCGAGGACGAACAGCACGACCAGTGGTTCACCGCGATCGATCGCCGCCCTGAGCGCCGGATTGTCGGCGAGTCGAAGGTCGTCGCGGAGCCAGACGAGCGAGGGAGAGGCCATGGCTCCATTCTGGCGGGGTGGACGGAACGAGTGGGCGGGCTTGCGCTGCCGGCTGCTCAGCGGATACGAGGCACCGCGCGCATCCGTGGTCGAGCCGGCGCAGTCGTCGCCCACAGCGCCCAGGCGACGAGAAGAGGCTGGAGGAAGAGTCGTCCGAGACGCCGCGCTTCGGTGTCGAGCCCCGGGGTGGACCGGTGAGTGCGCCACTGGTGCACGTTTCCCGGGAACACGGCGACGAAGAACGCGGCGGTGGCGATTCCGACACGCCGTCTCTCGTTCGGCAGCAGGAGCAGCCCGGCGGCGAGGGCGACCTCCGCGGCGCCCGACGCGATGATGATCGCCTCCTTGTCGAGACGAGTGGCCCGAGTCGCCCAGTCAGGCACGACGACGCGGAAACCGCGGGTGCTCGTGAAGTGGACGATGCCGATCGCACCCAGGGCGAGTGCGAGGATCCAGCGCGCCAGTGGTCTGATCATCCGCTCACGCTACCCCGGCGGAATCGGAGCTCACGGGTGTCGCCCGGGCGCGTCGCGGCAGGTCTGCTCGCCCAAGTGGCGGCCTTTGCCACACTGAGTGCATGACCGTCCTGCGCATCAGCATCCTCTTCGTGCTCGCCGCCGTCGCCGAGATCGGCGGCGCGTGGCTGATCTGGCAGGCCGTGAAGGAGAACCGTGGCTGGGTCTTCGCTGTGCTCGGCGTGATGGCTCTCGGTGCGTACGGGTTCATCGCGGCGCTCCAGCCTGACGCGAACTTCGGACGTGTGCTCGCCTCGTACGGCGGGGTGTTCATCGCCGGATCGCTCGCGTGGGGCATCATCGTCGACGGCTTCAAGCCGACCGTCTGGGACTGGGTCGGCTCGGCGATCGCGCTCGTCGGCGCGGCGATCATCATCCTCGCTCCCACGGCGGCGAACACCGAGTCTGACGTGGCGTCGTAGCGGTCAGCGGCCCCCGGGCATGCGAGTAGCCTAGATCCAGACCCAGATGGAGTGTGCAGTGCCTGAAAATGCTCAGCCGAAAGACGGCTTCGCCCTGTTCTCTGACCGTTCAGTCGTCGCCATGCGCGTCAACGGGACCCTCAAGGACCTCGCCGCGACAGTGACGGATGCCGACGAGGTCGAGCCGGTCACGATCGACAGTCCCGACGGGCTGAACATCCTGCGTCACTCGGCCGCGCACGTGCTCGCGCAGGCGGTGCAGCGGATCAACCCGCAGGCGAACCTGGGCATCGGGCCGCCCATCACCGACGGCTTCTACTACGACTTCGGCGTCGACACCCCGTTCACGCCCGAGGACATCAAGGCCATCACGAAGGAGATGCAGCGCATCGTCCGTGAGGGGCAGCGCTTCGTGCGTCGTGTCGTCACGGACGACGAGGCGCGGGCAGAGCTGGCCGACGAGCCGTTCAAGCTCGAGCTCATCGGTCTCAAGGGCGGCAAGGAAGCCGCCGAGGGCGCCTCCGTCGAGGTCGGCGAGGGCGAGCTGACGATCTACGACAACACGACCCGCGACGGCGAGGTCGTCTGGAAGGACCTCTGCCGCGGGCCGCACCTGCCCAACACCCGCATGATCGGCAACGGCTGGGATCTGACCCGCATCGCCGCCGCGTACTGGCGGGGCAGCGAGAAGAACCCGCAGCTGCAGCGGATCTACGGCACCGCCTGGCCGTCGAAGGACGAGCTGCGTGAGTACCAGCACCGCCTCGAGGAGGCCGCCAAGCGCGACCACCGCCGTCTCGGCAAGGAGCTCGACCTCTTCTCGTTCCCCGAGGAGATCGGTTCGGGTCTGTCGGTCTGGCACCCCCGTGGCGGCATCGTCCGCGGCGAGATGGAGCAGCACGCTCGCAGGCGCCACATCGAGGGCGGCTACACCTACGTGTACACCCCGCACATCTCGAAGGAAGATCTCTTCCTCACCTCGAACCACCTCGTGACGTACAAGGAGGGTATGTACCCGCCGATCGTCATGGACGAGGAGCGCGACGACGAGGGCAACATCACGAAGCAGGGCCAGGACTACTACCTGAAGCCCATGAACTGCCCGATGCACATCCTGATCTACAAGGAGCGCGCGCGCAGCTACCGCGATCTGCCCCTGCGGTTCGCCGAGAACGGCACCGTCTATCGCAACGAACTCTCCGGTGCGCTGCACGGCCTCACCCGAGTGCGCGGCTTCACTCAGGATGACTCGCACCTGTTCGTCACCCCCGATCAGCTCGAGGGCGAGGTCGCGAAGGTCCTGGAGTTCATCCTGTCGATGCTGCGCGACTTCGGGCTCACCGACTTCGAGCTCGAGCTGTCGATGAAGGATGACGAGAAGTCCAAGTGGATCGGCTCGGACGAGTTCTGGGAATCGTCGACCGATGCTCTCCGCCGGGTCGCCGTGGCATCCGGCCTGAAGCTCACCGAAGTCCCCGGCGAGGCCGCGTTCTACGGACCGAAGATCGACCTCAAGACGCGTGATGCGATCGGCCGCACCTGGCAGCTGTCGACCGTGCAGGTCGACCCGAACCTGCCCGAGCGCTTCGAGCTCGAGTACATGGACAAGGACGGCCAGAAGAAGCGTCCGATCATGATCCACCGTGCGCTGTTCGGCTCGATCGAGCGGTTCTTCGCGATCCTCCTCGAGCACTACGCCGGCGACTTCCCGGTGTGGCTGTCGCCCGTGCAGGTCGTGGGAATCCCCGTCGCCGACGAGTTCGCCGACTACCTGGGCGAGATCGTCCAGACGCTGCGCACGCAGGGCGTGCGCGCCGAGCTCGACGCCTCCGACGACCGGATGCAGAAGAAGATCCGCACGCACACGACCGGCAAGGTCCCGCTGCTGCTGATCGCGGGCGAGAAGGATCGCGACGCGGGCACCGTCTCGTTCCGCTACCGCGACGGCACGCAGGAGAACGGCGTGCCGATCACCGATGCAGTAGCGCGCATCCGCGCAGCGATCGATGCACACACTCTCGTGCAGACAGCAGGGGACCTGGCGTGACGTCCTCGGAGTCGTGGGAGGACGCCGGCGAGTTCGCGGGCGTCCCCGACGAGTTCCAGCGGCTCTGGACGCCGCACCGGATGGCCTACATCCAGGCTGGTCCTGAGCCGCTGCGCGAGGAGTGCCCGTTCTGCGAGGCTCCGAAGTTCCCGGATGCCGAGCGGCTGATCGTCGCGCGGGGGGAGACGGCCTACGTGCTGCTCAACCTCTTCCCGTACAACTCCGGACACCTGCTGGTGTGCCCGTACCGCCACATCGGCACCTACGACCAGGCGACACCCGAGGAGGTCGCCGAGATCGGGGCACTGACCCAGATCGGCATGCGCGTGCTCCGCGAGGTCTCGCGCTGCGACGGCTTCAACATCGGGATGAATCAGGGTGCCGTCGCCGGTGCCGGAGTCGACGGCCACCTGCACCAGCACATCGTGCCGCGGTGGACGTCGGACGCCAACTTCTTCCCGATCATCGCGAAGACCAAGGCCCTGCCCCAGCTGCTCGGCGAGGTGCGCGAAGCCGTGGCGAACGCCTGGCCGACGACGGCGTAGGCCACGGCTCGGAATCGCGGGTCAGCGCACCTGGCGTGCCGTGAACTGCATCCGAGGGTTCGCGTAGAACTCCTGCGCTTCGACGAGCTGCAGCTCGCGCGCACCCGACTCGAGGGTCGCGGCGAGCAGGTCGAACACGCTGGACGCGGTGCGCTCGAGCGCCGTCTTCGCGTCACCGGATCCGACATAGTGGGCCGTGAAGAGCGCCGCGGTGACGTCGCCCGAGCCGTTCGCCTTCATCGGAAGCCGAGGCGTCTGCACGATCCAGGCTCCTGCGGCGTCGGCCACGAGCATCTCGATCGTGTCGTCCTCACGGTCCGGCCGCTCGACGCTCGTGACCAGCACCGTGCTCGGTCCCATCGCCATGGCCAGGTCGACCGAGGCCAGGGTGGACTCGAGCGTGTCGGGCTCGGTGCCGGTCAGGAACCCGAGCTCGAACTGGTTCGGGGTGATGATGTCGGCAGCCGGCACGACCTTCTCGCGCAGCAGGATCGGGATGGCCGGGGCGACGAAGCATCCTGACTTCGCGTTGCCCATCACCGGATCGCAGGCGTACACGGCGGCGGGATTGGCGGCCTTGACGCGCGCCACGGCGTCGATGATCACATCGCCGATGCCCTCGCCGCCCTGGTAACCGCTCAGCACCGCGTCGATCTCGCCGAACACGCCGCGCTCCTCGATGCCCGTGATGACCTCGCGCACGTCGTTCGGAGAGATGAGCGGACCGCGCCAGGCGCCGTAGCCGGTGTGATTGGAGAAGTTCACGGTGTAGACCGGCAGAACCTCGACGCCGATGCGCTGCAACGGGAAGACCGCGGCGGAGTTCCCGACATGCCCGTACGCGACGGCGGACTGGATGGAGAGGACCTTCATTCCCCGATCCTTTCTTTCAGAGCGGGAATGCTCCCGCGGCGGTGGGTCATCGTGCGGCCGATACGAGGTCGGCGACGAGTGTCGCAGTGTCGTCTTCGGACAGATCATGCACTGTGAGGCGCAGATGGCGCGACGGATCGGCGCGTTCGTCGAGGGCGAAGTCGTCGCCGGTTCGAGCGAGCCAGCCTCGACGCATGAGGCGTTCGGCGACGATGCGCGCCGGCTTCGGCAACTCGATCCACAGGCTCAGACCGTCGGTGGCGGGGGAGTCGAGGCCATGCTCGCGCAGCCGCGACGCGAAGGCCGCATTGCGTGCCGCGTAGTGCTCGCGGGCGTCGGCGATGCGTGCGAGCACCGACTCGTCGGTCAGCTGAGTGAGGGTGAGACGCTGCAGCAGGTGGCTGACCCAGGTGGTTCCGGGACTCAGACGCATGGCGAGGCGCTCTGCCGTGGTGGCATCCGTCGCCGCGATGGCGAGGCACATGTCCGGCCCGAGGAACTTCGAGACCGAGCGCACCAGCGCGAACCGCCGGTGGTCCGGGCCGATCAGCGATTCGTATGGACGCTGCGACAGCATCGAGAAGTGATCGTCCTCGATGATCAGCACGTACGGATGAGCGGCGAGCACGGCGCGCAGCTCCGCCGCACGAGCGGCCGTGAGACTCGCCCCCGTCGGGTTCTGAGCGCGCGGGGTGCAGATCACCGCTCGCACGCCGGCATCCAAGGCGGCGCGCAGCCCCTCGACCGTCATCCCCTGTTCGTCCACCGGCACGGGAACGGCCCGATACCCGCCGAGTCGGACCGTGTGGATGCTCGCCAGGAAGCAGGGATCCTCGAGTGCGACGGCATCGTCGCGCATCAGCGCCTGCGCGAGCAGTCGCTCGACGGCGTCGACGGCGCCGCTCGTGACGGTGATGCCGAAGTCGAGGTGACCGAGATCATGCGCGATCCATTCGCGCGCCCAGTCCTGCAGCCCCGGGTCGATGACGGGCTCGCCGTAGAGCACCGGACGACCGGCCACCGTGGCCAGCGCAGGCGATGGATCGGGGATCAGTCGAGGGTCCGGGTTGCCGGTCCCGACGTCGCGCAGCACCGTATCGGAGGCGTAGCCCTCCTGGGCCACCGACTCGAGACCGGCGATGACCGTGCCGGCGCGACCTCGGGAGATCACGAGCCCGGCCTGAGCGAGCTGTCGGTATGCGGCGACCGCGGTGTTGCGATTGACTCCGAGGGTCGTGGCGAGCTCCCGCACGGGAGGGAGGGGACTGCCGGCGCGCAGCACACCGCGCTCGCGCAGACCGCGCACGCTGTCGGCGATGTCCGCTGCGGTCGTTCCGGTGATCTGGTCGCTCATGTGTCCTCACCACCGATTCTAGGTCGTTCCGGACAGTGCTACTGTTTGGCCTAGATCAAACGAGATATCGTTCGACACACTCATGCACATCGTGCTTCCCCGACAGGAGCTCTCATGACCGAACAGACCACCACCGGATCCTCGCGCGTCAAGCGCGGTCTCGCCGAGATGCTCAAGGGCGGCGTGATCATGGACGTGGTCACCGCCGATCAGGCCAAGATCGCCGAAGACGCGGGCGCCGTCGCCGTCATGGCGCTCGAGCGGGTTCCCGCCGACATCCGCGCACAGGGCGGTGTCTCGCGCATGAGCGACCCCGACATGATCGACAGCATCATCGCGTCGGTGTCGATCCCCGTCATGGCGAAGGCACGCATCGGCCACTTCGTCGAAGCGCAGGTGCTGCAGGAGCTCGGCGTCGACTACATCGACGAGTCCGAGGTGCTCTCTCCCGCCGACTACGTGAACCACATCGACAAGCACGGCTTCGCTGTGCCCTTCGTCTGCGGTGCCACCAACCTCGGTGAGGCGCTGCGCCGCATCAATGAGGGCGCGGCGATGATCCGCTCCAAGGGTGAGGCCGGCACGGGGGATGTCTCCGAGGCGATGAAGCACATCAGGAAGATCCGTGGCGAGATCGCGGCTCTCACGGCTCTTCCGAAGGACGAGCTGTTCGTCGCGGCGAAAGAGCTGCAGGCGCCGTACGAGCTCGTGGCCGAGATCGCCGAGACCGGCAAGCTCCCCGTCGTGCTGTTCGTCGCGGGTGGCGTCGCGACCCCCGCGGATGCAGCGATGATGATGCAGCTGGGCGCCGACGGCGTCTTCGTGGGCTCGGGCATCTTCAAGTCCGGCAACCCGGCGGAGCGCGCCAAGGCGATCGTCAAGGCGACCACCTTCTTCGATGACGCCAAGGTGATCGCCGAGGTCTCACGCGGACTCGGCGAGGCCATGGTCGGCATCAACGTCTCCGACCTCCCCGCGCCGCACCGCCTGGCCGAGCGTGGCTGGTAGTCCACGGGTCGGCGTCCTCGCGCTGCAGGGCGACGTGCGCGAGCACGCCGCCCTGCTCGCGGGACTCGGAGCCGAGGTGGCGCTGGTGCGCCGCCCGGAGGAGCTTGCGTCTGTCGACGGTCTCGTCATCCCCGGCGGCGAGTCCAGCGTGATCGACAAGCTGTCGCGCACATTCGGGATGCAGGAGCCGATCAGGGACGCGATCGCTGCGGGACTCCCCGTGTACGGGACATGCGCCGGGCTGATCCTTCTCGCCGATGAGGTACTCGACGGCATCGAGGGACAGCAGTCATTCGGCGGCCTGGACATCGCCGTACGCCGAAATGCCTTCGGACGCCAGACGGAGTCCTTCGAGATGGACCTCGACGTTCCGGCGCTCGGTGAGGTGCCCGTGCACGCGACGTTCATCCGAGCTCCGATCGTCGAACGCGCAGGCGAGCGGGTCGAGGTGGTCGCCTCGCTTCCGGACGGCAGAATCGTCGCCGTGCGGCAGGGGCCACTCGTCGGCACCAGCTTCCACCCCGAGGTCGACGGCGAGACGCGCTTTCACGAGCTGTTCCTCGCGGGAGTCCGGGAGCGCACCTCGCGCCGTTGACGCCATGCCGTGCGACCCGCCACGGACCGGCGCGTGACAGGCGAGGGCCCGAGGTCGGACTATTCTCGTTCGAGTGACTGGATCCAGGGCTGAGGCCGCGTATGCGCGTGCCGTCACCGCATTCAGCACCCCGACACTCGATCTGCTGCACGGTCGGTTCGCCCCGTTCGTGGTCGCGTCGCTCACTCTTCTGTTCACCGCCGACCGGGCGTCTGTCGCGGTCGCGGATGCGCACGCCGAGCTGGGCGAGGTGCTCGACGAACTCCGAGCGGCGGGGTACGACGACGACAGGCGGCTTCCGTCCGGGAGCGGCCGGGACGTGTGCCGGAACTGGGTGCGCCTCGGCTGGCTGATCCAGCAGATCGACGACGACGTCGAGGTCTACCGCCTGTCTGCGCATGCCGTCGCAGCACTCGAGATATCCGGCCGCACCGGCGGAGGGCGCACGCGCGTGTCGAACTCCCGCGTGCGCACCCTCCTCGACGCGGTCGACCACCTATCGGTGAGCGCGGAAGTCGACCCGGTCCGGCGGCTGGCGCGGCTGTATGACGAACGCGATCTACTCGACGCAGAGATCGCTCGCATCCAGGAGACCGGGCATGCCGACCCTGCCGACGATGAGGAGCTCCTCGAGGAGGCCGAGAACGTCCTGCACCTGGCACGCGAACTGCCCGCCGATTTCACGCGCGTCGCCGAGTCGCTCAGGTCGATGCAACGCGACGTCGTCGCCCACCTGCGCAGGGACGAGAGACCGACGAGCGAAGTGCTCCGCGAGTATCTGCAGCGCGCCCAGGATGTGATGCAGTCGACACCGGAGGGGCGCGCGTTCGCAGGAGCCCTGCGTCTGATCGGCGACCCCGATCGCATCGATGCCCTCACAGAGCAGCTTCGCGGACTGCTCGGCCGGCCCTTCGCCCGTATGCTCGACGGCGCGCAGCGCGCCGAGCTCGACGCCATCGGTCGACGCGTAGAGCAGGGGGTGGAGGAGGTGCTGGCCGCGCAGCGCCGCGCTTCGCACGTGATCACCGGCCAGGTGAAGACGCACGATCCGCTGCGCGATCGTCAGATCGACGACCTCCTGCGCGACGTCATCGCCGGGCTCCATGGGTGGTCCGGCCCGGCGACGGTCGTCGACCCGGTGCGCAGCATGCCGCTGATCGATCTCGGGCATCTGCGTCAGACCACCAGCGATATCCGCCCGCCGCGTGCACCGGCGCCCCTCGCCGACGCCGATGACGTCGACTTCCTCGATCACGACACGCGCGCCTGGGGTGGTCCGAGATATGCCGAGCTCGAGGAATACGTCGCCGGACTGGGGACGGACTTCGACCTCGCCGATGCCTTCCGGTCGGTGCCCGACGCGGCTCGGCGCCCTGTCGATCTGCTCGGTCTGCTCGAGATCGCGCACCGGAACGGCCTCACCGAGGGAGATGGCATCTCGACGGTCGAAGCATTGCGCCCGGACGGCACGAGCAGGCGATTCGCATTCGGCACCGTGACCGCCCGCAGCACGAAAGAGGATTCAGATGAAGAGTGACGACGACCTCACCACAGCCGGCGCGGACGAGGGGTTCATCGCTCCGACGGCGATGGAGGACGACCTCGAGGCGCACTTCCCCGGCGATCGCGGCACGCTCGATCCCGAGATCAGGCGCGTGCTCGTGCACCTGCTCCAGCGGCGTTTCATCTCGATGGAGCGCAACCGACGTGAGTGGACGCTGCTGCTCGAGCACCAGCAGGTGATCGAGTCGCGGCTCAACGACATCTACCTGCGTCTGATCATCGATCACGCCAGAGGGTTCGCGTACAAGCAGCAGCTGCGCTCTGACGAGGTCGAGATGCCCGTGCTGCTGAAGGACTCTCCGTACTCGCGCGCCGAGACGCTCGTTCTCGTGCACCTGCGGACCGTCTACCAGCGCGAGTCCGCGTCCGGCGAGGGTTCAGTGCGGATCGACATCGAGGACGTCGAGCAGACCGTGCTGAGCTACTTCGCGGACGTCGACGGCGGAACCGCGAAGCAGCAGCGCGCCATCCGCAGCGCATTGGATCGGCTGGATCGAGAGGGCATCGTGCAGGAGGAGACCAGCGGACGCTACCGGATCACCGCGCTCGTCGAGGTGGTGCTCAGTGCGGAGACGCTCAAGGAGCTGCGGGAGTGGCTGCGATCCCAGGCGGTGGTGGCGCGATGACGATGATGGACACGCTCTTCGGGATGATCCCCGCGAGCTCACGCGGTCAGCAGTGGGTCGCGGAGGAGCTCCAGCTCATCAACTGGGGCGGCTACGACGGCGGTCCCCACCGCGTGCGGTTCTCGCCCGATGCGACCCTGCTGTGCGGCGGATCGGGGTCGGGCAAGTCGACGCTCATGGACGGCTACATCGCGCTGATGATGCCGCACACGACGCCCTTCAACGGCGCGTCCAACGGCGGCATCACGGGCCGTCCCCGCGGCGACGAGCAGCGGAACATCCTGTCGTACGGGCGCGGCAAGATCGACGAGTCCCGCACCGAGGAGGGGACGAAGCTCCGCGTGCTGCGCGGCGACGGCGAGGACACCTGGAGCGCCGTCTCGATGACGTGGTTGGATCACGACGGCTCGCGCTTCACGGCGGTGCGCGGGTGGTACATCCCCGCGGACGCCCGCACCCTCGAGGACACCACGCGATTGCGGGCCACGATCGACGGCGCCTTCGACCTCTCGCAGCTCGAACGCGCTGCGGTCCAGCGACTCAGTGACGCGGCGGTGCGCGCCGTCGGGCTGGAGCCCGTGGCGACCGACCGCGAGTTCTCGGCTCGACTTCACGCCGTGCTCGGCATCGGCGCGGCCGGTTCGGGGGCGAAGGCGATCAGTCTTCTGGCCCGCATCCAGGCCGGTCAGCAGATCACGACGGTCGACGACCTCTACAAGAAGCTCGTGCTCGAGGAGCCCGAGACGATGGCGACCGCGGACGCGGTGGTCGCTCATTTCGATGAGTTGGAGAGCACCCGGACGCGGATGCTCGTCGCCAAGCAGCAGGTGGCGGCTCTCGAGCCGATCCGCGAGATCTCGCAGCGCATCGAGGCGGCGTCGGCGCGGATGAGCGTCGTGGACGAGGTCGGGGTCTTCTCGGAGCCGACCTCCCTCGCGTCCCTGTGGAGCGCCGAGCGCCGCCTCGATCTGCTGCGCGAGGTGGAGGCGGATCTGCGTGACCGCACCCAGGCGCTGCAGCTGGCCGTCCGCGAGAAGAACGCACTGATCGCCGCCGCCGAGCTCGAGCGGGAGGGGCTGCTCGACGTCCTGCGGCAGTCCGGAGGCGACCGCCTCGAGACCGCTCAGCGCGAGCTGCGGGGTGTCGAGCGCCGACTGGAGGACGTCCAGCGCGAGCGGGCGCGCTTCGACAGCGTCGCCAGGGAGCTCGGCGCCGAGGTGCGCACCGCATCCGATTTCGAGGAACTGCTCGCCCGCGTCGGCCGGGAGCTCCCGCAGAGCGGACTGCGCGGAGCCCGCGCCGCCTTCGCCGACGCAGAGTCGTCGCGCCGAGCGGTCGAGAGCGAGCTGAGTCGGGCGCGTGCCGAGCAGGACCGCACCCGTGAGCTCCGCGGGAGCATTCCCGCGCATCTGCAGGAGGCGAGAACTCTCCTCGCCCAGGCGGCCGGGCTCACCCCGACGGATCTGCCTTTCGTCGGTGAGCTCATCGAGGTGCGCACCGAGTTCGAACCCTGGCGGGACGCGTTCAACCTCGCCCTCGGCGGGTTCGCGCGGACATTGCTCGTCGATGTCGCGGACCTCGGGCGGTTCCGTGCGGCCATCGAGTCGGTGCGCATCGCTGAGCGGATCAGCTACGAAGGCGTCCCGACGGGCGTCGCCGACTCTCGGACGGCGGACCCCCGCACGCTCCCCGGTCGTCTCGATCACCGATCGACGCCGTTCACCGGATGGCTTCAGCAGCGACTCCGTGAGCGGTTCGAATACGTGTGCGTCGACTCGTCGACCGAGCTCGCCGAGCACCCTCGCGCGCTGACGCTCGCGGGGCAGGTGTCGCACGGAGACCGCGGGTCCCATGGCGGGCATGGCCGTGCGAACATGCTCGGATTCTCGAACGCGCGCCGTCTTCGCGAGCTCGACGAGCAGATCAGCCAGCTCGAGAGCCGCCGCGATGCTGCGGCTCAGGCCGCTGCGGACGCGGAGGCCGACCTCGACCGGATCGAGGCGACGTCCAAGGCGCACGCGAAGATCGAGGACCTCACCTGGGATCAGATCGACGTCGAGGCCGTCACGGCGGAGCGCGCGCGATGGGTCGCAGTGGAGGCGGAGGTCACCGACGAGAACCCGAAGATCGCCGAGCTGAAGTCGCAGGCCGAGGAGCTCAGAAAACGAATCGGCCGTCTGCGCGACGAGAGCTCCCGACTCGGGGGAGACCTCACGCTCGCTCAGGACCGTTGGGTGGAGGTCACCGACCAGGTCGACGACTGTCAGCGGATCGTCGATGCGGCTGAGGCGGCCGAGATCGCGCTGGAGGAGCGGCATCGTTCGTTCCTCGACGCGCGCTTCCTCGGAGCAGACGCGGCCGTCAGCGTGACGGCGTCGGAGCGCCTCGCTCACCTCGACGCCGCATTGCGCACGGCCGCGACCAGACTGCTCGAGGAACGCACGTCGGCAGCCGCGGCGCACGCCGAGCAGCGTGAGCAGATGCGACGCCTGATGACCGGCTTCCTCGAGCGCTGGGATACGCTCACGATCCTCCCCGACCCCGACGAGTCGGTCGCGGAGTTCGAGAGCATCCTCGTGGCGCTCGAGACCAACGGCCTGCACGAGCTGGAATCCGAATGGCGAGACAGCCTCCTCAAGCTCTCCGGAAACGATCTGACGAGCCTGGATTCGACGCTGGGTCGTGCACTGCGCGAGATCAAGAACCGCATCGACCCGATCAACAGGATCATGGAGGAGCTGCCGTTCTACGACGATGATCACCGTCTTCAGATCACACCGCGCGAGAACCAGTCCGAGGCGCGCAGGCGATTCCGCAAGGAGCTTCGCGAGGTGCGCAGCCTCATCGACGCAGCGGAGACGGATGTCGATCGTGAGAGCGTCTACCGGAGGATGAGCCGTCTCATCGGTCGGATGCGACGCACGGCTCCCGACTTCGCCGAGCTCATCGACGTGCGCAACCATGTGCGGGTGAGCGCGGAGCGGGTCCATGCGACGACCCGGGAGCATGTCGCGCTCTACGACCACATCGGCGAGAAATCGGGTGGAGAGTCGCAGGAGCTGGTCGCCTTCATCGTGGGCGCGGCACTGCGCTACCAGCTCGGCGACGCGGGTGCCGAGCGTCCGAGGTATGCACCCGTGTTCATGGACGAGGCCCTGATCAAGGCGGACGCGCACTTCACGAAGCGTGCGATCGGAGCATGGCGGGGTCTCGGCTTCCAGCTCGTGATCGGTGCGCCGAACGACAAGTACAGCGCCATCGAACCGCATGTCGACGTGGAGTACGACATCCTCAAGGACACGCGCGGCCGCTCCTGGGCACGGCCGAAGGTCGGTCTGCCCGCCGAGTGACACCGGCGATAATGGTCAGCGCGACACGAGAGTTCGGATCGCGCCGACCGTGCGGTCGATGTCGTCCCGGGTCGTCGCCCAGGACGACATCGAGCAGCGCAGCGCAGCGCGACCTCTCCACTCGGCCCCGGTCATGGCGGCGGTGCCCTCCACGAGCACGGCCTCACCCAGCCGTCGCGTCGCCTCATCGGAATCGAGACAGAACATGACCTGCGTGTAGTCGACGTCGTTGAGGATGCGGATGCCGTCGATCGTCGTGAGCCCCTCGGCCATCGCCACCGCGTTCTCGTGCAGCCTGTCGATCAGGTTCGAGATGCCGTCCCGTCCGAGGCTGCGCATCGCCGCCCACGCGGGCACGCCGCGTGCGCGACGGGACAGTTCCGGCGTCACGTCCCACGGGTCCAGACTCGTGTAGATGAGGTAATCGCCACCCGTGCGGAACGCGGCGATGGAGTCCGCAGGGTCGCGGACGATCGCCATGCCGCAGTCGTAGGGCACGTTGAGCGTCTTATGCGCATCTGTCGCCCACGAATCGGCGTCGGACATGCCCGCCGTCAGCGGCTGCAGCGACTCGGAGGCCGCGGCCCAGAGGCCGAATGCGCCGTCGACGTGCACCCAGGCTCCGTGCCGATGGGCTATCGGTATGAGGGCTGCGAAGTCGTCGAATGCGCCGGTGTGCACTTCTCCGGCCTGTAGACAGACGATGGTCGGTCCTGAGCCGTCCGCGAGGACGCTGTCCAGGGCGTCTGGTCGCATGCGCCCCTGCGCGTCGGATTCGACGGCAGTGATGCCGGTGCGTCCGATCCCGAGGAACCGCGCTGCACGGTCGATCGACCCATGGCGGTCGGCACCTACGACGAAGCGCATCTGCGGAGATCCGTGCAGTCCCTTCTCGCTGAGGTTCCAGCCGACTCGAGCGAGAACGGCGTTCCGTGCCGTCGCGAGGCAGGTGAAGTTCGCCATCTGGCCGCCGGTGACGAATCCGACGCTCGCGTCGTCGGGCAGGCCCAGGATGTCGAGCATCCACCGGCCGGCTATGCGCTCCAACGCCACGGTCGTCGGCGTGAGCAGGGCGGATCCCGAATTCTGGTCCCAGGCGGACACGAGCCAGTCGGCGGCGAGGGCAGCGGGGTGCGTGCCGCCGATGACGAACCCGAAGAATCGTCCTCCGGGGATCGCGACGAGACCGGGGTCCGCCCGCGACACGATCTCGCCGATCACCTCTTCCGGGTCCATGCCTTCGGCGGGCAGGGGGCCGCCGAAGGCGTCGAGCATCTCGGCGAGGGTCGCCCGCGGCCACACCGGTCTGTCGTCGAGCGACCCGAGGAACTCGAGTGCTGCTCGGTGGGCGGCGTCCAGTCCGCGGATCCTGTCATCGTCGACGCTCTGGTCCATGTGTCAGGACTACACCCACGCCTGCCCTCACACCAGAGCGATCACGGGAACAGGAGGCCGCCGCTCCGTGTGCGGCCACAGGCCGCGGGCATGGTTCGATAGAATGGACGATGCCCTGGGCCGTGCCCACGGGCGGATACGACGAGCGGAGAATTATGTCCGGGCATTCCAAGTGGGCCACCACGAAGCACAAGAAGGCCATCATCGACTCCAGGCGCGCCAAGTCCTGGGCCAAGCTCATCAAGAACATCGAGGTCGCGGCCAAGCTCGGCGGAGCCGACCTGCAGGGAAACCCGACGCTGTTCGACGCGGTGCAGAAGGCGAAGAAGACGTCGGTCCCGAAGGACAACATCGATCGCGCAGTGAAGCGCGGCGCGGGCATCGGCGGCGAAGCGGTCGAGTACACCTCGATCATGTACGAGGGGTACGGACCCAACGGCGTCGCGATGATGATCGAATGTCTGACCGACAACAAGAACCGTGCTGCGGCCGAGGTCCGCACTGCTCTCAGCCGCAACGGCGGAACCCTCGCCGACCCGGGCAGCGTCGCCTACAACTTCAGCCGCAAGGGCGTGATCGTGGTCGGCTCCGGGGGGACCACCGAGGATGACGTGATGATGGCCGCGCTCGAAGCGGGGGCCGAAGAGATCGAGCCGCACGCCGAGGGCTTCGAGATCATCACCGAGGCGACGGATCTCGTGACCGTCCGCAGCGCGCTGCAGGAGGCGGGAATCGACTACGAATCCGCCGACGTCGAGTTCGTGCCGAACCTCAAGGTCGAGATCGACGCCGACACCGCTCGCAAGATCTTCCGCCTCATCGATGCACTCGAAGACAGCGAGGACGTGCAGAACGTCTTCACCAACTTCGATCTCACCGCCGAGGTGCAGGCCGAGCTCGAGAACGACGACGCGTAGGCGCGCCGACCGCGTGCCGTCGGACGAGACGCTTAGCCTGGGGGAGTGACCTCCTCCTCGCTTCGCGTGCTCGGCATAGACCCGGGTCTCACCCGGTGCGGCGTGGGGGTCGTCGACGTCGACCGGGCTCGACGAGGGACGCTCGTGCATGTCGGAGTCATCCGCTCGGCGCCCGATCTCCCGATCGGCGAACGACTCGCGATCGTCGCCGCGGGCATCCGAGAGGTGCTGGAGCTCCATCGGCCCGATGCTGTCGCGGTCGAGCGCGTGTTCGCGCAGCAGAACAGTCACACGGTGATGGGCACGGCCCAGGCGAGCGGCGTGGCTCTGCTGCTCGCTGCTGAGGCAGGACTCCCGGCGGCCACGCACACTCCGAGCGAGGTCAAGGCGGCGGTCACCGGCTACGGCTCGGCGGACAAGCGTCAGGTGCAGACCATGATCGCCCGGATCCTGCGCCTGGATGCGCCGCCGCAGCCGCCGGATGCCGCTGACGCCCTCGCGATCGCGCTCTGCCACGCGTGGCGTCGGGGCGCAGCGGGGGTCCCGGGCGTGGACGCGCTCACCCCGGCCCAGAAGGCATGGGCCGACGCGGAGCGTGTCGCTCGAACATATCTACGATCGGGCGCGTAGGCTGGGCGGATGATCTCCTCGCTGCACGGCGCTGTCCTCCACTCGACCGCCGATCAGGTCATCATCGACGTCGGGGGAGTCGGGTTCTCCGTCTCGGTGCCCGCAGACGTGGCTCACACCGCGACCGTCGGCGAGAAGCTGATGCTGCACACGAGCCTCATCGTGCGCGAGGATGCGCTGTCGCTCTACGGTTTCGCCGACCGCAGCGAGCTGGAGATCTTCGGTCTGCTGATCAGCGTGACCGGCGTCGGGCCGAAGTCGGCGCTGGGGGTGCTGTCGCATCTCACCGTCGACCAGATCGCGGAAGCCGTGACATCGGAGGATGACGCCCCGTTCCGCCGTGTCTCGGGTATCGGCCCCAAGACCGCCAAGCTCATCGTCCTCCAGCTCGCGGGCAAGGTGCATCCGGTGGGCGCGGCGTCGAAGCCCGCCGCGAACGGACCCGTCGACGTCGTCGATCAGGTCGCTGCCGCGCTCGTCGGTCTGGGGTGGTCCGAGAAGGTCGCCGCCGAGGCCGCCGCGCAGACGGCCGCGGAGGCCTCTGAGGCCGAGCGGGCAGCCGTCGCACCGCTGCTGCGCCGCACGCTCGCACTGCTGGGGCCGGCGCGTGTCTGACATCCGCGACGCCGCCGAGCCCTCCGACGACACCGAGCTGGCGATCGAGGGAGCCCTGCGACCCACGAGCCTGGGTGAGTTCGTCGGTCAGCAGAAGGTGCGGGGGCAGCTCCAGCTGCTCCTCGATGCCGCACGGATCCAGAATCGCCCGCCCGACCACATCCTGCTCGCGGGCCCGCCCGGGCTCGGCAAGACCACGCTGGCGATGATCGTCGCTCACGAGAGCGAACGTCCGCTGCGCCTCTCGAGCGGACCGGCGATCCAGCACGCCGGCGACCTCGCCGCGCTCCTCTCGAGCCTCGTCCCCGGCGAGGTGCTGTTCATCGACGAGATCCACCGGATGGCGCGGTCGGCGGAGGAGATGCTCTATCTCGCGATGGAGGACTTCCGCATCGACATCATGGTGGGAAAGGGCGCGGGGGCGACCAGCATCCCGCTGGACCTCGCACCGTTCACGCTCGTGGGTGCGACGACGCGCTCGGGTCTGCTGCCGAACCCGCTGCGGGATCGCTTCGGCTTCACCGGTCACCTGGAGTTCTACGAGGAGGCGGAGCTCGAGCGCGTCATCGCACGCTCGGCCCTCATGCTGGGCGTCGATCTGCCGCGGGATTCACTGTCGGAGATCGCCCGTCGCTCGCGCGGCACTCCTCGTATCGCGAACCGCCTGCTGCGTCGAGTGCGCGACTATGCGCTCGTTCACGGCGGCGGCGCGGCCTCCCTGGTCGGGGTCAAGGCGGCGCTGGAGCTCTACGACGTCGACCCCATCGGACTGGACCGCCTCGACAGAGCGGTGCTCGAGGCGCTCGTTCGGCGCTTCCGCGGGGGTCCCGTGGGGCTCAGCACGCTCGCGGTCGCCGTGGGCGAGGAGGCCGAGACGGTCGAGAGCGTCGTCGAGCCCTATCTCGTGCGCATCGGATTCCTGGGTCGCACACCTCGAGGTCGCGTCGCCATGCCGGAGGCCTACAGCCACCTCGGCATCGCGCACCCGGACGGGGCGCTCCGACTTGATGACCTATAATCGCTGAAGACTTCCCCTGATAGAACTGCGCGACCGTCCTGTGGTGCGCGCACCTGAGAAAGGCCCTTTGCCACCATGCCCATGGAAATCCTCCTCTTCGGCCTTCTCGCCGTTCTCGTCGTCTTCATGTTCGTCAACGGACGCAAGCGCCAGAAGCAGATGAAGGCTGAGCAGGAGGAGAAGGCGACCAAGACCGTTCCCGGGGTCAAGGTGCTCCTCCAGGGTGGTATCTACGGCACGATCGTGGCCTACGACCACGACGACCTCGACTCGCCCGCGCTCGTCGAGATCGCTCCCGGCACCGTCATCGAGGTGCACAGCCAGGCGATCCTGCGCATCGTCGAGCCCAAGGACGCGATCGAGACCGACCCGGCAGTGCTCGCCGCCGAGGATGCACCGATCGTGAACGACGTTCCCGTCGTCGACGACGCTCCGGCCCTCGAGACTCCCGAGGAGACCCGTCGCCGCCTCGAGCGCGACGCCGACGACAAGTAGCCTTCGCGCTGCACCACCTCGGCACTCCGGCATCTTAGAAAGCTGATCACACGTGGCCACTTCTTCCCCGGTCCGTCATGCCTGGCGGGTCCTCATGGGCCTGCTCCTGGTGACGGGCGTCCTCTTCGGCATCAACGCGCTCGGCGTCCACGTGTTCGAGAAGAGCTCCTGGACCCCTGAGCTCGCGCTCGACCTGCAGGGCGGCACGCAGATCGTGCTCAGTGCCGAGACCGAGGACGGCGCTGCGCCCTCCCCGGAGCAGCTCGATCAGGCGGCCGCGATCATCCGCCAGCGCGTCGATGCGTCCGGTGTGGCCGAGGCCGACATCACCACCGAGGGCGGCCGCAACATCGTGGTGCAGATCCCGGGTGTCGCGGACGAGCAGACGCGTGCGCGCATCCAGTCCAGCGCGCAGCTGGAGTTCCGCCCGGTGCTCGCCACGACGGCCGGCACCAATCAGTACGTGGGTGAAGACGGCAACGAGACGGCGTATCCGACCCCGGACGACTCGCTGAACGCGACGCCGACGGCCGAGCCGACGGATGCGAGCGACCTCGCCTGGGTGACCGACAGGCTCGCCGCGGAGTTCCAGGCCTACGACTGCGCCAACCCCGAGAACGACCCCTCGAATGCGCCCAAGGACCAGCCGCTCATCGCGTGCGATCCCTCGGGCCAGGCGAAGTACCTCCTCGGTCCGACCGAGCTCACGGGTGACGCCATCACCGACGCATCCGCGGGTCGCGACCCGAAGACGGGCGCGTGGCTCGTCCAGCTGACGATGAACGGCGACGGCGCCGAGGCCTTCGGCGAGGTGAGCACCCGCCTCAACCAGAACCGCCTCGCGGAGCTCTCGCCGCGTGATCAGTTCGCCTTCGTCCTCGACGGATCGGTGATCAGCGCACCGCGCATGAACGGACAGATCCTCGACGGTCGCCCGAGCATCTCGGGAGACTTCAACCAGGAGTCGGCGACGGCCCTTGCCGACCAGCTCAAATTCGGCGCCCTGCCCCTGAGCTTCGAGGTTCAGAGCTCCGACACCATCTCCGCGACCCTGGGCACCCAGCAGCTTCAGATCGGTCTCATCGCGGGCCTCATCGGTCTCGCACTCGTGGCGATCTACTCACTGATCGTCTATCGGGCGCTCGGCTCCGTGATCATCGCGTCCATCGCGGTGATGGCGGTTCTGACGTACATCATCATCTGCATCCTCGCGTGGCGATTGGGCTTCCGCCTGTCGCTCGCCGGCGTCGCGGGCCTCATCGTCTCGATCGGCTTCACCGCCGACTCGTTCATCGTGTACTTCGAGAGGATCCGAGACGAGCTTCGCGACGGAAAGTCGATCACCTCGGCGGTCGAAGACGGCTGGGGCAGAGCGAAGCGCACGATCTACATCTCGAAGTCGATCAACATCCTCGCGGCAGTGGTGCTGTACATCCTCGCGGACTCCACTGTGAAGGGCTTCGCCTTCACTCTGGGGCTCACGACCCTCATCGACGTGTTCATCTTCGTGATCTTCACGCACCCGGTGATGCAGCTGCTCGCCCGCACCAAGTTCTTCGGCGGGGGCCACAAGCTCTCCGGTCTCGATCCCGAATCGCTCGGTGCGGTGTACCGCAGCCGATCGCAGTTCCGTCAGGTGTCGACCGCCACCGCGGGCCGCGGCGCGAAGAACGCCAGAGCCAAGGGCGAAGCCGAGCGCCGTCAGACCATCGCAGAGCGCAAGCGCGCCGAAGCACTAGCCGGTGAGAGAACCACCCGCACCGGAAGCGAGGGGGACGCCTGATGGCTTCCATGAACGAGTTCGGTAACAACCTCTACACGGGAAAGACGTCCTTCCCGTTCGTCGGCAAGCGCCGGCTGTGGTTCATCATCGCGATCGTGCTGGTCGTCGGCTCGGCGCTGGTGCCGCTCATCCGCCCGATCCAGTTCTCGATCGAGTTCACGGGCGGGTCGCAGTTCACCGTGCAGGCGCCCGACAGCTTCGAGCAGGAGACCGCGAAGACCGCGGTGCAGTCGGTCGTACCCGGCGCGGCGACCAAGGTCGTCGTGGTGGGCGGCAACGACATCCGCGTCCAGACCGATCAGATGAGCGCCGCCGAGACGCAGCAGGTCTCCAACGCCCTCGCCGATGCCTACGGCGTCGAGCCCGAGAGCGTGACCTCGTCGTTCATCGGACCGGCGTGGGGTGAGAACGTCACCAAGCAGTCCCTCTGGGGTCTCGCGATCTTCCTCGCACTGACGTTCCTGATCCTCGCGATCTACTTCCGGACGTGGAAGATGTCCGCGGCAGCGATCCTCGGCCTGCTCGACGTCCTCGTCATCACGGTCGGCGTCTACGCCCTGGCCGGGTTCGAGATCTCACCGGCCGCGGTCATCGGATTCCTGACGATCCTCGCCTACTCGCTGTATGACACCACGGTGGTGTTCGACAAGATCAGGGAGAACACCACGGAGGACGGCGAGAACTCGACGCGAACCTTCGGCGAGTCGGTCAACCTCGCGGTGAACCAGACGCTCATCCGATCGATCAACACCTCGGTCGTCGCCGCACTGCCGGTCGGCGCGGTCCTTTTCATCGGAGCCTTCTGGCTGGGCGCCGAGTCCCTCACGGACATCTCGCTCTCGATCTTCGTCGGCATCCTGGTCGCGACCTACTCGACCCTGTTCGTGGCCGCGCCGCTCTACTCGCTCTTCCGCGAGAACGAGCCGCAGATCGCGGCACGAGATGCCAAGATCCGCGAGGCGCGAAGCCTCGCGACCGCAGAGACCCGATAGTCCCCGCTCCGCGGGGCCGCACCCCGTGGAGCACGCGTAAGCTGTTGTGATTCGGAGGTGAGCGGATGGCGGAACCGCAGACGGCGTCGCAGGGCTCCAGCCTGAGACGACTGGTTCCCCGCATCTTCTCCCGCGCGCCCAGGATCAACGACCTCGACAATCTGATCCGCACGGTCCGTGCGAATCACCCGCGAGGCGATCTCGCCGTCATCGAGCGCGCCTACGCCGTGGCCAAGGAGAAGCACACCGGCCAGCAGCGCCAGAGCGGCGAGCCCTACATCACGCACCCGCTCGCCGTCGCGCAGATTCTCGCGGAGATGGGCCTGGGTCCTCGAGCCATCGCTGCGGCGCTGCTGCACGACACCGTCGAAGACACCGGCTATGCGCTCACCGACCTCACGGCGGAGTTCGGCGACGAGGTCGCGATGCTCGTCGACGGCGTCACCAAGCTCGACAAGGTCAAGTACGGCGAGAGCGCCCAGGCCGAGACCGTCCGCAAGATGATCGTCGCGATGTCGAAGGACATCCGCGTCCTGCTGATCAAGCTCGCCGACCGCCTGCACAACGCCCGCACGTGGGGATTCGTCCCGCCCGAGAAAGCTGCGAAGAAGGCCAAGGAGACGCTCGAGATCTACGCGCCTCTGGCCAACCGCCTCGGTATCCAGGCGATCAAGTCCGAGCTCGAGGACCTCTCGTTCGCCGTGCTGCATCCGAAGATCTACAACGAGATCCACAACCTGATCGCCCAGCGCACCCCGCAGCGCGAGAAGTACCTCGCTCAGGTCGTCGAGGAGATCGACGAGGACCTGCGCGATCTGCGCATCCGAGGCAAGGTCGTCGGGCGTCCGAAGCAGCTGTACTCGGTGTACCAGAAGATGGTCGTACGAGGCCGTGAGTTCGACGACATCTACGACCTGATCGGCATCCGCGTGCTGGTCGCGTCGGTGCGCGACTGCTACGCGGTGCTCGGCGCCATCCACGCGCGCTGGACGCCGCTGCCCGGTCGCTTCAAGGACTACATCGCCACCCCGAAGTTCAACCTCTACCAGTCGCTGCACACCACGGTGATCGGACCGTCGGGTCGGACGGTCGAGATCCAGATCCGCACGCACGAGATGCACCAGCAGGCGGAGTACGGCGTCGCCGCGCACTGGATGTACAAAGAGCGGATGAACGGCGGCAAGACCGAGGTCCGCGCCGCCGACAACGACATGGCGTGGCTCGCGCACATCTCGGACTGGCAGGCCGAGACGGCGGATCCCGGCGAGTTCCTCGACTCTCTGCGCTTCGAGATCGGCGCGAAGGAGGTCTACGTCTTCACGCCGAAGGGGCGCGTCGTCGGGCTACCGGCGGGTGCGACGCCGGTCGACTTCGCGTACGCCGTGCACACCGAGATCGGCCACCGCACGATGGGCTCGAAGGTCAACGGGCGCCTCGTGCCGTTGGAATCGGAGCTCAAGAGCGGTGACGTGGTCGAGGTCTTCACCTCGAAGAACCCCGACGCCGGCCCGAGCCAGGATTGGCTCGGCTTCGTCAAGAGCACCCGCGCACGCAACAAGATCCGCGGATGGTTCACGAAGGAGCGTCGCGAAGAGGCGATCGAGCAGGGCAAGGAGGCCATCGCTCGCGCGATGCGCCGCCAGAACATGCCGCTGCAGCGCCTGATGAGCCAGGACTCGTTCGCCGAGGTCGCACATCAGCTCCGCTATGAGGACGTCTCTGCGCTGTATGCCGCCGTGGGCGAAGGTCACGTCTCCACGCAGTCCGTGCTCGAGAAGGTCACCGCGCTGGTCGCGGCGACCGATCCCGCCACAGGTGCGATCGACCTCCCCGGCAGCATGCCGTCGCGGGAGCCACGGGCAGGGGATTCGGGTGTCCTGGTGCGCGGAGCATCGGACATCCTCGTGAAGGTCGCGAAGTGCTGCACTCCGGTTCCCGGAGACGAGATCGTCGGTTTCGTGACGCGTGGCAGCGGCGTGTCCGTGCACCGCACGGACTGCCCGAACGTCAAGGCGCTCGCGAGCGAGGAGGACCGCTTCGTCGAGGTGTCGTGGGCCCCGACGACGAAGAGCGTCTTCCGGGTGCAGATCCAGGTCGAGGCCCTCGACCGTTCGGGGCTGCTCTCGGATGTCACCCGGGTGCTGAGCGAGCATCACGTCAACATCCTGTCGGCGACCGTCAGCACCACCGACGAACGCCTCGCCATCAGCCGCTTCGTCTTCGAGATGGGCGATGCCGTCCACCTCGACCGGGTGCTGAACGCGGTGCGTCGCATCGACGCGGTGTATGACGTGTACCGCGTCACCTCGTCCTGACGAGAATCCTCTCGAGCGCGCCGCGTCCGGCGCGCTTTCCCGGCACGCGGGTCATGCGCTCGAGCTCCCGAAGCGCAGCGGATACGAGATCCGGTTCGGCGTCGGCGAGGAGCACCATCCACCGATGCAGGGATCCGTCGCGGTGGAGTCCGAGAGCGAGATCGACCATGGTGCGCTCCGGCGTCATCACCGGTACGCCGCCGATCACGACGAGATCCGACGGCGGCAACGCTGTGTCATGAAGGATCACTCGTGCGGGCAGTGCGGGGCGGATCCGATGGCTCACTGCGCGCCGGACGTGATGGCGTGCAGGGGGAGTGTCACCGGCACCGTGGATCCAAGCTGCCGTCGGGCCGGAGGCGGCCGTGTCCGCAGGGACGAGGGGCGCGAGCGCGGCTGCTCTCGCGCTTGCGCTCTCGACGAGATCGGCGGGGATGTAGCCCTCGCCCAGATCGACGAGATGCCCGTCGAGCCTCGCCGCGCTGAGTTCGGGGATCGTGAGGCGTTGGCCGGGCAGATACAGGAACGCGGGATGCATCACGCCAGTCTGGCGCGGTGCATCCCGCGTACTGATTCGATCCGGAGATCTGTGGAGAAGGTCAGCCGCCGAGGGCGTTGAGCCAGGTGCGGCGCGCTTCGAGTGCATCCGCCGCGGCCTTGGCGGCCTTCTTGTCTCCCGACTTCTCTGCGGCGGCCAGCTCGGACTCGAGCTTCTCGATCGCCTCGAGCAGCTGCGAGCTCATGTCGTTGGCGCGTGCCTTGGTCTCGGGGTTGTTCTTCTTCCAGTCGACCTCTTCGCGTGCCTTGAGCGCCTGCTCGATCACACGGAGACGATCGTCGAGAGCGCGCTCCTTCTCGCGGGGGAAGATGCGGCCGATCTCATCCCACTGGCGCTGGATGCCGGTGAGCAGCGCGCGGGCGCGCTTGATGTTCGGCTCGTCTGCGACTGCCTTGGCCTCTTCGAGAAGGGCCTGACGCGCTTCGATCTTCGGGGCGGAGTCCGCCTCTTCAGCCGCCGACTGCTCGGCACGAGCGGAGTACAGCGCGTCGCCGGCTGCCTTGAATCGCGCCCAGAGCGCGTCGTCGGCCTTGCGACCAGCGCGACCGGCGGCCTTCCACTCGTCGAGCAGACTGCGATACGCGGGGATGCCGTCGACTCCGCGAGGAGCGAGAGCCTCCGCGCGCTCGACCAGCCGCGTCTTGGCGTCACGAGCGGTCTTGTGGGTGTCGTCGAGCTCGGAGTAGAACGCGCGGCGTGCCTTGTCGACGGTGCCGCGCGCATCACGGAACCGCTTCCAGAGCTGCTGGGACACCCCCTTCGACAGACGAGGGCCGTTCTGCTGCTGCGCCTGCCACGCGTCGAAGAGTTCGCCGAGCTCGGCGGTCACCTGCTTCCACTGCACCTTCGAGAGGTCGCGGGCTGCGATCGCCTCGGCGCGCTCGACGAGAGCCGTGCGCTCGGCGATGGCCTTGTCGACCAGCTCCTTGGCCTGCTGGGCCTCCTGAGCGGTCGCCTCGGAGAGCGAGGAGGTCAGCGTGTTCAGACGCTCACGGAGTCCGGCGAGGTCGCCCACAGCGGCAGCGTCGGTGGCCTCGGTAAGAAGATGACCGGCCTGCTTGACCAGGTCACCCGCAGACGCGCCGCCGGCCTGGTGACGCTGCTCGAGCGTGTGCACCTTGAACGCGATGTCCTCGTACTTGCGCACGAAGTAGGCGAGTGCCTCGTCGGGGGTGCCGTCGGGATACTGCCCGACCACGCGCCACTCGTCGCCCTCGCGAACCTCGACTGTGCCGTCTTCGGCGACACGGCCCCACTTCGCTGCCTCGGCACTCGATGCGGAGGTCGCGGGCGATGCTGCGGCTGCGGGAGTCGCTGCAGTGGGCTTGGTCAGCTTTCGCGGCAGCGGCGCTGCCGGGGGAGCGGGAATGGGGGGAGTCGGCTTGGACGGCTCAGACACGGTGATTCTCCTTGCGCGGTAGGGCCCGCGGGAGGCGGAAAGGACGAGCTTCAGCCTAGTACGAGAGCGAGGTTGCAGTGTGGCCGTCGAATCTCACAATGGCCGTTACCGTTCTGTGAGCGAATCGTTCGACGCACGAAACACCGCGCGTCACATGCGGGAAACACCAGGCTCCTATCGTCGCCATCACGACGTCCCCCGGCGATTGGAGCAACATGAGCGAGGTCCTCCTCACACCCCAGGAGATCGTGGTGGTCGGTGCAGGGATGGTCGCGCATCGATTCGTGGAGAGCCTGATCAGCCGAGCCGAGACGCCGATGCATGTGACGGTGATCGGAGACGAGGCCCGTCGACCGTACGATCGGGTCGGACTCACCGGGTTCTTCTCGGGGGCGACTCCCGAGGAGCTCGAACTCGATCGCTCGGTGTTCGACGACTTCCGCGTGCGATTCCTCGCCGACGACAGAGTGCTGCGGATCGATCGCTCGGCCCGCACCGTCACGACGAGGTCGCGCACGAGCATCCCGTACGACACCCTGGTGCTCGCGACCGGCTCCTACGCCGCGAAGGTCGCCGTGGACGGTGCGGACCTGCCCGGCTGCTTCGTCTATCGCACACTCGACGACGTCCAGGGCCTCAAGGACTTCGTCGAGCGGCGAGGACGCATGCTCGGTCGTCCGCTGCGCGGCGCGGTGATCGGCGGAGGGCTCCTCGGGCTCGAGGCCGCCGGCGCTCTGCAGGGAATGGATGTCGACGCCACCGTCGTGCAGTACTCCGATCGCCTGATGTCCGCTCAGCTCGACTCAGCGGGTGGAGGGATGCTCAAGCGTCTGCTCGAAGCGCGTGGCATCTCGGTGCGCACCGGATCGAGAACGACTCGGCTGGACCCGGATGACTCCGGCGCGGTCACGGCGCTCGAATTCCAGGACGGATCGATCGAACGGGCGGACGTCGTGGTCTTCACCGTCGGCGTGCGTCCCCGGGACGAGCTGGCGCGCAATGCGGAGATGCAGGTGGACCCCCGCGGCGGTGTGATCATCGACGATCGGTGCTCGACGTCCGACCCCCACATCCTGGCGATCGGCGAGGTCGCCAACTTCGACGGTCGCTGCGTCGGACTGGTGGCTCCCGGATACGCCATGGCAGAGGTGGCGGCGACGCGCCTGCTCGGAGGCGATGCGGCGTTCCCCGGCTACGACGACTCCTCCAAGCTGAAGCTCTCGGGCGTCGATGTCGCGAGCTTCGGCGATGCGATGGCCACGACTCCCCACGCGCTCGACGTCGTCTATGCGGATCCTGTCGCCGGTGTCTATAAGAAGCTCGTGCTGTCGGATGACGCTCAGACGCTGCTCGGTGGGATCCTCGTCGGCGATGCGGCGGCCTACGGCGCGCTGCGTCCCCTCGTCGGCGCGAAGCTCGGCGCCGACCCGGCCGCCTACCTGCTGCCGGAAGGCGGGAACGAGGCTCCTGGTGGCGAGCTGCCGGATGAGGCCGTGGTCTGCTCGTGCTCGAATGTGACCGCCGGGCGCATCCGCCGGGCAGTGCACGACGAGGGGTGCACGGACGCCGCCGCGGTGAAGGGCTGCACGAAGGCCGGGGCGACCTGCGGATCCTGCGTGCTGATGGTGAAGAAGGTCGTGGGGCAGGAGCTCACCAAGCTCGGCCAGACCGTGTCGCATGCCCTCTGCGAGCACTTCGATCTCTCGCGCCGACAGCTCTTCGACGCGGTACGGGTGGCTCAGCTCACGACGTTCAGTGGCATCGTCGAGCGCTTCGGGCGCGGCCGAGGGTGCGACATCTGCAAGCCGGCGATCGCCAGCATCCTCTCGGTGCTCGTGGGCGCGCACGTGCTCGACGGCGAGAACGCCACGCTGCAGGACACCAACGACCACGTGATGGCCAACATGCAGAAGGACGGCACGTACTCCGTCGTCCCGAGGATGGCCGGTGGCGAGGTCACCCCGGAGGGACTGATCGCGATCGGGCAGATCGCGAAGGACTTCGCGCTGTACACGAAGATCACCGGCGGGCAGCGAATCGACATGTTCGGAGCGCGGCTCGAACAGCTTCCGGTGATCTGGCAGCGTCTGGTCGACGCGGGCTTCGAGTCGGGGCAGGCGTACGGCAAGTCGCTGCGCACGGTGAAGTCGTGCGTCGGGTCGACGTGGTGCCGCTATGGCGTCCTCGACGCGGTCGGCATGGCCGTCAAGCTCGAACTGCGCTATCGGGGGCTCCGTGCTCCCCACAAGCTCAAGCTCGGCGTCTCGGGCTGCGCTCGTGAATGCGCGGAGGCGCGGGGCAAGGACGTGGGAGTCATCGCCACCGAGACGGGGTGGAACATGTATGTCGGCGGCAACGGCGGCTTCACGCCGCGGCACGCGCAGCTGCTCGCGTCGGACCTCGACGACGAGGGTCTCATCAGGGCCATCGACCGCTTCTTCATGTACTACATCCGCACCGCCGATCGTCTGCAGCGCACGGCTCCCTGGTGCGAGGAGCTCGAGGGCGGACTCGACGGGCTGCGGAGTGTGATCTTCGACGACAGCCTGGGCATCTGCGCCGACCTCGATGCCTCGATGGCGCAGCACGTCGATCGCTACGAGGACGAATGGGCGGCCACCCTCGCCGACCCCGTGAAGCTCGAACGGTTCCGGTCGTTCGTCAACGCGGCCGATACGGCGGATCCGTCACTCGCCTATGTCTCTGAGCGCGGGCAGATCCGCCCGGCGTCGCCGGAGGAGCGTCGCGCCGGAGGCATCCTGATCGCCGGAACCGCTCTAGAGGTGCGCCGATGACCGTCGCGATGGACTCCACCACGCATGTGCGGGTATGCACGCTCGAGGACCTCGAGGTCGAACGAGGGCGAGCCGCTCTCTTGGACGGACAGCAGGTGGCACTGTTCCTCCTCTCGGACGGCACCGTGCTCGCAGTCGACAATCTCGACCCGTTCAGCGGAGCCAATGTCATCTCCCGCGGGATCGTGGGAAGTCGTGGGGATGTCCCCACGGTCGCATCCCCACTCCACAAGCAGATCTTCGATCTCCGCACCGGTGAGTGCATCGAGACCCACGGCAAGCCCCCCGCAGCACTGCGGGTGTGGCCGGTCGCGATCGACGACGGCGTCGTGTACGTCCGGATGCCGGAGAGCGTCGGATCATGAGGCGGACGCGTGTGGGCAGGGTCGACCTCGTCGGCGGTGGGCCGGGTCCCGCCGACCTCATGACGGTGCGCGCCTATCGCCTGCTAATGGCGGCCGACGTCGTGGTCGCCGATCGCCTCGGTCCGTTCGCGGAGCTCCGGAACGAGCTCCCGTCGCACGTCGAGGTCATCGATGTCGGCAAACGACCGGGTCACCACCCCGTCCCTCAGCACGAGATCGATGCCCTCCTCGTCGAACGCGCCCTCGCCGGCCACCGCGTGGTGCGGCTGAAAGGCGGCGATCCCTTCGTGCTCGGTCGCGGGGGAGAAGAGGTTCTCGCGTGTGAGGCCGCCGGTGTGCCGGTCAGTGTGACCCCGGGCGTCAGCAGCGCGATCTCGGTGCCTCAGGCCGCGGGGATCCCGGTGACCCATCGCGGCGTCGCGTCAGCGGTGCACATCATCAACGGGCACGGCGACCTCACCCCGAGTGCGCTCGCATCTCTGTCCGATCCGACGGTCACCACCGTCGTCCTGATGGGCGTGGCCTCGCTGCCTCGCCTCGCAGCCTCGGCCGCGTCGCACGGGGTGTCCGGCGACATCCCCGTGGCGATCGTCGAGAACGGTCACACCGAACGACAGCGGACCATCCGCAGCACCCTGGCGACGGCGGCGCAGGACGCGGTCGCTGCGCAGGTCGTGAACCCGTCCGTCATCGTGATCGGCGAGGTGGCTCGCGCGGGACTGCTGCTGCCGACGAGGGCGATGATCGCGGAGAGCGCCACATGACGACCGCGCGCACGCTCGACTCGGCGCTGGCCGGATGCACGATCATCGTCGCCGCAGACCGCCGCTCGATCGACCTGGCGACAGCCCTCGAGCGTCGCGGTGCGGTGGTCCATCGCGCGCCGGCGCTGAGCATCGTCACCAACTCCGACGACGCGCAGCTTCTCGCCCGCACCGAGCAGGTGATCGCCGCTCCTCCGGACATCGTGATCGTCACCACGGGCGTCGGGTTTCGCGGATGGATGGATGCCGCGCACGAGCACGGCCTCGACGGACAGCTCGACGCGGCACTGCAGGGCGCGCACTTCGTCGCACGGGGACCCAAGGCGCACGGCGCGATCCAGCAGGCGGGTTTCACGGCTGACTGGGTCGCCGAATCCGAGACGTCGGCCGAGGTCGGCGAGTACCTCCTCGCCTCCGGGGTCGCGGGCAAGCGGATCCTCGTGCAGCATCATGGCGCCGGATCGGACGGCCTCGACGAGTTGCTGGCGGATGCCGGAGCCGAGGTGCTGAGCATCACGGTCTACCGGTGGGGGCCGCCGCCGGATCCTGAGGTGGTGCGGCGTTCGGCATTGCAGGCGGCGGCCGGCGAGGCGGACGCCGTGCTGTTCACCTCGGCACCGGGAGCGGCGTCGTGGATCGCGGTGGCAGAGGAGTCCGGCGCGCTCGAGCGCATCAGGAGACGCGCGGAGTCGGGCCGCCTCCTCCTGGCGTGCGTGGGCCCGATCACGGCCGCGCCGCTGCACGGCGCGAACCTCCGCACCACGATCGCCGACCGGGGGCGACTCGGATCCCTCGCTCGAACGGTCATCGCGCATTTCGGCGGCGGGAGGGCACCGTCACTCCCGACCGACGCGGGTCTGGTCGAGGTACGCAGCGGCGGAGTCCTCGTGGACGGCGTGTTCATCCCGCTCTCGCGGTCGGCTGCCGCCTTGATCGAGGCGCTCGCCTCTGCGGGCGGGCGTGTGCTCTCGCGCGCCGAGCTCGGGGGCGTGCTCCCCGGCGCCGAGCGCAACGGACATGCGGTCGAGGTGGCCGTCGCACGGCTGCGGGAGGCTCTCGGCGGCAACGAACTCGTGCACACGGTGGTGAAACGCGGCTACCGCCTGGCGGTCACCGAGTACTGAGCGAGGTGCGCGCGGGGGAGTGCGGGCAGTGAACGCCCGTGTCCGCCACCCACAGGGACCGTGGTCTATCCGGCGGGGGCCTCAGTGGGTGCAGGCTCCGGCGTCGCGGGGTCTGTCGGCACGGGCGCCTCCGTCGGCTCGACGGTAGGCGAAGGCGAGGGGGCCGGGGGATTCACCTGCGCGTGAACGACCTGGCTCACCACGGCTCCGGCGACGATGAGCACTCCGGCGACGACGGCGATCGTGTTGTCGCGGGTGCGACGCCGGATCTGACCCTCATGCCACGTCTTGCGGGCGGTGTGCAGACGTGCGCGCTCCACCTCGGTGCGCGACTGCTGCGTGCTCTTCCCGCGTCCGGCCATTGCGTGCTCCCTTACTGGACGTGAATGTGCAACGTCGCCTGAGAGCCTACCGTCGAGATCGCGTCACGCCGTTCCCACCCGAAGTGTCGGTGCCCCGCGTTAGCCTGGACGGATGACCTCCGCCTCCGCACTGCTCTCCGGGCAGACGCCTCTCGCCGTGCGAATGCGCCCCGTGTCGCTCGATGAGGTCGCCGGTCAGAAGCACCTGCTGCGCGCGGGTTCCCCGATCGTCGCACTCGCCGACCCTGCCGCGACATCCCCGGGTGCCGTCTCGATCATCCTGTGGGGTCCGCCCGGCACCGGCAAGACCACTCTGGCGCAGGCGATCGCACGCTCATCGGGCCGCCGGTTCGTCGAGCTCTCCGCGATCACCGCCGGCGTGAAGGACGTGCGCGAGGTCATGCAGGAGGCGATCACCCAGCGCGACCTCTATGGCCAGACGACGATCCTCTTCCTCGATGAGATCCATCGGTTCACCAAGGCGCAGCAGGACGCCCTGCTCCCGGGCGTCGAGAACGGCTGGGTGCTGCTGATCGCGGCGACCACCGAGAATCCCTCGTTCTCGGTGATCTCGCCGTTGATGTCGCGATCGCTGCTCCTCACGCTCCAGCCGCTGACGGATGACGACATCGGGCTCCTGGTCGATCGGGCGGTGACCGATGCGCGCGGACTCAATGGCGCGGTCACCCTGGCCGACGACGCGCGCGCGGCGCTGATCCGGCTGGCGTCGGGCGATGCGCGGCGTGCGCTCACCGGACTCGAGGCGGCAGCGGCCGTAGCCCTCTCGAAGGGGGAAGAAGGCGCGGTGCCCGCCGCGACGGCGGACGACGTCGCTCAGGCCGTCGACAAGGCGCTGCTGCGATACGACCGTCAGGGAGACGAGCACTACGACGTCATCAGCGCGTTCATCAAGTCGATCCGAGGATCCGACCCGGATGCGGCCCTGCACTATCTCGCGCGGATGATCGAGGCGGGGGAGGACCCTCGCTTCATCGCTCGGCGCCTGGTCATCTCGGCCTCCGAGGACGTGGGCCTCGCCGACCCGCAGGCGCTCTCCATCGCGGTCGCGGCCGCGGACGCCGTCGCGTTCATCGGAATGCCGGAGGGGCGGATCCCGCTCGCCGAAGCGACCGTCTATCTGGCCACGACAGCCAAGTCGAATGCGGCGTACGTGGGAATCGACCAGGCGATCGCCGACATCCGCTCCGGGGGGTTCGGACGCGTCCCGCTGCATCTGCGAGACGCGCACTATCCGGGCGCGAAGCGGCTCGGTCACGGCCGGGGATACGTCTACCCGCACGACAGCGAGTTCGGCATCCTGCCGCAGCAGTACCTCCCTGACGAACTGCGCGGAAAGCGGTACTACGAACCCAAGAACCTGGGTGCCGAGCGCGACATCTCGGCTCGCCTCGAGCGCATCAGACGCATCCTCGACGGGCGCTGACGCGAATCTGTTAGACTTGATCGGCTCGAAACCGTGTTTTCGGGCATCTCCTCGTTCACACCACACCTTGCTGGCGCCCCGGCGTGCGCTCCAAGGCAGAACGCGGACGATACGTCCGTGAGTCGTGAAAGACGCGACCACGTCATCGGAAGGAACACTTCGTGACCACGAAGTCCCAGGACCGCCGCAAGGTACGTCTGAGCCGTGCCCTCGGCATCCCGCTCACCCCGAAGGCCGCCCGCTACCTCGAGAAGCGTCCCTACGCTCCGGGTGAGCACGGCCGCACCAAGCGCAAGGCAGACAGCGACTACGCCGTCCGTCTGCGTGAGAAGCAGCGTCTGCGCGAGCAGTACGGCATCCGCGAGAAGCAGATGCGCAACACGTTCAACGAGGCTCGCCGTCAGGACGGCCTGACCGGTGAGAACCTGGTCGAGCTGCTCGAGATGCGTCTCGACGCTCTCGTCGTGCGTTCGGGCTTCGCCCGCACCACCGCGCAGGCTCGTCAGCTCGTCGTGCACCGTCACATCCTCGTCGACGGCCAGCTCGTCGACCGCCCGTCCTTCCGCGTGAAGCCGGGTCAGCTCATCCACGTCAAGGCCAAGAGCGAGGGCACCGAGCCCTTCCAGGTCGCAGCGGCCGGCGGTCACGCCGAGGTCCTGCCTCCCGTTCCCGGCTACCTCGAGGTCGAGCTCGACAAGCTCCAGGCTCGCCTGGTTCGTCGCCCGAAGCGCGCCGAGGTCCCCGTGACCTGTGAAGTGCAGCTCGTCGTCGAGTACTACGCAGCTCGCTGAGTTCCAGCTTTTCCGCAGAAGGCGTCGGGGTCACCCGACGCCTTCTGTCGTTTGCACATACGATGGTGACACCGCGCCTTCGCGGGTCAGAGGCAAGGATGACGACATGAAGAACGTGCTGTGGTTCCTGATCGGTGTGATCGGCGGATTCGTCGCTGCGCATTTCATGAACAAGGACCCGCGCGGTCACGACATCCTCGCCGAGGTCGACGCTCGCTTCAACGAGTTCACCGGCATCATCGGCGACTCGTACCGCGAGCAGCAGGCGCGACTCGTAGACCCCGCGGACGACTGATCGCGCGCGGTCTCCCGGCCGCTGCCGCATCATCGTCCCGCCCTTCCACACCCTGTACGCAAGGACACCTGGCACCCCTATGAAAACTGCGGAGATCGCGCAGCGCTATCTCGACTTCTTCGAGAAGAACGACCACGTCATCGTCCCCTCGGCCTCTCTGGTCAGCGACGATCCGTCGCTGCTGTTCACGGTCGCCGGAATGGTGCCGATGATCCCGTACCTCACCGGAGTCGTGCCCGCGCCGCACCCGCGCATCGCGGACCTGCAGAAGTGCATCCGCACCAACGACATCGAAGAAGTCGGGAAGACCGCGCGTCACGGCACCTTCTTCCAGATGATGGGCAACTGGTCCTTCGGCGACTACTTCAAAGAGGGCGCGATCCGCTACGCGTGGGAGCTGCTGACGAGCTCCGAGGCAGACGGCGGCCTCGGTTTCGACGAGAAGGACCTCTGGGTCACCGTCTACGAGACCGACGACGAGGCTGAGGCCATCTGGCGCGACATCATCGGCCTGAAGCCGGAGCGCATCCAGCGTCTGGGGCGTGCGGACAACTACTGGAACACCGGCCAGCCCGGTCCTGGTGGCCCCGACAGCGAGATCTTCTTCGACCGAGGTCCCGCGTACGGCAAGGACGGCGGCCCTGCGGCCGACGACTCGCGGTTCCTCGAGATCTGGAACCTCGTGTTCATGCAGGACTTCATCGACAACATCCGCGGCAAGACCGAGTTCGACATCGTGGGCGAGCTGCCCCAGAAGAACATCGACACCGGCATGGGACTCGAGCGCGTCGCGTTCCTCAAGCAGGGCGTCGAGAACATGTACGAGACGGATCAGGTGCGACCGGTCCTCGATCGCGCGGTCGAGCTCTCCGGCCGCCGTTACGGTGCAGTTCACGAAGACGACGTGCGCTTCCGCGTCGTGGCCGACCACGTGCGCTCGTCCCTCATGCTGCTGTCCGACGGCGTCCGCCCGTCCAATGAGGGCCGCGGATACATCCTCCGCCGCCTCATGCGGCGCACGGTGCGCTCGATGCGTCTGCTCGGCGTCGACGAGCCGGTCTTCCCCGAGCTCTTCGCCACGTCCCGTGATGCCATGAAGTCGGCATACCCGGTGCTCGAGAAGGAATGGTCGACTCTCTCGGCCTCCGCCTTCGCCGAGGAGGAGACCTTCCGGCGCACTCTGGCGCAGGGGTCGACGATCCTCGATCTCGCTCTGGACGAGACGAAGAAGGGCGGCGGGGCGGCGCTGAGCGGCTCCGAGGCGTTCCTGCTGCACGACACGTACGGCTTCCCGATCGATCTCACGCTCGAGGTCGCTGAGGAAGCAGGTCTCGCGGTCGACCGTGAGGCGTTCGACACCCTGATGCAGGAGCAGCGCTCGCGCGCCAAGGCGGACGCTCGCAACCGCAAGCGTCAGCTCGCGGACGTCTCGGTGTACCGCGATCTCCGTGCGCTGGGCGAGACGGGCTTCGACGGCTACTCCGAGCTGGAGGTCGACTCGCGCATCCTCGGCATCCTGGTCGACGGACAGCCGGCCCGCACCGCCTCAGAGGGACAGATCGCCGAGGTCGTGCTCGCCGAGACGACTCTCTACGCCGAGTCCGGCGGTCAGGTCGCCGACAAGGGCGTCATCGTCGGGCCGGGCTACGAGCTCGAGGTGCTCGATGTGCAGCGTCCGGTGCCCGGTCTGATCAGCCACACGGTCGAGGTCACTCGCGGGGCTGTAGCCGTGGACGACCCCGCGACCACGGTTGTCGACGCCGCCAACCGACGCGCCGCCAGGCAGGCGCACTCGGCGACGCACCTCGTGCATGCGGCGCTGCGCGACACGCTCGGACCGACCGCCACGCAGGCCGGTTCGCTCAACCGTGCCGGGTACATGCGTTTCGACTTCTCGTGGTCTCAGGCTCTCTCGGCCGACACGCGCACCGAGATCGAGGAGATCACCAACCGCGCGGTCAACGACGCCCTCGAGGTCACGACTCGCATCGTGACGCTCGACGAGGCGAAGGAGGCCGGTGCTATGGCGCTCTTCGGCGAGAAGTACGGCGACGTCGTGCGGATGGTCGACATCGGCGGTCCGTGGTCGCGCGAACTCTGCGCGGGCACGCACGTCACCACGAGTGCCGAGATCGGCCTCGTCAGCGTCGTCGGCGAGTCGTCGGTCGGCGCGTCGAACCGCCGCATCGAGGCCCTGGTCGGCCAGGACGCGTTCCGGGAGCTCGCTGCAGAACGCGCGCTCGTGTCGCAGCTGACCACCTCGCTCAAGACCCCTCGCGACCAGCTCGCCGAGCGCATCGCGGATCTCTCCGCCAACCTCAAGGCGGCCGAGAAGCGCATCGCCCAGTTCGAGTCCAAGGAGCGCGCGGGCCGTGTCCCGGCCATCGCCGATGCCGCGAACCGCGTCGGCGCGTTCCGTGTGGCCGCGCAGTCGCTCGGTGAGGTGGCGTCGGCCGACGATGTGCGCGAGCTCGTCCTCGGCGTCCGCGACCGTCTCGGTTCCGACCCCGCCGTCGTCGCTCTCGGCGCTGTCGTGAACGGACGCCCGGTGGTGGTCGTCGCGACGAACGATGCCGCGCGCACCGCCGGAGCGAGGGCCGGTGCCCTCGCGAAGCGCGCCGCCTCCGTACTCGGCGGCGGCGGCGGAGGTCGTGACGACGTCGCTCAGGGTGGTGGCACGGATGTCGCCGCTCTGCAGGCAGCCCTCGAGGCCGTGTCGCAGGAGCTGCAGTCAGCGTGAGCGGCTTCCGCCGCGGCGTGCGGCTCGGTGTCGATGTCGGGCGTGCCCGGGTCGGCGTCGCCCGCTGCGATCCGGACGGCATGCTCGCGGTGCCGGTCGAGACCGTGCAGCGCAACGACACGTCGATCGACAGGATCGCCGCGATCGCCGAAGACTTCGACGTGCTCGAGTTCGTGGTCGGGCTGCCGGTCAATCTGCAGGGCGCCGACACCGCGTCGACGACCGACGCTCGCGAGTTCGCTGCGGCTCTGCAGGCGCAGACGGGCACTCCCGTCCGGCTCGTCGACGAGCGCCTCAGCACCGTCACCGCACACGCCGCTCTGCGTTCTTCGGGCAGAACACAGAAGAAGTCTCGTAGCATTGTGGATCAGATCGCCGCGGTGATCCTGCTGCAGCAGGCGATCGACACGGAGAAGAGCACCGGAAACCCGCCCGGTGCCACGATTCCGCTCGACGAGGAGTCCCCCCGATAATGCCCGAACGCGAGAGCGCTTCGCATCAGCACGATCCGGATGCCCGTCTGGGCGATCTGTTCGAGAACCTTCCCGACCCGTCGCCGCAGATCCCGACGGTCGACAACACCCCGCCCGCTCCAGGGTCGCGCCGGGCGGCGCGTGAAGCCGCGGCTGCGCAGCCCGGGGCTCCGGCCGGGCCAGCCGCCGCCCCCGCGGACCGCTCGTCGTCGGACGATGCGTCGACCAGCGCGATGCCCGCACTGTCCGCGGACGAGCCCGTTGCCGCCCGACTTTCCGAAAGCGAGTCCTCCGTCGGCGAGGCGGCCGCGGACCGAGCCGAATCCGGCTCGGGGTCGGAAGCGCCCGCCGGCGGCGCGTCGGGGAGCGCGGCAGCAGGCGGACGCCTCGAAGACCTCTTCCACGCGCATCCGGAGCACGATGCCGGCCACCCAGCGCCCGCGAAGAAGAAGCGCCGCACGGGCTGCCTGGTGGCGCTCGTCATCGTCCTCGCCGTGATCGGCGGCATCGTCGGCGCGGGATTCTGGGCGTGGGGCACCTACGGCGACAAGATCAGCGAGGCGCTCGGATGGGGCGACCCCAAGGACTGGGAGCCCGGGCTCGCATCCGGCGAGGTGCTCGTCACCATCCATGAGGGCGACACGGGCTCTCCCGTGTCCACCGCGCTCTACGAAGCGGGCGTCACGCGCACGGAGGACGTCTTCTACGACTACCTGGTCACCGAGAACGTCGCGGTCACCTTCTATCCGGGCATCTACAGCCTGAAGGAGAAGATGACAGCCGAGGCGGCGCTCGAGGCACTGCAGGACCCCGCCAACAAGCGCGAGAACTCTGCGAGCGTGGGCGAGGGCGCGACCATCGAATCCTCCCTGCCCGACATGGCCGAATCGCTCGGCATGCCCATCGAGGAGCTCCAGGCGGCGGTCGACGCCGACCCTGCGACCTATGGCGTGACCGCCCAGAGCCTCGAGGGGTGGCTGTTCCCGGCCGTCTACACGTTCGATCCGGGAGTCACCGCCACCCAGGTCATCCAGCGGATGGTCGACCGCACGAAGGAATCGCTGACAGAGGCCGGGGTGCCGGCGGAGGACGCTCAACGCGTGCTCACGATCGCCTCGATCATCCAACGTGAGGGCCTCACCGCAGACTTCCCGAAGGTGTCTCGTGTGATCGAGAACCGCCTCGACATCGACATGAAGCTGCAGATGGACTCGACGGCGCAGTACGGCTACGGTTCGCTGCACGAGGGCGTCGTGTCGAGTTCGGCCGAGGCGCTCGAGGACGACAATCCCTGGAACACCTACGTGCACACCGGCCTGCCGGTCACGCCGATCGCGAGCCCGAGCTTCGCTGCGATCGACGCGGCGATGCACCCCGCAGACGGCCCCTGGCTCTACTTCGTGACGACGAACCTCGCCACCGGAGAGACCCAGTTCTCGGTCACCTACGAGGAGCACCTGCAGGGAGTCGAGAAGTGGGAGCAGTGGTGTCAGGAGAACCCCGACGGGGGTTGCTCGGCCGGATGAGCTCCCCGCGGCTCGCAGTCTGGGGCGACCCGATCGCGCACTCCAAGTCTCCGCAGCTGCACGCGGCCGCCTACCGTGCGCTGGGCCTCGATTGGGAGTACACGCGTCGCCAGGTCGACGACGTGGCGTTCGACACGGCTCTGGCCACTCTGGACGATTCGTGGCGGGGGCTCTCGCTCACGATGCCGCTGAAGGAGAAGGCGCACAGCGCGTCGGTCACGCACGACCGCTATGCCGACCTCACCGGAGCAGTGAACACGCTGCTGCTCACCGACGGCATCCGCGGCTTCAACACCGATGTCGGCGGGATCCTCGACGCCCTGGGCGAGCAGGACCTTCGGGGAATCGGTGATGTCCGCATCCTCGGCGCCGGCGCCACGGCATCCTCGGCTCTGGTCGCGTGCGTCGAGGCCGGGGCCCGCACTGTCGATGTGAGGGCGCGCCGTCCCGAACGGGCAGCCGGACTGGTGGCTCTCGGACGAAGACTCGGCGTCTCGATCACGACCTCGACGTTCGATGCCGACGCCGACGATGTCGGGCTCACCGTCGCGACGCTCCCCGGAGGCTCCGTGCTTGACGAGGCGACGTCAGCGCGCCTCAGCGAGAACGGGGGCGCGCTGTTCGACGTCGCGTACTCACCCTGGCCGTCGGCGCTCGCATCGGTGTGGCGCGGGGGGCGGGCCGTCTCCGGGGAGGCGATGCTGCTGCGTCAGGCCGTGCGCCAGATCCGCATCTTCCTGCACGGAGACCAGAGCGTTCCGCTCCCCTCGGAGGAGGTCGTGGTCGCCGCGATGGAAGCCGCCCTGTAGTCACCGGCCGTCACGCGGCACGATCCGAGGCGAAACGCGTGGGAGACTAGACCAATGCTCCGCGTGCTCACGGCCGGCGAATCGCACGGCCCAGAACTCATTGCCGTCATGGAGGGTCTGCCTTCGGGCGTCCCGGTGTCCTCCGAGGCGATCCAGGCCGATCTCGCACGACGCAAACTCGGCTACGGTCGAGGTTCCCGCATGAAGTTCGAGCAGGACGAGCTGACGATCTCGGGCGGCGTCCGCCACGGCAAGACGCTCGGAAGCCCGATCGCTCTTCGCATCGGCAACACGGAGTGGCCGAAGTGGATCGAGGTCATGAACCCGGAGCCGGTCGAGCTGACAGACAGGTCGCGTGGCCGGAGCGCACCGCTGACCCGCCCGCGGCCGGGACACGCCGATCTCGTCGGCATGCAGAAGTACGACTTCGACGAGGCTCGACCCATCCTCGAACGCGCCAGCGCCCGAGAGACGGCGGCCAGGGTGGCGCTCGGCGCCATCGCGCGCTCGTTCCTCGGCGAGCTGGGCATCCGTCTCGTCAGCCACACCCTCTCGATCGGACCGGTGCGCGTACCCGACGGCGCCGCGCTGCCGACCCCGGACGACGTGCACCGGCTGGACGCCGATCCGCTGCGCTGCTTCGACGCGTCGACCTCCGCCCTGATGGTGGCCGAGGTCGATGACGCGAAGAAGGACGGCGACACGCTCGGCGGGATCGTCGAGGTGCTCGCCTACGGTCTTCCGCCCGGACTCGGCTCGCACGTCCACTGGGATCGCCGTCTGGACGCGCGGCTGGCGCAGGCTCTCATGAGCATCCAGGCCATCAAGGGCGTGGAGGTCGGCGACGGCTTCGAGACCACACGACGACGCGGATCCGCGGCTCACGACGAGCTGTTCGCGACGGCAGACGGCATCTCGCGCGGCTCCGACCGCGCCGGAGGCACCGAGGGCGGGATGTCGACGGGCACGGTGTTGCGCGTCCGTGCAGGCATGAAGCCGATCGCCACCGTGCCGCACGCGCTGCGCACGATCGACATCGCGTCCGGCGAGGATGCCACGGCACACCATCAGCGTTCCGACGTGTGCGCCGTGCCTGCGGCAGGCGTCGTGGCCGAGGCCATGGTCGCCGTCGAGCTCGCCAACGCCGTGCTCGAGAAGTTCGGCGGCGACAGCATCGGCGAGACGCGCCGCAACCTCGACGCCTACCTCGCTGCGATCCCGGCCGAGCTGCGGACGACGCCTGCGTCCGAGGCGGCGCTCATCGCGCATGACGAGCGCGGCTGACCAGCTGTCGCTGGTGCTCGTCGGCCCGATGGCGGCGGGCAAGACCAGCGTCGGTCGTCGTGTCGCGCGCAAACTCGGCGTCCCGTTCGTCGACACGGACAAGCGGGTGGTCGCGGTGCACGGCCCCATCCCCCTGATCTTCGAGGAGCACGGAGAGTCGCATTTCCGCGCGCTCGAACGGGCCGAGGTCGCAGAGGCGCTGCGTGCGGGCGGCGTGATCTCGCTGGGCGGGGGAGCGGTGACCGACCCTGCGACCAGGAGGCTGCTGCTCGACCATCCGGTCGTCTTCCTGACGGTCACCCCCGCAGCGGTGGCTGACCGCATACAGAGCGGCGGCCGCCCGCTGCTCGCGGGCGACGACCCTGTCGGGCGATGGACGCAGATCTTCGAAGAACGTCGAGACTGGTATGACGAGGTGGCATCCGTGACGTTCGACACGTCGCGGCGCCCCATGCAGCGCATCGCCGACGACATCGCGGCGTGGAGGAGAGAACTGGGATGACTACGACAACCATCAGCGTGACGGGCGAGAACCCCTACGACATCGCCATCGGGCGGGGGATCCTCGATCAGGTGTCCGCGGCACTCGAGCCCGGAGTCCGCAAGGTGCTGGTCGTCCACCCGCCGACCCTGGCCGCGCGTGCGGCAGAGCTTCGTGACAGGCTGCTCGCCGATGTCGAGAACGGTCCGCGGGAGGTCCTGCTCGCCGAGGTGCCCGATGCCGAGCAGGGCAAGCGCATCGAGGTCGCCGCCTTCTGCTGGCAGGTCATGGGGCAGGCTGACTTCACGCGCTCGGACGCGGTCGTCGGATACGGCGGAGGCGCCGTGACCGACCTCGCCGGATTCGTCGCGGCGACCTGGCTTCGCGGCGTGCAGCTCGTGCAGGTGCCCACCACCGTGCTCGGCCTCGTCGATGCCTCCGTGGGCGGCAAGACGGGGATCAACACCGCTGAGGGCAAGAACCTCGTTGGAGCGTTCTGGGCTCCCCGTGCGGTGATCGGCGATCTCGACGAGCTGGCGAGCCTCAGCCCGAACGAGGCGACCGCCGGATTCGCCGAGGTGGTGAAGGCGGGGTTCATCTGGGCACCGGAGATCCTCGACATCATCGAAGCCGATCCGGTGCGCGCCGTCGACTCGACCACACCGGAGTTCCGGCGTGCGGTCGAGCTCGCGATCGACATGAAGGCCCAGGTCGTCTCGGACGACTTCCGCGAGGCGGGGCAGCGCGAGATCCTCAACTACGGCCATACGCTCGGCCACGCCATCGAGCATGCCGAGCGCTACCGCTGGCGGCACGGCGCGGCGATCTCGATCGGCATGCTGTACGCCGCCGAGCTGTCGCGACTCGCGGGGCGACTGTCGGACTCCGCAGCGGAGCGCCACCGCACGATCCTCGAGTCGCTGGGCCTTCCGACCGGCTACCGTGCCGGTGCGTGGCCGCAGCTGCTGGCAACGATGCAGCGCGACAAGAAGAGCCGCGGCGGCATGCTGCGCTTCATCCTCCTCGACGACATCGCGAAGCCCACCGTGCTGCAGGCACCCGATGAGTCGCTGCTCTTCGCCGCCTACCAGGAGATCGGCGAATGACCCGCCGCATCCTGCTCGTGAACGGGCCGAACCTCAACCTGCTCGGCAGTCGCGAGCCCGAGGTCTACGGCACGGCGACGCTCGCCGATGTGGAGCGACTCACCGCTGAGGCGGCCGCAGCCGAGGGCCTCGAGATCCGCGCTGTGCAGAGCAATCACGAGGGTGTGCTGATCGACGCGATCCATGCCGCGCGCGCGGACTGCGCGGCGATCATCATCAATCCGGGCGGGCTCACGCACACGAGCGTGTCGCTGCGCGATGCGCTCACGGGAGTCGCGCTGCCGTTCGCCGAGGTGCACATCTCCGACGTGTACGCACGTGAGGAGTTCCGGCACCACTCGTACCTGCACGATGTCGCTGCGGTGCGGGTCATCGGCGAGGGTGTCGACGGCTACGCGAGCGCTGTGCGGCAGCTCGCAGCGCTGATCCCGTAGAATCGACTCTCGGCCCACCCCAGTCCAGACCGGACGCGAGCGGCCCCCAGACTCGAGAAACGGAAAGTCCAGCGCATGGCATCTACCGCAGACATCAAGAACGGCGTCGTCCTGAGCATCGAGCGGCAGCTCTGGAGCGTCGTCGAGTTCCAGCACGTCAAGCCCGGCAAGGGTGGCGCCTTCGTGCGCACCAAGCTGAAGAACGTCATGACCGGAAAGGTCGTCGACAAGACGTTCAACGCCGGCGCCAAGGTCGAGATCGAGAACGTCGACCGTCGCGACTTCACCTACCTCTACACCGATGGTGACGGGTACGTGTTCATGGACCAGACGGACTACGACCAGATCACGGTCCCCGCTGCGACCGTCGGCGACGCGAAGAACTTCCTGCTCGAGAACCAGCAGGTCACGATCGCGCTCAACAACGGCAACCCGCTGTACATCGATCTCCCCGCGTCCGTGATCCTCGAGATCACCTACAGCGAGCCCGGTGTGCAGGGCGACCGCTCGTCGGCGGGAACGAAGCCGGCCACGCTCGAGACGGGCTACGAGATCCAGGTGCCGCTCTTCGTCGAGACCGGCACCAAGGTCAAGGTCGACACGCGCACCGGCGACTACCTCGGTCGCGAGAAGTAAGGCGTGAGCGCCCGTACGAAAGCGCGCAAGCGCGCACTCGACATCCTGTTCTCCGCCGACGTCCGTGGAGACGAGATCGCGGTGACCCTGGCCGCAGAGGCCAAGCGCGCCGCGAGCGAACCCGCTCGCGAGGCCTCCTGGCTCTACGCCCGTGAGGTGGTGGACGGCATCATCGACCACCACGACGAGATCGACGAGCAGATCACGACCCACAGCCGCGATTGGAGGATCGAGCGCATGCCCGCGGTCGATCGCGCGCTGCTGCGCATCGGCGTCTGGGAGATCCTGTTCAATGACGCGGTGCCGACCGCTGTCGCCATCGATGAGGCGGTCGAGCTCGCCAAGGAGTTCTCCACCGACGATTCGGGCGCGTTCGTGCACGGCGTGCTCGCACGCGTCTCTCGCGCGGCCTGAGCGACGACTCGGGACGCGGTCTCCGAGATGTCGGAGGCCGCGGGAAGGATGGGGCCATGCCCGCGCCGCACGTCGATCTTCGCGACCTCATGCAGATCACCGATGTCGGGGGCTACCAGCGCGGTCTCGCGTACTTCCGCGAGGGCAATGTGCTCGACGTGGTGTGGCACGAGGATCTGCTCGAACTCGAGGGCCATGTGCGCGGCAGCTCGGACGCCCAGTATGTGACCGAGATCGTCTTCCTCTCGTCCAACGGGACGAGACGGGTTCGGACGACCCGCTGCACCTGCCCGGTGCGGAGCGGCTGCAAGCACGTGGTCGCCACGCTGCTCGCGTCCAATGTGCACGAGTACTCGCAGCAGGCCGCGGCTCTCCAGCGGCAGCCCGACGCGGAGCAGAAGCCCGCCGCACCGCGCACCGCCGCAGTGGCGTCGTGGCGGACCCTGCTCGACCCTGCGGTGTCGCAGCACCCGCAGCGCCTCGCTCTCGGCATCGAACTGCGTCACCGTGAGTCTCGGAGCGAGAACCACTGGGGGCCGCGCCCCGTCCGGGCGGCGACCGCGCGCGATCTCGCCCGCCCGAGCGGTGAGCTGCTTCTGGCGATCCGCCCGATGATGCGCAGCGCGCAGACCGGTGCATGGATCCAGGGCGGCGCAGGCTGGGATGCGGTCCGTCGCGACGCCTCGCAGTTCGGTCGCGACCAGAACCGCTGGTTCGGGGATCTCCTCAGCATCTCGCGGGACTCGCTGCTCTCCGGCAATGCCGGCGAGTGGCTCGTCCTCGACCAGGTCGAGTCGCCGCTGCTGTGGAGGCACCTCCGATCGGCCACCGACGTCGGAATCCCTCTCGTTCCCAGTCAGAAGAGCGCCTCGGTGCGGATCGCATCCGCGGCCGACGTCTCCGCGAAGATCAGTCGCACCGAGGAGGGTGCTCTGGAGGTCGCCGCCGACGTGCGCATCGACGATCGAGTGATTCCCGCCCGCGAGGTGCATCCGATCGGTCGTACGGGTGTCTACGCGGCGAGCCTCGTGGGTGCGCGGATCGAGGTCGTCCTCGCCGAAGTGTCGTTGAGCGAGCAGACACGTGCTCTGCTCGCGGCCTCCGACCCTATCCTCGTGCCGGCCGACGACGAGCAGGCGTTCATCGCCGACGCCTATCCGCTTCTGGCCCGGCGCAGCACCGTGCGCACGGTCGGGGAGGTCGCGCTTCCCGACGTGCCCGAACCGGAGGCGGTGCTCACGGTCAGCTACGAGCGCGGCGACGTCGTCAGCTACGCATTCGAGTGGTCGTACGGTCCGTTCGGCCGAGTGCCGTTCGCGTGGAATGACGCAGCGGTGCGAGATGCCGAGAGCGAGACGACCAGACGCGCGGCGATCGAGGCGGCATGGCAGGAGTTCCGCACGACGAGCTTCCGCCCGAGCGGTTCGTTCCACGACATCGATGCGGCGGCGTTCATCGCTGAAGGCGTTCCCGCGCTCGAGGCTGTGGGCGTCCGCGTCGAGTCCCACGGAGAACGCAAGGCGTATCGCGAGCTGACGGGGGATCCTGAGGTCAAAGTCACGACCGTCGAATCGACCGACTCGGACTGGTTCGATCTCGGCATCCTCGTGACGATCGACGGTCGACTCATCCCGTTCGGACCGCTGTTCACGGCGCTGAGCAGGGGGCGCAAGAAGCTGCTCCTCTCCGACGGCGGCTACTTCTCGCTCAACCACCCGTCGCTGGATCGTCTGCGTGATCTCATCGAGGAGGCGGGCGAGCTCGACGAGTGGGAGACCGGTCCGCGCATCAGCCGCTACCAGACCGATCTGTGGGAGGAGTTCGAAGACCTCGCCGACGAGGCCCAGCCGGCTGTCAGCTGGCGCGCCACGGCCGACGGGCTCCGTCAGGCCACGGGGGTTCCGCCGACGCCCGTTCCTGCGGGAGTGCAGGCCGATCTCCGCCCTTATCAGAAGGCCGGCTTCGACTGGCTTGTCTTTCTGTGGCGTCACCGACTGGGCGGGATCCTCGCCGACGACATGGGTCTGGGCAAGACCCTGCAGCTCCTCACGTTCGTCCAGCACACGCGGGATGCCGGCGAGACGAGACCGTTCCTGGTGCTGGCCCCCACGTCTGTCCTGAGCACGTGGCGGTCGGAGGCGGCCCGATTCACTCCCGGGCTTCGTGTCTCCATCGTCGACAGCACGAGCGGGAAACGGGCCGATGTCCTGAGGGCGGCGGCCCGGTCGAGCGATCTCGTCGTCAGCTCGTACACGGTCGCCCGACTCGACGAAGAGGAGTTCCGCGAGATCGAGTGGGCCGGACTGATCCTCGATGAGGCCCAGTTCGTCAAGAACCCCAAGACGCGGCTCCACCGCGCCATCTCGACATTTCATGCCGACGTCACGTACGCGGTCACGGGAACCCCGATGGAGAACAGCCTCTCCGAGCTGTGGTCGCTGCTCAAGCTCGCCGCCCCCGGCCTGTTCCCCTCGGCTCGGAAGTTCAAGGACCGCTACATCCAGCCGATCGAGAAGGGCAAGGTGCCCGAGAACGAGGAGGGCGGCGAGTACCGCGCGCGGCGCCTCGCTCAGCTGCGTCGTCGAGTGAGACCCCTGATGCTGCGACGTACCAAAGAGCTCGTCGCTCCCGACCTGCCGGCGAAGCAGGAGCAACTGCTCGAGGTCGAGCTGAGTCCGGCGCACAGGGCCCTCTACGACGTCGTGCTGCAGCGCGAACGGCAGAAGGTCCTGGGGCTGATCGACGACCTCGATCGCAAACGCTTCATCGTGTTCCGCTCGCTCACCCTGCTGCGCATGCTGAGTCTCGCTCCCGCGCTGGTCGACGAGGCCGACGCCGAAATCGGGTCGAGCAAGCTCGACACACTGCTCGAGCGCGTCGCCGAACTGCAGGCCGAAGGGCACCGTGCTCTGGTCTTCAGCCAGTTCACGTCGTTCCTCGACCTCGCGGCTGCCCGGCTCGAGGCCGCCGGCATCCCGTACGCGCATCTCGACGGCTCGACGCGCCGCAGAGAGCAGGTGATCGACGGCTTCAAGTCGGGGGAGCAGCCGGTCTTCCTCATCAGCTTGAAGGCGGGTGGGTTCGGACTCACGCTGACGGAAGCCGACTACGTGTTCCTCCTCGATCCGTGGTGGAATCCCGCGGCCGAGGAGCAGGCGATCGACCGGACGCACCGTATCGGTCAGACCAATCAGGTGTTCGTCTACCGGATGATCTCGACCGGCACGATCGAGGAGAAGGTGCTCGAGCTGCAGCGCCGCAAGGCCAGGCTCTTCACCGCGGTGATGGACGACGACGAGCTGTTCGCGCAGTCCCTCACCGCAGACGACATCAAGGGTCTGTTCGACGGCGCGTGATTTCTCCCGGCCGGGTCACCGCGTCCGCCCAGGACCCCGTCGGTAGAATCGAACGGTTCACTTCAGGAGGAATGCATGCGGATCACGGGACTCGGCCACGCCGGGATGTTCATCGAGACGGTCGGCGGGAACATCATCTGCGACCCGGTTCTCGGGCCCTCGTTCTTCGGCTCGTGGTTCCCGTTCCCCGACAACCGCGGGCTCGACTGGGAGCGTTTCGGACGCGAAGCGGACTTCCTGTACATCTCGCACCGGCACCGCGACCACTTCGATCCCCGGCTCCTCGAGCGCTACATCCGCAAGGACATCGAGGTGCTGCTGCCCGAGTACCCGATCGATGACCTCGAGCAGGACATCAGGGCGCTGGGCTACACGAACATCACCTACGCCCCGGCCGGCGAGATCATCGAGCGCGGCGATCTGAAGATCATGATCACTCCGCTGCGCGCTCCGAGCGACGGACCCATCGGAGACTCGTCGCTGAGCGTCGACGACGGCACCGGCTCGGTGCTCAACCAGAACGACTCGCACCCTCTCGATCTCGACACGCTGATGCACTTCGGCAAGCCCGACGCGTACTTCACTCAGGTCTCGGGTGCGATCTGGTGGCCCATGGTCTATGACCTGCCGCTGGATGCGAAGCAGAACTTCGCGAAGCTCAAGCGCGACGCGCAGAACAAGCGGGCGATGTACTACATCGACAAGGTGGACGCCCCTCATGTCTTCCCGATGGCCGGTCCGCCGATGTTCCTGCGCGACGACCTCTTCGATTTCAACGGAGTCGGCCGCAACGGCGAATCGATCTTCACCGACCAGAAGCAGTTCCTGGCCCACATGAAGGAGCTCTCGCCCCAGTACGACGGACATCTGTTCGTGCCGGGCACGGTGGTCACCGTCGAGGGCGGCTCCGTGTCCACCGAGCAGTCGCTCTACACCGAGGCCGAGCTCGCCCACATCTTCGACGAGAAGTGGGACTACCTCGAGGAGCAGCGCGCCTCCCGACAGCGGGAGATCCGTGACGAGGAGGCGTCGCGCGCCGAGGTCATGCCCGCCGCCGAGATGCTCGAGGAGCTGAAGACCTGGTGGGAGCCGCTGCTGAAGAAGTCGCGCACCATCCGACTCGGAGTCGGGGGATGCGTGCGCTTCAGGATCGGCGACCTCGACATGGTCGTGGACTTCCCCCGCGCGAAGGTTCGCGAGTACGCGGGCGAGGAGTGCATCTACTGGTACACGATCCCCGCCGACCTCGTCTCGACGAACATCCGCGACCACGAGATCGACTGGTCGAACTCGATCTTCCTCTCGATGCAGTTCGAGGTGGGGCGCAGCGGAAAGTTCAACGAGTTCCTCACGACATTCCTCAAGTGCCTCTCGGTCGATCGCATCGAGTACGTCGAGAACTGGTATCAGGAGCAGACGGACCAGACCGAGGATGCCGAGATCGGCGACTGGGTCGTGCAGCGTCGCTGCCCCCACCTGCGCGCCGACCTGACCAAGACCGGAAAGGTCGACGACGACGGCATCCTGACCTGCAGCATGCACGACTGGAAGTGGGACCTCAACACAGGCCGCTGCCTGTCGACGAGCGGCCACCCGATCCGCTCCACGAAGATCGACGAGGTCACCGACGCAGTGCTTCGCGAGGCCAGCTGACGTGGTTCGTTCCTCGCACCCGCACGGATCGGGGCGCGACGCTCGAACGCCGATGCCGATGTTCACGGGGCCTCTCCGCGGGGCTCGATGGATCACCCGCTCCACGCCGGAACGGCTGATCCGGGTGGCCGTGGAATTCCTCGAGGACGCCGGTTTCGAGCAACGGCATGATGGCTTCGACGAGAAGCTGAGAGGCCGCGGATCCGAGTGGACGGCCGTCGCGCTGGAGATCGGGGACGAGGAGAAGTCGAAGAGGCGCGCACTGCTCGGGCTCGTGATCGACGAACTCCCGTTCCCCGTCCCCCGGGCGTTCCAGCGTGTGCTGTCGCCGACGCTGGTCGTCGTCGCCTCCCGTCCCGTCGGACCCCTCGTGTCGGAGCTGATCGTCTTTCCCCACACCTCGCGTCGCGGTGCGCCGCCCTACTCGAGAGCCGCGGCTCCTCGCGTGCGCGACGCCCTCGAGCAGATCACCGCGGCAGCGGGCCTGGAAGGCGCGATGCTCTCGCACGAATCGCTCGCCGGAGTCCCGGATGACGGTTCCCCCGTCTCGCAGGCGGTCGTCCGAGAGGTCCTGGGCTGGCACTGACGCACGCTAGACTGGTGCCATCAAGCAACCTTTAACACCGTCCTGTGAGGCGGAGAAGGGAGCGGCCGATGTCTGCACGAACCGTGCTGCACGAAGCCGATATCTCGCGGGCTCTCACCCGTATCGCGCACGAGATCCTCGAATCCAATCGAGGGGCTGAGAACCTCGTCCTGCTGGGCATTCCGACCCGCGGCGTCACTCTCGCCCACCGCCTGTCCGCAGCGATCGGCGCCATCGCGCAGACCACCGTTCCGGTGGGGGCTTTGGACGTCACCCTCTTCCGTGACGACCTCGCCTCGCAGCCGACGCGTTCTCCGCGGCCCACGGACATCCCTGCCGGCGGGATCGACGGCAGGACCGTCGTCCTCGTCGACGACGTGCTGTTCTCCGGCCGCAGCATCCGCGCCGCACTCGACGCGCTGCAGTCGATCGGTCGCCCGTCGATCGTCCGCCTCGCGATCCTCGTCGATCGCGGCCACCGGGAACTCCCGATCCGCCCCGACTTCGTCGGCAAGAACATCCCGTCGTCTCGCCAGGAGCGCGTCAACGTCCGGCTGACCGAGCACGACGGCACCGAAGAGGTGACGATCGAAGCATGAGACACCTGCTGGATACCCGCACCCTCGACCGAGAGTCGGCTCTGCGCATCCTCGATGTCGCCGAGGACATGTCCGACACCCAGTCGCGCGAGGTCAAGAAGCTTCCGACCCTTCGCGGCAAGACGGTCGTGAATCTGTTCTTCGAGGACTCGACCCGCACCCGCATCTCCTTCGAAGCCGCTGCGAAGCGCCTCTCAGCCGATGTGATCAACTTCGCAGCCAAGGGCTCGAGCGTGTCGAAGGGCGAGAGCCTCAAGGACACCGCCCAGACGCTGCAGGCGATGGGAGCGGATGCGGTCGTCATCCGCCATCCCGCCTCCGGCGCCCCGCAGACCCTCGCGACCAGCGGGTGGATCTCCGCCGGAGTCGTGAACGCCGGCGACGGCACGCACGAGCATCCGACCCAGGCTCTCCTCGACGCGTTCACGATCCGCAAACGGCGCTTCGGCGCCGACAGCCGCGGTCGTGATCTCGCCGGCATCCGGGTCGTGATCGTCGGCGACGTGCTCCACTCCCGCGTCGCACGGTCGAACGTCTGGCTGCTCGCCACGCTCGGCGCCGAGGTCACCCTGGTCGCGCCGCCCACCCTGGTGCCGCAGAACGTCTCGCTCTGGCCTGCGAAGGTCGTCTACGACCTCGATCAGGCTCTGGCGGACGGTCCGGACGCCGTGATGATGCTCCGCATCCAGCTCGAACGGATGAGCGCTGCATATTTCCCCACTGAGCGGGAGTATTCCAGGCGATGGGGTCTGGACGCACTGCGTGTGGCCGGCCTTCCGGACGGTAGCATTGTGATGCACCCCGGACCCATGAACCGAGGGTTGGAGATATCCTCCGAAGCCGCAGATTCCCCGCGCTCGACAGTGCTGGAACAGGTGACGAACGGGGTGTCCATCCGCATGGCGGTGCTGTACCTGCTCCTTGCAGGAGAACGAGACGACGAACGAGGGGGAGACCAGTGAGCGAGACCCTCGTCATCACCGGAGCACAGCTTCTCGGTGCCGAGCGCGCCGACATCATCGTGGAGAACGGGCAGATCTCCGAGATCGGCACCGGACTGAGCCGCTCCGGTGCGCGAGTCATCGACGCCGACGGCCTGGTGGCCCTTCCCGGACTCGTCGACCTGCACACCCACCTCCGGGAGCCGGGCTACGAAGCCTCCGAGACGATCCTCACCGGGACCCGTGCTGCGGCGGCAGGCGGGTTCACGGCGGTGTTCGCGATGCCGAACACCTCGCCGGTCGCGGACACGGCCGGTGTGGTCGAGCAGGAGCTCGCCCTGGGCGAGGCCGCCGGGTACGCGACCGTGCAGCCCATCGGCGCCGTCACCGTGGGGCAGAAGGGCGAGCGCCTCGCCGAACTCGGTGCGATGGCCACCTCGCGCGCCCAGGTGCGCGTCTTCAGCGACGACGGCTTCTGCGTCTTCGATCCGCTGATCATGCGGCGCGCACTCGAGTATGTGAAGTCGTTCGACGGAGTCATCGCGCAGCACGCTCAGGATCCACGCCTCACCGAGGGCGCCCAGATGAACGAGGGCACCGTGTCGGCCGAGCTCGGACTCGCCGGATGGCCGGCGGTCGCGGAGGAGTCGATCATCGCTCGCGATGTGCTCCTCGCGGAGCATGTCGGATCCCGACTGCACGTGTGCCACCTGTCGACCGCAGGCTCTGTCGACATCATCCGCTGGGCGAAGAAGCGGGGGATCAACGTCACGGCCGAGGTCACCCCGCACCACCTCCTGCTCACCGATGAACTGGTGCGCGGCTACGACGCCCGCTACAAGGTCAACCCGCCGCTGCGCCGTGAGGAAGACGTCATGGCGGTGCGCGAGGGCCTCGCCGACGGCACCATCGACATCGTGGCGACCGATCACGCCCCGCACCCGAGCGAGCACAAGTCGTGCGAGTGGCAGGCCGCAGCCAACGGCATGGTCGGACTCGAGAGCGCCCTGCGCGTCGTGCACCAGTCGATGGTGCAGACCGGCCTGATCGGCTGGGAGGACGTCGCCCGGGTGATGAGTGCGGCCCCCGCACGGATCGGACGTCTGTCCGATCATGGGCTGCCCCTGCAGGCCGGTGCTGCTGCGCAGATCACCCTCTACGACCCGTCCGCCGCCGGCGTCTTCACCGAATCCGACCTGCACGGTCGGAGTGTGAACTCGCCGTACCTCGGTCGCGACCTCCCCGGCCGCGTCGAGTTCACGATCCACCGCGGGCTGCTGACGGTCGACGGCGGATCCGTGGTCGAGGAGCTGAACGCATGAGCACGCGCGACATCGCCATCGCGATCACGATCGCCGTGGCGGCACTCGTCCTGGTCGCCATGTTCACGGCGTGGCGCCGACGACTCCGACGCGACTCGGGTCTGGCGGCTCCCTTGGGCGTGCCGGAGCATGCGGAGGTCCTCGACCGTCACGAGGTGCTCTACGTCTCGACGACGAAGCACGATCAGCCGCTGGAGCGCCTCGCCATCCGGCCGCTCGCCTATCGCGCCAGGGGAGAGGCTGCGGTCACCGATCGCGGACTCGCACTCTGCCTCGACGGTGCGCCGACCGTCTTCCTCGCCTCTGCACGACTCGCGAGCGTCGACCGCGCCACGGTGACGATCGACCGCGTCGTCGAACCGGGTGGACTCGTCCGCGTCGCCTGGAATGCGGACGACGACACGATCGTCGACTCGTATCTCCGGGTCACCGACGGCGATCCCCAGAACTTCATCTCAGAACTGCAGCGCCTCGTCCCCGCCACGGACGACAGCGCCGCCCCCGACACAGGAGCAACGTCATGACAGCCCTCCCCGAACCCGCCGTCCTCGTCCTCGAAGACGGGACCCGCCACGTCGGCCGTGCATACGGCGCGCTGGGCACCACCTTCGGCGAGGTCGTCTTCTCGACCGGCATGTCCGGATACCAGGAGACGCTCACCGACCCGTCGTACGCGGGCCAGATCGTCCTGCAGACGGCCCCGCACATCGGCAACACCGGCATGAACGACGAGGACCCCGAGTCCCGTCGCATCTGGGTCGCCGGCTACATCGTGCGCGACCCGTCACGAGTCGTCTCGAACTGGCGTGCGACCGCTTCGCTGGACGAGATCCTCGAGCGGGACGGCATCGTCGGCATCAGCGGCATCGACACCCGATCGATCACGCGGCACATCCGCTCTGCCGGGTCTATGCGCGGCGGCGTCTTCTCGGGCGAGGCCGCGCAGATCGACGCCGACGAGCAGCTGCGCCTCGTGCGCGAGGCGCCTCAGATGGCCGGTCAGAACCTCTCGGCGCAGGTCTCGGTCGACGTCGCCACGGTCACGACGGCGATGGGCGAGCGGGTCGGCAATCTCGCCGTCCTCGACCTCGGCGTCAAGCAGGCCACGATCGACAACCTGGCGGCCCGTGGCTTCGAGGTGCACGTCCTGCCTCAGAACGTCACGATCGATGACATCCGTGCGATCGATCCCGTCGCCGTCTTCTACTCGAACGGCCCTGGCGACCCCGCAGCCTCCGGCGACCACGTCGAGCTGCTGCGCTCGGTGCTCGACGACGGGCTGCCCTTCTTCGGCATCTGCTTCGGCAACCAGCTGCTCGGCAGGGCGCTGGGTCTCGGCACCTACAAGCTGCCGTTCGGGCACCGCGGCATCAACCAGCCCGTACTCGACAAGTCCACCGGACGCGTCGAGATCACCGCGCACAACCACGGGTTCGCCGTGGAGGCGCCGCTGGAGGGCTCGTTCGACAGCCCCCACGGCTACGGCAAGGTCGAGGTCAGTCACATCGGCCTGAACGACAACGTGGTCGAGGGCCTCCGCGCTCTCGACATCCCGGCGTTCTCGGTGCAGTACCACCCGGAGGCTGCGGCCGGACCGCACGACGCCAACTATCTCTTCGACCGGTTCCGTGACATGGTCATCGCCAGCAAGAAGGACACCAAGTAATGCCCAAGCGCGACGACATCAACTCCGTTCTCGTCATCGGCTCCGGCCCGATCGTCATCGGTCAGGCGTGCGAGTTCGACTACTCCGGCACCCAGGCCTGCCGCGTCCTGCGCGAGGAGGGCGTGAGGGTCATCCTGGTCAACTCCAACCCGGCGACGATCATGACCGACCCCGACTTCGCCGACGCGACGTACATCGAGCCGATCACCTGGCAGGTCATCGAGACGATCATCGCGAAGGAGCGTCCCGACGCGATCCTGCCGACCCTCGGCGGGCAGACGGCCCTGAACGCCGCGATCGAGCTGCACAACCACGGCATCCTCGAGAAGTACGACGTCGAGCTGATCGGTGCGAGCTTCGAAGCCATCAACAAGGGCGAGGACCGCCAGATCTTCAAGCAGCTCGTCCTCGATGCCGGCGCCGACGTCGCCCGCAGCATCATCGCGCACACCATGGACGACCTGCTCGAGGGAGCGGCCGAGCTGGGCTACCCGCTCGTCGTGCGCCCCTCGTTCACGATGGGCGGTCTCGGGTCCGGCTTCGCCTACGACGAGGCGGATCTGCGTCGCATCGGCGGTGCCGGTCTGCGCGACTCTCCGACCACGGAGGTGCTCCTGGAGGAGTCGATCCTCGGCTGGAAGGAGTACGAGCTCGAGCTCATGCGCGACACCGCCGACAACACGGTGGTCGTCTGCTCGATCGAGAACGTCGACCCCGTCGGCGTCCACACGGGCGACTCGATCACCGTGGCTCCCGCTCTGACGCTCACGGACCGCGAATACCAGAAGCTCCGAGACATCGGCATCGACATCATCCGCGCGGTGGGCGTCGACACCGGCGGCTGCAACATCCAGTTCGCCATCGACCCGAGCAACGGGCGCATCATCGTCATCGAGATGAACCCTCGCGTCTCGCGCTCGAGCGCCCTGGCCTCCAAGGCCACGGGGTTCCCGATCGCGAAGCTCGCCGCGAAGCTGGCGCTCGGCTACCGTCTCGATGAGATCCCGAACGACATCACGGGTGTCACCCCCGCGAGCTTCGAACCCACGCTCGACTATGTAGTCGTCAAGGTTCCGCGGTTCGCGTTCGAGAAGTTCCCGGCCGCTGACGCGACGCTGACGACCACCATGAAGTCGGTCGGCGAGGCGATGGCGATCGGCCGCAACTACGCGACCGCGCTGCAGAAGGCGCTGCGCTCGCTCGAGAAGCGTGGTTCCAGCTTCCACTGGGGCGCGGAGAGCCGTTCCGTCGACGAGCTGCTCGAGATCTCGAAGGTCCCGACGGACGGTCGGATCGTCACCCTCCAGCAGGCGCTGCGCAAGGGCGCGACGGTCGAGCAGGCGTTCGAGGCCACGGCGATCGATCCCTGGTTCATCGACCAGATCGTCCTGATCAACGAGGTCGCCGAGATCGTGCGCACGGCACCGGAGCTCGACGCGGCCACGCTGCGCTACGCCAAGGAGCACGGCTTCTCCGACGCGCAGATCGCGGAGCTCCGCGGCGAGAAGGAAGCGGAGATCCGCGGCGTGCGCCACGGACTCGGCATCCGTCCGGTGTTCAAGACCGTCGACACCTGCGCCGGCGAGTTCCCGGCTCTCACGCCTTACCACTACTCGAGCTACGACTTCGAGACCGAGGTCACACCGTCCGATCGCACCAAGGTCGTGATCATCGGATCGGGTCCGAACCGCATCGGTCAGGGCGTCGAGTTCGACTACTCGTGCGTGCACGCGTCGTTCGCCCTCTCGGATGCCGGCTTCGAGACCATCATGGTCAACTGCAACCCCGAGACGGTGTCCACCGACTACGACACGTCCGACCGGCTCTACTTCGAGCCGCTCACGCTGGAGGACGTGCTGGAGGTGCTCGACGCGGAAGCCGCGAGCGGCACCATCCTCGGAGTCGTCTGCCAGCTCGGCGGCCAGACGCCGCTGGGGCTCGCAAAGGGCATCGAGGCAGCCGGCTACCAGGTGCTCGGCACCAGCCCGGAGGCCATCGACATCGCCGAGGAGCGCGAGCTGTTCTCGCAGCTGCTCGACACGGCAGGCCTCATCGCCCCGCGCCACGGCACCGCTGTGGACGCGGACGGCGCGGTGGCCGTCGCCGAGGAGATCGGATACCCGGTGCTCGTGCGTCCGAGCTTCGTGCTCGGCGGACGCGGCATGGAGATCGTCTACAGCTCCGAGTCGCTGCGCGAGTACTTCGTGCGCACGGCGGGCGAGGTCATCATCGAGGAGGGCAAGCCCCTGCTCGTCGATCGCTTCCTCGATGACGCGATCGAGCTCGATGTCGACGCCCTCTACGACGGCACCGAACTGTTCATCGGCGGCGTGATGGAGCACCTCGAAGAGGCCGGCATCCACTCGGGCGACTCGAGCTGCACCCTTCCGCCCGTCTCGCTCGGCCGCACCGACATCGACCGGGTGCGCGAGGCGACACTCGCGATCGCGAAGGGCGTGGGCGTCCGTGGCCTGCTCAACGTGCAGTTCGCGATCAGCGCCGGCGTCCTCTACGTGATCGAGGCGAACCCGCGCGCGAGCCGCACCGTGCCCTTCGTCTCGAAGGCGCTGGGCATCCCGATGGCCAAGGCCGCGAGCCGTGTGATGGTGGGGTCGACGATCGCGGAGCTCCGCGCCGAGGGCATGCTGCCCGAGCAGGACGGCTCGCGAGTGCCCCTCGACGCCCCCGTCTCGGTCAAGGAGGCCGTGCTTCCGTTCAAGCGGTTCCGTACGGCCGACGGCAAGACCGTCGACTCGATCCTCGGCCCGGAGATGCGCTCGACCGGCGAGGTCATGGGCATCGACCGCGACTTCCCGACCGCGTTCGCCAAGAGCCAGGCGGCCGCGTACGGCGGAATGCCGACCTCCGGCACGGTGTTCATCTCGGTCGCGGACTCCGACAAGCGCGCCGTGATCCTGCCGGCGCATCGCCTGCAGCAGCTGGGGTTCACGATCGTGGCCACCGAGGGCACTGCCGAGATCCTCTCGCGCAACGGCATCGCGGTGACGGTGGTCGAGAAGTACAGCGAGACCCAGGAGTCCGGCGCGACGAACATCGTCGACCTCATCAACGACGGCTCGATCGACATCGTCGTGAACACGCCGTCCGGGGGCGCGGCGCGTGCAGACGGCTATGAGATCCGGGCGGCGGCTGTCGCGGCCGACAAGGCGCTGTTCACCACGATGGCGGTGCTCGGCGCCGCCGTGAGCGGTATGGACGCAGCACACGAGGGCTTCCAGGTGAAGAGCCTGCAGGAGTACGCCCTCGACCGGAAGGCCGCAGTGTGAGCGCACGCTTCGGCGAACGGGTCCGTGTCGCCCTCGCGGCGCACGGCCCGCTGTGCGTGGGCATCGACCCGCACGCCGCCCTGCTCGGATCCTGGGGCCTCGGCGACGACGCCTCGGGCGTCCGGGAGTTCGGGCTGCGCACGGTCGAGGCCGCGGCGGGCCGTGCCGCGATCGTGAAGCCTCAGGTGTCGTTCTTCGAGCGCTTCGGATCCGCAGGATTCGCGGCGCTCGAAGAGGTCATCGCGGCTGCGAGGGACGCCGGCCTCCTCGTGATCGCGGATGCCAAGCGCGGCGACATCGGGTCGACCATGGACGCCTACGCGGCTGCCTGGCTCACCCCGGGGTCTCCGCTCGAGGCCGACGCCCTCACCGTGAACCCGTTCCTGGGTGTCGGCGCGCTCGACGGCGCCTTCGCCCTCGCCGATCAGCACGACAAGGGTCTGTTCGTGCTGGCTGCCACGAGCAACCCCGAAGCCGAGGTGCTGCAGCGCTCGATCTCCGAGACCGGCCGTGCCGTCTCGGCTGACATCGTCTCGGTCGTCTCGGCGCGCAACACCGAGCACACGCCCGCAGGGGAGTGGGGGAGCTTCGGCTTCGTCATCGGCGCGACCGTGGACTGGACGGATGCCGGCATCGCCGCCTTCGCACCGGTGGCACCCATCCTCGCTCCGGGATTCGGCACGCAGGGTGCGACGCCGTCAGACCTGCACCGCCGGTTCGGTTCGATGAGCGCCGCCGTCATCGCGAGCGAGAGCCGCAGCATCCTCTCGGCCGGACCCGCCGGTCTCGCCGCCGCCATCGACGCCCGCGTCGCAGAGTACAGGGAGGCCGGCCGTGGCTGAGTCCCGTCCCGTCCCCGAGGTCGACCGCGCTGCCGCCGCACGCAAGGCGGTCGAACGACGCCGCGCCCGCGCATCGCTCAAGCGCGATCTGACCACGCGTGTCGTGACACCGCAGGCCGTGCTCGAGCGGGCGACCGCAGACCCGGACTCGGTCGAGGGGTCCATGCGCATCACCGACTTCCTGCTCGCTCTCCCCGCGATCGGCGCGGGCAAGCGCGACCGCATCCTGGCAGAGCTGCACATCTCGCCGGTCAAGCGACTGGGAGGGCTCGGCGTCCGCCAGCGGGTGGCGCTCTCGCAGTGGCTCGACGCGCGCTTCCCTCTGCTCGAGCCGCGTGGCGCACGAAGCCGTCTGCTCGTGCTCGCCGGGCCCACGGCAGTCGGCAAAGGTACCGTCGCCGCCCACATCCGTGAGCACAACCCCGAGATCCATCTGTCGGTCTCGGCGACGACGCGCGCACCGCGACCTGGCGAGATCGACGGCGTGCACTACTACTTCGTCGACGATGCGGAGTTCGACCGGCTGATCGCCGACGACGAACTCCTGGAGTACGCCGTCGTCCACAACAAGTCGCGCTACGGCACGCCGCGGGCTCCGATCGACGCCGCTCTCGCTGCAGGCAAGACCGTGCTGCTCGAGATCGACCTGCAGGGCGCGCGCCAGGTGCGCAAGGCGGAGCCTGCAGCCACGCTCATCTTCCTGCTGCCTCCGACCTGGGACGAACTCGTCCAGCGGCTGGTCGGACGAGGCACGGAGGGCGCGGAGGAACGAGCTCGCAGACTGCGCACCGCGAAGGTCGAATTGGCGGCGCAGAACGAGTTCGACCACCTCATCGTGAACGAGGACGTCGCCGCTGCGGCCGCGGAGGTCGTAGAATTGTCTTCGAGCTCTGCGCGCTGAGCGTCTTCGCGCGCCCGCATCACCGTCTTCGCGACGATCCCGTCGCCTGATCAGGAGGTCCCACCATGGCCGGACACCACACCAACGGAATCATCGATCCCCCCATCGACAACCTGCTCGACCGGGTCGACTCGAAGTACGAGCTCGTGATCTACGCCGCCAAGCGCGCCCGTCAGATCAACGACTACTACTCCGACCTCCACGAGGGCAACCTGTTCGACAACGTCGGGCCGCTCGTCGACTCGTCCGTCGAGGACAAGCCGCTGACCATCGCTCTGCACGAGATCAACGAGGACAAGCTCCGCCTCCGTCACGCCGAGTGACGTCCGATGACCGCACCGCCGACTGATGTCGGCGGTGCGGTCCATCATGGGAGCCACCCCCTTCCTGCTGTCCGATTCCGTTCTGGAGCCCTGATGAGCGCGCTGCGTCTGTTCACGTCCGAGTCCGTCACCGAGGGGCACCCCGACAAGATCTGCGACCAGATCTCGGACAGCATCCTCGACGGACTCATCGCGAAAGACCCCGGCTCCCGGGTGGCCGTCGAGACGCTGGTGACCACCGGTCTCGTCCACGTCGCCGGCGAGATCCGCACCGAGGCGTACGTCGACATCCCGACGATCGTCCGCCAGGTGGTCAACGGCATCGGCTACACCTCGAGCGAGACCGGCTTCGACGGAGACTCCTGCGGTGTGAGCATCTCGGTGGGAGAGCAGTCGACCGACATCGCCCACGGCGTCGACAACGCCCAGGAGCACCGCGACGGCGGCTCCATCGATCCTCTCGACGGCCTCGGCGCTGGCGACCAGGGCATCATGTTCGGCTTCGCGACGAACGAGACCCCGCAGCTCATGCCCATGGCTGCGTGGACCGCGCATCGCATCGCGGAGCGGCTCAGCGAGGTCCGACGATCGGGTGCGCTGCCGTTCCTGCGCCCGGACGGCAAGACCCAGGTCACTCTCGGATATGAGGGCTTCACCCCCAAGACCGTGGATGCCGTCGTGCTGTCGACCCAGCACCACCCCGACATCTCGCAGGACGACCTCAAGGCTCAGGTGCGCGAGCACGTGATCGATCCGATCCTGGCCTCCACGGGGCTCGATCTCGGCGACCTCACGTACTACATCAACCCCGCCGGTCCGTTCGTGACGGGCGGCCCCAAGGGCGATGCCGGACTCACCGGACGCAAGATCATCATCGACACCTACGGCGGAGCGGCGCGACATGGTGGCGGTGCCTTCAGCGGCAAGGATCCGTCGAAGGTCGACCGCTCCGGCGCCTATGCCACGCGCTGGGTGGCCAAGAACGCGGTCGCCGCAGGACTCGCCGACCGTCTCGAGGTCCAGGTCGCCTACGCGATCGGGGTCGCTCGTCCGGTCGGTCTCTACGTCGAGACATTCGGCACCGGCAAGGTGTCCGACGAGGTGATCACGCGCGCCATCGACGAGGTCTTCGATCTGCGTCCCCAGGCGATCATCGAGCAGCTCGACCTCCTGCGCCCGATCTACGCGCAGACCGCCGCCTACGGGCACTTCGGACGGGAGTTGCCGGAGTTCACGTGGGAGCGCACCGACCGCGCGGAAGAGCTGCGGCGCGCTGCAGGACTCTGAGGGCCGCATGCCTGATGGCGTCCCTTCTCCTCTGACATCGCAGAGTCGGAGGATCGCGCGCGTGCTCTTGGACTCGCCGCTTCCACAGTTGGATCGTCTCTTCGACTACGCCGTGCCTGCGGAGCTCGGAGACGTCCCTCTGGGCGTGCGCGTGCGTGTGCCCCTGCGTACCGCCGGTCGTGTCATCGACGGCTACGTCGTCGAACTCGACACCGAACACGATGGCGACAGGCCACTGTCCGAGGTCGACAGCGTCGTATCCCCTGTGGCGGTGCTTCCGGAGCGTCTCTACCGCCTCGCGCGCCGCGCCGCCGATCGCGCTGCGGGCTCCGCCTCCGACGTCCTGCGGCTCGTCATCCCGAAGCGCCAGGTGCGGGTGGAGAAGGCCTGGAGCGACGACTCCCCGGAGCTCGCCCCATCAGACGAAGCACTCTCGGCCGCATCCGAGCTGATCGCGTCCTACGACTCGCTCTCCGATGTGCTCGATGCGGGCGGCCGGGCCGCGGTCGAGGCGATCCCCGTGCGCCATCATGACGATCCCGGGTGGGCGGCTCTTCTCGCGTCCGCAGCGGCGCGGACGCTGGCAGCGGGCCACTCCAGTGTTCTCGTCGTGCCTGACCACCGCGACCTCGATCAGCTGCTCGCCGCTCTCGGCTCGTATGTCCCTGACCAGGCCGTCGTGCGCTTCGACTCGCGCCAGACGAACCCCGATCGGTACCGCGCGTTCCTCCGCTCGCTCGAGGACGCGCCGTGCATCGTGGTGGGCAATCGTTCTGCGGTGTACGCGCCGGTTCGTGCGGGCGTCGTCGCTGTGTGGGACGACGGCGATCCTCTCCTCGGCGAGCCGCTCGCGCCGTACATCAACGCACGGGACGCTGCTCTCCTCCGTCAGGAGCAGGAGGGATCCGCACTGCTGTTCGTCGGCCACACCCGCACCACCGACGTCGAACGCCTCGTCGCCCACGGATGGCTGCAGGATGTCCGGGCCGCGCGTCGGGTGCTGCCGCGCGTGATCCTCAGCACACCCCAGGAGATGGATGCTCCGACTGCACAGCGGATGCCGTCGTCCGCGTTCCTCTCCGCGCGCAATGCCGCAGCCGAGGGACCGGTGCTGGTGCAGGTGTCTCGACCGGGGTTCGCCCCGTCGCTGGTCTGCGCCGAATGCCGGGCGCCTGCATGGTGCGCCCACTGCGGCGGACCGCTCGGAGCCAAGCACCGTGGTGCCGTGCCGGTGTGCGCCTGGTGCGGCAGGGGAGCCCGAGCGTGGGCGTGCCCGGCGTGCTCGTCGACCAAGCTGCGCCTCGCGTCCTCGGGCAGCGAGCGGACGGCGGATGAGCTGGGCAAGGCGTTCCCCGGAATCCGGGTCATCGTGGCAGACAGCGCTCATCCGGTCGAGCGCGTCGCCGACAAGCCGGCCCTCGTCGTCGCGACACGGGGGGCCGAGCCGCTGGCGGAGGGCGGATACCGTGCCGTGGTCCTGCTCGACGGACCGAGGATGCTCCAGGCCCCCGACCTGCGGATCGGCGAGTCCTGTCTGCGCTGGTGGTCGAACGCGGCTGCACTCGCGGCTCCCGGTGCTCCCATCCATCTGGTCGGCGTCGACGGAGCGATCGCGCGAGCGCTTGCCACCTGGAGCCAGTCCGCCTATGCGAGGACCGAGCTCTCCGAACGTGCGCCGTTGCACATGCCGCCGGCTGCGAGGGTCGCGCTGGTCGAGGGGTCGACGGCATCCGTGGCGAGAGCGCTGGCGTCGCTGCAGGAGCTCGCTCTGCCCTCCGACGCGGTACTCGGCCCGGTGCCGATCGAGTCTGACGACTACCCGCCGCGTGTCAGGGCCCTGATCCGGTTCGACTACAGCGCGGGTGCCAGGGTCGCCACCACGTTGCGGGCCGCGGTCGTCGCCGAAGCGGTCAGCAACCGGCGGGGCAAGGGCAAGTCGACTCGGAGCGCCCTCACGGTTCGACTCGATATCCTCGATCCGGAACTCTGAACGCGAAGAACCACCTCGCGCTCCGATTTCACCCGATCCACCCCCGCATCCCTCCGGAGCACCTTCATGCGTCTCGTCTTCGCCGGCACACCGTCGGCAGCCGTCCCCACACTCCGCCGCCTCGCGGCCGAGCACGACATCGCTGCGGTCGTCACCCGCCCGGACGCGCCGCTGGGCCGCAAGCGGGTGCTCACGCCGTCGCCTGTCGCTCACGCCGCCGACGAGCTCGGACTGCCGGTCATCAAGGCGGCTCGTCTCGACGACGACGCGACGGCCGCCATCACCGCGCTCGATGTCGAGCTCGGTGTGATCGTGGCGTACGGCGGACTCGTTCGCGAGCCGCTGCTCTCCACACCGTCGAAGGGCTGGATCAATCTGCATTTCTCGCTCCTCCCGCAGTGGCGCGGTGCCGCACCCGTGCAGCGCGCACTGATCAACGGCGATGCGCAGATGGGTGCCAGTGTGTTCCAGCTCGTTCCCGCGCTCGATGCCGGTGATGTCTTCGCGACGCGGGTCGTCGCGGTCGCTCCCGAGGCGACGGCGGATGCCGCACTCGACGCACTCGCTCTCGATGGCGCCGAACTGACGGCGGAAGTGGTCGCGGCCATCGCCGACGGCACTGCGCGCGCTGTGCCCCAGGAGGGGGAGGCGTCGCTGGCCCCGAAGCTGACTCTCGACGATGGTCTGCTCGATTGGACCCGCCCGCTCAGCGAGGTGTTCGCGCGGTTCCGTGGAGTCACCCCCGAACCGGGCGCCCACACGACCGTCGACGGGATCCGCCTCAAGGTGCTGGAGGCCACTCCCTCGGAAAGCGACGTCGCCCTCGCGCCGGGCGCGTTCACCGCGACCAAGTCCGCTCTCCTCATCGGAACGGCCTCGGCCCCGCTCGCGGTCACGCGGGTGCAGCCCTCGGGCAAGGGCGCGATGAGCGCGGTCGACTGGTGGCGCGGGCAGCGCGACACCGAGAACCTGCGAGCCGGCGCATGAGCGGGCGGCAGGACGACGGCGCACGTCGCGAGCCGCGTCGCGGCGAGTCCGGCCGCGGATCCCGTTCGGGACCGAGCACGCCGCGCGATCAGCGTCCACGTGACGGCCAGGCTCGGGGCGGGAAGCGCGACGGACAGTCCCGCGGCCCGCAGCGCACGGCGCCGCAGCGCACGGTGCAGCCTGCGCGGCGCGTGGCCTACGACGTGCTGCGGGCGGTGTCGGAATCGGATGCCTACGCGAACCTGATCCTTCCGGCCGCGATCGCGGACGCAGGACTCACTCCACAGGACGCCGCTCTCGCCACAGAACTCGCCTACGGCACACTGCGACGCCGCGGAACGTATGACGCGATCATCGCCGCGGCCGCCGACAGGCCTGTCGAGGAGATCGACGCCGGTGTGCTCGACGCGCTGAGACTCGCGACCCATCAGCTGCTCGCGACCCGCGTCGCGTCGCACGCGGCCGTCAACGAGTCGGTGAACATCGTCGCCGCCACCCAGGGCCGCGGTGCATCCAGCTTCGCGAACGCCGTGCTGAGGCGAATCTCCCGCGAGACGCCGGGGGAGTGGGAGCAGCGCATCGAGTCCTCCGCGCGGTCGGACGACGAGCGGCTGGCGCTGCGCTCCGCTCACCCCGTCTGGGTCATCCGTGCCCTGCGTCGCGCGTTGGCCGCTGAAGGTCGCGTCGAGGAGCTCGACGACCTCCTCGACGCCGACAACGCCTCGCCGGAGGTCACTCTCGTCGCTCTGCCCGGCCTCGCCGAGCCCGGGGAGCCACGTCGACCGTATGCGCCGACGGCCTACGGATCTCCGGGCGGCGACCCGCACCACGTGATCGCCTCCTCGGGCGGCACGGTGCGTGTGCAGGATGAAGGGTCGCAGCTCGTCGCACTGGCTCTCGCCGACGCTGCGCCGATCCGTTCCGGCGAACGCTGGCTCGACCTGTGCGCAGGCCCCGGCGGCAAGACGGCGCTGCTCGCGGCGGTCGCGCGACAGCACGATGTGTCGCTGGAGGCGAACGAGGTGGTGCCCACCCGTGCGCGACTCGTCCGCAACGCCCTGCGCGCCGTGCCCGCCGATGTCGTGGTTCATGAAGAGGACGGCCGCACGTTCGGCACCTCCCACGCGGGCCAGTTCGATCGCATCCTCGTCGATGCGCCGTGCACGGGACTCGGGGCTCTCCGGCGGCGGCCCGAGGCGAGATGGCGCAAGACCCCCGGTGATGTCGCCGAGCTGGTGCCGCTGCAGGTCGAACTGCTCTCGGCGGCCCTCGACGCGCTGGCGCCCGGCGGCATCGTCGCGTACGCGACCTGCTCGCCGCATCTCGCCGAGACGACGGGCGTCGTCCAGGAGGTGCTCCGTGGCCGCACCGACATCACCGAGCTCGATGCGCGTGCGGTCCTCGAGGGTGTCGTGACCTCACCGATCGATCTCGGCAGCGACGGCACCGGGCGGGTCCAGCTGTGGCCACACCGGCACGGGACCGATGCGATGTTCCTCGCGCTCCTCCGACGAGCCGACACCGATCAGCGCGACGCCAGCGCCGAGCAAGGAGACTAGAGAGTGGACCTGCCCCGCGCACCGCGCATCAACCCCAGCATCCTGGCCGCCGACTTCGTGAACATGCAGCGTGATCTCGCCAAGATCGCCACTGCCGACTTCGCGCATGTCGACGTCATGGACAACCACTTCGTCCCGAACCTCACGTTCGGGCCGCAGATGGTCGAGCGGATCCAGGCGACCAGCCCGATCCCGCTCGACGTGCACCTGATGATCACCGACCCCGAGCGGTGGGCTCCCGCGTATGCGGAGCTCGGTGCCGCGAGCGTCACGTTCCACCTCGAGGCCGCCGCCGATCCGATCTCGCTGGCCCGCACTCTGCGCAGCATCGGGGCGAGGGCCGGAGTGGCGATCAAGCCGGACACCCCCGCGGACGGTCTCTACAGCGTGCTCGAGGAGTTCGACCAGATCCTCGTGATGACCGTCGAACCAGGGTTCGGCGGGCAGGGATTCATGCCCGAGACGATGCCGAAGCTGCGCGCTCTCGCCGACGAGGCGAAGCGGCGAGGGTCGAACGTCTGGCTGCAGGTCGACGGCGGGATCTCCGATGCGACGATCGAGGCGGCGGCCGCCGCCGGCGCAGACACCTTCGTCGCAGGATCCGCGGTCTACGGCGCCGACGACGTCGAGGCGGCCGTCACCCGGCTCAGAGACCGCGCCAGAGCCGCTAGCCTGGAATCGTGAAGACTTTCGACGAGCTGTTCGCCGAGCTCAGCGTCAAGGCCGAGACCCGCCCCGAGGGATCAGGCACGGTTGCAGAGCTCGACGGCGGCGTGCACACGATCGGCAAGAAGATCGTCGAGGAGGCTGCCGAGGTCTGGATGGCGTCCGAGTACGAGTCCGACGAGGCCGCTGCAGAAGAGATCTCGCAGCTGCTCTACCACGTGCAGGTGATGATGCTCGCGAAGGGCCTGAGCCTGCAGGACGTCTACCGACATCTGTGAAGCGCTCCGCCCCACTCGCTTCGATCTGAAGGCATCCCATGCTGCGCATTGCTGTTCCCAACAAGGGCTCTCTCTCCGAGACGGCCGCCGACATGCTCGCGGAGGCCGGCTACGCCGGTCGCCGTGACCCCAAGACGCTCCACGTCGTCGACAGCGACAACGACGTCGAGTTCTTCTACCTCCGTCCGAAGGACATCGCGACGTACGTCGGCTCCGGCGCCATCGATGTCGGCATCACGGGTCGCGACCTGCTTCTCGACGCCCGCATGCCCGGCGCGCGCGAGATCGAGGCGCTCGGCTTCGCCGGCTCGACCTTCCGCTTCGCCGCGCCCTCGGGGCGCTACACCGAGGTGTCCGAGCTCGACGGTCTGCGCATCGCGACGTCGTATCCGGGTCTCGTCGACGCGTTCCTCGATGAGCGCGGAATCGCGGTCGACCTCGTGCCGCTCGACGGTGCGGTGGAGTCCGCCGTGCGCCTCGGTGTGGCCGACGCCGTGGCTGACGTCGTCGAGACGGGCACGACACTGCGTCAAGCGGGGCTCGACGTCTTCGGTCCCGTGATCCTGCAGTCCGAGGCCGTGCTGATCGCCGGTCCGCAGGATGCCGAGGGATCCGAGACGCTTCTCCGCCGTCTCCGCGGCGTCATGGTGGCCCGCCGGTTCGTGATGATCGATTACGACCTGCCGCTCGCTCTGCTCGACGACGCCGTGAAGATCGCCGGCGGCATCGAGTCTCCCACCGTCTCGCCCCTGCGCGACCCCGAGTGGGTCGCGGTGCGGGTCATGGTGGCCCGCGCGCGGGTCAACCCCGTGATGGATGCGCTCTACGCTCTCGGTGCCCGAGCGATCCTCGTCACGGCGATCCACAACGCGAGGCTCTGATGGCGCTCGCGAGTCGCGTCATCCCCTGCCTCGACGTCGCCGCCGGCCGCGTCGTCAAGGGAGTCAACTTCGAGAACCTGCGCGACATGGGCGACCCGGTCGAGCTTGCCCGCCACTACGCGGCGCAGGGCGCCGATGAGATCACCTTCCTCGACGTGACCGCGACGGTCGATGCACGCGCGACGACCTACGACGTCGTCCAGCGCACCGCCGAGCAGGTGTTCGTGCCGCTGACGGTCGGCGGGGGAGTCCGCAGCGTCGACGACGTGTCCCGCCTGCTGTCCGTCGGAGCCGACAAGGTCGGTGTGAACTCCGCTGCGATCGCGCGCCCCGAGCTGATCGGCGAGATCGCCGACCGCTTCGGGGCGCAGGTGCTCGTGCTGTCGCTCGATGTCAAGCGGGCCGACACGACCGCATCCGGCTTCGTGGTCACCACCCACGGCGGACGCACGCAGACCACCCTCGACGCACTCGACTGGGCGCGAGAGGCCGCTGAACGCGGCGCGGGCGAGCTGCTCGTCAACTCGATCGATGCCGACGGCACGCGAGACGGCTTCGATCTCGAGCTGGTGAAGCTGATGCGCGAGGCAGCCTCGGTGCCCGTGATCGCGTCGGGCGGAGCAGGCAAGGCCGCAGACTTCGCTCCGGCGATCAAGGCCGGGGCGGATGCGGTTCTGGCAGCCAGCGTGTTCCACACCGGCGCGCTCACGGTCGGCGACGTGAAGGATGCACTGCGTGCGGAAGGAGTGCTCGTCCGATGAGCGACGTCGAAGAGCGCATCGCGCAGGTCGCCTTCAATGACGACGGTCTCGCACCGGTGATCGTGCAGCAGTGGGACACTGCAGAGGTCCTGATGCTCGCCTGGGTGGATGCCGAGGCGCTGCGACGTACCCTCACCACCGGACGTGCGGTCTACTGGTCTCGATCCCGCCGGGAGTACTGGCGCAAGGGCGACACCTCGGGCAACATCCAGGTGGTGCACGAGGCGCGGCTCGACTGCGACGGCGATGCGATCCTGCTTCGTGTCGACCAGACGGGACCGGCCTGTCACACGGGCACGCGCACCTGCTTCGACACGACCGACCTGCAGGCCGTCGAGGGGGGCTCCGCAGAATGACGCTCGCACGCAGAGGCCGGTCGATCGCCGTCTCGGGGTTCCTCCTCTCCGGTGCGATCGGCATCATCTCGTCGACGCAGACCTGGCTGACCGTCGCGCGCACCGATGCGGGAGAGGCGATCCTCGTGCCAGGGGCGTCCGCGCTGCCCTTGCTCGCGCCTCTCAGCCTCGCCGTGCTGGCGCTCGGCATCGCGCTCTCGATCGTCGGTCCCGTGCTCCGGCTGATCTTCGGCGTGCTCGCCACCGCTGCCGCGCTCTTCCTCGGGTGGACGACGCTCCAGTTGGTGCTGACCGAGCCGCTGAGCGCTGTCGGCCCCACCGTCACCGAGACGACCGGTCTCGCCGGGAGCTCGGCGATCACGGACGTGGTCGCCGGCATCGAGCTCTCCGCCTGGCCCGTCATGACGCTCATCGGCTGGGTCATCCTGCTCGCGGCATCCCTCGTCGTGCTCATCACGTGGCGCCGCTGGAAGCGCGGCGGCCGCCGCTACCGCACCGATGCCGCACATGTGGACGCGACCGCCGGCCCCGTGGACGCGATCGATTCGTGGGACGACCTGTCTCGCGGAACCGACCCGACGCGATGACCCCGATAGACTTGACCCGAACCAGCACGTCGTCCCCCGGAGGAGACCATGACCAACCCGATCGCTGACCCCGGCCACGGACACTCGCCTGCCGCATGGACGGGCGTCATCATCATGCTCGCCGGCTTCACGATCGGCACGCTGGCGTTCTGCCTCGCCGAGTTCAGCCCCGTCTGGGTCGCCCTGATCTGGGTCGGCGCGGCCATCATCCCGATCGGCGCTCTCGTGGGCTGGCTGCTCGCGAGGGCCGGCTACGGCGTGAAGGGCCCCAAGTACTCGCCGAAGGCGCACTAATGGTGCTCGCCGACCTCACGGCCGGCGCAGTCGCAGACGCTGAGCGTCGCGCTCTCACCAGGCCACTGGCCGAGGTGGAACGCGATGCTCTCGCACGCCCCGCCGCCAAGGACGCCCTGGCGTTCCTCGCTCCCGCCGAGCGCGTGAAGATCATCGCCGAGGTGAAGCGCGCGAGCCCGTCGCGTGGCGCCCTGGCCGAGATCCCGGATCCCGCTTTCCAGGCGTCGCTGTACGAGACGGGCGGCGCGTCGGCGATCAGCGTCCTGACCGAGGAACGCCGGTTCGGCGGCAGCCTCGCCGATCTCGAAGCTGTCACCGCGCGCGTGTCCCTTCCCGTGCTGCGCAAGGACTTCATCGCGAATCGATATCAGGTCCTCGAAGCACGAGCCGCCGGTGCCGATCTCGTGCTGCTGATCGTCGCGGGGCTCGAGCCGCATGTGCTCCGTGAGCTCTTCGGCTTCATCACCGAGCTCGGCATGACGCCGCTCGTCGAGACGCACTCGGCCGACGAGCTCGAGGTCGCGATCGATCTCGGGGCATCGCTGATCGGCGTCAATGCGCGCGACCTGAAGACCCTCGAGCTCGACCGCGATCTCTTCGGCCGTCTCGTCGACCGGATCCCTGAGACCGCGGTCAAGATCGCGGAATCCGCGGTCCTCACACCTGAAGACGTCAGGCACTACCGCTCAGCGGGCGCTGACGTCGTCCTGATCGGGGAGGCGCTCGTCACGGGCGACCCGGTCGCCACACTCAAGAGCTTCCTGGAGGCGTGATGAGCCTGCGAGACCAGCACGGTCCACTGTTCGGCGACTACGGCGGACGCTACATGCCCGAGTCGCTGATCGCCGCGATCGACGAGCTCTCGGCGGCATACGCCGACGCGATCGTCGATCCGGTCTTCCGCGACGAGCTGGCGTCTCTGCTCAGCTCCTACGCCGGGCGCCCGTCGCCGCTCACCGAGGTCGCCCGGTTCGCCGAGCACGCCGGCGGAGCGCGAGTGTTCCTCAAGCGCGAGGACCTCAACCACACCGGCTCGCACAAGATCAACAACGTGCTGGGGCAGGCGCTGCTGACGAAGCGCCTCGGCAAGACCCGCGTGATCGCCGAGACGGGGGCAGGCCAGCACGGCGTCGCCACGGCTACCGCTGCCGCTCTCTTCGGCCTCGACTGCACCATCTACATGGGCGAGGTCGACACCGAGCGCCAGGCGCTCAACGTCGCGCGGATGCGACTGCTCGGCGCCGAGGTGATCGCGGTCACCTCCGGATCGCGCACGCTGAAGGACGCGATCAACGACGCGTACCGCGACTGGGTGGCGAGCGTCGAGACGACCAACTACATCTTCGGCACCGCGGCGGGGCCGCACCCGTTCCCCGCGATGGTTCGGGACTTCCAGAAGATCATCGGCGAAGAGGCTCGCCAGCAGCTGCTCGACGAGGTCGGCCGACTGCCTGACGCGGTCATCGCGTGCGTCGGAGGCGGCTCGAACGCGATCGGAATGTTCGATGCGTTCCTCGACGACGCCGGCGTGAAGCTCTACGGAGTCGAGGCGGCCGGCGACGGCGTCGACACACCTCGCCACGCGGCCTCCATCGAGCGTGGGCGTCCCGGCATCCTGCACGGCGCGAAGACCTACGTCCTCCAGGACGAAGACGGCCAGACGGTCGAGTCGCACTCGATCTCCGCAGGTCTCGACTACCCGGGCGTGGGCCCGGAGCACTCCTGGCTCGCCGACATCGGTCGCGCCGAGTACATCCCGGCGACCGACGACGAGGCCATGCAGGCGCTGCGCCTGCTGAGCCGCACCGAAGGCATCATCCCCGCCATCGAGTCCGCCCACGCCCTCGCGGGCGCCCTGCGCCTCGGACGTGAGATGGGTCCGGACGCCGTGCTCGCGATCTGCCTGTCGGGTCGCGGCGACAAGGACATGGACACAGCAGCCCGCTACTTCGACCTCTACGACGCCGAGGCGCTCGCGCACGATGTCGCCGACGAGAGCGACGCCGAAGCAGCCGCGTCGAAGGGGGAGCCGGAGCTGTGAGCCGCGTCGAACAGGCGATCGCCGCCGCCCATGACGCGGGCCGCAGCGCCTTCGTCGGATACCTCCCCGTCGGCTACCCCGACCTCGAGACGAGCATCCGTGCCGCCATCGCCCTCGCCGAGAACGGCGTCGACATCATCGAGCTCGGACCGCCCTACAGCGACCCGGTGATGGACGGCGCCGTGATCCAGGAGGCGACCACCGCGGCTCTCGCGAACGGCTTCAAGATGAAGGACCTCTTCACGGCCGTGCGCGCGATCACCGACGCCACCGATGTGCCCGTCCTGGTCATGACGTACTGGAATCCGGTGTTCCAGTACGGCGTCGACCGCTATGCGGACGACCTGCTGGCCGCGGGGGGAGCGGGCCTGATCACGCCCGACATCACCCCTGACGTGGCAGGGGAGTGGATCGCAGCGAGCGAGCGCACGGGCCTCGACCGCGTCTTCCTCGCCGCGCCCACCTCGACCGACGAGCGCCTCGACCTCGTCGTGAAGTCGTCCACCGGCTTCGTCTACACCGTCTCGACCATGGGCATCACCGGTGAGCGCACCGAGCTCGACCGCGCTGCGCGCACCCTGGTCGGACGCCTTCGCGAGCACGGCGACATCCGCGCCTGCGTCGGGATCGGCATCTCGACCGCCGAGCAGATCGCCGGAGTCTCCGAATACGCGGACGGCGCCATCGTCGGCACCGCACTCGTCCGCGCCCTCCGCGACGGCGGCATCCCCGCCCTCGCAGAGGTCACCCGAAACCTGGCGGTCGGCACGTCGTCGGCACGCCCCGTACACGAGAACTAGAATCGCACTCATGTCCCTCGCGCTCCACAGCACCTTCAGCGGCGTGCTCGCCAGCATCCCGAGCCCCACGGTCTCCTACATCGACCTCGGCCCGCTCCGGATCCACTTCTACGCGCTCTGCATCATCGCCGGCATCATCGCGGCGGTACTGCTGACCAACCACCGCCTCACCAAGCGCGGTGCAGAGCCGTGGGTCGTGATCGACATCTCGATCCTCGCCGTTCCGCTGGCCATCATCGGCGCGCGCATCTTCCACGTCCTGACCCACCCGAACTTCTACTTCGGCGAGGGCAGGAACACCTGGAATCCCTTCGAACCCGGATCCGTCTGGGCCATCTGGGAGGGCGGTATCGCCATCTTCGGCGCCCTCATCGGCGGCGCAGTGGGCGCGTACCTCGGATGCCGCTGGACCGGCATCCGCTTCTGGACCTTCGCCGACGCACTGGCACCCGGGCTCCTGCTCGCACAGGCCATGGGCCGTTTCGGCAACTGGTTCAACAACGAGCTCTACGGTCTGCCCACCGACCTGCCGTGGGGCCTCGAGATCCCCTCCGACAACTCCGCGTTCCCTCCCGGCCTTCCCGAGGGCACGCTCTTCCACCCCACGTTCCTGTACGAGGTGATCTGGAACGGTCTCGGCGTGATCGTGCTGCTCTGGCTGAGCCGCAAGGCGACCGCGTTCCAGTGGGGAAAGCTCTTCGCCATTTACCTCATCTGGTACAGCGCCGGACGTGTGGTCTGGGAGTCGATCCGCATCGATCCGAGCGAGATCATCCTGGGTCTCCGCAGCAACGTGTGGGCCGCCATCATCGGCATCATCGTGGGCATCGCGATCCTCATCGTCCAGTCTCGCCGTCACCCCGGTCTCGAGCCGTCGCCCTACCAGCCCGGCCGCGGCCGGAAGGACCTCGACGCTGATGTAGAATCGCAGAACAATCCCTCCGATTTCGTGGACGTGAGTGAGCCTCCGTCCGAAGAAGTCGCCGCAGGAGCCAGCGCCACAAGCACCGCTCCCACGGACTCGGAAGGCGCTCGATAGCCCACCGGTCCGTGCGGACCCCATCGCATCCACCCGGCCAATGACGCCCCCGGGTCATCCGAAGATCTGAGGACGGTACTGGTGTATTTTCAGCCTCCCTACGGCGCTTCCGGCGCTTACCCCCCGAAGCAGGGCATGTACAACCCGGCGTTCGAGAAGGACGCCTGCGGCCTCGCCATGGTCGCGACCCTCCGCGGCGAGGCGGGCCACGACATCATCGCGCTCGCGCTCGAAGCGCTGCGCAACCTGGAGCACCGCGGGGCGATCGGCTCGGATGCCGGCACCGGAGACGGCGCGGGCATCCTGACGCAGATGCCGGACGCGTTCCTGCGCGCCGTCACCGACTTCGAACTGCCCCCGGTCGGCGAGTACGCCGCGGGCCTGGCATTCCTGCCGCGCGATTCCAGCGAGCGCCGCCAGCAGAAGGCCGGCATCGAGAAGATCGCCCGCTCGGAGGGACTCCGCGTCCTCGGCTGGCGCGAGGTTCCGACGGTCAACGACAACCTCGGAAAGCTCGCCGACGAGGCGCGTCCCGCCTTCGAGCAGCTCTTCGTGAGCGCCGGGGGAGCGACGCACTCGGACGCCCCGCTGACCGGCATCGCCCTCGACCGCGTCGCATACCGACTGCGCAAACGCGCCGGTCACGAGCTCGGCGCCTACTTCGTGACGCTGTCCGCCCGCACTCTCGGCTACAAGGGCATGGTCACGACGCTGCAGCTCGAGCCGTTCTACCCCGACCTGCAGGACGAGCGCTTCATGTCCGAGCTCGCGGTCGTGCACTCCCGCTACTCCACGAACACGTTCCCCTCCTGGCCGCTCGCTCAACCGCTGCGCATGCTCGCGCACAACGGCGAGATCAACACGGTCGGCGGCAACCGCAACTGGATGCGCGCTCGCCAGTCGCAGCTCGAATCCGAGCTGCTGGGCGATGTCGCGCCGCTGCTGCCGATCTGCACCGACGGTGCCAGCGACTCCGCGTCGTTCGACGAGGTGCTCGAGCTGCTCACCCTCACCGGTCGCAGCCTGCCGCACGCCATCATGATGATGGTCCCCGAGGCATACGAGAAGCAGTCCGACATCTCTCCGGAGCTTCGTTCGTTCTACGAGTACCACTCGAACCAGATGGAGCCCTGGGACGGCCCCGCGGCGCTCATCTTCACCGACGGCACCGTCGTCGGCGCGACCCTCGACCGCAACGGGCTCCGCCCCGGGCGCTGGACCGAGACGACCGACGGCCTCATCGTCATCGGCTCGGAGACCGGTGTGCTCACCTTCGAACCCGAGCGGATCAAGCGTCGCGGACGCCTGCAGCCCGGCAAGATGTTCCTCGTCGACACGTCGCAGCGACGCATCATCGAAGACGAGGAGATCAAGCACGATCTCGCGACCATGCACCCGTGGCAGGAATGGCTGGATGCCGGTTCCGTGCGGCTCGCGGACCTCCCCGAGCGTGAGCACATCGTGCACCCGCCCGCATCGATCACCCGCCGTCAACGCACCTTCGGCTACACGGAGGAGGAGGTGCGCATCCTGCTGACCCCGATGGGCCAGAACGGTGTCGAGCCTCTCGGCGCGATGGGATCCGACACTCCGATCGCGGTCCTCAGCAAGCGTCCCCGCCTGCTCTTCGACTACTTCACTCAGCAGTTCGCGCAGGTGACCAACCCGCCGCTCGACTCGATCCGCGAAGAGGTCGTGACGAGTCTGAAGCTCGGTCTCGGCCCCGAGAGCAATCTGCTCACCTGGGGTCCCGACCACACCCGCACGGTGTCGCTCGACTTCCCGGTCATCGACAACGACGAGCTCGCGAAGATCCGTCACATCGACAAGGCTCTTCCCGATCGCTCCAGCGTGACGATCAGGGGCCTGTACCACTTCGACGCCGGCTCTAACACGCTCGAGAAGCGTCTGACCGAGATGTGCGACGAGGTCGATGAGGCCATCGAGAGCGGTGCCGAGTTCATCATCCTGTCGGATCGCGACTCGAACAAGGATCTGACCCCGATCCCTTCGCTTCTCATGGTCTCGGCCATCCATCACCACCTGATCCGTCGTGAGAACCGCATGAAGGTCGGTCTGATCGTGGAGGCGGGTGACGTCCGCGAGGTGCATCACGTCGCGACGCTGATCGGATACGGCGCGTCGGCGGTCAACCCGTACCTCGCGATGGAGACCGTCGAGCACCTGGTGCGCACCGGCTACATCACCGGCATCAGCCCCGAGAAGGCCGTCCGCAACCTGATCTACGCGCTCGGCAAGGGCGTGCTGAAGATCATGTCGAAGATGGGCATCTCGACCGTCTCGTCGTACGCCGGCGCACAGGTCTTCGAGGCCGTCGGTCTGAGCGAGGAGTTCATCGACAAGTACTTCACGCGCACCGAGTCGAAGCTCGGCGGCATCGGGATCCAAGAGATCTTCATCGAGAATCAGGCTCGTCACGACTACGCCTACCCGGAGGATGAGGCTGCTCGCGCTCACGAGCGCCTCTGGACCGGTGGCGAGTACCAGTGGCGTCGCGACGGTTCCCCGCACCTCTTCAACCCGGAGACGGTGTTCAAGCTGCAGCACGCCACACGCGAGCGCCGCTACGACATCTTCCGCGAGTACACCAGGATGGTCGACGATCAGGCGGCGGAGCTCAAGACTCTGCGCGGTCTGTTCTCGCTGCGGACCGGTACGCGCAAGCCGGTGCCGCTCGACGAGGTCGAGCCGGTCTCGGCGATCGTCAAGCGGTTCTCGACCGGCGCGATGAGCTACGGATCGATCTCGAAAGAGGCCCACGAGACTCTCGCGATCGCCATGAACAGGCTCGGCGGCAAGTCCAACACGGGTGAGGGCGGGGAGGATGCCGACCGTCTGCTCGATCCCGAGCGCCGCAGCGCGATCAAGCAGGTCGCCTCGGGACGCTTCGGCGTCACCAGCCTGTACCTCACCGAGGCCGACGACATCCAGATCAAGCTCGCCCAGGGTGCGAAGCCCGGCGAGGGCGGTCAGCTGCCTCCGCAGAAGGTGTATCCGTGGGTCGCGCGCACGCGCGGCGGAACACCCGGTGTGGGACTCATCTCGCCCCCGCCGCACCACGACATCTATTCGATCGAAGACCTGAAGCAGCTCATCTTCGACCTGAAGCGGGCCAACCCCGAGGCGCGGATCCACACGAAGCTCGTCAGCCAGTCGGGCATCGGCGCGGTCTCGGCGGGTGTCGCGAAGGCTCTGAGCGACGTCATCCTGGTCTCAGGTCACGACGGCGGCACGGGCGCGAGCCCGATGAACTCGCTCAAGCACGCGGGAACGCCGTGGGAGCTCGGGCTCGCCGAGACCCAGCAGACGCTGATGCTCAACGGCATGCGCGATCGCGTGGTCGTGCAGGTCGACGGCCAGCTCAAGACGGGACGCGATGTCATCATCGGCGCTCTGCTGGGCGCGGAGGAGTTCGGGTTCGCGACGGCTCCGCTCGTCGTCAGCGGCTGCATCATGATGCGCGTCTGCCACCTCGACACCTGCCCGGTGGGCGTCGCGACGCAGAACCCCGTGCTCCGCGAGCGCTTCACCGGCAAGCCGGAGTTCGTCGTGAACTTCATGGAGTTCATCGCCGAAGAGGCGCGCGAGATCCTGGCCGAGCTCGGCTACCGCTCGATCGATGAGATCGTCGGCCGCACCGAGCTGATCGAGGCGAACGCCGCACTCCAGCACTGGAAGGCGGAGGGCCTCGACCTGAGCCCCGTGCTCGAGGGACCGGCATTCCCGGCGAGCGAGCCGCGTCGCAGCCGCCGCACGCAGGATCACGAGCTCGAGAAGCACTTCGACGTGCAGCTCATCGACATCGCCAAGCCGGCGCTCCTCAACGGCGAACCGGTGGTGGTCGAGCTGCCGATCGCGAACACCGAACGCGCCGTCGGGACGATGCTGGGTCACCAGGTCACCTCCCGACACGGCGCCGCGGGGCTTCCCAGCGGCACCATCGACGTCACGCTGCACGGCACCGCCGGTCAATCGCTCGGCGCTTTCCTGCCTTCTGGGATCGTGCTTCGACTCGAGGGCGACGCGAACGACTACGTCGGCAAGGGGCTCTCGGGCGGCGACATCTCGATCCGTCCCGCTCGCGGGGCTGCCATCGCTCCGCACGAGAACGTGATCGCCGGCAACGTGATCGGCTACGGCGCGACGTCCGGGACCATGTATCTCTCCGGCGTGGTCGGCGAGCGATTCCTCGTGCGCAACTCCGGCGCGACCGCCGTCGTCGAGGGAGTGGGCGACCACGCGCTCGAGTACATGACGGGCGGCGTCGCGGTGATCCTCGGCTCGACGGGTCGCAACCTCGGCGCCGGCATGTCCGGGGGAGTGGCCTACATCCACTCGCTCGACAGCGGCAAGATCAACGCCCAGTCGCTCGGCAGCGGCGAGCTCCGGCTCGAACCGCTCGACCGTGCCGACCTCGAAGTGCTGCGGAGCCTGATCGTGGCACACGTGGAGCGCACGGCCTCGCCGCTCGGCTCCGACATCCTGGCACGGTTCGATGAGACCGCAGGCCAGTTCACGAAGGTGCTTCCTCGCGACTACGCGGCAGTCCGCAGCATGCGCGAAGAAGCAGTCGCCGAGGGCATCGACCCCGACGGCGACATCGTCTGGAACCGCATCCTGGAGGTGACCGGTGGCTGATCCCAAAGGTTTTCTGAAGGTCACAGAACGTGAGCTTCCCCCGCGTCGCCCTGTGCCCGTGCGCATCATGGACTGGAAAGAGGTCTACGAGCCCGGCGACCAGGCCGTCCTGAAGCGGCAGGCAGGTCGCTGCATGGACTGCGGCGTGCCGTTCTGCCATCAGGGCTGCCCGCTGGGCAACCTGATCCCCGAGTGGAACGACCTGACCTGGCGCGGCGAGGGCCGTGCGGCGATCGATCGCCTGCACGCGACCAACAATTTCCCGGAGTTCACCGGTCGCCTGTGCCCGGCACCGTGCGAGAGCTCCTGCGTGCTCGGCATCAACCAGCCTCCTGTCACGATCAAGCAGATCGAGGTCTCGATCATCGACGAGGCGTTCGCCAAGGGCTGGGTCGAACCGCAGCCACCGGCCCGCCTGACGGGCAAGACCGTCGCGGTCGTCGGGTCCGGCCCTGCCGGTCTCGCCGCTGCTCAGCAGCTCACGCGCGCCGGTCACACGGTCGCGGTGTTCGAGCGCGACGACCGCATCGGCGGCCTGCTGCGTTACGGGATCCCCGACTTCAAGATGGAGAAGGGGCAGCTCGAGTCGCGCCTTCGCCAGATGCAGGAAGAGGGAACACGCTTCCGCGCCGGAGTAGATATCGGCAAGGACATCTCGTGGGCCGACCTGCGCGCCCGCTACGACGCCATCGTGATCGCCACCGGATCCACGGTTCCGCGCGACCTGTCTATCCCTGGTCGCGACCTCGACGGAGTGCACTTCGCGATGGAGTACCTGGTCGAGTCGAACCACGCGGTCGCCGGTGACAAGGTGCCGGAGCAGATCACGGCCGAGGGCAAGCACGTCATCGTGATCGGCGGCGGTGACACCGGTGCGGACTGCATCGGCACCGCACACCGTCAGGGCGCGATCAGCGTGACGAACCTCGCGATCGGCAAGCAGCCAGGCACCGAGCGGCCGGGCCACCAGCCCTGGCCGATGATGCCGACGTTGTTCGAGATCTCCTCGGCACATGAAGAGGGCGGCGAGCGGGTCTTCCTCGCCTCGACCGTCGAATTCCTCTCGAACGATGTCGGCGAGGTGCGCGCGCTCCGCGTCGCCGAGACCGAGTTCATCGACGGCCGCCGGGTTCCCAAGAGCGGGACGGAGCGCGAGATCCCCGCAGATCTCGTACTGATCGCGATGGGCTTCACCGGTCCGGAGCAGGACGGCTACTCCGAGGACACCCTCCCGCAGGTGACAGACCGCGGTGCCTTCCGACGTGATGACAGCTACGAGTCCACGGTTCCCGGCGTGTTCGTCGCCGGCGATGCCGGTCGCGGACAGTCGCTGATCGTCTGGGCGATCGCCGAGGGCCGCGCGGCTGCGGCGAACGTCGACCGATTCCTCATGGGGACCACCGTGCTGCCCGAGCCGGTGCGACCACATGAAGTCGCTATCGGTCTCCAGCCCGCGTAGGCTGAGCGGCGGCACCGTCGCCTGATTTCCATCCCCCACTACCCTGGAGCAATCTTTGAGACGCGCGAAAATCGTCGCCACCCTGGGCCCCGCCACCTCCACGTACGAGACCGTGCGTGCACTCATCGACGCCGGAGTGGACGTCGCCCGTCTGAACCTCAGCCACGGTGACTACTCCGTGCACGAGAACAACTACGCCAACGTCCGTCGCGCTGCCGACGATGCGGGCCGCGCCGTCGCCATCCTCGTCGACCTTCAGGGGCCGAAGATCCGTCTCGGCAAGTTCGAGAACGGTCCCTACGAGCTCGCCGAAGGCGACATCTTCAAGATCACGACCGAAGACATCATCGGCAACAAGGAGATCTCGGGCACGACGTTCAAGGGCCTGCCCAACGACGTCAAGCCGGGCGACTTCCTGCTTATCGACGACGGCAAGGTCCGCGTCGAGGTCGTCGAGACCGACGGAGTCACCGTCACGACGCGCGTGATCGTCGCGGGCGCCGTCTCGAACAACAAGGGCATCAACCTGCCCGGCGTCGCCGTCAACGTCCCCGCGCTCAGCGAGAAGGACGAGGACGACCTCCGTTGGGGCCTGCGCATCGGCGCCGACCTCATCGCCCTGTCGTTCGTCCGCAACGCCGAAGACGTCAGCCGCGTGCACGAGATCATGGCAGAGGAGGGCGTCAAGGTCCCCGTCATCGCCAAGGTCGAGAAGCCGCAGGCCGTCGACGCTCTCGAGGAGATCGTCGACGCGTTCGACGCGATCATGGTCGCCCGTGGCGACCTCGGGGTCGAGCTGCCTCTGGAGGCCGTGCCGATCGTCCAGAAGCGCGCTGTCGAACTGGCACGCCGCAACGCGAAGCCCGTCATCGTCGCCACTCAGATGCTCGAGTCGATGATCAACAGCCCGGTGCCGACGCGCGCCGAGACCTCCGACGTCGCCAACGCCGTGCTCGACGGCGCGGATGCCGTGATGCTCTCGGGCGAGACCAGCGTGGGTGACTACCCGGTCGTCGTCGTCGAGACGATGGCTCGCATCATCGAGTCCACCGAAGAGCACGGACTCGAGCGCATCGCCCCGCTGACGAACAAGCCGCGCACGCAGGGTGGTGCGATCACTCTCGCCGCTCTCGAGGTGGCCGAGTTCGTCGACGCGAAGTTCCTCTGCGTGTTCACCCAGTCCGGTGACTCGGCGCGTCGTCTCTCGCGTCTGCGCTCGCGCATCCCGATGATCGCGTTCACACCCGAGCCGAGCATCCGCCGTCGCATGGCGCTCACCTGGGGCATCCGCTCGAAGCTCGTCGACATGGTCCAGCACACGGACCTGATGTATCTGCAGGTCGACGACTATCTGCTCAGCAGCGGACTCGCCGTCGAGGGTGACAAGGTCGTCGTGATCTCCGGTTCCCCTCCCGGAATCGTCGGCTCGACCAACGACATCCGCGTGCACAAGGTCGGAGACGCCGTGAACGGCGCGGCTCCGATCTACAAGGAAGCCACGGTCTGATCCAGGCAAGAGGCGAAGGGGCGGAGCCACGGTTCCGCCCCTTCGTCGTATCCGTCGCCGGGGAGTCCTGGCGGTTGGTATCGTCTGGCGTGACGGATGCGGCGCGGCCACCAGGGGAGGGGACATCATCGATCTCGTGAGACGGGCCCGCTGGTGGATCGCGGACTACGCCTATGCCGCCTACTGGCAGGTGCGCTCGGCCTTCGACCGCCGCGATCCGTCTTCGTTCGCCGGGGGCCATGCTGCTCCGATCGTCATCCTTCCCGGGGTCTACGAGACATGGCGTTTCATGCAACCGCTGATCACGGCCCTGCATGATCGCGGCCATCCGATCTACGTGGTCGATGCCCTGAGACGCAATCAGCGTCCCGTGCGGGATGCAGCGCGGGTCGTGACGGCCTTCCTCGAGCGCGCGGACCTGTCCGACGTGCTGCTCGTCGCGCACAGCAAGGGCGGACTCGCGGGGAAGCTCGCGATGGCCGGCCCGGCGGGGACTCGAGTGCGCGCCATGTTGGCGGTCGCGACTCCCTTCGGCGGTTCCCGGTACGCACGGATACTCCCTGTCCCGTCCCTGTGGGCCTTCGCCCCCTCGCACCCCTCGATCGTGGCGCTCGCTCGGCATCAGGACGTGAACGAACGGATCGTATCGGTGTACGCCACCTTCGATCCGCATATCCCCGAGGGCAGCGAACTGCCGGGTGCGCGCCGGAACGTCCGGCTCGACACAGGCGGGCACTTCCGGATCCTCGCGGATCCTCGCGTCCTCGGCGAGGTCGCGTCTCTCTCCGAACCCTGAGCGGGTCGACCTCGGCGCCCGCGGCACCGTCTCGGGACCGGTCGGCGCCGCGACATGACGGATTCTCAGCGCATGACGGATACTCTGGTGCTGGCGCACGCCGTGACAGACCACGCGGGCGCCGTGCCCATGGATGAAGCGACCATCGAACCCGCCACGGACGCGCGCCTCGACAGCGCCCGGCCGCCGTGCGGCGTGCCCGGTGCGGGTCGTTCGGAGGCCCCGGCCGACCCTGCTGCGGTGATGGCTGATCCGATGACGTCGTCGAAGCCCGGCAGCATCGGGGTCCGCTACCGCCTCAAGCGTCGATTCCGAACGTGCGACGCGATCGCGTGCGTGCCGGTGCCGCTCGCGCAGACGCGCGTCGCCGAGACGATCGCGGCGGAGGACGGAGCCCGCATCTACGGTGGCGGCACCTATATGCCCGTGCTGAGTGACGGAGCCCCGGTGGACGCCTCCGACGAGAACCTCGACGCGATCATCCGTGCGGCGGTGCCGACGCGGGTCGTGCTCGCAGAGCATCCTGCCGTCGCGGAGCGCGAACTGCACGCGGCCATGCGGCCCGTACTGGATCGCTACCTGCTCATCGACGATGAGATCTGGTCACTCGTCTGAGGGCTGTTCTCTGATGTGCCGGCGGTGGGACTCGAACCCACACGCCCTTTCGGACAAAGCATTTTGAGTGCTCCGCGTCTGCCATTCCGCCACGCCGGCTCGTGTGTCGCGTCTTCGACTTTAGCGCAGCGGATCAGTGTCGATCCTCACGCGCCGCGGCATCGGGGGACCTCAGAGGCGCTCTCCACTAGGATGGATCTGTGACCGAGCAAGAACAGGCAGCCGAGCAGCCCACGTCATCCGCACCCCGACGCGTCGTCGTCGCCGAGGACGAGTCGCTGATCCGTCTCGACATCGTCGAGATCCTCCGCGACAACGGCTTCGATGTCGTCGGCGAGGCCGGCGACGGAGAGACCGCCGTGGCGCTGGCGACCGAGCTGCGCCCCGATCTCGTCATCATGGACGTCAAGATGCCGCAGCTCGATGGCATCAGCGCCGCGGAGAAGCTGCACAAGGGCAACATCGCACCCGTCGTCCTCCTCACGGCATTCAGCCAGAAGGAACTCGTCGAACGGGCCAGCGAGGCCGGCGCCCTGGCCTATGTGGTCAAGCCGTTCACGCCGAACGACCTGCTGCCCGCCATCGAGATCGCTCTCGCTCGCCACGAGCAGATCATCACGCTCGAGGCCGAGGTCGCCGACATGGTCGAGCGCTTCGAGACCCGCAAGCTCGTCGACCGCGCCAAGGGACTGCTCAACGAGAAGATGGGCCTTTCCGAGCCCGAGGCGTTCCGCTGGATCCAGAAGGCATCGATGGACCGCCGTCTGACGATGCAGGACGTGGCGAAGGCGATCATCGAGCAGCTCGCTCCGAAGAAGTAGCCTTTGCTTCCACTCGACGCAGAGCATGTTCTGCGTCCGGTCCGGACCGGCGACGGCGCGGCCCTCGCGAGAGCGTACTCCGCGAATCGCGACCATCTCGCGCCGTGGGAACCGCTCAGGGCTCCGGAGTTCTTCACTCCGGAGTGGCAGGAGTTCCATGCGGAGCAGTGCGTCATCGAAGCGTCGGCCGGTCGGAACATCCGGTTCGTGATCGAGTCGTCCGATGGTGAGATCCGCGGAAGGATCAACCTTAACAACATCGTCCGCGGGGCTTTCTGGAATGCGGACCTGGGCTACTGGGTCGACAGGACGCGTCTGCGGCGGGGACTCGCTTCCCGCGGCGTCCACCGGGTCGCCGAGTACGCCCGCGACGAGGTGCAGCTGCACAGGCTGCAGGCAGCGACCCTCCTGCACAACTCTGGTTCACAGCGTGTGCTCGCCGACAACGGCTTCGAGCGCATCGGTATCGCGCCGCAGTACCTGCGCATCGCGGGGGAGTGGCAGGATCACCTGCTGTTCCAGTTGCTGCTGGTCGAGCCGCTCAGCCTGCCGCGGGAGCGTCCTTGATCATGTTGGTGATCCGGATGGTCGAGCAACGACGCCCCTGATCGTCGGTCACGACGATCTCGTGCACGGTGATGCTGCGGCCGAGATGGACGGGTGTGCAGACGCCCGTCACGACACCCGACGTGGCGGAGCGCGTGTGGGTGGCGTTGATGTCCACCCCGACCGCGAGTCGGCCCGGGCCCGCGTGCAGGTTCGCCGCCATCGAGCCGAGCGACTCGCCGAGAACCACGTAGGCACCGCCGTGCATGAGGCCGACGGGCTGTGTGTTCCCCTCGACCGGGAGCGTCGCGACGCATCGCTCGGTGGTGAACTCGACGAACTCCATGCCCATCTTCTGAGCGAGAGCACCCATTCCGCGGGCTGTCGCCCAGTCGAGTCCTGCACTGGTGGCAGTGTCGCTCATGGTTCCTCCTCAGCGGGTGTCTGTCGTCCTCGTTAGGCTGACAGGGTGACGGACTCCGCAAAGCCTACCCTCATGGTCGTCGACGGCCATTCGCTCGCCTATCGTGCCTTCTTCGCCCTCCCGGTCGAGAACTTCACGACGAAAGACAATCAGCACACGAACGCCATCTACGGCTTCCTGTCGATGCTGGTGAACCTCATCAAGGCCGAGCAGCCGACGCACATGGCGATCGCGTTCGACACCTCCCGTCATTCGTTCCGCACCGATCAGTACCCCGAATACAAGGCGACGCGGTCGGAGTCCCCGCAGGAGTTCCGGGGTCAGATCCCGCTGCTGCAGGACTGCCTCGCGGCGATGTCGATCCCGGTGCTCACCAAAGAGGGCTTCGAGGCCGACGACATCCTCGCGACGCTCTCGACGCAGGGCGCGGAGCAGGGATACGACGTCCTGGTGGTCTCCGGAGACCGTGACACGATCCAGCTGGTCACCGACGACGTCACGCTGCTGTACCCGTCCGTGCAGGGCGTCTCGCAGCTCAAGCGCTACGACCCGGTGACCGTGCAGGAACGCTACGGAGTGCGGCCCGAGCAGTATCCCGACATCGCGGCTCTCGTGGGCGAGACGAGCGACAATCTCCCCGGCGTGCCCAAGGTGGGGGAGAAGACCGCCGTCAAGTGGCTGACGCAGTTCGGTTCGCTCGACGACCTGCTCGAGCGAGCCGATGAGATCAAGGGGGTCGTGGGCGGCAACCTGCGCGATCACATCGAGGACGTGCGCCGTAACCGTCGGCTCAACCGACTGCTGCGCGACGTCGAGCTTCCCGTCGCTCCCGACGACCTCGCGGTCGCCCCGATCGACGCTCAGGCCGTGCGCGACATCTTCGCCCGCCTCGAGTTCCGCACCCTGCTGCCCCGTGTCTTCGAAGCAGTCGGCGCCGGCGAGGTCGCCGACGATCCGGCCGCGACGGTGGTGCTGCCCGAACCGACGCAGGTCACCGCAGCCGAGTTCGTCAGCTGGGCCGACGCGCAGACGGACGACGTCGCACTGCGTATCGTCGTGCAGGGCGGGGCACCGACGCGTCTCGGCGCCGCGACCGCGAGCGAGCTCCGCGAACTCGACTGGAACGATGACGACATCGAGGTGCTGAGACCGTGGCTCGAGTCGACGCGCCCCAAGGTGCTGCATGATGCGAAGCCCCAGGTGAAGGCGCTGCTGCGCCTCGGCATCCGACTCCAGGGACTCGCTTACGACACCAGTCTCGCCGGCTGGCTGCTGCGACCGAGCTTCCCCGACAAGACCCTGTCCGACCTCGTCGAACGGTATCTCGGAGAGAAGCTCCCCGAGGCGGATCCCTCGCAGCTCGTGCCGGAGACGGAGGGCGCCACCCCATCGCAGGAGGCCTGGTTCGCGCTCCGCGTCGCCACGGCTCTGCGTGACGACATCCCCGAGTCGGTCGCCGCTGTGCTCACCGACATCGAGCTTCCGACCCTGCTCACCCTGGCCGACATGGAGGTCGCGGGAGTCGCGGTGTCGCACGACGTCCTCTCGACGTTCTCGGGCGAGCTGGCGACGCGCGCCGACCGCCTCGCACAGGAGGCATTCGGGATCGTCGGTCGCGAGTTCAATCTCGGATCTCCGAAGCAGCTCCAGGAGGTGCTGTTCGACGACCTGCAGCTGCCCAAGACCCGCAAGACGAAGACCGGATACTCCACGGATGCTGCGGTGCTCGCCGATCTCCAGGAGTCGCATCCGCATCCTTTCCTCGGTCTGCTGCTGCAGCACCGCGAGGCCACAAAACTCCGCCAGATCATCGAGTCGCTCGACACCGCGATCGGAACCGATCACCGCGTGCATACGACGTATGTGCAGACCGGAAGCCAGACCGGGCGCCTGTCGAGCACAGACCCGAACCTGCAGAACATCCCGGTGCGCACCGAGGAGTCGCGTCGCATCCGCAGCGCGTTCCAGGTGGGAGAGGGGTACGAGTCGCTGCTCACCGCCGACTACTCGCAGATCGAGATGCGCATCATGGCCCATCTGTCCGGCGACGAAGGCCTCATCGAGGCGTTCAACAGCGGTGAGGACCTCCACCGCTTCGTCGGCGCGCGAGTGTTCGGAGTCGAACCGAGCGAGGTGACGTCCGCGATGCGCACGAAGGTGAAGGCGATGTCCTACGGCCTCGTCTACGGTCTCTCCGCGTTCGGCCTGTCGAAGCAGCTCCGCATCGAGCAGTCCGAGGCGAAGCAGCTGATGGTCGAGTACTTCGCGCGGTTCGGAGCGGTACGCGACTACCTCCGGGCGTCCGTCATGAAGGCCAAAGAGGTCGGCTACACCGAGACCATCTTCGGGCGGCGGCGACCCTTCCCCGACCTCGCGAGCCCCAACCGCGTGCTGCGCGAGAACGCCGAGCGCGCGGCGCTCAACGCACCGATCCAGGGCAGCGCGGCCGACATCATGAAGATCGCGCTGCTGCACATCCACGAAGACCTCAGGTCGGAGGGACTGTCCTCGCGTGCGCTGCTGCAGATCCACGACGAACTCGTCGTCGAGGTCGCACCGGGGGAGTGGGACGCGGCCGAGCGGATCGTTCGGACTCGCATGGGCGATGCGGCGGATCTCACCGTGCCGCTCGACGTGCAGGTCGGGCGCGGGCAGGACTGGAACGAGGCGGCGCACTGATTCCGACCGTGCGTCCGTGACGACGGGTGCGACCGCGAGGGCCGGCAGCGCCGGCGACGGGTACCAATATCCTGCGCCGGGGCGCAGGGCTACGCTGGAGGGATGACCTCTTCCTCTCGCACACCGTCTGCCATCGACAGAGTCGCCGATGAGTGGGTCGACACCATCGCGGTGCTCGCTCCGACGCTCGGCACCTACATCGGCCGGGACGACGTCAACGACCGTTTCGGCGACCTGAGCCCCGAGGGGCACGAGGAGATCGCGCGAGCGACTCGTTCGACCCTCGCCGCGCTCGAAGCGCTCGAACCCGTGGACGCGATCGATGAGGTCACCAAGACCGATCTGGCCGCCGAGCTGAGTCTCGACCTCGAACTCCACGATGCCGACTGGCACCTGCGCGACCTGAACGTCATCGCGTCGGCGGCGCAGGACGTACGGTCGGCCTTCGACCTGATGCCCACCGCGACGGCGGACGACTGGAGCGTCATCGCCACCCGCCTCGCCGCGGTCCCTGATGCGCTCCGGGGCTACACCGAGACCCTTCGTGCAGGCATCGCCGCCGGAGTGACCCCCGCACGCCGTCAGGTCGTGGAAGTCGCGACGCAGATCGATCGCTATACCGCCGACGACGGATTCTTCGCTGCATTCGTCGCCGAGGCAGCGCCTCAGGACGGCAATCTCCCCGCATCGCTCGCCCGTACTCTGGCCGACAACTCGGCCGCCGCTCGGGTCGCCTACGACGAGCTCCGCAGCTTCCTCGCGGACGAGCTGGCACCGGCAGCGACTGAGACGGACGCCGTCGGCCGAGAACTCTACGCGCTCAACTCGCGACGTTTCCTCGGCGCGACGATCGACCTCGACGAGACCTATGAATGGGGCCGCGAAGAACTCGCCCGCATGGTCGCGGAGCAGACCGCGATCGCGAACGAGATCCTGCCCGGAGCCACCGTCGAAGAGGCTGTCGCCCATCTCGAGGCCGACCCGTCCCGCAAGCTCGTGGGCACCGATGCTCTACAGCGCTGGATGCAGGAGACGAGCGACCGTGCCGTCGCAGAGCTCGGCGCGACGCACTTCGACATCCCGGAGGCGATCCGGACCCTCGAGTGCATGATCGCTCCGACGCAGGAGGGCGGCATCTACTACACCGGCCCCACCGACGACTTCTCACGCCCCGGCCGGATGTGGTGGTCGGTGCCCGAAGGCGTCACCGAGTTCGACACCTGGCGGGAACTGACGACCGTCTACCACGAGGGCGTCCCGGGGCACCACCTGCAGATCGCCCAGGCGGTCTACAACCGCGCGGAGCTCAACTCCTGGCGCCGTCTGCTCGCAGGGACGTCGGGACATGCCGAGGGATGGGCGCTGTACGCCGAACGTCTGATGCAGCAGCTCGGCTACCTCGACGACCCGGCGGACAGGCTCGGCATGCTCGACGGGCAGCGGATGCGCGCAGCCCGCGTCGTGCTCGACATCGGTGTGCACCTCGGCAAACCTCGTCTCGACGGTCAGGGCACGTGGGATGCCGACTACGCCCTGGACTTCATGCGCAAGAACGTGAACATGTCCGATCAGTTCGTGCAGTTCGAGGTCAACCGGTATTTGGGCTGGCCGGGGCAGGCTCCGTCGTACAAGGTCGGGCAGCGCATCTGGGAGCAGGTGCGCGATGCGTATCAGGCGGAGCGTGGCGCGGACTTCGATGTGAAGGAGTTCCACAAGCGCGCGCTCGACATGGGCGGGGTCGGACTCGACACGCTCCGCACGGCACTTCTGAATCGCTGAGGGAATGCCGCGCCGGTGTGCGCTGTTCATTCAGCTGAATAGAAAGGGCTGACATGAGCATCGAGTTCGGACTGGACACCTTCGGAGACATCACGAGAGGCGACGACGGCGAGCTCCTGACCGGCGCGCAGACGATCCGCAACATCGTCGAGCAGGCGGAGCGAGCCGACAGCGTCGGTGTCGACTTCTTCGGCGTGGGGGAGCACCACCGCGAGGAGTTCGCGGTGTCGTCCCCGGAGATGGTGCTCGCCACCATCGCAGGGCGCACAGAGAACATCCGCCTCGGCACCGCCGTCACCGTGCTCTCCTCCGACGACCCGGTGCGCGCCTTCGAACGGTTCTCGACACTCGACGCGCTCTCCAACGGACGCGCCGAGGTCGTGCTCGGGCGCGGATCGTTCATCGAGTCCTTCCCGCTCTTCGGATACGACCTCCGCGACTACGACGCGCTCTTCGAGCAGAAGCTCGACCTCTTCGTCGAGCTCCTCAAGGAGGAGCCGGTGACCTGGTCCGGCTCGATGCGCGCATCGCTCGAGAACGCGAATGTCTTCCCGAAGACGGAGAACGGTCTGCGCACCTGGGTGGGTGTCGGCGGCAGCCCCGAATCCGTCGTGCGGGTCGCCCGCCACGGACTGGGCCTGATGCTCGCGATCATCGGAGGTCCTGCGGGGCGATTCCGTCAGTTCGTCGACCTCTACCACCGCTCGATCGCATCCTTCGGCACGACGTCGCATCCGATCGCGGTGCACTCGCCTGGTCACATCGCCGATACCGACGAGGAGGCGTGGGAGGCCGCGTACTCCGGTTTCGAAGCGATGAACAACACCATCGGTCGCGAGCGCGGGTGGCCTCCCTACAGCCGGGCGCGGTTCCAGAACGACGTCGGTCCCGCGGGTGCCCTCTACGTCGGTTCTCCCGACCGGGTCGCGGCCAAGATCGCCGACACCGTCACGACGCTCGGACTCGGGCGATTCGACATGAAGTACGCCACCGGCACGCTGTCGCACGACTCGATGATGCGCAGCATCGAGCTCTACGGGTCCGAGGTCATCCCTCGGGTGCGCAAGCTGCTGGCGGCCCAGGACTGACGCGGGACTCGGCAGCGCGGCGCTCCCCTCTACGATGAGGGGATGGCCAACACCGCGCTGCCGAGCCGGGCGTCCATCGCCGGGCGTCTCGATGAGCTTCCGTTCACGCGCCGCCACCTTCGTCTGCTCACAGGATCAGGCGTGGGGTGGGCTCTGGATGCGATGGACGTGGGACTCATCTCGTTCATCCTCGCCGCACTCACCCAGCAGTGGGGCCTGACGAAGGCGGATGCCGGGTGGATCGCCTCCGTCGGCTTCATCGGAATGGCGATCGGCGCAACGCTGGGCGGACTTCTCGCCGACCGGCTCGGACGGCGCCAGGTCTTCGCTCTGACGTTGCTCATCTACGGCATCGCCACCGGAGCGAGTGCGCTCGTGAGCGGCCTCGCCGCGCTTCTCGTGCTGCGCTTCCTGGTGGGGCTGGGGCTCGGCGCCGAGCTTCCCGTGGCGTCGACGTACGTGAGCGAGTTCGCGCCGGCGCGCATCAGAGGCCGACTGATCGTCATCCTCGAGGCGTTCTGGGCGGTGGGATGGACGGCGGCCGCACTGATCGGCTTCTTCGTGATCCCCGCGTCCGACGCCGGCTGGCGCTGGGCGTTCGCCCTCGGCGCGATCCCCGCGGTCTACGCACTGATCGTGCGCTGGGGACTGCCGGAATCGCCTCGGTGGCTCGCGTCGCGCGGGCGCATCGCCGAGGCCGATCGCATCGTCTCGGCGTTCGAGGCCGACGCCGGTGTCGAGCCGGGGCCTGCGATCAGACGCGAGCCGATGTCGCGGGCGATCGCCGTGACGACGCGAGCTCGTCTGACGACACTGTGGAACGGCGAGTTCCGCGTGCGCACCCTGTGTCTATGGGTCGTCTGGCTGTGCGTGAACTTCGCGTACTACGGCGCCTTCATCTGGATCCCCAGCATCCTGGTCGATGCAGGCTTCGATCTCGTCCGCTCGTTCGGTTTCACTCTCATCATCACGCTCGCGCAGCTTCCGGGTTACGCCGTCGCCGCGTGGCTCATCGAGGTGTGGGGTCGACGCACGACGCTGTCGGTCTTCCTGATCGGCTCGGCGGTCTCGGCCGTCTTCTTCGGCACGTCGACGACCGAAGCCGCGATCATCGCCTCGGGCATGGCTCTCTCGTTCTTCAACCTGGGCGCATGGGGTGCGCTGTACGCGGTCACCCCGGAGATCTACCCGACCTCGCTTCGCGGCACCGGCGCGGGATGGGCCGCCGGAGTGGGGCGTATCGCGTCCATCATCGCTCCGCTCGCGGTGCCGGTCGTTCTCGTCGCCGGGGGCGCGCCGGTGCTGTTCGCGGTGTTCGGCGCGTGCTTCGTGGTCGCGGCCGCGGCGGCGTGGGGCCTGGTCGATCGCGGCGGGATGGCGCTCGACGACCGCTGATGCGCCTGGTGTCGGCGAGCGGGAATAGGCTGTCGAGGTGACAGACGTTCGCTATGTGGCCATCGGAGATTCCTTCACCGAGGGAGTGGGTGATGTGCTGCCCGACGGCCGCGAGCGAGGCTGGGCCGATCTCGTGGCTCAGGGGTGGGCCGATGCCGCCGGCCATTCGATCAGCTATGCCAACCTCGCCATCCGCGGCAAGCTGGCTTGGCCGATCGTCGAGCAGCAGCTGGAGCCGGCGCTCGCGCTGCGCCCGACCCACCTGTCGTTCAACGGCGGAGGCAACGACATGCTGCGGCCGCGGACCGACCTCGAGCACATCGCTGACGCGTTCAGCCGGGTCCTGCGCCGCTGCGACGAAGAAGGCGTCACCCTGATCCTCCTCTCCGGAGCGAATCCGAGCGGCCAGCTCCCGATGGGATCGCTCGTGCAGCGGCGAGGCGACCAGCTCTCGGATGCCGTGCTTCGACGCGTCGAAGGGCGCGACGATGTCGTGCGCGCATTGAACTGGCCCGACCGCGAGTTGGCAGATGCGAAGTACTGGTCCGAGGACCGCCTGCACATGAACGCCGCCGGTCACCACCGAGTCGCCGCACGGGTGCTGCAGGGGCTGGGCTACGAGCCTCCGTCGACCTGGTGGTCACCGACAGCCCTCACCGCGGGTGGCCCCGCGGGGCTCGCCTACTATCGAGAGTTCGTCGGCCCGTGGGTCAGGCGACGCGTCACGCGCACCTCGTCCGGTGACGGACGTGCCGCGAAGTACCCCGACTGGGTCGAGAGGGTGCCGCAGGCGTGACCGATATCGAGATGCGCCCGATCCGGGGCGGGTCGGTCACACTGCATGATGCGCGCCGAAAGGTGGAACGCACCGTCAGTCTCGAGGATTTCGAGATCGGCGTCTTCCCGATCACCGAGGAGCAGCTGGCGGAGATCCTTCCGATCTCCTCACGCCATCCCCGTCGACCGGCCGCGGACCTGAGCTGGTTGCGCGCGATCCACTTCTGCAACGCCGCATCGGAGTGGGAGGGATTCGCCCCGGTCTACCGATTCGACGGCGAGGACGTCACGTGGGACGTGACCGGAGAGGGCTATCGTCTCCCGACTGAAGCCGAATGGGAGTACGCGTGCCGGGCAGGGTCGACGGGGCCGCACTATGCACCTCTCGCCGAGGCCGCGTGGACGAGTGCCGACGGTGTGTCGGCTCCCCAGGAGGTCGGCGGTAAGCTGCCCAACCTCAACGGGCTGTTCGACATGCTCGGCAACGTGTGGGAGTGGTGCTGGGATCTGCTGGATCCCGCGCGATACGACGACTATCGCGTGTTCCGCGGGGGCGGCTTCGCAGACGATTCGTGGAGCGTCCGCGCCTCGGTGCGTCGCGGGGGAGGACCCCGCATGCACCATGAGGACGTCGGGCTTCGAGTCGCGCGCGGCGCGTATGAGACTCCGGGAGAAGCTCAGGGGTGGTCGACGCGCGCCGACCAGGAGAGAGCAGCGTTCGACGGCCCGGTGCCGTTCGGCTGGACGCCGTTGCGGCGCCCAGGGCGCTGAATCGCTCGAGGCCGTCTCATCGCGACATGGGCCTGATCATGTACCGGCTCGGTCCCTCCGGCTCGGAGAAGCCGAACTTCGCGTAGAGGCCGTCCGCATCGCTGGTGGCGAGCATGATGCGCTTCACGGTCGAGGTCTCCTGCAGATCATCGACGATGCCCTGCACGAGCATCCTTCCGATTCCGAGTCCGATTCCGAGTCCTCGTTCGAGAAGGTGAAGCTCGGGGCATGAGCACCATCCTAGGATTCCTCAGCGTCGCCGCTCAGGATCCAGCCCCATCCGGATGCGGGTGCGCTTGCGTTCGATCACGATGAAGGTGACACCGAGGATCCACAGCGGGATGGGCATGAGGAACGCCACTCGGAACGCCTCCAGCGAGTAGGTCTCCGGCGTCCCCGCGCCCTGCAGGTCGAGTGCGAGACCGATGAGGAAGATCGCGATGAGAGCGGCGATGAAGCCACCGGCATTCGTCACTCCTGTGGCCGTGCTGAGACGATGCGAGGGGTTGTGCGTGCGCGCGTGGTCGAAGGCGATCATGCTCGCCGGGCCTCCCGTCGCGAGTGCCACGGCGAGGACGTAGAGCAGCCAGAGCGGAGCCGGTTCGGGCAGGGCGAGGACGGCGACCCATGCGACGACCTGCACCCCGACGGCCGGAAGGACGAGTGCGAGCGAACGCTGATTCGGCAGCCGACGCGAGAGGTCTCCGATGATGGGGCCCAGTGCCATTCCGGCGATCACATACACCGAGATGATGCCCGCAGCATGCGCCGTGTCGAGCCCCTGCGCTGCGGTCAGGAAGGGCATTCCCCAGAGGAGGATGAACGCCGTGCCCGCGAAAGGTGTCGTGAAGTGCGACCAGAACGCGAGGCGGGTGCCGGGGTGCGCCCACGCGGCGCGGATGCCGACACCGGTGTCGATCGCCGACGTGACGACGCGGATCACACCCGTGTCGGTGTTGACCGTCACGTCGGCCCCACGCTCCGCCGGGTGATTGCGGATGACGAGCGCGACGAGAATGGTGAACAGCACGCCGAGCCCCGCGATGCTGCCGAAGGTGATCGTCCACGTCGTCGCGTGCAGGAGTGCGGCGAGGGGCACGAGTGCGATCAACTGTCCCGCCTGCCCGATGATGCCGGTGAACTGGACCATGATCGGCCCGCGCTGCGCAGGGAACCACGTCGCCACGAGCCGCAGCACGGCCGGGAAGATCGCCGCGTCGCCGGCGCCGAGCAGGATGCGCGCGAAGATCGCGATGCCGATGCCGGGGGAGAGGGCCATGGTGAGCTGACCTGCAGCCATGAGCAGCATGCCGATCGTCATGATCGGGCGCGAGCCGAAACGGTCGAGCAGGATGCCGATCGGAATCTGCATTCCGCCGTAGACGGCGAGTTGGACCACGGCGAACAGCGCGAGGGTCGACGCGTCGGCCTGGAATCGATCCGCGGCCTCCACCCCGACGGCGCCGAGGGAGGTGCGGTTCGTGATCGCCAGGACGTACGCCGCGACGCCGACACCCCAGATGAGCCAGGCTCTCCATCCCGGGGCGGTCACGGGGGAGCGGGGAACCTGATGCACTCCTCCCACGGTACTCCTGGTCGCGACCTCCCCTGTCGCACAGCCCGCCCTCTCGGTTGTCTGGCGCATGTCGGATGCTGTCGCTAGCGTGGCCGCATGACACCCGCACCCGTGCACCACGCCATCAACTACGTCGAACTCGTCGTCAATGATCTCGAGACGGCGAAGCGGTTCTACCGCGACGCCTTCGGCTGGGTCTTCGTCGACTACGGTCCCGCCTATGCAGGCATCGCGTCACTCACAGGCGACGGATCCGAGGTCGGCGGGCTGCTCCTCTCCGATCAGGGACGCCCGCCCGGTGGCCCTCTCGTGCTGTTGTACTCCGACGATCTGGATGCCACCCAGGCGGCGATCACCGAGGCCGGCGGTGCGGTCGTGCAAGGTCCGTACGAGTTCCCGGGCGGCCGCCGCCTGCACTTCCTCGACCCCAGCGGCAACGAGCTCGGCGTCTGGTCCTCACGCTGAGGGCAGAATGAACCTGTGACCGAACAGCCTGATCTCGACACACTCATACGCCCCGAGCGCGCCTCTGTCCGCATCCGGCGGACGAACCTGCACGGTTCCGACGCGGTTGCGGTGACCCATCTCGTGCGGACGTACCTCCTCCAGACCGAGGACGAGAAGCGGGAGCACGGGATCGCAGTGCCATCCCCGCCCGGCACGCTGCCGCCGCATTACAGGCAGGAGGCTGATGACCCCGCTCTGGCGTACGCCGGGTGCGTTGTGCTCATCGCAGAGCTGGACGATCAGCCCGTGGGAGTGGTCGTCATCCGGCCGGTCGCCGGAGAAGCAGAGGTCAAGAGGTTCTGGACGGATCCGAGCGTGCGGGGACGAGGCGTCGGCGGTGCTCTGCTCGATGCCGCCCTGGAGGTCGCGGGTTCCCCTGTCCGGCTGTCCGTCTGGCATTGGCGTGATGCGGCGATCCGTCTGTATGAATCCCGGGACTTCCTGCGTGTCGAATCCTGGGAGGATCGCGAGGCCCTCGTGTGCATGGTGCGGCACCGCGACACTTTGCCCTTGCGCTAACCGTCCAGGTGCAGAATACTTTCATCTATGGCTAACCATGACGGCGTGAACGGAGTATTCCTCGCGCTCGCAGACCCGACGCGGCGGGAGGTGATCCGGATTCTCGGATCGGGTCCGGCGAGCGTGGGGGAGTTGGCGAAGTCGTTCGCGATCACGCTGCCCTCTTTCATGAAGCACGTGCGCACACTGGAGGGGAATGGTCTCATCCGCACGACCAAACGCGGACGCGTGCGCACCTGCAGCCTCGACCGCGATCGACTCGCCACAGTGGGGGACTGGCTCGACGCTCAGCGCCGAATCTGGGATTCCCGTACCGATCGACTCGAAGTGGTCGCTGCAGGACTGGAGGAGCCCCGATGATCGACACGCTGGCGGCCGAGAACCCCGAGGCCCCGTGACGAACACATCCGGCCGAGCGGGCGCAAGACCCCTTTCTGGTCGCCTGCGGACGGCGCGCCTGATCCTTCGGCCGCAGACCGCCACCGACGCGACCGTCTTCCACACGCTCTGGACCGAGCGGGATGAGCACGTGCCGGCGCACCGGAAGCTGGACGCAGCCGGACACCCGACGGCGTCCGACATCGCCGCGCACATCACCGATCCGGCCTCGGAGCGATCGAGCCTGCTCACAGTGGAGGACGCGGTGTCAGGGGAGGTTTACGGATACTGCGGGCTCGTCTTCGACGCGAACGGCAACGATGAGGAGCCCGAGGTAGCGTTCGAGCTCCTCCAGGCCGTGCACAATCGCGGATATGCCACGGAGGCCGCGACGGCGGTCCTGCGGTGGGCTGCCGAAGCGGGCTATCGCCGTGCGTGGGCGGGAGTCTGGGAGTGGAACGTGAGTTCGCGTCGCGTGCTCGACAAGCTGGGGTTCGTGGATTCGGGCCGATTGGGCCGCGTCAGCGAGCACGGTCGCACCCTCATCACGGTCCGCGACCTCGGGACCGAGCACACCCCGATCGAACGCACCGAGCTCGTCGAGCATCAGGATCTTTCCACATCGCAGTTGTCAGCGCTCGGCAAACTCTTCGACTCCGAGTACCGCGTGACGCACGGCGCCTGGAATCCTGACCGCCCGTACGGGTATTCGCCGGCGCATGTTCATGTGATGCTGTCGATCGGCCGGATCGTGATCGCGCATGTCGGCTTTCAGCGACGCACGATCAGTGCAGGCGGCCACGAGATCGTCGTCGCCGGAACCGGGGGAGTCCTCGTGCATTCCGACTGGCGCGGCAGTGGGGTCGGGCGACGGGTGATGGCGCGTGCCCAGCAGGCGATGCGGGACGACGCGCTGGTCGACTTCGGGTACCTCGGATGCCGTGAGGCGGTCGTGCCTTTCTATGAGAGCACCGGCTGGAGGCGGATCCGCGCGCAAGAACGTCACATATCGATCGCCGACGGTTCCGACACGACCGAGCCCTTCGGAACTCCCATACTCATCTACGACGCATCTGACTCGCGATGGCCGCCGGGGGACGTCGATCTGAGGGGTACGCCCTGGTGACGCTCAGGCCTCCGGGAGAGGGCGCTTTTCCCTCGAACTGACATAATGTGCATTATCGGCTATTACCCATTTCGATGGCTCCGGCTGCGCCGTCGTCCAGAACGCCGCGGGACGGCCGGTGTCATTCGAGGTCGTATCCGGGTGGATACTCGATCTCCAGCGGCTGACTCGTCGGAGACTCGATAGAACGGGTGCGCTGTCGCAGTCGCTCGACGAGTTCGGGATCCTCGATCTCCGGACCCTCGCCAGCGGCCTCCTTGGACACGATCTGGCTCGCTGGACCGATGAGGAACTTCGCGACTGCTGTGCCGCCGTCGTTCTCCCGCACCGGGATCTCGACGATCTCGGCACGCTCATCGTCTCCCAGTGCTCGGCTGTAAGCCAGCAGCGCATCGGCGATCGCATCTCCAGTGAGGTACTCATCTCCGGCGTAGATGATCTTCTGCATGCTGCTTTTCTAGAGGATGTCGCCGTCGACAAGATCTCCCTTGATCCGCGACTCGTTGTTTGCTACGAGAACGATGCGAGCGCATCGCTAGGCTCTAGGCGTGAACGGTAGCAACATCGACATCGATTGGACGGTCGCCCGCGACGCCAATCAGGACAACTGGAACGATCGCGTCCCGCTGCATGAGGTCGCCTACGGTCTCGACGAGTTCGACGATCCTTCGCATCTCAGCGACGTCGTCAGTGCCGATCTCCCGGTGCTTCGCCGATTCCTGCCCGACGGCAGAATCACGGGACTCGACCTGTGCCATCTGCAATGCCATATCGGTACCGACTCCGTCTCGCTGGCCCGTGCGGGAGCGACCGTCACCGGCGTCGACTTCTCGGCGCCGGCCCTTGCTGCGGCCGAAGCGCTGGCCGAGCGCACGGGGGTTTCGGCGACATGGATCGAGACGGACGTCCTCGACGCACGCGCAGCCGTGACGGGTGACTTCGATGTCGTCTACACGAGCATCGGCACGATCACCTGGTTGGACGACCTCGACCGCTGGGCCGCTCAGATCGTCGGCCTGCTGCGTCCGGGAGGCACGTTCTTCATCCGCGACGGACATCCTGCTCTGTACGCGCTCGACGAAGATGCGCCGACGCTCGTGACCCGCTACCCGTATTTCGGTGACGGCCGGGCGCAGCGATGGGACGACGAATCGACCTACGCCGGGGACGGCAAGGTCGCGCACCCGCGCACGTACGAATGGCCGCACCCGCTCTCGGAGATCCTGGGGTCGCTGTTGAAAGCGGGCCTTCGTCTTCTGCACTTCGACGAGGGGCGAACACTCCCCTGGCGGTTCAGTCCTCGGATGGTCGAGGTCCCCGGCGGGTATGCCTGGCCTGAAGCGGAACGGAACCTTCTCCCCTGCACGTACACCGTGGTCGCACGCAAGGACTGATCGCTCGTCGCGAAGGTTCGTACTCATCTGGCGACACGGCTCGTGACATGACGCCAGCCGCCCGCTCTACGCGCCGACGTACTCTGCCAGATGCTCGCCCGTGACCGTCGATCGCGCAGCCACGAGTTCTGCGGGGCTTCCCTCGAAGACGATGCGGCCGCCATCGTGGCCCGCGCCGGGACCGACGTCGATGATCCAGTCGGCGTGCGCCATCACAGCCTGGTGATGCTCGATCACGATCACGGTCTTTCCGGATTCGACGAGTCGATCGAGCAGTCCGAGGATGTTCTGGACGTCAGCGAGGTGGAGCCCCGTGGTCGGCTCGTCGAGCACGTACGTGTCGCCCTTCTCCCCCATCTGGATGGCCAGCTTGATGCGCTGGCGTTCGCCTCCGGACAAGGTGGACAGCGGCTGTCCCAGCGATAGGTAACCGAGGCCCACATCTTCGAGGCGTCCGAGGATCGTCGCTGCCGCCGGCAGCTTCGCCTCCCCCTCGGAGAAGAACACCCGTGCCTCGGCGACCGGGAGATCCAAGACCTCGGTGATGTCCTTGCCCGCCAGCTTGTACTCGAGGACGGCAGCCTGGAAGCGCTTGCCGCCGCAGTCCTCGCAGGGTGTCTCTATCGTGTCCATGAACCCGAGTTCGGTGATGATGACACCGGCGCCCTTGCAGGTCGGGCAGGCACCCTCGGAGTTCGCGCTGAACAGGGCCGGCTTGACGCCGTTGGCTTTGGCGAACGCCTTGCGGATCGGTTCGAGCATGCCCGTGTAGGTGGCGGGATTGCTGCGCCGTGATCCCTTGATCGCGCCCTGGTCGATCGCCACGACCCCCTCGCGCTTCGACACGGACCCGTGGATCAGGGAGCTCTTGCCGGAACCCGCGACCCCGGTCACGACGGTGAGGATCCCGGTGGGGATGTCGACATCGACGTTCTGCAGGTTGTTGGCCGAGGCGCCTCGGATCTCGATCGCGCCGGTGGCACTGCGCACCGAATCCTTCAGCGCGGCTCGATCGTCGAGGTGGGCGCCGGTGCGGGTTCCGCTGGCCTTCAGTCCCTCGATGGTCCCCTCGAAGCAGATCTCACCGCCGGCGCTTCCGGCGCCGGGACCGAGATCCACCACGTGGTCTCCGATGGCGATGGTCTCCGGCTTGTGCTCCACCACCAGCACGGTGTTGCCCTTGTCGCGCAGGCGCAACAGAAGGGTGTTCATCCGCTGGATGTCATGCGGGTGGAGGCCGATGGTCGGCTCGTCGAACACGTACGTCACATCGGTGAGAGACGACCCGAGGTGACGCAGCATCTTGATGCGCTGCGCTTCTCCCCCGGACAGCGTCCCTGATGGGCGCTCGAGGCTCAGGTATCCCAAGCCGAGCGTGACGAACGCGTCGAGGTTCGCACTCAGCGCCTCGAGCAGGGGCGCTGCCCCGGGGAGTTCCAAGCCTCTCACCCACTCGGCGAGATCGGTCACCTGCATGCGGCAGGCATCGGCGATGCTGATGCCGTCGATCTTGGAGGACCTCGCTCCTTCGGTGAGGCGGGTGCCATCGCACTCCGGGCATGTCGCGAACGTCGCCACGCGTTCGACGAAGGCGCGGATGTGCGGCTGCAGCGCGTCGAGGTCTTTCGAGAGCATCGACTTCGTGATCTTGGGGATCAACCCCTCGTACGTCATGTTGATGCCCGAGATCTTGACCTTGGTGACCTCACCGTAGAGGAAGAGCTGTCGCTGCTTCTCGGTGAACTCCGAGACCGGCTTGTCGGCGGGATAGAAGCCCGATGCGGAGAAGCCCTTCACCATCCAGCCGTCCGCCGTGTAGCCGGGAACCATGATCGCTCCCTCGTCGAGAGACTTCGACTCGTCGACGATCTGCGCGAGGTCGAGATCCGACACCGCTCCCCTGCCCTCGCATCGAGGGCACATGCCGCCGAGGTAGATGGCGTCCTTGACGATCTTCTTCTCGCCGCCCGGCCCCGTCATCACTCCGCTGGCCTTCTGAGTCGGGATGTTGAACGAGAACGCCGTCGGGCCTCCGATGTAGGGGTCACCGAGCTTGCTGAAGAGGATGCGCAGCATGGCGTTCGCGTCGGTGACCGTTCCGACGGTGGATCGCGGATTCGCGCCGAGACGCTCCTGATCGACGATGATCGAGGTCGTGAGTCCCTCGAGCACGTCGACGTCCGGACGCGGGACCGACGGCATGAAGCCCTGGACGAACGCGCTGTACGTCTCGTCGATCATGCGCCGTGACTCGGCGGCGATCGTGTCGAAGACCAGCGAGCTCTTGCCGGATCCGGAGACTCCGGTGAAGACGGTGAGGCGACGCTTGGGAATGTCGACGCTCACCTCTTTGAGGTTGTTCTCGCGCGCACCCTGTACGCGGATGATGTCGTGGCCGTCAGCGGGGTGCGTCGTCATGGTGATCCTCGAGTAGCGACCGGGGTCAGCCGGCCTGGTTGATTCGGAGCAGGTTGCCTGCGGGGTCTCGGAAGGCGCAGTCGCGCACGCCGTAGGGCTGATCCATGGGCTCCTGCACCACATCGGCGCCGTTGTCGACAAGTCGCTCGAACACCGCGTCGAGATCGTCGCTCGCGAGAGTCAGCGCGCCGTAGCTGCCCTTCGCGATGAGTTCGAGGATCGTCTGGCGCTCGGCGTCCGTGATCCCGGGATCGGTTGCCGGCGGGTGCAGCACGATCGACGTCTCCGGCTGCCCCGCGGGACCGACCGTGAGCCACCGCAGGCCGTCGTAGCCGACGTCGTTGCGCACCTCGAAGCCGAGGGCGTCACGGTAGAAGCCGAGAGCCGCCTCGGCATCGGTGTGAGGAAGGAATGCGTAGTGGATGCTGATGTTCATGAGACTCACGTTAGGTGCGCGCCCGTGCGCGGCGCTTCTTGATTCCTGATCGGTCGGATGACGTGCTTCGCCTGGAACGTCGGAATGCCGTCGACGTCAGCGGCGCGCTCACGATACACGCGGGGTGGGACACCGACCAGTTCCGTGAATCGAGTGCTGAACGTGCCCAGCGATGAGCATCCGACTTCGAAGCACACCTCGGTGACGCTGAGGTCGCCGCGGCGCAGCAGAGCCATCGCGCGCTCGATCCGCCGCGTCATCAGATAGGAGTAAGGCGACTCGCCGTAGGTCTCCTTGAAGCGCCTGCTGAGATGGCCGGCCGACATGTGTGCTCCGCGGGCGAGCGCCTCCACATCGAGAGGCGTGGCGTACTCGCGGTCGATCCGATCCCGCACCTTGCGCATCACGACGAGCTCGCGGAGCCGCGCGTCATCGTCCGAGGTCACCCCCTGATTTTGCCATGACCGCGCGTGACGGAGTGTGAACGTCGGCGACATATCGATATCGGGTTCCCCCATCCGTCACCGGACAGCGCTACTCTGTCAGCATCCCTCACAGGATTTTCTCAGAAAGGGTCTCCACCATGACTGATTCCCTCGCTTCCGAAGCGAAATCGCTGTTCAAGTCCATTCGAGTCGTCCTGGCCGTCTCCGGTGTCATCGCACTGATCGCGGGCATCGTCCTGCTCGTCTGGCCCGCCAAGTCCGCCGTCATCGTGACGGGCATCTTCGCCACCTACCTCGTGATCGCGGGCCTCGTCTACATCGGACTCGGCATCTTCTCCCGCGTGAAGGGCGGGTGGGCTCGAGTCGGCCACATCGTGCTGGGCCTCGTGTACATCGTGGCCGGCGTCATCGCGTTCGCGAACCTCGGCGTGGCCGCTGCCACTCTGGCGCTCGTCGTCGTCATCTTCATCGGCATCAGCTGGATCGTCGACGGAGTGGTCGCGTTGTCGCTTCTCGGAAAGGACGGCTCGCGAGTCTGGACGCTGCTCTACGCTCTGCTGAGCATCATCGCCGGTATCGTCGTCCTCTTCTCGCCCCTGTACGCGGCAGCCGTGCTCTGGCTGGTGCTCGGCATCTCGCTCGTCGCCCTCGGAATCGTGCAGATCGTGCGCGCGATCACACTGGGCAAGGACGCGAAGGAGTTCGTGGCATCGGCGAAGGCCGACTCCGCGCTCTGATCCCCCCCCCCCCCCCCCCCCCCACCCCCCCCCCCCCCCCCCACCCCCCCCCCCCCCCCCCCGGCCAGCCC
>NZ_JARVRV010000003.1:0-128793 GCF_030209555.1 Microbacterium sp. LMC-P-041
CGTGGTGCTCACCTTCGTGGTGCTCACCTTCGTGGTGCTCACCTTCGTGGTGCTCACCCTCGTGGTGCTCACCTTCGTGGTGCTCACCTTCGGCATCCGACGCTGCCTGCGCGTCGGCTGATGCGTCGGCGTCTCCGAGCGGATAGTCCTTCGGCTCGTCCTCGTAGTACGCGCGCGCTGCTGCAGCGAGCATCGAGGTGACGGCCGCGGATCGGGGGTCATCGTCAGACGGCGCGGCGACGTCATCCGACGACTCCGACGCGTCTTCGGAGTCGTGCGCCTCGCCGAAGAACTCGACGCCGGAGTGCTCCTCCGCGCCGCTCTCGGCCGCCGAGGGCACATCGGGATCGGTGGGAGCATCGACAGGGGTCGTGCCGAAGAGGATGTCGTCGAAGGAGGGCTGAGGCTGCTCCTCGGCCGGGGTCTCGTGCTCGGTCGATTCCCCCGTCGAGTCGTCGTCGCCGGAGACCTCGTCACCGCCCGCATGCGCGGCGTCGGAGGCCACATCAGCCGCATCCTCGGCGTCGTTCGCATCCGAGGCGTCCGCTGCGTAGCCGAGCTCCGCCGCGGCGTACTCGATGTCGCGAGCCGCATCCGCTGCATCCGCGGCGGCGTCAGCCTCGACGTCGGCCGCATCGGCCTCCGCGCGTTCGGCGTCGGAATCGGACGAGTCGGAATCGGACGAGTCGGCTTCGGACGCGTCGGCATCGGACGCAGCAGAATCGGGGGCACTCGGACCGGACACGTCCTGAGCGTCGGACGCAGCAGGGACCGCCGCGAGCGGCGCCGTCGCATCCGCGACCGGCGTCTCCGACTCGATGACCGGTGCAGCCGTGATGGCCTGCCGGGCGAGTCTCCCGCCGCGCACGAGCTCGATGAAGACGTCTTCGAGCGTCGGGCCGCGCTGCACCAGGGTCGCCAGAGCGATGCCGGCCGATGCGGCGATGGCGCCGACGGCGCCGGCGTTGCTGCCGCGGACCGTGAGACCCGAGCGGAGCACCTCGACCTCGAGGCCGGCGGCCGAGAGCGCCGCCTTCAGGGCGGCGCGATCCTCGGCGTCGACGACCACGGATCCGGCGGACGGGTCGGCCAGCTTCTCGATGCCGCTCGAGAGGACCAGCTGGCCCTTCGAGAGCACGAGCACGTGGTCTGCGACCTGTTCGATCTCGCTCAGCACGTGTGAGGAGACGAGAACCGTGCGGCCCTCATCGGCGAGGCGGCGCAAGAGGAGGCGAATCCACCGGATGCCCTCGGGGTCGAGCCCGTTCGCCGGCTCGTCGAAGACGAGCGCGCCAGGGTCGCCCAGCAGCGCGTGCGCGACGCTCAGCCGCTGCCGCATCCCGAGCGAGAAGCTGCCGATGCGTCCTTCCGCTTCGTGCTCGAGCCCGACCAGAGAGAGTACCTCGTCGACACGCGAGAGCGGGATGCCGTTGGCCTTGGCCGCGATGGTCAGCTGGCGGGCTGCCGAACGCCGCGGGCGGTAGGCGGTCTCCTCGAGGACGGAGCCGATGGTGCGCAGCGGGTGACGCAATTCAGGATGTGCGACTCCGCCGATCGTGGCGGTGCCGCTCGTGGCGCGCACCTGACCGAGGAGGATGCGCAGCGTGGTGGTCTTTCCGGCGCCGTTCGGGCCGAGGAAAGCGGTCACGACGCCGGGCTCGACCCGCGCGGAGAAGTCGGACACCGCCGTCACGTCGTTGAACCGCTTCGTGACGTGCGTGAACTCGAGCACCTGTCCGTCGGGCATCTGCGACCTCTCGTTGCAGTGGGCAGTTCTGTCTATCCTGCCGGAAAAGCCGCCGGATCGTGCATTTACCGTACAGACACGGCCGGATGCAAGGCTCAATCCACCGGGTAGCCTGGCAATCGTGACCGAATCCAGCGCCGCTTCCCGGGTCCTCGTCCGTACCGAGGGAGCCCTCGGCAGGCTGACCCTGAACCGACCGGAAGCGATCAACGCGCTCGACTTCGGCATGGTGCAGGAGATCACGCGCACGCTGGAGCGGTGGCGGTACGACACCGATGTGCAGATCGTGCTGATCGACGGCGAAGGCGACCGAGGCATGTGCGCCGGCGGCGATGTGCGGGGACTGCACGCGCAGATCGTGGAGGGCCGATCCGATGAGACGGCGGAGTTCTTCCGCGCAGAGTACGCGCTGAACGCGATGATCGCCGAGTACTCGAAGCCCGTGGTCACCGTCGCCGACGGCATCACGATGGGCGGAGGCGTCGGACTGTCGGGCCACGCGGCCATCCGCATCGTGACCGAGCGATCGAAGCTCGCGATGCCGGAGACGCGGATCGGCTTCACGCCCGACGTGGGCGGCACGTGGCTGCTGTCACGCGCCCCTGGGCGGTTCGGCGAGTACTTCGGGCTCACGGGGGCGTCGATGGACGGAGCGGACGCCGTACTGCTCGGCTTCGCCGACCATTTCGTGCCCTCCGATCGCCTCGACGCGCTGCGCGAGGCGCTCGCGTATCGTGCCGATCCGACAGGACCGGCCGAGATCGTGCTGCTGTTCGACGAGACTCCCGATCCGTCGACGCTTCCGGCCTCTCGGGGATGGATCGACCACGCGTTCTCCGCCGACACGGTCGCGGAGATCGTGTCGCGGCTGCGCGCGGACGAGGCCCCGGATGCCGCGGCGACCGCGGATCTGCTCGAGAGCCTGGCGCCCACCGGGCTGGCCGTCACGCTCGACGCCGTGCGGGAAGCACGTGCGCTGCCGAACCTGCGTGCCGCCCTGGAGGGTGAGTACCGCCGCGTCATGTGGTTCGTCCTGCGGCATCCCGACCTCGTGGAGGGGATCCGGGCGCAGCTGATCGACAAGGACCGCAATCCGAAGTGGAACCCGGCGACGATCTCCGAACTGCCTGCAGACCCCGGCGCCGACGCTCGACACTTCACGCCCGAAGACCCCCTCTTCTAGAGCATTTCGATATATCCGCGGTTGTTCGCCGCGGTGCATAAACCGCTGGCCGCGCCCGAAATGGTTCGCTGTGAGCGAAGGTCCGCCCACAGGGGGATACGAATGTCCGGAGTTCGTGCCACCCTTGCATGTGCGCGATCGTCGGCCTGCGTCCGCCCGTCGGGAGATCCGCCGATTCATCCTTCCTAGAAAGTCCGCCTGTGCTGGGAAAAATCCTCCTCCGTTATCTCGCCCGCTATAAGTGGCTGCTCGTCGCCGTGCTGGTGTTCCAATTCGCCAGCGCTCTGGCCACCCTCTACCTCCCGCGCCTGAACGAAGACATCATCAACAAGGGCGTGGCCCAGTCCGACACCGCCTACATCTGGCGCACCGGGCTCTTCATGCTCGCCGTCTCGCTCGGCCAGATCATCGCGTCGGTCATCGCGACCTACTTCGCGGCTCGCGCGTCGATGGGTGCGGGGCGCGACATCCGTGCCGACGTCTTCGCCAAGGTCAGCGGATTCTCCGAGCGAGAGGTGTCGCAGTTCGGCGCCGGCTCGCTCATCACCCGCAACACGAACGACGTGCAGCAGGTGCAGATGCTCGCGATGATGGGCGCGACGATGCTCGTCACCGCGCCGCTGCTCGCGATCGGCGGCATCATCTTCGCCGTGCAGACGAACATCGGCCTGAGCTGGCTCATCGCCGTGTCCGTCCCGCTGCTGCTGATCGTCGCCGGTCTCGTCGTCAGCCGCATGGTTCCGCTGTTCCGCAGCTACCAGGGCAAGCTCGACACCGTGAACCGCGTGCTGCGCGAGCAGCTCACCGGCGTGCGCGTGGTCCGTGCCTTCGTCCGAGAGGGCATCGAAGAAGAGCGCTTCCGCGGTGCCAACACCGACATCATGGTCGTCGGCCGCAAGGTCGGCTCGCTGTTCGTCCTGCTGTTCCCGCTGTTCATGCTCATCCTCAACGTCACGATCGTGGCGGTCGTGTGGTTCGGCGGCATCGAGGTCAACAGCGGCACGGTGCAGGTCGGCACGATCTTCGCCTTCATGCAGTACATCGGCCAGATCATGGGCGGCGTCATCATGGCCAGCTTCATGGCGATCATGATCCCGCGCGCGGCAGTGTCGGCCGAGCGCATCGGCGAGGTCCTCGAGACGCAGTCGAGCATGGGGCGGCCGGCCGACGGCGTGACCGACTTCCCGACACCCGGTTCGGTCGCCTTCGACGGCGTCGAGTTCACCTACCCGGGCGCCGACTCTCCCGTTCTCAAGGGCATCAGCTTCGCGGCCGAGCCCGGCGAGACGGTGGCGATCGTCGGATCGACCGGTGCCGGCAAGACGACCCTCGTGTCGTTGATCCCACGACTCTTCGACGTCTCCGGCGGAGCCGTCTTCGTCGGCGGCGCCGATGTGCGCGATGCCGACGTCGAGTCGCTGTGGGCGACCATCGGCCTCGTTCCGCAGCGTCCGTTCCTCTTCACCGGAACCGTGGCCTCGAACCTCCGGTACGGCCGCGAGGACGCGACCGACGAAGAGCTCTGGCATGCGCTGGAGATCGCTCAGGGACGCGACTTCGTCGAGGAGATGCCCCAGGGGCTCGACTCGAGGATCACCCAGGGCGGCACCAACGTCTCGGGCGGTCAGCGTCAGCGCCTGGCGATCGCCCGCGCGATCGTCCGTCAACCGCAGATCCTGGTCTTCGACGACTCGTTCTCCGCGCTCGACCTCACCACCGACGCCCGGCTGAGGCAGGCGCTGTGGCGTGAACTGCCGCACGTGACCAAGATCGTGGTCGCGCAGCGCGTCTCATCCATCACCGATGCGGACCGCATCGTCGTCCTCGAAGGGGGCACCATGGTCGGCGTCGGCACGCACGAGGAGCTTCTCGAGACCAGCACGACCTACCGAGAGATCGTCGAGTCGCAGCTGGGGGTGGACGCATGAGCGAGCAGGACGCTCCCCGGACCCGCCGCGGTCGCGCGGCCAAGGCGGCGGACACGACCACTGCGGTCGAGCCGGAGCTGACAGACGAAGAGAAGTACGAGGCCGAGCTCGCCGAGAAGGCGCGCCAGGACGGCGGCGGCTGGGACAGCGTCGCTCCCGGAAAGGCCGACAACTTCGGCAAGAGCTTCAGCCGGATGATCGGGCTGCTCAAGCCGTCGGCCGTCTGGTTCATCCTGGTGTCGATCGCCGGCGCCGTCGGCGTCGTGCTCACGGTCGCGGCGCCGAAGGTGCTCGGTGAGGCCACGAACCTCATCTACAAGGGCTTCATCTCCGTGCAGCTCGCGCAGGCGAACGGGGACTTCCCCGGGTTCCCCGCCGGCACTCCGCAGGACGATGTCGTCGCGGCACTCCGCCAGGGAGGGCAGGACGACTTCGCCAACCAGGTCGAGGCCCTCGGCGCCTTCCGTGTCGGTGACGGTGTCGACTTCGACGCGCTGCGGTGGATCATCATCGCCGTGCTGGCGATCTATGTCACCGCCGCCTTCCTCAGCTGGATCCAGGGTTACGTCATCAACGTCATCATGGTCCGCACCATGTGGCGTCTGCGCGAGCAGGTCGAGGCGAAGATCAACCGTCTGCCCCTGTCGTACTTCGACAAGGTGCAGCGCGGTGATCTGATCTCGCGCGTGACCAACGACATCGACAACATCACCCAGACCATGCAGCAGTCGCTGTCCGGCGCGATCACGGCCGTGCTCACGGTCGTGGGCGTGCTGGTCCTGATGTTCTCGATCTCCTGGCAGCTCGCTCTCGTCGCGCTCGTGGCGCTCCCGCTCATGGGTGTGATCTTCGGCGTCATCGGCCCTCGCTCGCAGAAGGCCTTCGGCACGCAGTGGCGCAAGGTCGGCCGTCTGAACGCTCGCGTCGAAGAGGCCTTCTCCGGTCACGCGCTGGTCAAGGTCTTCGGTCGCGAGCAGGACGCGCTGGAGAAGTTCCAGGGCGAGAACGAGGAGCTGTTCCAGGCCAGCTTCAAGGCGCAGTTCCTCTCCGGCATCATCATGCCGGCGATGACCTTCGTCGGCAGCCTCACCTACGTGGGCATCGCGGTGCTCGGCGGTCTCATGGTCGCCAACGGGCAGCTGCGTCTCGGAGACGTGCAGGCGTTCATCCAGTACTCGCAGCAGTTCACGCAGCCGCTGTCCGAGCTCGGTGGGATGGCGGCCGTCGTGCAGTCCGGCACGGCATCGGCCGAGCGGGTGTTCGAGCTCCTCGACACCGAAGAGCAGGAAGCGGACGACGCGGATGCTCCGAAGCTCGCCGACGGCAAGGGCGTCGTGGAGTTCGAGAACGTCGCGTTCTCGTACACTCCCGACCGTCCGCTGATCACCGACCTCTCGTTCCGGGTCGAGCCTGGTCAGACGGTCGCGATCGTCGGTCCGACGGGAGCGGGCAAGACCACTCTCGTCAACCTCATCATGCGGTTCTACGAACTGAACGGCGGGCGCATCCTGCTCGACGGTCAGGACATCTCCGAGGTCACGCGTGACCAGCTGCGCTCTCGCACCGGCATGGTCCTGCAGGACCCGTGGCTGTTCGCCGGGAGCATCCGCGAGAACATCCGGTACGGACGCTCGACCGCGACCGACGACGAGGTTCTCGAAGCGGCGAAGGCGACCTATGTGGATCGCTTCGTGCATGCCCTCCCCGAGGGCTACGACACCGTGCTCGACGAAGACGCGTCGAACGTCTCGGCGGGCGAGCGTCAGCTGATCACGATCGCGCGAGCGTTCGTGGCCCAGCCGTCGATCCTGATCCTCGATGAGGCCACGTCGGCGGTCGACACCCGCACCGAGCTGCTGCTGCAGCACGCGATGGCGGCGCTTCGACAGGGACGCACCTCGTTCGTGATCGCGCACCGCCTGTCGACCATCCGCGATGCCGACCTCATCCTCGTGATGGAGCACGGAGACATCGTCGAGAAGGGCACGCACGACGAGCTCATCGCCGCGCAGGGCGCCTACTGGCGCCTCTACCAGTCGCAGTTCGAACAGGCGGCGACCGACATCGACGCAGAGGACGCGCTCACCGGCTCGACTCCGGTCGTCATGAGCGGCGACGCCGAAGACGCGGCTGCGTCGGCACAGGTCGGCGTCTCGGTGGGGGCGCAGACTCCCGCCGCCGAGGCAGCGGCCGCGCAGGCAGTGGTCGAACGGCCGGATGCCGGAGGCTCCTCACGCGCCTGAAGCGCCAGAGCGCCTGAAGCGCCAGAGCGCCTGAAGCGACAGAGCCCCTGAAGTGACAGAACGCCTCGCCTCCCGAATCCCGGGCGGCGAGGCGTTCTGCGTCCGCCGAGCTTTCGCTGGAGGGACGACGCGTCAGCGCTGGTCGGCCGTGATGCCGAGGAGTTCGAGGGGGTGGGTCAGCCGCCACCACGGGCTCGGGCCATCGACATCGTCGGCGAGCGACAGCGACGTCGTCACCGTGTTCAACGGCCCGACGCTCGTCATCGTGCCGACCTCGTCGCCCGCTTCGCGGTTGTCGCCGAGTGAGAAGTCCGTCGAGGCCTCGGCGACGGCGCCGTTCCACAGAACCACATCGGCATCCGCATCCGTGACGACATCGGTGCTCGCGCCCCACGCCGTGGTGACGCTGCCGACGACCGTGCCCTCGGCGACGGCGGGAGTCTGTTGCTCCAGCGCCGTCTCGACCTGCGTGAACAGCGAACGGGTCTCCGTGAGGCGCTGCGCGTCGTCGGCCTGACCGAGAACCGACGCGTACAGATGCACAGTCGTGTCGTCGACAGTGACGACCTTCGCGGTCAACAGGTTCCAGCTGTCGCCGAGCGTGCCGGTCTTGACGCCGACGACGCCGGGGTCCGCCAGCATCCCGTTCGTGTTCACCACCGTGCCCGCACCCGGAAGATCGACCGACGGAGTTCCGACGATGCCGGCGAAGACGGGGTTCTGCATCGCGATCTCGGCCAACGCGACGAGCGACTCGGGTGTGGCCCGGTTGCGGTCGTCGAAGCCCGACGGAGTGATGATCGTGATGTCGTCGAGACCACGGTCGCGCAGCCACACAGCTGCTGCGGCGGTGAACGACGACGGGGAACCCCAGATCTCCGCGGAGAGCCGGTCGATGTAGTTGTTGGCCGATCCGAGCAGCGTTCCCTGGAGGAGCTGGAACTCGGTGAGAGTGCCGCCCACGGGCACGTCGAGCGCGGACTGGTCGGAGCGGCGGTAGTCCCAGTAGGCCAGGTTGTCGGCTCGCGTGAACGAGAACTCGGGGCCCTGCTCGCCCACGGCGAGGGGCATCCGCTCGAGCACCATCAAGCTCGAGACGACCTTGGTGACGCTTGCGATCGCGGCAGCGTCGAGCGACGACGACGTCGTGCCGATGCCGCCGATCCCCACGGCAGCGCTCCCCTGGGCAGGGAAGGTGATCGCGGCAGCGGGCGCTGCGACGGGGGCGAGCTCGACGGCCTGAACCGTCGGCGCGACCTCGTGCAACGGCCACAGCATGGCCGATCCGGCGTAGGTGCCGAGCAAGCCGACGAGGACGCCGAGCGGCACCAGCACGCCGGGCCGGGCGATCGCCGGGCGCAGGTGTGCTCCGGTCAGCAGCGCACCGCCGCTCTCCACGGCCGGCGCGTCATCGAGCGCGTCGGTCGCCGGGTGCTGGGCCACGTCGACCGGGTCGACCCACGTCAGGGGAGTGCCGCCGCTGTCTTCCTCCGCCCACTGCGCGGGGGGAATCGCCTCAGGGGTGAAGATCGCAGAGACGTCGTCATCCGCAGGAACGGCGGAGGCGGTGGCCTCGGCGGAATCGGGAGCGGTCACCTCCTCACGGTACCGAACTCGTGCGGGGATCCGTGTCGCTGCATCGGGAGAGGACGCGGGGTGTCGCCTCTGGGTAAGATCGTGGGTACAACCACGGGAGTCCGGCGAGCCGGGCTGAGAGGGAGCGAATCGCGCTTCGACCGTCGAACCTGATCTGGGTCATGCCAGCGCAGGGAGGAGTCACAGATGAGTACATCCACGTCCGGATCCACCACGGGATCGGCATCGGCCACGCAGTCGTCGACGGGCCTCGGTCGCCCGCAGCTCTGGCGCTGGCGGGTCGTCGACATCGTCGTGGCGAGTGTCATCGCCGTCGCATGCGCGATGATCTTCCTGCTCTGGAACGTCGGCTACGAGGTGCCGAGCAGCATCCTGACGCCGCTGCTCCCCGGTGTTCAGGGCCTGCTCGCCGGCCCCTGGCTGATCGCCGGAGTGCTCGGCGGTCTGATCATCCGCAAGCCCGGTGCCGCTCTGTACACCGAGCTGGTCGCCGCGATCATCTCAGCACTCGTCGGCAACGCGTGGGGCCCGCTCACGATCGTCTCGGGCCTCGTACAGGGTCTCGGCGCAGAGCTGGTGTTCCTGATCTTCCTGTACGGCGTCTGGCGGCTGCCTGTCGCGATGCTGGCTGGTGCCGGTGCGGGTCTCGCCTGCGGCATCAACGACCGCATCCTCTGGTACGCCGGCGCCGACACGCTCTTCACGAGCGTCTACATCGTCTCGACGACCATCTCGGGTGCGGTCATCGCCGGGCTCGGGGCGTGGCTGATCGCCCGAGGACTCGCCGCCACGGGCGCCCTCAGCCGGTTCGCCGCCGGCCGCGAGGTCACCGCACGGGTGTGAGCTCGCTCACGAGGCCCGCCACCCTCGAAGCCCGTGGCTGGGGGTGGCGGTACGCGACGCGACGGCGCTGGGCGGTGCGCGACGTCGACCTGCGCATCGAGCCGGGGGAGCGGGTGCTGCTGCTCGGCGCCTCCGGCTCGGGCAAGTCGACGCTGCTCCAGGGGTTCGGCGGGGTGCTCGGCGGTGCGGATGAGGGCGAGACGCACGGTGCGCTGCTCGTCGACGGCGTGCCGCCCACCGATGCCCGGGGACGGGTCGGGATGGTCCTGCAGGATCCCGATACGCAGACGATCCTCGCGAGGGTCGGCGACGACGTCGCCTTCGGCTGCGAGAACCTCGGCGTACCCCGAGACGAGATCTGGCAGCGGGTGCGCGCGGCGCTGGACGCCGTAGAGCTCGACGTCGCCCTCGATCGATCCACGGCCGCGCTGTCGGGCGGCCAGAAGCAGCGCCTCGCCCTCGCCGGCGTGCTCGCGATGCGACCGGGTGCCATCCTGCTCGACGAACCGACGGCGAACCTCGACCCCGAGGGGGTGCGGGACGTACGGGATGCCGTGGCCGCCGCCCTCGATGCGACGAGTGCGACCCTCGTGGTCATCGAGCATCGCATCGACATCTGGCTGCCGCTCGTGACCCGGGTGATCGTGCTCGGCGCCGAGCCCGATGGAACGGTCGTGCTCGCCGACGGCAGCCCGGACGCGGTCCTCGGCGCTCGGGGCGCGGAGCTCGCGGCATCCGGTGTCTGGGTTCCCGGGCACCCGCCCGCCGTCCCGCCCGCACCGGCGCAGCGGCCGGGAGCGACGCTGCTGGAGGCCCGTGGTCTCACCGTGTCTCGCAGGCGCGGGCTCGCCGTCGCCGGTCCGTTCGACGTCGATGTGCGTGCCGGAGAGGTGCTCGGGGTCACCGGCGCGAACGGCGCAGGCAAATCGACGCTCGGGCTCACGCTCGCGGGATTGATCCCGGCCGAAGAAGGTCGGGTCGCCGCTCTGCCGCCCCTCGCCGCCGGAGAGAAGCCCGATCCCATCCACTGGTCGTCGCGCGCCCTGCTCACGCGCATCGCGTCGGTCATGCAGACGCCCGAGCACCAGCTGCTCGCCAAGACCGTGCGCGACGAGCTGTCGGTCGGGCCGCGGGCGCTGAAGCTGCCGGACGCCGAGATCGCCTCCCGAGTCGACGACCTGCTCGAAAGACTGCGGCTCACCTCGCTCGCCGCAGCCAATCCCTACACGCTGTCGGGCGGAGAGAAGCGGCGGCTCACGGTCGCCGCCGCCCTCGCCACGCGGCCCCGGATGCTGGTGCTCGACGAGCCCACCTTCGGGCAGGATGCGACGACCTGGGCCGAACTCGTCGGCCTGATCGCACGTCTGCGCGACGAGGGCACGGCGATCGTGGCGATCAGTCATGACGAGGCCGTGCTCGAGGCTCTGCACGCTCGGCGCATCGAGGTGGGACGATGATCGATCCGCTGACCGCCCGGGTCGAACGATCCGGTCCGATCGCCCCGCGCTCGGCCCTCGCGAAACTCATCGCGGCGCTCCTCATCGCCCTGCCCCTCGTGCTGACGATCGACGTGGTGTCGGCATCCGTCGCCCTGCTGCTCGAGATCCCTCTGCTCGTGCTCGCAGGCCTGCGCGCGAAGGAGTTCTGGACCCGCACCGCGGTGCTGTGGATCGCGGCGCCGCTCAGCGCGGTCACGATCGCTCTCTACGGCGCGACCAGCGGCACCGTGCATGTCGAGTGGCTCGTCATGCGCATCAGTGACGGGTCGCTCGCGCTCGCTGCGGCGACCGCCGTGCGCGTGCTCGCGATCGGACTCCCCGCGGTGGTGCTCTTCATCACGGTCGACCCCACCGACCTCGCCGACGACCTGGCGCAGCGGGTGAGGCTGCCGGCGCGATTCGTCGTCGGCGCGCTCGCGGGGATGCGGATGCTGGGCCTGCTCGTCGACGACTGGCGGGCGCTCTCTCTCGCGCGGCGTGCGCGCGGGGTGGCCGACGAGGGGCGGGTCCGTCGTGCGCTCGGTATGGCGTTCGCGCTGTTCGTGCTGGCGATCCGTCGTGGATCGTCGCTGGCGACGGCCATGGAGGCTCGCGGCTTCGGCGGTGCGGCACCGCGTTCGTGGGCGCGGGAGTCGAGGTGGGACCGACGCGACACGGCGCTGGTCATCGTCGCGGCGGTGATCCCGGCGGTGGCGATCGCGGCGGCGGTGCTCACGGGTGCGTGGAACTTCATCCTCGGCCCGACCGCCTGACGAGCCCACGACCGGACGCCCGCCCGAACCACCGGACCTGGCAGCATCCACTCAGCTTTCTCATAGCTGGAATGCCGATGTATTCGCTAGCATCGAGTGAACCCAAGGGGAGTACTCCACCACGGGCGGCTCGTCATTACGGATGTCCCTGCATCCCGGGTCCCCGGTCTTCGTTCTCGAGGATGGAGAAGACCTTGGCGTCGACCTCGTCACGCCTCGTCTTCTGGAGACCTCCTTGAACATCACCCCCCTCGTGTGGATCATCACGATCGCCGTCACGATCGCCTTCTTCGTGTACGAGTTCTTCGCCCACGTGCGAAAGCCCCATGAGCCCACCATCGGCGAGTCCGCCCGCTGGTCGGCGTTCTACATCGGTCTGGCCCTGCTGTTCGGCGTTGGCATCGGCACCGTGTCGGGCTGGACGTACGGCGGTGAGTACTTCGCCGGGTACCTGACCGAGAAGGCGCTGTCGATCGACAACCTCTTCGTCTTCCTCATCGTGATGACCGGCTTCGCCGTGCCGCGCATCTATCAGCAGAAGGTGCTGATGATCGGCATCGTCATCGCGCTCATCATGCGCGGTGGATTCATCGCGCTCGGCGCCACGCTGATCGAGAACTTCTCCTGGATCTTCTACCTCTTCGGTGCGCTGCTGCTGTTCCTGGCCTACCGCCAGGCGTTCGCACAGGGCGACCACAACCCGGCCAACGGCCGATTCATGCGCTTCGTGCGCCGTATCCTGCCGGTGAGCGACGAGTACAACGGCGACCGTCTGACCGTGCAGCGCGACGGCAAGCGATTCTTCACGCCGATGTTCCTCGTGATCATCGCGATTGGCTTCGTCGACCTGATCTTCGCGGTCGACTCGATCCCCGCCATCTACGGCCTGACCGAAGAGGCCTACATCGTCTTCACGGCCAACGCCTTCGCCCTCATGGGCCTGCGCCAGCTGTACTTCCTCATCGGCGGCCTGCTGCAGCGCCTCGTGTACCTCGCGCAGGGCCTCGCGGTCATCCTCGCGTTCATCGGCGTCAAGCTCGTGCTGCACGCGATGCACGTCAACGAGCTTCCGTTCATCAACGGCGGAGAGCCGATGCTGTGGGCGCCTGAGATCCCGATCTGGTTCTCGCTCGTCTTCATCGGCGCGACGATCGCCGTCGCCACCGTCGCGAGCCTCATGAAGACCCGACGCGACGACAAGCGCGACGCGCTCGACACTCCTGATCCGTCCAGCTCTGCACCGCTCACCACCGACACCCAGAAGGAACACTCGTGAACCAGTCGCGCCGCTCCGACGCGTCCGCAGACCCCGACAGACCCGGCGCCCGAATGACCTCGGGCACCCCCGCACCTGGTGAGGTGGCCCGCTGATGGGCGACCTCGCGGTGAACATCGCTCTGGTGTTCGTGTTCGTCCTCGTCGGCGGCGTGTTCGCCGCGACGGAGATGGCCCTCGTCACGTTGCGTGAGAGTCAGATCAATGCGATCGCTGCTCGTGGCAGACGAGGCGAGAAGGTCGCGAGCCTCGCTCGCAACCCGAACACCTTCCTCTCGGCGGTGCAGATCGGCGTGACGGTCGCCGGCTTCGCCTCGGCCGCCTACGGTGCGACCTCGATCGCCCCGTCGGTCGCGCCTCTGCTCGAGAGCCTCGGGGTCGCCGCTCCGCTGGCTCTCACCCTCTCGACCGTGCTGCTGACGCTCGTGATCGCCTACCTGTCGCTCGTGCTCGGCGAGCTCGTGCCCAAGCGGCTCGCCATCCAGCGCAACGCCCAGTTCGCGTATGCCGTCGCGCCGGTGCTCGACGGCTTCGCCGTGGTCATGAGGCCGGTCATCTGGCTGCTGTCGGTGTCGACGAATGCGGTCGTGCGTCTGCTGGGCGGCGACCCGCACAAGGCGGCGGACGAGCTCAGCGAGGAGGAGCTGCGCGACATCGTCGCGACGCATCAGAGCCTCCCCGACGACGAGCGACGCATCCTCGACGACGTGCTGTCGCTGCGCGGACGTCAGGTGAGCGAGGTCATGCGGCCCCGTCCCGAGGTCGTCGCGCTCGACGGCGCCGCGACGCTCGCCGAGGCCATCGCGGACGTGCGCGAGCTGCCGTTCTCGCGGTACCCGGTGATCGACGCCTCGCTCGACGACATCGTGGGCTTCGTGCACGTGCGCGACCTCTTCGAGGCCGCCGCCGACGACGCGACGCGCGCGGTGCTCGGACTCATGCGTCCCGTCGAGTACGTGCCCTCGACCGCGGGCGTGCTTCCCACCCTGACCCGCATGCGGGCGGCCGGTCACCAGATCGCCGTCGTGGTCGACGAGTACGGCGGCACCGACGGCATCGTGACGCTCGAGGACCTCGTCGAAGAGGTCGTGGGCGAGATCTTCGACGAATACGACACGGAAGACCGGATGCCGGACGCCGGCGGCGCACTCGACGGCCGCCTCAATCTGCAGGACTTCGCCGAGATCACCGGGATCGCGCTTCCCCGTGGCGCATCGGACACGGTCGCGGGCTTCGTCACCGAGATGCTCGGCCGCCTCGCGGTGGTCGGTGATTCGGTCGAGGTGCCCGGTGCGACGATCCGCGTGACGGCCGTCGATCGTCGCCGGATCTCGGAGATCCGAGTGGCCGTGCACGAGGACGCCTCGCCGACCGACTGAGTCGAGTCTCAGGTCTCGTTCCAGAGTCGGCGGTAGTACTCGAGCCGATCCCGGTCGGGCGCGACGCCATACGCCTCGATGAGCGTGTCCTCCCACCCCGCACCGAAGTTCCACGTCGTGCTCATCGAGGCGACGGCGATGTCCGACCAGCGGTCGGCTGCGCCGAGCGCGGCGAGGTCGACGTGCGCGATCGGGCGGCCGTCGTCGTCGAGCAGCGTGTTCGGCATGCACGCGTCGCCGTGGCAGACCACCAGCTTCTCGACCGGTGGCGGCTCGTGCAGGTCGGCCGGCACCGTGACGCCGCGCTCGACCGCGTTCGCGATCCTCCATGCGGGGCTCCAGGTCCAGGGGCACTGCTCGACGGGCAGCGAGTCGTGCATCGCGCGCAGCGCGGTTCCGACCGCGCGTACGGCGGTCTCGGGGTCGTCGATCCATCGGGGGTCCACAGCGCTGCGGCCCGGGAGCGCAGCCGTGACGAGCCACTCGTGCGTGGCGTCCTCACCCTGATCGATCACCTCGGGAACCGCGATCCAACGCCGCGCCCACCGCATCCGCTCCGCTTCGTCCCGCATGTTCGCCTCGGCGTCATGCGGGCCCCACTTGATGTAGCGCCCGTCGTCGGTGCGAAAGGTGAGCCCGCCGATGCCGTTCAGCCATACCGGCGTGAGCGTGGCGCCCGCGGCCAGTGACCGCACGATCGGCGGGATCTCCGTCGTCGTGGAGGGGATGCTCATGGGGCGCTCATCTCATGTTCGAACGTATATCGGTATGCGTGTATTTTTCCGGCTCCAGGCGGCGGGACGCGGTTAGTCTCAGTCGCGGTCGCCGTCGGCGGCCGCATCATCCATCCGACTCGACACATCAGAGGTCTTCGTGCGCGTTTCGTCCCGGTCACAGTGGTGGCGGCGGCAGGGCAGCGATGCCGATGCCTCCTCGTCCGCATCCGCGGCTCCCGAGGTCGCACCCGGTGCCGATTCCGATGCCGCTCACGCTACCGCGGTCGGGCTGCCGAAGGCTCCGGCGATCTCGTCGCAGGAATCCGGCGAACGGGATCTCGACCAGTTCGTCGAGTGGATCTGGAGCGGCGACGTTCCGGCATCCGCACAGGCACCTGACGCCGGCGTCGAGAGCACACGCACCACCACAGAGGAGCAGTACAACATGAGTTCACTTGACGACGCCCTGCAGCAGCTGCTGGCCATCGAGGGCGCCACCGGCGCCGCGATCGTCGACTACGGCAGCGGAATGGCACTCGCCCAGGGCGGCAACCCCTCATTCGACCTGGGGATCGCCGCCGCGGGCAACTCGAACGTCGTGCGCGCCAAGCTGGCGACGATGCGCGACCTCGGCATCACGGATGAGATCGACGACATCCTCATCACCCTGAGCTCGCAGTATCACCTGATCAACGTGCTCAACACGACCGGTGCGAGCGGGCTCTTCATCTACCTCGTGCTCAACAGTGCGTCGGCGAACCTCGCGCTCGCACGCCACAAGCTGAAGGGCATCGCCGCGCAGATCCAGGTCTGATCTCGCGAGTCACTCCGGAGGGGCGGGGCCGTCATGGCCCCGCCCCTTCGACGTGCGCGGCGTAGGCTCGGGTCGACACCGTCGCGGGGCTTTCGCTATGTGTCACCTGAAACTCGGAATCAGCTAAACTGACACTGAGTCGCACACGTTTCGAAGGAGAACCGCATGCAGATCCAGGGCTTGAGTGCTCTCATCACCGGCGGTGCGTCCGGTCTGGGCCTCGCCACCGCGCGGACGCTCGCCGCCGCCGGCGCCGTCGTCACCATCCTCGACCTGCCCTCGTCGGCCGGTGCCGAGATCGCGTCCGACCTCGGCGGGGTGTTCTCGGGCGGAGACGTCACGAGCGCTGAGGATGCCGCTGCCGCCGTGGCCGCAGCGCAGGCCGCCGCTCCGCTGCGGATCGTCGTCAACTGCGCGGGCATCGCCCCGCCGGCGAAGGTGCTCGACCGCGAGGGCAACCCGGCCGTGCTCGCCGACTTCGAGCGCATCGTCCGCATCAACCTCGTCGGCACCTTCAATGTCCTGTCGCAGGCCTCCGCCGTGATCGCGAAGAACGACGCGACCGACACCGGCGACCGTGGTGTCATCGTGAACACCGCGAGCGTGGCCGCTTTCGACGGGCAGATCGGCCAGCCGGCATACTCGGCCTCGAAGGGCGGCGTGCACGCCATGACGCTTCCCGTCGCTCGCGAGCTCGCTCGTTACGGCATCCGCGTCTGCACGATCGCTCCCGGCATCATGGAGACCCCGATGCTGATGGGCCTGCCGCAGGCGGCGCAGGACTCGCTGGGCCAGCAGGTGCCGTTCCCCTCGCGTCTCGGACGCCCCGACGAGTACGCCTCTCTCGTGCAGCAGATCGTCGAGAACGGCTACCTCAACGGCGAGACGATCCGCCTCGACGGCGCGATCCGCATGGCACCGAAGTAAGCCCGAACCCCGAAGTCCCGAAGCCCCGACGCTCCAAGGAGAATCCATGTCACTGGCAGGCAAGACCATCCTGATGTCCGGCGGCAGCCGCGGCATCGGACTCGCGATCGCGCTGCGTGCCGCGGCTGACGGCGCGAACATCGCGATGCTGGCGAAGACCGACACCCCGCATCCGAAGCTCGAGGGAACGGTGCACACGGCCGCCGACCAGATCAGGGCGGCGGGCGGTCAGGCGCTGCCGATCGTCGGGGACGTGCGCGACGACGACGACATCACCGAGGCCGTGCTCAAGACGCAGGGCGAGTTCGGCGGCATCGACATCGTCATCAACAACGCCAGCGTCATCGACCTCTCGCGCTCGCTCGACCTCGGCGCGAAGAAGTACGACCTGATGCAGGACGTGAACGTCCGCGGCACGTTCATGCTCTCGCGCGCGGCGGTGCCGATCCTGAAGGACGCCGAGAACCCCCACATCCTGTCGCTGTCGCCACCCCTGAACCCGACGCCGAAGTGGCTCGGTGCGCATACCGGATACACGCTCGCGAAGTTCGGCATGACGATGGTCACGCTCGGCCTTGCCGCGGAGTTCGCCCGCGACGGCATCGCCGCCAACACCCTGTGGCCGCGCACCACCATCGCCACCGCCGCGGTGCAGAACCTGCTCGGCGGCGACAAGGTCATGGCGGCGAGCCGCACGCCCGACATCTACGCCGACGCCGCCTACGCGGTGCTGCTCAAGCCCGCGGCCGAGTACACGGGTCAGACCCTGATCGTCGAGGACGTGCTCGAGGCCGACGGCGTGACCGACTTCTCGCATTACGCCGCCGTCCCCGGCACTCCCGACGACCGGCTGTTCCCCGATATCTTCCTCGACTGAGGCGGTTCTGCTGCGGGGAGCAGGCGCTCAGAACAGCAGGTAGACGGCGCCGGCGATCGTCAGCACGATCACGATGCGGTCGAACAGCACCTGGTTCATGCGCTTCGCGAGGCGGATGCCGCCCAGAGCGCCGAGCACCACGAGCGGCGCGAGCACGGCATCCATGAGCAGCACGTGGCCCTCGAAGAGGCCGAGGCCCGCGAGGAACGGGATCTTCACGAGGTTGATGATCGCGAAGAACCAGGCCGAGGTGCCGAGGAACACCTGCACGGGCGTGCGGGTGGCGAGGAAGTACATCGACATCACGGGTCCGCCCGCATTGGCGACCATGGTCGTGAAGCCCCCGAGAGTGCCGTAGACGCCCGAGAGCACGATGCCTCCCGGTGTGGGCGACGCGGCATCCGCCCGGTCCTGCCGCCATCGCCGCCACAGGGTGACTGCGATCATCGCCAGCAGGATCACGCCGATCGCCCGACGCACGATGCCGTCGCCCGCGAGCGCGAGGAACGCGAAGCCGGCCAGCAGCCCTGCGAGCACGGCGGGCGCGAGGCGCAGCAGCGTCGGCCAGTGCGCGTGGCGGCGATAGGTGATCAACGCGAACACGTCGCCGACGATGAGCAGCAGGAGCATGGCGGCGGTCGACGTGCGCGCGGGGAGCACGGTAGCGAACAGTGCGATGGCCAGGATGCTGCCGCCGGGGAGCGCGGTCTTCGAGATGCCGATCGTGACGGCGGCGAGGCCGAGCGCCGCCCAGGCGAGGGGTGCGAGTTCGATCACCGGGTCATCGGCCGACTCAGCTGCGGGTCGCAGCGAGCGCCGCGGCGAAGCGGGCCGAGCGCTGTTCGATGTCGGCCCAGTCGGATGCAGCGAGCGAGGCGCCGTTCGCGAGGTCGCCGCCCGCTCCGACCGCCACGGCTCCGGCGCGGAACCAGTCGGCGAGGTTGTCGGGGCTGACGCCTCCGGTCGGCATCAGCGGAGCATCCGGGAACGGTCCGCGCAGCGCGCCGAGGTACGAGGGCCCGCCGAGGGACGCGGGGAAGATCTTGACCACGTCGACGCCGAGCTCGAGCGCGCCCATGACCTCGGTCGGGGTCATGGCACCTGTCATGACGACGCGGCCGGTCTCGAGCATCGCTCGGGTCAGAGCGGGCAGGGTTCCGGGGCTGACGAGGAACTCCGCACCGGCATCGGCGGCGAGGGCGGCCTGCTCGGCAGTCGTCACTGTGCCCGCGCCGATGTAGGCCGCGTCGCCGTGGCGCGCGATGAGTTCGCGGATCACCGCGGGGGCATCGGGGGTCGAGAAAGTGACCTCGATGCCGGTCACGCCACCGCGGATGATCGCCTCGGACGCCTCGAGTGCGAGCTCGGGCGAGGGTGCGCGCAAGACGGCGAGGACGCCGGTGGAACGGGCGCGGGAGAGGCGGTCGGGCATGGCGAAGACTCCTTCGATGGGGGATCGGCTCCATTCTCCCCGACCGCAGCCTGTAACTACAAGTGGCGCGGGTGTGGCCAGGCCTCGACGACGTCCTTCGCCTGCTTGAGGCCGAGCCCGGTGTGCTCTCTGACCAGCTTGATCGCCTGGATCTTCTGCTCGGCGGCGATGAGCCGGTCGACCTCGGAGGCGACGGATGCCGGCAGCGCGCCCCGCACCGACGACGGCGTCGCCGTGATCGACGAGTGGGCGGCCGAGGCGTTCGAGACGGCCGCGAGGTGCGGTGCCGTGGTGCTGACGGACCAGTGGTCGATCCGGTCCTTGGCCTCCTGCAGGCGCACGCCCGTGTGCTGCCGGTAGAGCTTCATCGCGTGGATCTTCTGCCCGGCGGCGACGAGACGATCGATCTCGGCGATCGCCGCAGGCGTCAGCTGCGATGCCGAGGCGGTCGACGTCGAAGCGGATGCCACGGATCGGGCCATCGTCGGCGACGGGGTGAACACGTGCGGCTCCGGTGCCTTCGGGCGCATCGATCGCAGGGCGGCGCCGATGATCACCACGCCCACGACAACAGCTGCGATGACCGCGCCGACAGCGATGATGATGTCCATGGGGTCAGTCTAGGGACGCCGGGGCCGGCGCCCCAGGCGCTTCCCACCCGGCACCGCGTACCCTGGAGGTATGACCGAGACTCCCCGCACGCGCGAGACGCGCCCCGCCACGGCACCCGCGTCGTCCCGTTCGGGGGCAGTCCGCTCGACCGGCACCCCGCAGGTGCGTCCTGCGACCGAGGGGTGGACGCAGCAGAAGGATGCCGAGGGGCGGCCGCTGCTGCAGTTCGCGAGCCCGAAGCGCGGCAAGCCGCCGGTGCATCTCGCCGACCTCACGCCCGCCGAGCGCGTCGAGAAGGTCAAGGAGCTCGGCCTGCCCGGCTTCCGCGCGAAGCAGCTCTCGACCCACTACTTCCGGCACTACACGTCGGATGCTGCGGAGATGACGGATCTTCCGGCCGACACCCGGGAGCAGCTCGTCGCCGGCATGCTGCCGCCGCTGCTCACCGAGGTGCGCCGCCTGGAGACCGACCGCGGCGACACGATCAAGTTCCTCTGGCGTCTGCACGACGGCGCGCTGGTCGAGTCGGTGCTCATGCGCTACCCGGGCCGCATCACCCTGTGCGTCTCGTCGCAGGCCGGGTGCGGCATGAACTGCCCGTTCTGCGCCACCGGCCAGGCGGGCCTCACCCGCAACATGTCGACCGCCGAGATCATCGAGCAGATCGTCCGCGCCAACCGCCTGATCGCCGAGGGCGGTCTCGGCGGCAAGAAGGCTGATGACCACTCGATGGAGCGCGTGTCGAACATCGTCTTCATGGGCATGGGTGAGCCGCTCGCCAACTACAAGCGCGTGATGGACGCGGTGCGCTCGATGGTCGCGCCCCAGCCCGACGGCCTGGGCATGAGCGCGCGCGGCATCACGGTGTCGACGGTCGGACTCGTGCCGGCCATCAAGAAGCTCGCCGACGAGGGCATCCCCGTCACCTTCGCGCTGTCGCTGCACGCACCGGATGACCACCTGCGTGACGAGCTCATCCCGGTGAACTCGCGCTGGAAGGTCGACGAGGCGCTCGACGCCGCCTACGACTACTACGCCAAGACCGGCCGCCGTGTCTCGATCGAGTACGCGCTGATCAAGGACATGAACGACCACGCCTGGCGCGCCGACCTGCTCGCCGACAAGCTCAACGAGCGCGGCCGCGGCTGGGTGCACGTCAACCCGATCCCGCTGAACCCGACGCCCGGCTCGATCTGGACGTCGTCCGAGCCCTCGGTGCAGAACGAGTTCGTGCGCCGCCTCAACGACGCAGGCATCCCGACGACCCTCCGCGACACTCGCGGCAAGGAGATCGACGGTGCGTGCGGTCAGCTCGTCGCGACGACCGAAGACGAGGCTGCCTCCGCCGCCATGGCCTGAGGGCCGGTGCCGCGATCGCGAAGGCCGTCGCGGCGACCGAGAATCTCGGCGCGCGACAGCCACGACTCGATGCGCGCAGGGCTCGCGTCCTTGACGCCCAGCATCCGCGTGGTGCGCACCGAGCGGATGCCGCAGAACCTCATCGTCCCGCGGGCGACGTGCGTCTGTGCGGGGAGCCCGGTGAAGGGCGTGAGGAACCACGGGGTGTCCGCCAGCAGGAACAGGCGTCCGTTCGCCGCCGTCAACAGGCCTTCGGGCATCCCGAGCTTCGAGTACCGGTACTCCTGCTGCGGCAGCAGGGCCCGATCGAAGAAGCCCTTCAGCAACGCCGGCACCGACCCCCACCAGAGCGGGGTGAACACCACGACCGTCCGCGCTTCGGCCAGTGCGCGCTTCGCGTCGATCAGGTCGGGCTCGAACTGCATGCGCCGGCGGTAGCCGAAGCGCAGCGACGGATCGAAGTCGAGATCGCGCAGAGCGAGGACACGGGCGTCGCCATGCGCGGCGGCATAGCGTCGGGCCAGTTCTGCGGTGAGGGATCCGGCATCGGGGTGGCCGTCGATGATCAGTGCGGATGACATGTGCGCTCCTATGTTGACAGTGTCAAGCAATGGTGGACACTGTCAAGATAAGCAACAATGTTGCTTGTGTCAAGTTCCCGATCCGGCTATCACCACGGTGACCTCGCCCACGCCCTCGAGGCGGCGGCGATGCAGCTGCTCGCCGAGAAGCCCGCGGGGGAGATCAGCCTGCGCGAGGTCGCCCGCGCCGCCGACGTGAGCCATAACGCCCCGTACCACCACTTCTCCGACCGGCGCGGTCTGCTCAAGGTCCTCGCCGAGCGCAGCATGGCCGACCTGGTGGACGCGGTGCGCGGCGGGATCGAGGAGGCGCCGGACTCCGCATCCGCCGTGATCGAAGGCGGTGCCGCGTACATCCGCTACGCGGTCGAGCACCCGCACGGCTTCGACGTGATCTACGACCCGACGGTGTGCATCCCCGGTGAGCCGAGCGAGACCATGGCCCCCCTGATCGATGAGCTCGAGCAGCTGCTGTCGGAGGCGTCCGTGGCCGCGGGCCTCGACGCGCAGAGCGTCACCGGAGTGTGGGGCCTCGTGCACGGACTCGGAACGCTGTGCGCCGCCGGGCATTTCTCGCTCGACGACGCACTCGCCGCGAGCACCGATGCGCTCGTCCGCATGCTGCCGCGCTGACCCTGACGAGGCCCGCGGAGGCGGAAACACAGGGTTCGTGCACGTTTTCCACAGGCGACATTTCGTAGATTGTCGGAATGCCCTATTCCGCTCACCGCCCAGGACGGTTCGATTCGCAGGGTCGGATCATCCTCGACAGCGACCCGAACGCTGACACGGACGACCTCGACTTCCTGCGCGCGTACGAGCCCACGGGCGCCGATCTGCCGGAACCGCAGCAGGCACCCGAGGTGCCCGGTGCGCCGGAGCAGGAGCAGGATGCCGCGGCATCCGCCCGTCCCGTGCGTGAGCCCAAGCCCCGGCGTCAGCCGCGCGAGCGCGCACCGCGCGTGCCGGGGTCGCGTCTGCGCAAGCTCGCCATCCTCGGCGGAGCCGAGGGCGAGATCCTCGACCGCGTCCCCGGTGAGACCCCGCGCTTCGTGCAGATGTTCTTCGTGCTGGCCGGAACCGCACTGGTCTCGGCGATCTCCATGCTGTTCGCACTGACCACGGGCGTGCAGGCCGCGATCTGGCTGGCCGTGCCGCTGGCGGTCGTCTGGGCGCTCATCATCTTCAACCTCGATCGCTTCCTCACCTCGACCATGACGTCGACCCGCAACGTCTGGAAGCTCATCGGCCTCGCGATCCCACGTGTGATCATGGCCGCGATCATCGGCTTCGTCGTCGCCGAGCCGCTCGTGCTGCAGATCTTCCATAACGACATCGCGCGCGAGGTCGCCTCGACGAACATCACCCAGGCGCAGGCCGACCAGGATGCACTCGAGACCGGCCCCGAGAAGAAGGCGCTCGACGCCGCATCCGACCGCGTCGCCGAGCTCGAGAACCAAGCGGCGACCGGAATCGTCGCCGGCACCGACTCGTCGTCGGCGACCGAATCGGCCGCGCAGGCCACGGTCGACGACCTCACGGCCAAGATGACCGAGCAGCAGGCCGTGATCGACCAGGCCCGCGTCCTCTACCAGTGCGAGCTCACCGGCGAAGGTGCAGGCACGGTTCCCGGCTGCACCGGCGTGAACGGAGAGGGCGCGAGCTCGGATGCCGCCCAGGCCCAGCTCGCCGAGGCGCAGCAGACCTACGACGCGCTCGCCGCGCAGCTGCGCACCGCCAACGAAGAGCTGGCAGCCGCGGGCACCGCCGCGAAGGAGAACACCAGCACGTCGGAGTCGCAGAACCGTGAAGAGGCGCAGTCTCAGCTGCCCGCCGCGCGCGACAGCTATGACACCGCGCTCGCCGCGTACAACGCGCGCGCCGAATCGGTGGCATCCGGCAATGCCGGCGCGATCGGTCTGCTCAGCCAGATCAGCGGTCTGAACAGGCTCAGCGAGAAGGAGCCGACGATCCTGTGGGCGCACATCCTCATCGCCGCACTGTTCTTCATGATCGAGCTGCTGCCCGTGCTCGTGAAGGTGCTCACCTCCTACGGCGACCCGTCGCTCTACGAGAAGGCCGTCGCGATCCGCAAGCAGGTCGCGCTCGACAAGGTGACCGCCGAGGGGTTCCGCGACCGCGCGGCGATCGTCACCGTGCAGTCGCAGGGGATCCAGGCGGATGCCGGATCAGGCGAGCCGCAGACCCGCGCCGAGCGCAAGGAGGCCGCCCAGGCCGCCGAAGCGCGTGACGCGGCGCAGGAGCGCGAGCTCGCCGAGAAGCGCGCCCAGGCGCAGACGCTCGCCGAGCAGGAGCAGCTGGTCGAACCGCGCGTCTGATCCGGGCCCGGCGTCTGCCACGGCCGGTAGCGTTATGGCATGGTCAACTATCGCTATCTCGGCAACAGCGGTCTCAAGGTCTCTGAGATCACCTACGGCAACTGGGTCACGCACGCTTCGCAGGTCGGCGACGACGCCGCCGTCAAGACGGTGCACGCGGCGCTCGACGCCGGCATCACCACATTCGACACCGCAGACACCTACGCGAACACCGCGGCAGAGGTCGTGCTCGGCAAGGCGCTCGAGGGTCAGCGCCGCGAGGGTCTCGAGATCTTCACGAAGGTCTACTTCCCGACCGGCCCCAAGGGTCCGAACGACACCGGGCTGAGCCGCAAGCACATCCTCGAATCGATCAACGGCTCGCTGACGCGCCTCGGCACCGACTACGTCGACCTGTACCAGGCGCACCGCTTCGACTACGAGACCCCGCTGGAGGAGACGTTCCAGGCGTTCGCCGACGTCGTGCGCCAGGGCAAGGCCCTCTACATCGGCGTGTCGGAGTGGACGGCCGAGCAGCTGCGCGAGGGGCATGCGCTCGCGAAGCAGCTCGGCGTGCAGCTGATCTCGAACCAGCCGCAGTACTCGATGCTGCACCGTGTGATCGAGGGCAAGGTCGTGCCCGCATCGGAGGAGCTCGGCATCTCGCAGATCGTCTGGTCGCCGATGGCGCAGGGCGTGCTGTCGGGCAAGTACCTGCCGGGTCAGCCGGTTCCCGAGGGCTCCCGCGCGACGGATCCGCACAGCGGCTCCGACTTCATCAAGGGGTTCCTGCAGGACGACATCCTCACCGCCGTGCAGAAGCTCAAGCCGATCGCCGAGCAGGCCGGCCTGTCGATGCCGCAGCTCGCGATCGCCTGGGTGCTGCAGAACCCGAACGTCGCCGCAGCTCTCGTCGGGGCCTCGCGCCCCGAGCAGCTCGCCGAGACGGTCAAGGCCTCGGGCGTGACGCTCGACGCCGACACGCTCGCGGCGATCGACACCGCACTGGGCGACACGGTCAACCGCGATGCAGAGGCCACGTACTCGGTGTCGCCGAAGGCCCGCCTGGTCTGACGGATGCTTGACGAAGGCCGCCGTCCCTGAGAGGCGGCGGCCTTCGTCATGTCCGGATGCGCCTACTCCTTGACGGCGCCGGCGGTCAGGCCCTGCACGATCCAGCGGCTCGCGAGTGCGAACATCACCATGGTCGGCAGGATCGTCAGCACGGCTGCGGCGCTCATCGAGCCCCAGTCGATGTTGAAGGTCGAGATGAACCCGTTCAGCGCCGACGGCACGGTGCGGTTCTCGTCGGTGTTCATCAGCACGACCGACAGGAACAGCTCGTTCCAGCAGTTGACGAAGTTGAAGATGAAGGCCGCGATGATGCCCGGGGTCATCACCGGCACGAGCACCCGGAACAGCGCGCCGAAGCGCGAGCATCCGTCGATCATCGCCGCCTCTTCGAGCGCGTCCGGCACGTTCTCGAAGAAACCGCGCAGCATGACCGTGGAGAACGGGATGCAGACCGCGATGTACACGAGGATGAGGCCGGGCTTGGTGTCGACGAGGCCCAGGTCGGTCATCATCGAGTACAGCGGGCCCAGCGCGATGAACGCGGGGATCATCTGCGTGAGCAGGAACGCCACCAGCACCGTCCCCTTGCCGCGGAACTCGAAGCGCGCGATCACATAGGCGCTGAGCAGAGCGATGAGCGTCGCGACCGCACCCGCGATCGTCGCCACCAGAGCCGAGTTGCCGAGGAAGACCCCGAACGAGCTCTGCTCGAACAGGCTCACGTAGTTGTCGAGCGACGGCTCGCTGGGCCAGTACTCGATCGGGAAGGAGTTGATCGTTCCCGGCGACTTGAACGACGTCAGCGCGATCCAGTACAGCGGGAAGAGCGTGATGACGAGCCAGAGGGCGAGACCGACGACGCGCACGACGCCGCCGACCGAGACCTTGCGCTTCGGACGCGGTGCCTTCGCGATGTCGGGGACGGTGAGACGCCGGGTCTCGGTGACCGTGGTTCCGGTGATGGTCATCGCTGGACCCTCCGCATCGCCATGAGGTAGAACGCGCAGAACACGAACAGGAACGCGACGACGATGAGTCCGATGGCGCTCGCGATGCCGTAGTTGCCCTGCTGCGTGTAGTTGATCATCCACGTCGTGATGATGTGGGTCTGGTTCGCCGGCCCGCCGTTGGTCATCGCGTAGATGATGTCGGGGAAGTTGAAGATCCAGATGATGCGCAGCAGGATCGTCAGCAGCAGCGTCATCGAGATGTACGGGATGATGATCGAGAACAGCTGACGGACCTTGCCTGCGCCGTCGAGGCTCGCGGCCTCGAGCATCTCATCGGGCACGGACTGCAGAGCCGCGAGGATCATGATCGCGAAGAAGGTCACGCCGTACCAGATGTTGGCGACGATGACCGCGAACATCGCGAGCTTCGGATCCGCCAGCCAGGGCAGCGGGGCGTCGATCAGGCCGGCCTTCATGAGCAGGTCGTTCACGACGCCGAACTCGGCGTTGAACATCCAGCGGAACAGCATCCCGATCAGGAAGCCCGAGACGGCCCACGGGAAGAACACGAGCGCCTGGTATAGGCCGCGGAAGCGGAAGCGCTTGCGCAGGGCGAGCGCGATCAGGAAGCCGATCACGAGCTGAGGCACGAGCGAGCCGACGACCCACAGGACGGAGTTCCAGGCGACGATCGGGAAGGCAGGGTCCTGGAAGACGGTGACGAAGTTGTCGAAACCGACCCACGGGGTGGAGGTGAGATCCCACAGGTTCCAGTCGTGGAAGGCCATGCGTGCGCCCTGCAGCATCGGCCAGTAGGTGAACCAGCACACGAACACGATCGCCGGGGCCATGAAGGCCAGCAGCGTCAGCGCGTGGCGGCCACGGAAGGGGCGGCGCCGGCGGGATGCCGGGGAGGCCCCGCCGGCGGTGCCGACGGAGCCCCCTTCGAGAGTGGTCCGGGTCACGGATCAGCCCTTTTCCGCAGCGTACTTCTCGGTCCAGAAGGTGTCCCACGACTCGAGCAGCTCGGTGGTCGACATGTTGCCGAGCAGCACGTTCTGCACGTCCTGGTCGGACTTCTGGATCCACTCGGTCCACCAGCTGACGCCGCGAGGCTGCTTGACGTTGACGTAGGTCTCGGGGTCCTCGGTCATCGTGACGTAGCTCGTCCACGGGCCCGAGGAGTAGAACTCGTCATCGGCTGCCTCGGAGATGATCGGCACGAGGCTGTTGGCCTGCGCGAACTCGGTGGCCGGCTCGGCCGACGAGAGGAACTCGACGAGCTTGACCGCGGCATCCTGGTGCTCGCTGTTCTCCGCGACGCCCCAGCCGGCGACGGCCAGCGGCTGCGCGGCCTTGCCCGACGGCCCGACGAGCAGCGGGGCGGTGTCCCACTGATCCTCGGTCAGAGAGGAGTCCTGCACGGTCGCGATGACCTCGGGGTCCTGCAGCAGGAACGCCGTGGTGCCGTTGGTGAAACCGGCGACCATCTCGGGGTAGCCCCACGACACGGCGGACGGCGGCGACGCCTCCTTGAAGAGGTCGAAGTAGTCGTCGACGGCTTCCTGCGCCTCGGGAGCGGCGAAGATCGTCGACCCGTCCTCCATCAGGAAGGCGTCATCGACGTCGAGGCCGTCGATCGTGTAGGCCTCGATAGCCGCGACCACATTGCTGTTCGCGTTCTGGCCACCGCGGAACGCGTAGCCGTAGATGTTGTTCGCGGGGTCCTGGATGGCGCTGGCCTGCTCGAGCAGATCCTTCCAGCTGTGCGGCGGGCCGTCGAAGCCCGCCTCCTCGACGAGGTCGGTGCGATAGAACAGCGAGAGGCCGTAGAAGCCGTACGGCACGAAGTAGCTCTTGCCGTCTGCGGCCACGGACGCCGACTGCGCGTTGTCGGTGAGGGCATCCCAGCCGTCCCACTTCTCGAGGTCGGGCGAGATGTCGTGCAGCCAGCCGTTGTTCGCGAACGGTCCGACGGTGATGTCGCGGACCTCGAGGACGTCGACGCCCTTGCCCGACTGCAGCATCTGCTGGATCTTCGCGTCGGCCTGCTCGGTGGGCGGCGAGACGAGCTTGACCTTGATGTCGGGGTTCTCCTTCTCGAAGTCGTCGAGGAGTCCGCGCAGCAGGTCGGTGCGGGCTGGATTGGTCAGGCTCTCGACCATCTGCAGGGTGACGGTGCCGTCGGCGGACTCGCCGCCGCCTGCGGAACAGCCGGTGAGCGCGAGTGCGGCGACGGTGCCGATTCCCGCGGCGGTCGTCAAGATTCTGTTCTTCTTCACGAGGTGCCTCTCAGTTGGTGATGGTGGTGGGTCGGGTGGTGGGTGGAGGGGTGGGTCGGGTCAGGAGACGATGATGGAGTCGGCGGTGCGGATGCCGGCACGGCGGAGGATCTGCGGGATGCAGCGCTCGACGAAGGCCTCGAAGTCGGACGCCTCTGTGTAGAGGTGCGCCGACAGGCGGAAGTAGCCGACGCCGCGGAAGCTGGTGAACGCGGTCTCGACGCCGGTCTCGTCGAGCAGGTCCATGCGCAGGGCATCGGCCTCTTCGCGGGTCGAGCCGAGTCCGAGCGGCAGACGCACGAGTCGCATCGACGGCACGGGCGAGGGCAACGGAGTGAGGGGGTCTTCGTCGCCGTAGGGGCGCAGGCCCTCGGCGATGATCTCGGCCCCGGCATCCGCCATCTGCGCCATCGCCTGGCGGGCGTTGTGCCACCCGAACTCGGACTCGATGAACTCGATCGACGCCGGGGTGGCGAGATAGGTCGTCGCGTCGATCGTGCCCTGGGTGTCGAAGCGCTCGGGGTAGGGCTCGTTCGCCGCCCACGAGTCGATGAGCGGCCACAGGTCGTCGCGATCGGGGGCGTTGGTGACGAGCAGGGCGGAACCGCGCGGGGCGCAGGGCCACTTGTGCAGGTTGCCGAACCACCAGTCGCCGCCGGCGACCGCGGCGGCATCGGCGACGAGACCGGGAGCATGAGCGCCGTCGACGAGGGTGCGGATGCCCCGTTCGGCCGCGAGCTCGGCGATGCGCCGGGTCGGCAGCATCCGCGCGGTCGGCGAGGTGATCTGGTCGACCACGATCAGGCGGGTGGCCGGAGTGAGTGCGTCGGCGAAACGCTGCACGACCTCGTCGTCGGAGGCGAGCAGCGGCAGCTCGACGGCGCGGACGGATGCTCCGAAGCGGCGGGCCAGGCGCTCCGCGCCCATGGTGATCGCTCCGTAGCCCTGGTCGGTGACGAGGATCTCGTCGCCGCGCTCGAGGTGCAGGGCGTTGTAGACGACGGTCGCGGCGGCGGAGGCGTTCGGGACGAAGACGCTGTCTTCGGCATGGGCGCCGAGGAACGGAGCCGTGCGCTCGCGAGCGTCGCGCACCCGCTCGGCGATGCGAGGGAACCACTCGACCGGGCTGAGGTCGGCACGACGTCGCAGGGCATCCTGCTGCTCGACGACGGCCGTGGGAACCGCGCCGAACGAGCCGTGGTTCAGGTGGATCACGTCGGGATCGAGCGGCCACGCATCACGGGCTCGGATGCCGGAGTTCAGCGTGAGCGGTGCGGGGAAGAGTGGTGCGGGCATCGGTCCTCGTCGGTGCAGTGGGGGAGTTGTTGCACAACTTTGCCACACGGCTTTCGAAATGGCTACAAAAAGGCGAGGATGAAACATAGTTGTCATACGAATTTGACGAAGGGTCTGCGTCCGACAGACTCAGCAAGGGGATCGGGCGGTGTCAGGAGGATGACGATGAGCGCACTGGACACAGCGCTGCACGGGCTGCGTGCGCTGATCGCGGACGGCGAGCTGCGTCCCGGCGACCGTCTGCCGAGCGAGGGTGAGCTGTGCGAGACGCTCGGCGTCTCACGCGGATCGCTGCGCGAAGCCATCCGCATGCTGGCCGCCCTCGGTGTGCTCGAGACCCGGCACGGCTCGGGCAGCTACGTCAGCGAGCTGCGCGCCGCCGACCTGATCGGCAGCCTCTCTCTCACGGTCGGACTCCTGCCCATGGCCGGGGTGCTCGAACTGACGGAGCTTCGCCGGGTGCTCGAGCCCCACGCAGCTGCGCTCGCCGCGGCCCGCATCGACGCCGCCACGATCGAGACGCTCAGCGGCGTGCTCGATGAGATCGAGGCGAGCGACGACTTCGAGGACCACTCCCGCCTCGACCACGCCTTCCACATGACGATCTCGGAGGTCGCCGGCAACGACGCGCTCACGAGCCTGATCGACGTGCTGCGCTCACGCTCGCGGGCCTATCGGATCCCGGATGCCGGCGACGCCGCCGAACTCAAGCTCCACTCGGATGCCGGGCACCGGGCGATCCTCCGCGGACTCGCTGCGGCGGACCCGGTCGCGGCGTCGGCTGCGGCATCCGCCCACGTGGCTCAGACCGAGTACTGGGTGCGCCGGTACACCGATACGGATATGCGCGCCGAAGGATCGTCCGTCGATCGCCCTGAGTGACGACGATCGCCCTCTCATCTCGCCCGGTCTGCACAGTTCGCCTCGGTCTGCACAGGCGTGCGGTCGCCTCGGGGGCCGTGCGGGGCGCTGGGTGCTGTGTGCGTATCGGGCGGAGGGGACGCCGCGGTCAGGCGAGGGTGATGTCGACCTGGATCTCCGTGGCGATGCGCTCGAGGTCGCGACGCAGGGCATCGATGTCGACCGACGACGGAACCCGCGCGATCACGGATGCCTCGAACAGACGGCCGCCGGCCATCGCGGCATCCCGGGTCTCGGTCGCGAGCTCCTCGATGCTGAGTTCGTGCGCGTTCAGCACGTTCGAGACCTCGCGGACGATGCCGGATCGGTCGTTGCCCAGCACCCGGATCTCGAGTCGCTGCTCGTCCTCCGCGTCGTCATCAGGCGTTCCGGTGAGGACGGCGAGCGTCAGGAGCCCCTGTCCTTGAAGTCCGCGGAGCGCCGTCTGCAGCTCGTCGGAACGGTCGGCGGCGACCGAGACCTCGATCACTCCGGCGAAGGTGCCAGCGAGCTCGGCCAGCGAGCTGTTCTCCCAGTTTCCGCCGTGGGCATCGACGACATCGGCGACGGCTGCGACGAGTCCGGGGCGATCGGCACCCGCGACAGTGAGGATGAGAGTAGTCATGCGGTCAGCGTAGCCGGAGCGCCTCGGCCCGCGACGTGCCATGACTCCGGAGAATGTGGCCGCTCGAGCCCGAGGAAGCGTGTTCTCCCGGATGACCTGCCCGGATCTCCGGAGTCATGGAAGCGGAACGAGGGTCAGTCGACCCAGACCCCGGTCTCGAGGAAGTGATCGAGGCGGGTGCGATGCGGGTCGAGGTCCCAGCCCTGCTCGGCGACCCACTCATCGTTGAAGTACGTGCCGGCGTAGCGGATGCCGCTGTCGCAGATGAGCGTGACGATGCTGCCGGTCTCGCCCGCCGCGCGCATGCGCGCGATCAGCTGGAATGCGCCGTACAGGTTGGTGCCGGTCGAACCTCCGGCCCAGTGCAGGGTGCGCTCGCGCAGCATCCGGATCGCGGCGATCGACCCCGCGTCGGGAACGCGGATCATCTCGTCGATCACACTGGGCACGAACGAGGCCTCGACGCGCGGGCGGCCGATGCCCTCGATGCGACTGGGGCGTCCGGCCGGCGCGTCGACGGTGCCCGCCCATCCGTCGTAGAACGCCGAACCCTCGGGGTCGACGACCGCGATCTGCGTCTCGTGGCGGCGGTACTTCACGTACCGGCCGAAGGTGGCGCTCGTGCCGCCGGTGCCTGCGCCCACGACGATCCAGCGGGGGATCGGATGCCGTTCCTGCGACAGCTGGCTGAACACGCTCTCGGCGATGTTGTTGTTGCCGCGCCAGTCGGTCGCCCGCTCGGCGAACGTGAACTGGTCGAGATAGTGGCCGTGGCATTCGGAGGCCAGTCGCTGAGCCTCAGGAGACATGTCCTCGGCGCGGTCGACGAAGTGACAGCGTCCGCCGTAGAACTCGATGAGGTCGATCTTCTCCTGGCTGGTCGAGCGCGGTACGACGGTGACGAAGGGCAGCCCCAGCATCCGCGCGAAGTACGCCTCGGAGACGGCCGTCGATCCGCTGGACGACTCGACGAGAGTGGAGTCCTCGGTGATGCGTCCGTTGACGAGTCCGTACAGGATCAGCGAGCGCGCGAGACGGTGCTTGAGCGACCCGGTCGGATGCACCGACTCGTCTTTCAGGTACAGGTCGATGCCCCACTCGGGTGGCAGTGGGAAGAGGTGCAGATGGGTGTCGGCGCTGCGGTTGGCGTCGGCTTCCAGCAGGGCGATCGCGGTGCTGGTCCAGTCGCTCATGCTTCGAGCGTAACGCTCCTCTAGCGGGGCGTGTAGCCGCCCTCGCCCGTCTCGCCGTCGTACGTGAAGACCTCGTCCTCGAGGGTGATCTGGATGTCGTCGCCGAGGGGCTGCTCGGCGAGCAGATGCTCCTCGAGCATCGTCATGCGCTCCTCGTACTCCTGCGCCTGCGCATCGTCGACACCCCAGATGGTGGCGACCTTCATGTCGGTGAGGAAGTAGAGGAAGGCGGAGACGGCCGTGCGGTTGAACTCGGTGTCGGGGATGCTCTGCCAGAGCGCGCCGCTGTCGCGCAGGCGCTTGTACTCGTCGATCTTCGCCTGGAGCGCGTCGGCGATGGCGGAGGCATCGGCGTCGCCCGAGCCGTCGGAGTCCGGGTCGCCCTGCGGTGCCTCGGAAGGCGCTGCGGGCTCTTCCGTGACGCTCGTGGCCGGAGGCGCGGTCGCCGGTTCGGTGCGCGAGCTCAGCAGCAGGCTCACGGCCACCGCGATGCCCACGACGACGATCAGCACGAACGCCGCGACCGCTGCGATGACGATGCCGACGGTCCGTCCTGAACGCGGAGGAGGAGGCGCGGACGGGGAAGGATATGCGGCGCCGTAGGGAGGCGACGGCTGCCCCGGGTGCGGCGGCGGGTACGCGGCCATCTGCGGATGCTGCCCCGGCTGGGAGGCAGAGGCGTACGGCGGCAGCGGCGCGGGCGGCCCGGGGATCCCGCCCAGCGGCGGGGCCAGCGGGACGGAGGATCCGAGCTGTCCCGGCGCCGCGGCGGGCGGCGGAGGGATGACCGGGTCGGAGTCGGATGCCGGTGGATGCGCGTCGTCGACCATCGTGTCTTCCCCCCGATCGCATCGCCCCGTGCGATGCGTGCTCTCGTTCCAGGCTAGTCCGCGACCCGTGCTCGGCCGACCCACCTGTGAGTGGATGCCGCGTGCGGATGCGGCTAGCGGACGGTGCCGGCGCGCGAGGTGCTGCCGTCGCCGTCGACGTGCAGCAGCGACGCCTGCGACTGCTCCTGCTGCAGCTGGAACTCGAAGCGCGAGCGGTCGCCGCGGTGATGGGCCACGAAGTACTCGATCGGCGTGCCGTCGGAGGAACGGCTCACGCTGCGCAGTCGCAGCAGGGCGGAGCCGGCGCTCACCCCCAGATGCTGCGCCTGCTCGTGGGTCGCGACGGTGGCCTCGGCCGAGCGGACCCCGCTGGTCGCCACGATGTCGTGATCGGCGAGCAGGCGGTACAGGGACCGCTCCGAGAGGTCGACGCCGAGCGTGACTCCGCCGACGGCATCCGGCATCCAGGTGGTCGAGAGCGACCAGGGTTCGCCGTCGACGTGACGCAGACGGTCGAGCACCACGACCGGTGCGCCAGGGTCGACCTCGAGTGCCGCCGCGATCTCGTCGTCGGCGAGAGTCTGCTCGTGGCGCAGGACGTCGCTGTGCACGTGCCCGCCGCGGCGCTCGACGTCGTCGTAGAGGCCGATCAGCGTGTGCACCAGGCTCTCGCTCGTGCGGGGACGCGACACGAACGTGCCCTTGCCCTTGACACGTTCGACGAGCCCCTCGTGCTCGAGCTGGGCCAACGCCTGGCGCACCACGGTGCGCGAGATGCCGTACCGCTCGCAGAGGCGGTGCTCGCCGGGCAGCGGGTCGCCGGGCTGCAGGCCGTCTCGCGAGATGCCGTCGACGATCAGCTGACGCAGCTGGTCGTACATGGGCGCGGCGGAGTGGCGGTCGATCGTGTCGTTCATATCAGTACGCCACTCCCGCGTGCAGGATCACGTTCGCGTAGGGGGTGAACTCTCCCGAGCGCACGAACGCGCGCGCCGAGTGGGTCAGCTTCTTGAAGTCGACGTGCGGGATGAGCTCGATCTCGAAGTCCTGGTCGGCGAAGCGCTCGCGCAGCGCGGCCAGCACCTCGGGGCTCTTCTCGGCGACCTCGGCCGACACCGTCGCTCCCTCCACGATGAGCTCGGCCAGCACGGTGTCGAGCACGTCGAAGAAGGCCGGAGCGCCGGGACGATAGGCGAGGTCGATGCGCTCGGATCCGGGCGGGATGGGCAGGCCGGCATCGGTGACCACCAGCAGATCGGTGTGGCCGGTCTCGCTGATCACGCGCGAGAGTGCGGGGTTGATGGTCGTCGCTGTCTTGCGCATGATGTCTCCTCGGGGATGTCAGTGGGCTTCTCGGGCGGCCAGGAAGGCGTCGACCTCGGCCCGCAGCGGCAGGCTGGGCGAGGCGCCCTGCTTCGTGACGGCGAGGGCTCCGGCGGCGGTCGCCAGGCGTACGGCATCCGTCAGCCCCCAGCCGTTGGCGAGGGCGGCGCCGAGATACCCGGCGTAGGCGTCGCCGGCCGCGGTGGTGTCGACGGCCTCGACCGGGAAGGGCGGGATGACGGATGCTCCCGCTGCGGTCACGACGCACGAGCCCTGACCCGCGAGCGTGATCACGGCGGCGCCGACGCCCCGGTCGAGGAACCAGCGTCCGGCGATCTCCGCCGACGCGGCATCCGTCACCTCGACGCCGCTGAGCACCGAGGCCTCGGTCTCGTTCGGGGTGACGATGTCGATGCTCGCCCACACGGCGTCATCCAGCGGAGCGGCGGGGGCGGGGTCGAGGATGACGGTCATGCCGTGCTCGCGTCCTCGTGACGTGATGTGCGCGGTGAGCGCCGAGGGCGTCTCGAGCTGGGTGAGCAGCACCGACGTGGTCGGCGCGAGGGCTTCGAGCGCCGCGTCGATCTGCTCGGTGCTGAGCGCGGCGTTGGCCAGAGGCACCATGACGATGTCGTTCTGCGCCGAGGCGTCGACGCGGATGTGCGCGATGCCCGTCGGCCCCGGCACCGTGCGGAGGTGCGTGAGGTCGACTCCGGCCTCGCTCAGCCCGTCGACGACGAGGTCGTGGAAGAGGTCGTCTCCCACGCATCCGACGAAGCTCGTGCGGGCCCCCGATCGTCCGGCGGCGACCGCCTGATTCGCGCCCTTGCCGCCGAGCATCAGGGTGAACTCGTCGCCGAGGATGGTCTCTCCGCGGGCGGGGAGCCTGGTCGAGAAGGTCGTCACGTCTGCGGTCACGCTGCCGACGATGACGACGCCGGTGCGATCGGGCGAGGTGGCGGCTGTCATGGCACTCCTGATCGTCGTCGATGCGGGGTGCTTTGACATCCTCCGCGGCTGTCATTACATTAGCCGAAACCGAACCTGTAACGACAGGTTGTGCACAAGGAGACCCGATGACCGCGCTGGCCCCCCGTCTCTATGTCGACAGCGCGGACGTCGACCGCGTCGCCTCGCTCCTCACCGCGGGCGTCGTGCACGGCGTGACGACCAACCCCACGATCCTCGAGCGCGGCGGCCGCACCGCCGCGGAGATCCCCGACCTCTACGCCCGCTGGTCGGACGAGGGCGCCCGCGAGATCTTCTTCCAGACGTGGGGCGGCGACACCGCATCCTTCCTCCGCAACGCCGAGGGCATCCGTGCGCTGGGCGATCGCGTGGCCGTGAAGGTGCCGGCGACCCGCGACGGCTTCGCCGCGGCATCCGCTCTGGTGCGCGACGGCGCGACCGTGCTCGTCACCGCCGTCTACTCGGTCGCACAGGCGCTGGCATGCGCCTCGATCGGGGCGCAGTACATCGCCCCCTACCTCGGACGGATGCGGGATGCCGGCATCGACGGGGATGCGGTGATCGCCCGCATGCAGGAGGTGTGCGCGGGCAGCGACTCGAACGTGCTCGCGGCCAGCCTGCGATCACCTGACGACATCACCGGTCTGCGTCTCGCGGGGGTGCCGTACTTCACGGCGGCACCCGACGTGATCGAGCAGGTGCTGTTCCACGAGGTCAGCGACAGCTCCGCCGCCGAGTTCGACGCGGCGATGGGGCGGCTCGGGGCCTGAGTCGCACTTCGGCGGGTGGGCCAGCGTCGGCCAGACGCGCCAGATTCGGCCCGACGTCACGGATACGGCCGAGCGAAGCGCATCTGGCCGAACGTGCCTGTCAGGGCCCGGGCGACGACGGCGTGCACGGAAGGCCGCTGGGACGAGTGGCCGAGAAAAGGCGTCGCTGCGTCAGGCGGATGCCGCCTGGCGCAGCCACCGCTCGACGCCGGCGATGTGCGCCGTGGCGAGCGAGGTGGCGAGACCCGAATCGCGCCGGGCGATGGCGTCGGCGATCGCCCGGTGCTCCGAGAGGGTGCGCTCGACCGCTCCGCCCTCGGTGAGACCACGCCACACGCGGGCGCGCACGGTCTGACTGCTCAGGTGCTCGATGAGGCTGGCGAGATAGGCGTTGCCGGCCATGCCGACGATCTCACGGTGGAAGCGGATGTCGTGCTCGACGAGCTCTTCGATGCTGACCGTCGGATCGATGGAGGCGACCTCGCTCTCGAGGCCGGCGATCGCGTCGTCGCTGCCGAGGGTGGCCGCGAGGCCGGTCGCCTGCGACTCCAGCATCCGTCGCACCGCGAAGATCTCGAGCATCGAGTCGTCGTCGTGCATGTCGACCACGAACGAGATCGCCTCGAGCAGCAGGTGGGGCTCCAGGCTCGTGACATAGGTGCCGTCACCGCGGCGCACGTCGAGCACCCGGATCACCTCGAGCGCCTTCACGGCCTCGCGCATCGAGTTGCGTGACAGGCCGAGACGCTCGGACAGCTCCTTCTCGGGAGGGAGGCGATCGCCGGGTGCGAGTTCGCCCGACACGATCATCGCCTTGATCTTCTCGATCGCGTCGTCAGTCACTGCCATGGCGTCATCCTAGCCATTCATCGGATGTCTGCGGCAGGATGGGGGCATGCGCGTACTCGATTCGCACCTGCACCTCTGGGACCCCGAGCTTCTGCACTACACGTGGCTCGAGGGTCCGCTCGCCTGGCTGTTCGGTGCGACCGAGATCGAGCACGCCCGCATCGCCCGCGCGACGACCGAGCGCGCGGTGTTCGTGCAGGCCGAGACCGTCGAAGACGACTTCCTCGAAGAAGTGCGGTGGGTGGCCGGGCTCGCGCCCCGCGTCGGGGTGGTCGGCATCGTCGCGGGGGCGCGTCTGGATCGCGGCACCGACACCACCGCGCACCTCGAAGGACTCGCCGCTGAGCCGCTCGTGGTCGGCGTGCGGCACAACCTGCAGGGCGAACCCGACGGACTGGCGGTCTCGGCAGACTTCGTCACCGGGGCGCGCGAGGTCGCGGCGCGCGGCTGGGCCTTCGACGCGTGCGTGCGCGCCGCGCAGCTGCCCGAGGTGGCCCGACTCGCGGGGGCGGTGCCCGAGCTGCGGATGGTGCTCGATCACCTCGGCAAGCCTGAGGTCGGCACGGCGAAGGCCCCGGTGGCGCCGAGCATGGAATGGGTGCGCGATCTCGACGACCTGGCACGGCATCCGAACGTGTGGTGCAAGCTCTCGGGGCTGCCCGGAGAGGCCGGAGGCGACTGGTCGGCAGAGCAGCTGCATCCGTTCCTCGACGCCGCGGCCGATGCGTTCGGCGTCGAGCGGCTGATGTGGGGCAGTGACTGGCCGGTCTCGGTCATCGGACCCCCGGAGGAGGGCGACCCGTACGCGAACGTCGACGGATCGCCCATGTACCAGCCGACGGCTCGGATCAGATGGGCGGATGCGGTGATCGCCTGGGCCGAGCGCCGCGGGCACGACGTCGACGCGATCATGTGGACGAACGCCGAGGAGTTCTACCGGATCGGCGAGCGGCCGACGCATGAGGACTCTCGGGAGGAGCGGCCGCGCCGCGGCATCCTGGGTTGGCTGCGCGGCGGTCGCTCGTAGCGCCCACTGTCCGGGGCCGGGACCAGGACAGTGGGCGACGCGGCGGTCAGCCCCCGACGGGACGGAGCCGCAGCTGAGCCATGCCGCCGTCGACCTCGATGAACGTGCCCGTGGTCGAGCCCGCGGCGGGGCTCACCAGGTAGGCGACCGCCGCGGCGACCTCGTCGGGTGAGACCAGGCGGCCATGCGGCTGGCGGGCCTCGAGGGCGGCGCGCTCGGCGGCCGGGTCGTCGGCCGAGTCGAGCAGCCGGCCGACCCATGGGGTGTCGGCGGTGCCGGGGTTGACGGCGTTGACGCGGATGCCCTCGCGCAGGTGATCGGCGGCCATGGCACGGGTCAGGGCCGAGACGGCGCCCTTCGACGCGCTGTAGAGCGCGCGCTGGGGAAGGCCGGTGGTCGAGGCGATGGATGCCGTGTTGCAGACCGCCGCGCTCGGCGACTCCTTGAGCCACGGCAACGCCGCCGACGTGACGCGGGCGATGCCCGTGACGTTGATCGAGAGCACACGCGCCCACTCGTCGTCGTCGTTGGCGCTGATGTCTCCCTGGGCGCCGACCCCGGCGTTGTTCACGACGATGTCGATGCGCCCGAACCTCTCGGCGACGGCGGCCACGGCGGCATCCACCGATGCACGGTCCGACACGTCGGCCGTGAAAGCGGCGAAGGCGGCATCCGCTCCTGAGGTGTCGCGGTCGAGCACGGCGATCTGCGCGCCGTCGGCGTGCAGGCGGGCGGCGATGGCCGCTCCGATCCCGGATGCTCCGCCGGTCACGATCGCGACGAGTCCGTCGAGTGCGCTGCTCACTTCTGTGCCTCCCATGCCACGAACTCCTGGCGCTGATGCCCGAGTCCTTCGATCTCGATGTCGACCACGTCGCCCGCCGTCAGATAGGGGAACTTGCCCCCGAAGGCCACGCCCTGGGGAGTGCCCGTGAGGATCAGGTCGCCCGGCTCGAGCGTGACGTACTGCGACAGGTGGTGCACGATCACGCGCACGTCGAAGATCATGTCGTCGGTGTTCGAATCCTGACGCGCTTCGCCGTTCACCCAGCTGCGCAGCCGCAGGTCGTCGACGTCGACCTCGTCGGGTGTCACCAGCCAGGGGCCGGTCGGGTTGAAACCGGGGGCGATCTTGCCCTTCGACCACTGCCCGCCCGAGACCTCCATCTGGAAAGCGCGCTCCGAGACGTCGTTCGCCACCACGTAGCCGGCGATGTGGGCGTCGGCGTCGTCGGGCGAATCGAGGTAGGCGGCGCGGGCGCCGATCACGATGCCGAGCTCGACCTCCCAGTCGGTCTTCTCGCTGCCGCGGGGGATCGTGACCGCATCGTTCGGGCCGACCACCGTGTTCGGCGTCTTCAGGAACATGATCGGGACGGTCGGCGGCTCGGAGCCGGACTCGCGGGCGTGCGCCGCGTAGTTCTGGCCGATGCAGATGACGGCGCTCGGGCGCGCGATCGGCGCGCCGATGCGCATCGCCGCGGCATCCCCGAGAACCGGCAGTTCGTCGGCGGCGCGGGCCGCGGCGACGCGAGTCCGGAAATCACCGGCGAGGAAAACACCGTTCACATCGGATGTCACAGAGCGCAGATCGAGGTAGCGGTCGCCTTCGACGAGGACGGGGATCTCGGCGCCGGGGGTGCCTAGCCGTGCGAACTTCATGTCTCTCCTGCTCAGTGAGGTGTCCGTGGGTGACGAGGCGCGTCAGTGCGGCCCGTCTCGTTGACAGTATAGACATCCGATGTTTACACTCCAAGAGATCTGCACGGATATCCGTCCCGTGCACGAGAGGAACCCGTGAGCCGCATCGTCGCCCTCGACACGACCGACATCCGCTTCCCGACATCGCTGAGTCTGGACGGATCGGATGCCATGAATCCCGACCCCGACTACTCGGCGGCATACGTGATCGTGCGCACGGATGCCGAGGACGGCATCGACGGCCACGCGTTCGTCTTCACGATCGGGCGCGGCAACGATGTGCAGGTCGCCGCGATCGACGCGCTCGCCGGGCACCTCGTCGGTCGCGAGATCGAGCCGCTGCTCGACGACATGGGCACGACGTTCCGCGACATCATCGGCGACTCGCAGCTGCGCTGGCTCGGCCCCGAGAAGGGCGTCATGCACATGGCCATCGGCGCGGTCATCAACGCGCTGTGGGACATCAAGGCCAAGCGGGCCGGGCTGCCGCTGTGGCAGCTGCTCGCGCGGATGACGCCCGAGGAGCTCGTGGGCCTCGTCGACTTCCGCTACCTCACAAATGCGCTGACGCCCGAGGACGCCCTCGAGATCCTGCGCGCCGCCGAACCGGGACGCCTCGAGCGCGAACGAGAACTGCTCGCCACCGGATACCCCGGCTACACGACCAGCCCCGGATGGCTCGGATACTCCGACGAGAAGCTCGAGCGGCTCGCCCGCGAGGCGATGGCCGACGGCTTCACCCAGATCAAGCTCAAGGTCGGCGCCGACCTCGACGACGACATCCGCCGTTTCCGCAAGGCCCGCGAGGTGTGCGGACCGGACTTCCCCATCGCGATCGACGCCAACCAGCGGTGGGAGGTGTCGGAGGCGATCGAATGGATAGGCGCGCTCGCCGAGTTCCACCCCGCCTGGATCGAAGAGCCCACGAGCCCCGACGACGTGCTCGGTCACGCCGAGATCGCCAGGGGGGTGGCACCCATCCGCGTCGCCACCGGCGAGCACGCGCAGAACCGCGTCATCTTCAAGCAGCTGCTGCAGGCCGAGGCGATCTCGGTCATGCAGATCGACGCCGTGCGCGTCGCGGGCGTCAACGAGAACATCGCCAACCTGCTGCTGGCCGCGAAGTTCGGTGTGCCGGTCTGCCCGCATGCCGGCGGCGTCGGGCTGTGCGAGGCCGTGCAGCACCTCTCGATGTTCGACTTCGTCGCCGTCACCGGCACCCGCGAAGGACGGATGATCGAATTCGTCGACCACCTGCACGAGCACTTCGTGATCCCCACCGACATCCAGGGCGGGTCGTACATGGCGCCCACGGCGCCCGGATCCGGCATGGAGATGAAGGCCGAGAGCATCGCCGCGTACACGTGGACGGGGCAGCATGTCGGAGTCTGATGCTCTGGCGGTTCCGCCCCTCGGATACGGGGCCGCGAATGTCGGCAACCTCTTCCGCGCGCTGAGCGATGACGAGGCGTGGGCGGTGCTCGATGCGGCGTGGGACAGCGGCATCCGCTACTTCGACACCGCTCCGCATTACGGGCTCGGGCTCTCGGAGCGTCGTCTCGGGGCGTTCCTGCAGACCAAACCGCGCGACGAGTACGTGCTGTCGACCAAGGTCGGGCGCCTGCTGCGACCGAACCCCGACCACGACGGCGGCCTCGACACCGCGAACGACTTCCATGTTCCCGACGATCTGCAGCGCGTGTGGGACTTCTCGGCTGAGGGGATACGCACCAGTCTCGATGAGTCCCGCGAACGTCTCGGGATCGAGCGCATCGACCTGCTCTACCTGCACGACCCCGAGCGGCATGACCTGGATCTCGCGCTCGCCGAGGCGCTGCCGGCGCTCGAGCAGCTGCGTCGCGACGGCGAGGTGACTGCCGTCGGCATCGGCTCGATGGTGTCGGATGCGCTCGCCGCCTCCGTGCGGTCGGCCGACCTCGACCTGGTCATGGTCGCGGGCAGATACACGCTGCTCGAACAGCCGGCGGCGGCCGAGGTGCTGCCGGCGTGCCGAGAGACCGGGACAGGGATCGTCGCGGCATCCGTCTTCAACTCCGGGCTGCTGGCATCGAACGAACCTCGCCGCGACGGGCGATACGAGTACGGGCAGCTTCCCGACGAGCTGTGGGAACGGCTGCTGCGCATCGCACGGGTGTGCGCCGAGCACGACGTGCCGCTGCCCGCCGCCGCGATCCAGTTCCCGCTGCAGTCAGACGTGGTGCGCTCGGTGGTGGTCGGAGGAAGCCGGCCAGGGCAGCTGACGCAGAATGCCGAGTATGCGGCGCTCGAGATTCCTGGCGCGCTGTGGAATGAACTCGCTGCAGAGGGGCTGATCCCAGGCTGAGCCGTACGTCGCGCGTTCACAATTCAGCATAGGTCTGCGCTGGTGGGCGGTCTGGGGCTTCGGTGGCGGCATCAGTGCGGGTTCGTGCTGAATTGTGAACCGAGCCTGCGCCATAACTCCGCGACGGCGGAGACGAGGCTCAGCGGCCGACGGTCGACTCGCGCACCACGAGCTCGGCGGCGAACGGCGTCGGCGCGGGGAGGTCGGCCGTGGGGTCTGTGAGCTGACGGATGAGTGCCGCGCCCGCCGCCCGGCCGATCTCGTACCCGGGCTGCCGCACGCTCGTCAGCGGCACGACACTCTGGTGGGCCTGCGCGACGTCGTCGAAGCCGACCAGCGCGATCTCCTCGGGTACGCGGATGCCCCGGCGCAGCAGCTGGGTGAGCACGCCGATCGCCACCATGTCGTTGGCGGCGAAGATCGCGTCGGGGCGTTCGGTGGCAGGCATCTCGGCGATCCGCGCGCCGACGTCGAGGCCGTCCTCGGTCGTCAGGTGCGGCACGTCGATCACATCGGCCGTCGCCCCGGCCGCGGTGACGGCATCGCGCAGCCCGAGCAGTCGGTCGTTCGACTGGCTGACGCTCGGCGCGCCCAGGAAGAGGATGCGGCGGCGGCCGAGCGACAGCAGGTGCTCGCCCGCCAGCCGTCCACCGCCGCGGTCGTCGAACAGCACCGAACCGACGGTCGGCGAATCGGGGATGGGGCCGACGACGACCGAGCGGATGCCGCGGTCGGCGAGCTGTTCGAGCCGGGGCACCACGTCTTCGAGCGGGTAGATGACGATGCCCTGCACCCGGTGCGCCTCGAACATGTCGATGTTGCCGCGTTCGGTGTCGGCGTCGCGGTTGCTGTTGCTGAAGAACAGCGACCAGCCGCCCTCGCGGGCCACGTCTTCGACCCCGCGCGAGAGCTCGTGGAAGTACGGCAGCCAGGCGTCGAGAAGAATCAGCGCCAGCGCCTTGCTGGAGCCGGCTCGCAGTTGACGGGCGGATTCGTTGGGCACGTAGCCGAGCTGGGCGATCGCCTCCCTCACCTTCGCCGCGCTCGATTCGCCGAGCACATGCGGGTGGTTGAGGTAGTTCGAGACGGTCGAGGAGGACACCCCGGCGAGAGCGGCGACGTCTTTGACGCTGGCGGGCATGGAGCTCCTGTCGACTGCGCGTCGACGCAGGACGGTCGGCGGCGAGTCCAGAGTAGCTCAGCGATTGCAACGTGCCAAGAAAGTTCTTGACACCGCATCCCCGACCCGCGTACGGTGACTTGAACGCAGAGTTGCAACGTGCCAATCCTGCCGAGGCGAAGGTGCCGCACACCCGTCTCCGAGAGGTCTCATGAACATCGGATGCCACGGGCTCGTCTGGACCGGACACTTCGATGCCGACGGCATCCGTCTCTCCGTCGAGAAGACGAAGGCGGCCGGATTCGACCTGATCGAGTTCCCGCTGATGGACCCGTTCTCGTTCGACGTCACCGCGGCGAAGGACGCGCTCGAAGAGCACGATCTCGCCGTCAGCGCCTCGCTCGGACTCTCGGGAGCGACCGACGTGACGAGCTCCGACCCGGCTGTCGTGGCCGCGGGAGAGGCGCTGCTGCTCAGGGCGGTCGACGTGCTCGCCGACCTCGGCGGCCAGCACTTCTGCGGCGTGATCTACAGTGCGATGCAGAAGTACATGGACCCGGTGACGGCCGAGGGGCTGGAGAGCAGTCGGCAAACGATCGCCCGCGTCGCCGACCATGCCGCAGAGCGCGGCATCTCGGTCTCGCTCGAGGTCGTGAACCGCTACGAGACGAACGTGCTGAACACCGCACGGCAGGCGCTCGCCTACCTCGCCGAGGTCGATCGGCCGAACCTCGGCATCCACCTCGACACGTACCACATGAACATCGAGGAGTCGGATATGTTCGCGCCGGTCCTCGACGCGGCTCCGGCCCTGCGCTACGTGCACATCGGGGAGAGCCACCGCGGCTATCTCGGCACCGGCACCGTCGACTTCGACAACTTCTTCAAGGCGCTGGGCCGCATCGGCTATGACGGTCCGATCGTGTTCGAGTCGTTCTCGTCAGCCGTCGTCGCCCCCGATCTCAGCCGCATGCTCGGCATCTGGCGCAACCTGTGGACCGACAACGTCGAGCTCGGAGCGCACGCCAACGCCTACATCCGCGACAAGCTCGTCGCGGTCGACTCGATCCGGCTGCACTGAGCCGGGCCGTCGCCTCGATCCGCCGACCTGTTGCCAACTTGTTATTACAGGTCTTCCCATCCGAAGAAGTCTTAGTTACATTTAGATACAACTTGCGCAGGGTGGGGCGTAAGACGCAGAATTGATCCGATGTTTCCGGACCCGACCGGAATATCGCATCACGACCTTCAAGGAAGCAGGTGAGCACATGAGTGACCCCATTCTCAGAGTCGACGGGATCAGCAAGGGATTCCCCGGTGTGCAGGCTCTCAAGGATGTGCACCTCGAGGTGCGAGCCGGCGAGGTGCTGGTGCTCGTGGGCGAGAACGGCGCCGGCAAGTCGACCCTGATGAAGATCCTCTCGGGGATCTACACCAAGGACGAGGGCACCATCACGTTCGAGGGCCAGGAGGTCGAACTCACCAGCCCGCTGCAGGCGCAGCAGCTCGGCATCACGATCATCCACCAGGAACTCAACCTGATGCCCGATCTCACCGTGGCGCAGAACATCTTCGTGGGTCGCGAGCCCACCACCGGCCCCTTCCTGTCGGAGCGCAAGCTCAACGCGCAGACGGCCGAACTGCTGCAGCGCCTCGGCATCAGGGTCAACCCGCGACAGCTCGTCGGCGAGCTGACCGTGGCCGAGCAGCAGATGGTCGAGATCGCCAAGGCGCTCTCGTTCAACGCCAAGGTGCTCATCATGGACGAGCCCACCTCGGCGCTCACCGACTCCGAGACCGAGACCCTGTTCCTGCTGATCGAGCAGCTGCGCGCCTCGGGGACCGGCATCGTCTACATCTCGCACCGCATGGACGAGCTGCGGCGTCTCGCCGACCGGGTCACGGTGCTCCGTGACGGCACATACATCGGATCACTGGAGAAGTCAGAGGTCAGCGTCCCGAAGATCATCGAGATGATGGTCGGCCGCGTGATCGACGAGGGAACCCGTCCGCAGGCCCGCGATCACATCAACGACCCGATCGTGCTCGACGTGCAGGGACTCTCGACCAAGAACCTCCTCAAGGACGTCTCGTTCCAGCTGCACAAGGGCGAGATCCTGGGCTTCGCCGGGCTCATGGGCGCCGGGCGCACCGAGACCGCGCGGGCCATCATCGGTGCCGACCACCGCGACGGCGGCACGATCGCGATCGGCGGCGACCCGGTGCGAATCGGACAGCCGGCGGATGCGGTCAAGCACGGCCTCGGCTACCTCTCGGAGGACCGCAAGCTGCTGGGCCTGATGCTCGAGCAGGACGTGACCTTCAACACCGTGCTCGCCTCGCTCGGGTCGTACGCCAACGGCATCGGCTGGATGGGCGACGCGAAGGCGAAGAACCGCACCAAGGAGTACGTGCAGCAGCTGCGGGTCAAGACGCCCTCGGTGAACCAGGTCGTGAAGCTGCTCTCGGGAGGGAACCAGCAGAAGGTCGTCATCGCCCGGTGGCTGATGCGCGACTGCGACATCCTCATCTTCGACGAGCCGACCCGAGGGATCGACGTCGGCGCGAAGGAGGAGATCTACCGCCTCATGCAGCAGCTCGCTGACCAGGGCAAATCCATCATCGTCATCTCATCGGAGCTCCCCGAGATCCTCCGCGTCGCGAACCGCATCGCGGTCTTCGCGAACGGTCGGATCACCGGGACGCTCCGCAACGAGGAAGCCAGCCAGGAGAAGATCATGCAACTCGCAGCCCACGGGGAGGAAGACTGATGAGCACCCCACAGCAGTCCGGATCGTCGACGACGACGATCATCCAGACGGCGGTCGATGAGAACACCGACAAGCGCGACTTCGGCGGGTTCCTCCGTCGCCAGCTGCAGCAGTCGCTCGCCTTCGGCACGCTGATCGTCCTGGTGATCTTCTTCTCGATCGCCAGCCCGAACTTCTTCACCTTCAGCAACATCGCCACGGTGCTGCTGTCGACGGCGGTCATCGGCATCCTCGCCCTCGGCACGACCTTCGTCATCATCACCGGCGGCATCGATCTCTCGATCGGCACCGGTATGGCGCTGTGCGCCGTGATGACGGGTGTCTTCGTCACCAACATGGGACTCCCCGTCTGGGTCGGCGTGATCGGCGGTGTGCTCACGGGTGTCCTCATGGGACTCGTGAACGGCATCAACATCACGTTCCTCCGGCTGCCGCCCTTCATCGCGACCCTCGCGATGATGATGATCGCCGGCGGACTCGCCCTCGTCATCTCGAACGTCTCGCCGATCTACTTCTCGACCTCGGCCCCCGACTTCAAGAAGATCGCGCTCGGCGTGATCATCCCCGGCATCCCGAACGCCGTGCTGATCACCGCCGTGGCCGCGATCATCGCGTGGCTCGTGCTGTCGAAGACGCTCCTCGGCCGCTACACCTTCGCGATCGGCTCGAACGAGGAGGCCACCCGGCTGTCGGGTGTGAACACCCGCCGCTGGACGATCCTCATCTACATGTTCGCGGGCGCCTTCACCGGCATCGCGGGCATCGTGATCGCGGCCCGTCTCGACTCGGCGCAGCCGCAGATCGGCACCGGCTACGAGCTGCAGGCGATCGCCGCCGTCATCATCGGCGGAACGTCGCTGCTCGGCGGACGAGGCTCGATCCTCGGCACCGTGATCGGTGCGCTCATCATGAGCGTGCTCGTCAACGGCCTGCGCATCATGTCGATCCAGTCGGAGTGGCAGAACATCGTCGTCGGCATCGTCGTGCTGCTGGCCGTCTTCCTCGACTCGCTGCGCAACCGCCAGCGCACCTGACCCACAGATCTACACCCCCCACCACCACACAGAGAACAATGGAGTTTCCATGAAATTCGGCAAGAAGACCGCATTCGCGGCACTCGTGGCCGCATCCGCCCTCGTCTTCGCGGGTTGCGCAGGCGGCGGTGACGTCATCGAAGAAGGCAGCGGCGACGGAGGCAGCGGCGACGGCGAGATGTACATCGCGCTCGTCTCGAAGGGCTTCCAGCACCAGTTCTGGCAGGCCGTCAAGACCGGTGCTCAGGAGAAGGCGGACGAGCTCGGCGTGAAGATCACGTTCGAGGGCCCGGCTGCCGAGACCGAGATCGCCCAGCAGCTCGAGATGCTCACCACCGCGATCGACAAGAACCCGGATGCCATCGCCTACGCCGCCCTCGACCCCGAGGCGTGCGTCGCCCCGCTCGAGCAGGCGAAGGCCAAGGACATCCCCGTCGTGTACTTCGACGCTCCGTGCGACGGCGACGTCGGACTCAGCCTGTCGGCGACCGACAGCAAGGTCGCCGGTGCGCTCGCCGCAGAGCACATGGCCGAGCTGATCGGCGGCGAGGGCGAAGTCGCCATCGTCGGCCACTCGAACATCAACTCGACCGGTGTCGAGCGTCGTGACGGATTCGTCGAGAAGATCGAGGCGGACTTCCCCGACATCAAGATCGTCGACATCCAGTACGGTGACGGCGACCACCTGAAGTCGGCTGACATCGCGAAGACGCTGATCGCCGCTCACCCCGATCTCAAGGGCATCTACGGCACCAACGAGGGCTCGGCCATCGGCGTCGTGAACGCCGTGAACGAGCTCGGCCTCGAGAAGGGCAAGATCACGATCGTCGGCTTCGACTCGGGAGCTGCCCAGATCAACGCGATCAAGGACGGAACGATGGCCGGCGCCATCACGCAGGACCCGATCGGCATCGGCGCGCAGGTCGTCCAGGCGGCGTACGACGCGGCCAACGGCGAGGACGTCGAGGAGTTCTACGACACGGGTTCGTACTGGTACGACAGCACGAACCTCGAGGACGAGGACATCGCAGCGGTCCTCTACGAGTGACCCGCTGAGAAAGAAGCCCCTCACCTTCGGGTGGGGGGCTTCTTGCGTGCCGGGGGTGCGGGGGGCGCGTGGCAGGGGGCGTCAGATACGTCGGAGGAAGGTCAGCACGGATGCCGGCTCGACGATCAGCTGCTGCAGCGCCTCATTGAACGGGACGCCGGCCGGGGCCGAGATGTGCGCCTGGAAGGCCGCCTCGTCGCGGTAGACCTCGTAGACGAAGAAGCGGTCGGGGTCGTCGACGAGCCGCGTCGCATCGAACACGACGTTGCCCTCTTCGGCGCGCACCACCGCGGCGAAGTCGCGAAGCAGCGCCGCGACCTCGTCGCCCTTGTCGGGGCGTGCGGTGAACACGGCATGCAGGATGGTCGGCTCGGTCATGCGGACTCCTCGGGTGTGGGCTGGCGGGGTGGGACGGTGCGGTCAGGCGGCGGTGTGGTCAGGCTGACAGGGTCAGGTAGACAGGGTGAGCAGGCGCGCGGGGTTGGCGACCAGCATCCGCTCGACCACGTCGTCGCCCACCGCGGAGCGCAGCCGCGGCAGGTAGCGCTCGCCGAGATAGGCGAGACCCGGCATGCCGCCGTACGCGAGGTAGCGGGTGCGGCGGGCGACATCGCCGCCGAGAAGGATGCGGTCTCCGCATCCGAGGGCGATGGCCTTCTCGGTCAGGGCGAGCAGCTCGGCATCCGACCTCGTACGCGGACGCGCGAAGCCGTCGTACCCGAGGTAGGCGCCGCGCTCGGCGAGCGACGCGTGCAGCCCGGCATCCGGATCGCGGTCGGCATGCGCGAGCACGACGCGATCGGATGCCACGCCTTCGCCCTCGAGCAGATCGAGGACCTCGTGCGCGGCGGTGCAGAACTCCAGGTGCACCATGACCGGCGCGCCGGTCGCTCGGTGCGCCGCTGCGACCGCGAGCAGGGTCGTGTGCTCGAAGGCGGTGATGCTCCAGTAGCCGACGCCGGCTTTCAGCATCCCGGCGCGTAACGGTGATCCCTCGGGCGCAGCCGCCCGGGGCACGTCGGGGGTCTCGAACACCAGCGCATCGTCGACGAGCATCCCGCGCATCACCTCGGCGATGAACAGCTCGGCCAGGCGCTCGACATCCCACACCTGCATCGGATGGTCCTCGCCGTAGTGCGCCTCGCGGTGGCGCCCTGTCGTGGCGACGATGTGCAGTCCGGTGCCGGCGCTGATGCGTGCGACCCCCTCGGGATCGCGCCCGAGCCCGAACGGCGTCGCATCGACCATCGCCGCGAAGCCGCTGGCCCGCAGCAGGGCGGCCTCCTGGCCGGAGAGCTCCTCATCGTCGAGCTCATCGCCGACCAGCAGCGGCGAGATCTGGAACAGGTGCTCGTGATAGTCCGTCGCCCCGAGACGCGTCGGGTCGATGTCGCCGAGCACCGTCCGCACGACGGGCATCAGCGCACCGATTCGGCGGCCTGGGCGAGCCGCTCGACGATCTCGGGCGTGAGGTCGATCTCGAACACGTCGGCGACGACCTGCGACCACCCGTGGATGAAGTAGCGCCAGCCGTCGACCACGTGCAGACCGCGCGCGCCCTCCTGCGCACGCGCCTGATGCAGGAACTCGAGCGAGCCGCGGTAGTTGAACTCCCACACCCACGCGTCCTCGGGGAACGCGACGTCGTCGGGCAGCGGCGAGCCCGGGCGGTCCTTGCCGAGGCCGGTGGCGTTCACGATCAGCGAGCCCGCGGGAGCACCTGCGACGATGGCCGCGGCATCCTGCACCGTGTCGGTGCGCACGTACGTGATCAGCCCGTCGGGGGTGCCGTGCTGGCGGTGCACCTCGCGCAGGTGGTCGAGCTTGTCGTCGTCGCGAGCGGTCACGGTGATCTTCGCCGGAGCATCCGCCCTCTCCGCCAGCGCCCAGCTGAGCGCGGTGCCCGAGCCGCCGGCGCCGAGGATCACGACCTCCGCCCCGGTACGGGCGAAGTGGTCGGTCGGCAGGAAGTCCTTGAGTGCGAGATCGACGGTGAGGGGGTCTTTGGCGCGGCCGATCAGGCGGTCACCCCGCTTCGAGATGCTCGAGATCTCGGAGCACGAGACGGCGAACGGGTCGAGCTCGTCGAACAGGTCGGATGCCGCGGCGAACACGTTCATCTTGTGGGTCGTGACCAGTGCGCCCCGGTGCTGCGGGTCGTCGCGGATCTGCTCGACCATGGCGACGTACTGCTCGGGAGTCGCATCCATCGGAAGGTCGTGTCCGATGAGGTTCTCGGTGGGGAGGCCCAGCACCTCGGCCCACTTCGGGAACACCTTCATGATCGACGACGAGCCGGTGCTCACGCCGACGAAGCCCATGTAGCCGCCGGTCGTGGTCGCGGGGGTCGCGGTGTTCTCGGTGATGGTCATCGCTGGGTCCTTCAGGGTCGGGGAGAGACAGGGTGGGCGGGAGCGGTGCCCGCGAGAACGGCGAGCACGTCGTCGAGGGACATCGAGCCCATGTTGTCGACGGCCTGGGTCGTCTGCGCGCCGAGATGCGGGGTCACGGTGACACGGTCGGCGAGGTCGTCGGCGAGCAGCGGACTCGCGCTCGCCGCGGTGTCGCCGGTCAGGGTGTCGGCGGCGTATCCGCCGAGGCGTCCGTCACGCAGGGCGGCGGCGAGTGCCGCCTCGTCGACGAGATCGGGGCGGGCGGTGTTCACCAGGATCGTGCCGGGGCGGATGCCGTCGAGTCGCGCCGCATCGACGAGCGTCTGCCCGCCCGGGGCGTGCAGGGTGATGACGTCGGCGGTGCGGAACAGCTCGTCGAGGTCGACCGGTTCGGCGCCGCGCTCGGCGATCACGTCGGCCGGCAGGAACGGATCTGCCGCGAGCACGCGTGCGCCGAAACCGCTCAGACGTCGGGCGACGCCCTGGCCGATGCGGCCGAAGCCCACGATGCCGACCGTGGCGGCTCCGAGCTCGCGACCGCGCCGCACGGCCCAGTCGCCGGCCCGCACGCGGCGATCGCCGTCGGGGATGAACCGGAGCGCCGCAAGCATGAGGCCGACGGCGTGGTCGGCGACGGCATCGGCGTTCGCCCCCGGGGTGTTCGTCACCGGGATGCCGCGCCGCAGCGCCGCGTCGAGATCGACTGCCTCGGTGCCGACGCCGTAGCGGGCCACGACCCTGAGGTTCGGCGCGGCGGCCAGGTGGTCGTCGGTCACCGGACCCGTGCCCGCGATCCACCCCTCGGCGGCAGCGAGCAGGGGTGCGAGCTCGGTGAGCCCGTGGTGGGCGGGGCCCCGGACGATCTCGTGACCGGCGGCCCTGGCTCGCCCGACGAGGTCGAGGTCTCCGTCCGAGAACGACCGGCTGGTCGCGAGGATGACTCCCATCAGGCGCCTCGAGTGGCGGGGGCCTGGGCGAACCACGGCTCGAGCGCGGCGTAGGCGCCGACGAAGCGCGAGTGCCGCTGCGCGTGCACGGCGTGCCGGCCGGCATCCGGAGTGAACTCCGCCGTGACCTCGCTGAGCGCCCGCGCCGCCGAGAAGTCGGCGAGGCCGAGGCCGACGGCACCGGTGACAGCGGCGCCGAGGCTGTTGGCCTCTTCGACGATCGTGCGCCGTCGGATCGGCACACCCCAGACGTCGGCGAGGATGCCGAGCCAGGCGTCGCTCTGTGCTCCGCCGCCCACCGCGTCGATGCGGTCGATCGACGCACCGGATTCGCGGAACGCCTGGATGCAGGTGAGCAGGTTGTACGCGACACCCTCGAGCACGGCTCGGGTGAGGTGCGCGCGGGTGTGGTGACGGGCGAGGCCGACGAAGGCTCCGCGGGCGTGCGGGTCCCACAGCGGGGATCGTTCGCCGAGCAGATAGGGGAGGAAGTAGAGGTCCTCGGTGTCGAGGTCGCCCCCGGCCTCCGCGGTGAGCCGGGCGGTGTCGGGGCGCGCGGGGTCGGGGGAGAGGGCTTCGGCGATCCACTGCACCGAGGCGCCGCCGGCCTGCATGGTCGCGGTCGGCACGAAGGATCCGGGCACGACGTTGTCGAACGTCATGGTGCGCATCTGCGGGTCGTGCAGCGGTGTGAGGCTCGCGAACGAGATCCACGACGAGGTGCCCAGGCACACGTATGCGCCGTCTTCGGGCGCGACGATGCCCGAACCGACGGCGGCCAGGGGGCCGTCTCCGCCGCCCATGACGACGCGGACGGATGCCGGAAGCCCGAGGGCGGTGGCCGAATCGGCGGTGAGGGACCCGGCGATCGTCGTCGATTCGAGGATCTCGGGGAAGAGGGCGGGGTCGAGTCCCGCGGCGGCGAGCACATCGGCCGACCACTCGCCGCGCACCTGGTCGTAGGCGTTGGTGCCCGAGGCGTCGGAGCGCTCGGTGGCGAGGCGTCCGGTGAGACGGTAGACGATGTAGTCCTTCGCGACGCAGAAGTGCCGCACCCGCGCCCAGACATCCGGCTCGTTGTCGCGCACCCACATGATCTTCTCGACCGAGTAGGTGGGGTTCAGTCGATGGCCGAGCACGCGATAGGCGTCCTGTGCGCCGAGACGCTCTTCGAGCGCACGGGTCTGCGCGCCCGAGCGGGTGTCGGCCCAGATGATCGCGGGGCGCACCGGCTCGCCGTGTGCGTCGAGCAGCACGGTGCCCATCATCTGGCCGCTGACGACGAGTCCGCCGACGGTCGACGGGTCGACGCCCGCACGGTCGATCAGCTGTCGGGTCGCCGAGACGACGGCATCCCACCAGTCCGACGGATCCTGCTCCGCGATGCCGCCCGCGGCGAAGTGCGCGGGGTACGGCACCGTGACCGAGGTGACGAGGCGTCCGTCGTCATGGTGCAGGGAGGCCTTGTCGCCGGTGGTCCCCAGATCGTGCGCGATCAGCATGGCCGGAGCCTATTCCGTGGAGGGGGACGCGGAGTAGGGGCGCAGGTCCACGCCCTCGATGGCGCGATAGGCCCGAGAGCCCATCCCGTGCTCGAGGACCCAGCCGTAGTCGTGGCCGGCGCCGCCCGGGTACACCGCGAGGAACGAGTAGGGCTCGTCGCCCGTGTTGACCGAGCGGTGCGCCCAGCCCGGCGGGATGTAGCCGATCGTGCCGGGCAGCATGTCGAGCCATTCGGTGCGCTCGCCGTCGAACATGAGCAGCCCGCCGCGGCCCTTCAGCGCGAGGTAGATCTCGCCCTGGTGGTTCGGATGCTGGTGGCCCTTGGTCATCCAGAGCTCTCCCGAGGTGTCGCCGGGCATGATCGTGGTGATCGACTGCGGCAGCTCGCGGTCGACCTCGGGCACGGGAGAGCTGACCACGGTGTAGACGACGGGGTTGTCGCCGCCGGCCGCGGCAGCCCAGGCGTCGGCGTCGAGGAAGAGTCCCTCGAGGTCGGACATGCGCCGCGTCAGAGTGGGTCCCTCCGGGGAGAGCGTGAGCTTCTCGGCGTCGAAGGCGATCGCCATCGGCGAGATCGGGGGAGTGTGGAACTGGGGCATCGGTGCTCCTCGTGCGGATGCTGCGGCGCTGCGCAACCTGTAATGACAAGTTGAGTGTACCTGTGATGACAAGTGGCGTCCAGTGCTCGGATGCGCAGGCCGGGGAGCGCGGGTGTGCGCTGCTCCTGGCTCGCCCGGACCCGTCGGGCTCGCCATGCGAGTTTCTCCGGAGTCATGGAGCGGAGGCGGCGCGCAGTGCGCGCGCGAGGTGGGCGCGGCCGCCTCTGACGGACTCGGCTGTCACCTCGTCGGCCCCTGGATAGTCGGCATGGCCGGCGGGGAGGACGGCGAGTTCGAGCATCCGCGCCGCGTTCGCGACGCCGAACTGTCCGGGCGGCGGCACGTACGGGTCCCACAGTGCCGCCTCCACGCGCACCGGAACGCGGGCGAAGCCGAGGGCTGACGAGGCGTCGAACCAGCGCAGCGCCTCGCGCGCGTCGGGATGCGCGGCGACGTGATCGCGCACGGTCTCCCCGCTGCCGAGGCAGTGAACGGCGAGGCGCTCGTCGTACTGCCCGAAGCTCGGGACGATGAGGGTCGCCCCGATATACCGGTCGTCCCACGGCAGGGCGAGCGCTCCGATGCCGCCGCCGAAGCTCTCGCCGACGTAGTAGAGCGGCACGCGTCCGACGAGCGCGGTCAGGGCATCCGCCGCGAGCCAGAGGTCGCGGGCGCAGAGTCCCAGCACGTAGTCGTCGGGGTTCTCGATCCCGGCCAGCACATGCTCGGCCTGGATCTCGGGGGCGCCGATGCCCGTGTTCAGCGTGGGCAGCCCGCGGGCTACGGGGAAGATCGCCGCCGCATCCTCGGGAATACGAGCGAGGTCGATCGCATCCCGCCCGCCGTATCCGTGGCTGTGCACGACGCCCACCTGCGCGGGCGGCGAGACGGGCTCGACGAGCCAGGCACGCAGTCGGATGCCGTCGACTCCGGCGTGCTCGATGATCGACACCCGCCGGCCGTGGATGCTCTCGGTGGACAGCACGGCGGGTGCGGCATCCACCGTCTTCGCCTGTGCGCGCCACGCCTGCCATCGCACGGCGAAGCCGTCCGACGGCGGAACCGGTGCGATCTCGCGGAGCGTGGCGAGCGTGTGTCCGTAGGCGGCGTCGAACTCGGCGTCGGGGAACCAGGTGTCGTAGGGAGGGGGGAAGGTCATGACGAGACGACGCTACCGAACGTCCTCCGGATGCCGCGGCTCAGGCGCTCGCGCGCCGCGCACGATACGCCGCCACCGCGTTGCGATTCGTGCAGGTCGTCGAGCAGTAGCGCTTCGACCGGTTGCGGGACAGGTCGAGAGCGAGCGCCTCGCACGTGTCGTCGGCGCAGATCGAGATGCGGGATCCCTCGTCGGTGCGGATGACGTCGATCAGCGCCATCGCGGTCTCGATCAGCACGCGCTCGGCGAGGGGGCGCTCGTCGGCGACGGCGTGCAGGTGCCAGTCCACGCCGTCATGGCGCACGAGTCGCGGCGCGAGAGACGCTTCGGCCAGCGCGGCGTTGACGTGCTCGGCCATCTCGTCTCGTGGGGCGATGAGCATGGAGCGCAGGCGCGGGCGGATCGCACGCAGCGAGGAGAGCTCGGCGTCGTCGCGGTCGAGGCGGCCGGAGTAGGGGAAGTCCGCGAGAAAGGCGTCGTAGTCGGCGAGCGTCTCGAGGGTCTCGGGCTCTTCCGCCGAGTTCACGAGCCGGACGGCTGCGCGGAGCGCCTCTTCCGTGTCATCGGTGAAGTTCATGTTGACACCTTACAACGTGCACGAGTAGCGTCACCTGTCATGAGCAAAGTTGCGAATGACATCTCGATGCGCGGCGTGCGTCTCGGTCTGCCTCTGGCGATCGGCGCGGCCTTCGCGTTCGGGATGTCCGGCGCCTGGGCTCGCGGGCTCATCGATGCGGGGTGGGCGCCCGGTGCTGCCGTGACCGCGCGTGTCTGGGTCGCCGCACTCGTGCTGCTCGTGCCGACGGTCCTGTCGCTGCGCGGGCGGTGGGCAGTGCTCCGCAAGAACGCCGGGATGGTCGCCGCCTACGGACTGCTCGCCGTCACCGCCACGCAGCTCTGCTACTTCCAGGCCGTCGCCGTGATGGACGTCGGTCTCGCACTGCTCATCGAATACACCGCGCCGATCGCCGTCATCCTCTGGCTGTGGCTCCGCCGGGGCGAGCGGCCGAGTCGGCGCAGCGTGATCGGCGCGGCCATCGCCTTCGTCGGACTCGTGCTGATGCTCGACATCATCACCGGCGCCGAGGTCGATGTCGCCGGCATCCTCTGGGCACTCGCCGCGATGGTGGGTGCGGCGACGTACTTCCTGCTCTCGGCCAAGGCCGACACCGGACTGCCTCCGATCGCGCTCGCCGGGGGTGGGCTGCTGCTCGGCGCGATCGCGCTGACGGTCGCCGGACTCGCCGGCATCCTGCCCATCGCCTGGACGACCGACGACATCACCTATCGCTTCGGCACCGTGCCGTGGTTCGTGCCGGTGCTCGCGATCGGCCTGGTCGCGACGGCACTCGCCTATGTGCTCGGCATCGCGTCGACGCGGATGCTCGGCTCCCGCCTCGCATCCTTCGTCGCGCTCTCCGAGGTGGTCGCCGCGCTGCTCTTCGGCTGGCTGCTGCTCGGACAGCTGCCCGATCTGCTGCAGGCCCTCGGCGGGGCGCTGGTGCTGGTCGGCGTCGTCGTGGTGAAGCTCGGCGAGCCGCGTCCCGCCGAGTTCGTCGAGCCGGTGCCGGATGCCGTGGAGCGGCCGCAGCGGTAGCGCAATGTATACGCGAAGCACCCGCTGACCGCGCCCCTGATCATACGAAACGTATTTGTGTATACACTGAGGGCATGAGCTCTGTCGCCGATCGCATCACCGCCGGCGATCGAGCCCACGCCGCGCTGCTCGAGGAGATCCAGTCCGGCGCCCTCCCCGCGGGGTTCGTGCTCGGCGAGGTCGAGCAGGCCGCCCGCCTCGGCATCAGCCGCACCCCGATGCGCGAAGCGCTGCGCCGCCTCGCCGCCGACGGCCTCGTCGTGCAGCAGTCGCCGCGAGTGACGGTGGTCGCCGACCTGGATGCCGACGACATCCGCGCGCTGTTCGAGATCCGCCGCGCGCTCGAAGAGACCTCCGCCCGACTCGCGGCCCAGCGGGGTGACGCCGCCCTCTTCGCCGCCCTCGCCGACGAGTTCGCGCACGTCGACCTCACCGCCGTCGAGGGCCGCGACGCGTACTACGCCCTGATCGCCCGCTTCGATGCCGCTCTCGACGGTGCGGTCGACAACGACTACATCGCCTCGGCCCTGCGCACCGTGCGCACCCACCTCGTGCGAGTCCGCCGCATGGCCCGCGACAAGCCGGTCCGCCTCTCAGCCTCAGCCGCCGAGCACCGAACGATCGCGCAGGCCCTCGCCGCCCGAGACGGTGACCTCGCCGCCCACGCCACGCACGTGCATCTGCACAATGCGCTGACCGGCATCCTCGACTCCCTGACCGCCAACCCAGAAGGTGTGAAATGACCGTCACCCACCACGTCCGCGTCCACCGCAGCGATGAGAACCTCGCCCGCGAAGACCAGCTCGCCTGGAAGATCGCCGAGGTCGCCGCCGACCCGGTCGAGGTCGAGCAGGACGTCACCGACATGATCATCAACCGCATCATCGACAACGCGTCGGTGGCCGCGGCATCCCTCACCCGCGGGCCCATCAACGCGGCTCGCACCCAGGCGTTCAGCCACCCCGTCTCGACCGGCGGCATCGGCGCCACGGTCTTCGGCGCGGCGCTCGACCACCGCACCAGCCCCGAGTGGGCGGCGTGGGCCAACGGCGTGGCCGTGCGCGAGCTCGACTATCACGACACGTTCCTCGCGGCCGAGTACTCGCACCCGGGCGACAACATCCCGCCGATCCTCGCCGTCGCCCAGCACGTGCAGGCCGACGGCCGCGCGCTGCTGCGCGGCATCGCCACCGGCTACGAGATCCAGATGGACCTCGTGCGCGCGATCTGCCTGCACAAGCACAAGATCGACCACGTCGCGCACCTCGGCCCGTCGGCCGCCGCCGGCATCGGCACTCTGCTCGGGCTCGACGTCGAGACGATCTACCAGGCCGTCGGTCAGGGCCTGCACACCACCACCGCCACGCGTCAGAGCCGCAAGGGCGAGATCTCGACCTGGAAGGCGCACGCCCCGGCCTTCGCCGGCAAGCTCGCCGTCGAGGCGGTCGACCGGGCGATGCGCGGTCAGACGAGTCCCGCGCCGATCTACGAGGGCGAAGACGGCGTGATCGCCTGGATGCTCGACGGCAAGGACGCCGCTTACGAGGTGCCGCTTCCTGCCGCGGGCGAGGCGAAGCGCGCGATCCTCGACTCGTACACCAAGGAGCACTCGGCCGAGTACCAGGCGCAGGCGTGGATCGACCTCGCCCGCAAGCTCGGCACCGAGAACCCGGCGCTGCGCGACCCCGCCAACATCGAGGCCGTCGTGCTGCACACCAGCCACCACACGCACTACGTGATCGGCTCGGGTGCGAACGACCCCCAGAAGTACGACCCCACTGCATCCCGCGAGACGCTCGACCACTCGATCCCGTACATCTTCGCGGTCGCGCTGCAGGACGGCGGCTGGCACCACGTCGATTCGTACACCCCCGAGCGGGCCGGTCGCGCAGACACGGTCGCCCTGTGGCACAAGATCACCACGGCCGAGGATGCCGAGTGGACCCGCCGCTACCACTCCGAAGACCCCGACGTGAAGGCGTTCGGCGGGCGCGTCGAGTTCCGCCTCACCGACGGCACGACCGTGGTCGATGAGATCGCCGTCGCGGACGCGCACCCGCTGGGTGCTCGTCCGTTCGCCCGTGAGAACTACATCGCGAAGTTCCGCCTGCTGGCCGAGCCCGTGCTCGAGCCCGCGGAGATCGAGCGGTTCCTCGAGCTCGTGCAGCGTCTGCCCGAGCTCACGGCCGCGGAGGTCGGCGAGCTGTCGATCATCGCGAAGCCCGGCCTGCTCGAGGGCGCCGATGCCCCGAAGGGCCTGTTCTGATGCTGTATTCGCACGTCACCCCGGCCGAGAAGCGCCGTCTGTTCCGCGAACGGCTCGCGAGTGGCGAGCTGCTGCGCTTCCCCGGCGCGTTCAATCCGCTGAGCGCCCGACTGATCGAGCAGAAGGGCTTCGACGGGGTCTACATCTCGGGTGCGGTGCTCTCTGCCGACCTCGGGGTGCCCGACATCGGCCTCACCACGCTGACCGAGGTCGCCGGTCGGGCCAAGCAGATCGCGCGGATGACCGACATCCCCGCGATCGTCGACGCCGACACCGGTTTCGGCGAGCCGATGAACGTCGCCCGCACGATCCAGGAGCTCGAGGATGCCGGCCTCGCCGGCACGCACATCGAAGACCAGATCAACCCGAAGCGTTGCGGCCACCTCGACGGCAAGAGCGTCGTCGACGAGAGCACGGCGATCCGTCGCATCCGCGCCGCCGCCGACGCTCGACGCGACCCGAACTTCCTCATCATGGCGCGCACCGACATCCGCGCGGTCGAGGGACTCGAGTCCGCGATCGATCGTGCGAAGGCGCTGGTGGATGCCGGGGCGGATGCCGTCTTCCCCGAGGCGATGCGCACCCTCGGCGAGTTCGAGGCGATGGCGAATGCGCTCGACGTGCCGATCCTCGCCAACATGACCGAATTCGGCAAGAGCGATCTGTTCTCGGTCGACCAGTTGCGGGATGCCGGTGTGAACATGGTCATCTGGCCGGTGTCGCTGCTGCGCATCGCGATGGGCGCGGCGGGCGGTGCGCTCGATACGCTGAACGAGGAGGGGCACCTCACCTCGAAGCTCGGTGAGATGCAGCACCGTGCCGATCTCTACGACCTGATCGACTACGAGTCCTACAAGCAGTTCGACTCCGGCGTCGCAGGCTTCACCGTCACGAAGGAGTGAGCATGACCGAGCCGGACATCAAGAAGGGCCTCGCCGGGGTCGTCGTCGACACGACCGCGATCTCGAAGGTCAACCCCGAGACGAACAGCCTGCTCTACCGCGGATATCCCGTGCAGGAGCTGGCGGCGACCCAGCCTTTCGAGGCGGTGGCCTACCTGCTGTGGCACGGCGAGCTGCCGACGGCCGACGAGCTGGCCGCTTTCCGCGCGGAGGAGCGCCTCCATCGCGCTCTGACCGACAGCGTGAAGACGGCGATCGACCTGGTTCCGCTCGACGCGCATCCGATGGACGAGGTGCGCACGGCGGTCAGCCTGATCGGTGCCTCCGACACGAACGCGGGCGGATCGGTGCTCGATGCCGGCGGCAGCCCGGAGGAGAACCTCGAGCGCAGCATCCGTCTGTTCGCCGCTCTCCCCGCGATCGTCGCGTACGGTCAGCGCCGCCGCCGGGGGCAGGAGACGATCGCACCGCGCGACGACCTCGACTACTCGGCGAACTTCCTCTGGATGACGTTCGGCGAGGAGCCCGATCCGGTGGTCGTCGACGCGTTCAACCGCTCGATGATCCTGTATGCCGAGCACTCGTTCAACGCCTCGACGTTCACGGCCCGCGTGATCACCTCCACCCTCAGCGACCTCTACTCGGCGGTGGTCGGGGCGATCGGCGCGCTCAAGGGGCCGCTGCACGGCGGCGCCAATGAGGCTGTGCTGCACATCTTCGACGAGATCGGCGAGGCCTCGAACGTCGTGCCGTGGCTTGACAAGGCGCTGGCCGAGAAGCGCAAGATCATGGGCTTCGGGCACCGCGTCTACAAGAGCGGCGACTCGCGGGTGCCGACGATGAAGGCGGCGCTCGACACCCTGGTCGAGCACTACGACAAGGCCGAGGTGGCAGAGCTGTACGACGCTCTCGAGTCGGAGTTCGTGGCGCGCAAGGGCATCTACCCGAACCTCGACTACCCGTCGGGTCCTGCCTACAACCTCATCGGCTTCGACACCCTCACCTTCACGCCGCTGTTCGTCGCGGCGCGGGTCACAGGGTGGACGGCGCACATCATCGAACAGGCCGGTGCGAACGCTCTGATCCGCCCGCTGTCGTTCTACGACGGCGTCGACGAACGCCACATCGAGAACTGATCGGCGCACCGGCCCGGGTCGACGAACCCGGGTCGGTCGCCGGATCGGATGCCGCACTCCGCGGCGCGACGTCAGCTCGCGCGCGGGAGGGTGCCCAGCTCCGTGCCGGACGCGTCCTTGATCACGAGGACGTCGCCGTCGATCTCGACCGCACGCACGCCCCGCATCCAGCCGTCCACTCCGGGGCACGCCTTCAGCGTCGAGGCGAATCGGGCGAGATCGACACGGTCGCCGTTCACCGAGTAGGTCGTCGTGATGCCGTTGCAGCCGTCACTGCCGTGCACCTCGCCGTCGGCGGTGAACTCGAGGTGCGGCTGACCGGAGGCATCCTCTCCCCACAGTCCGACGAGCTTCTCGACGACGGCGCTGTCTTCGCCGTTCGGGTCGGCGCTCGACGTCGGCGCACTGCTGGGGCTGCCGGTCGCGCAGGCTGCGCCCATCACGGCGAAGGCTCCCAGGATCGCGAGGCCGACGAGGGTGCGTGCTCTGCGGTGGGTGCTCATGGTGGCCATGGTAACCGTGTCGTCTGCGAACGCAATCCGTTGTGCGGCGGGCGGTCGTCCTGCCGTATCGCAAACGAGAGCGCCAGGTCAAGAGGCGAAATTCTGGTAAACAATTTCCCCATTCTGTGGATTTACTGGGTACGCTTCTGGAGATCCCTGCTCGTCTCGACGAACAGGATCCTGCTTGTCGGGGGGCCAGCGTCGCAGTTCACGCCTCCACCGGGAGGCGAACGGTTCTGTGTGCACAGCACACTGCCGACTATGAAACTGACTGACGATCCGTGACCAGCAAGGACATACATCACATGAAGCACAGAGTGACAGGCCGCCGCCCACTGGCGCTGACGGCCGCCACCACGCTCGCCCTCTCGGGGCTCTTCCTCGGAGCGCCTGTGGCGTTCGCGGACGACTCCGCAGAAGCACCCGGACAGGACGCTCCTGCCCAGGTGCTGAACACGAAGGCGGACCTGGCCGAGGCCGACACCGACATGGTCGCGCTCGGTCAGACCGCAGGCGGCGAGAACGTCGTCGTCGTCACCGCCGACACCGGCAAGAGCGACGCCGAGATCACGCAGATCGCGAGCGACAACGGCGTCACCGACGCATCCGTCGTCAAGGTCGACACCGCACTCTCGTCCTTCGCCGAGGGCGACATCGTCGGCGGTCAGGGCTACCTCTCGGTGAGCCCCGATCTCGAGAGCTTCGTCGCCGGCGAGCCCGGGAGCAACGCCTGGTCGTGCTCCATCGGCTTCGCGGCCTTCACGCCCACCGGCGACCCGGCGCTCCTGAGTGCCGGACACTGCGCGTTCGATGAAGACGGCGAGCCGCTCCGCGACACCACCCTGACCGTTCCCAGCAGCGAAGACGCAGCCGGTGGCACCCGGACCGCGCTGCCGGCCACGATCGACCTGCTCGGTACGTTCGGCTTCGCTCAGTTCGGCGGCGGCGACGGCGGCCTCGGTTCGAACGGCGACACCACCGCGACGGACATCTCGACCATCGACATCAACGAGGCCGCAGGCTGGAACCCGGTACCGGCGGTCACCGACTGGACCACCGCCGGCGACTCGCTGAGCTCGCTCGCAGACAGCGTCATCGAGATCAAGTCCGTCGCGGCACCGACGCTCGGCGAGGTCTCGAAGAGCGGTCGCACGACCGGCTTCACCACCGGCGTCGTCGCCAGCGACGACATCCTCGACGGATGGGCCAACATCGACGGTCACTGGGTGCAGGGCTTCTCGAGCAACACGCTCGCAGGCCCCGGAGACTCCGGTGGATCGGTCATCCAGGGCAACGCGGCCGTCGGCCTCATCAGTGGTGGCACGGAAGCGACCGAGACCCAGGAGCAGTTCACCTGGGCGGCATCGCTCGTGACCGCCCTGCCGAAGACGGGTGGCTACCAGGTCGCTCTCGACCTCGACGCACCGGTCGTCACCAGCCCGACCGATGGCGCCGAGGTGCAGCCCGGAACGGCCATCACCGGAACCGCTCCCGGCGCGGAGAAGGTCACGGTCAGCGGCTTCGGCGCAGACCAGACCGTCCGCGTCGTCGACGGCGCGTTCTCGGTGGTCGGCCCGGTCGAGCTCGGCGAGCAGACCATCTCGGTCCGTGCCCGCACCGGCTTCAGCTCCTCCGAGACCGTCACGCTCGACGTGAAGGTCGTGCCGGCCCCGCTGGTCGCGCCGGTCATCACCTCGCCCGCCGACGGATCGACCGTCAACGAGACGGTCACCGCGATCAGCGGCACCGGCCTGCCGACCACCGCCATCACGGTGACCGACGCCCAGACCGATGACGTGCTCGGCACGACCGAGGTCGCCGCAGACGGTTCCTGGACCGTCGACGGACTCACCCTCGAGTACGGCTCGCACAGCGTCGTCGTGACGCAGACCCGCACGATCGACGGCGAAGACGAGGTCTCGCCTGAGGCCACCTCGTCGTTCTCGGTCATCCCCGTCTCGCCGGCCGTGACCTCGGTCGCGAACGGCGCGGAGTTCGCCCACAACGACGGTCCTTCCGGGCTCGCCGGCTCGGGCATCGACGGAGCGACCGTGACGGTGAAGCTCACCGGCGCCGAGCCGACCACGGCGAACACGGCGGCCCTCGCGGGCGCCTTCGCCGCGGCGAGCGGCACGTTCACGGCCACTGTCGAGGACGGCGCCTGGAGCGTCGACTTCGGTGCGGCTCTCGAGTCGGGCACCTACACGGTCTCGGCCACGCAGGCCATCGACGGCGTCTCGTCGGCTCCGACCGACCTGGCGTTCGCTGTTCTCGCCGCACCGGTCGCCGGCGGTGGCGGAGCCGCTCCCGCTCCCGGTGAGGGTGGCGCAGCCGCCCCGGGTGACGGCGGTCTCGCCGCGACCGGTTCCGACATGCTCGTCCCGCTGACGGCCGGAGCCATCGCGCTCGCCCTGCTCTCGGGCGGACTGCTGCTGGTCGTGCGTCGTCGCCAGCAGATCCAGAGCTGATCGCCTGATCACGATCTGACGGAGTGACCGGCCTCGGCCGTGAACCCCATCGCTGAGAAGCCCGGTATCGATCGATACCGGGCTTCTTCGCGTCTCCGGGGTGCTTCGTGGTGCAGGCGCGCGGGATGCCGGACACGCAGAAGGCCCGACATCGGAATCCGATGCCGGGCCCTCTCCTGTCGAGCCGAACCTCAGGCGAGCTCGATCACCGACCATGACAGCGGCGGCAGCGTCGCACGCACCGACCCGTCGACGACCTCGGCGGCGCCGAGCGGCACCATGTGCACGGCATCCTGCGTGGCCTCGAGGTTCGCGGTGCGACGGTCGCCGCCCTCGGGGATCGTCAGCGTTTCGGCGTTCACGACGCGGAGGCCGGTCAGGCCGCGCAGCTCGACGGTCAGGTCGCTCTCTTCGGTCAGCGAGCGGTTCGCGACGAAGACCACGACTCGTCCGGTCTCCTCGTCCCACGTGGCCGCGGCATCGACCGAGTCGACCCCGCCGTAGCGCTTCGTCTCGATCTGCGGAGCCGACACCGCGAGGCGCAGGATGCGGCCCTTGGCGAGACGGGCCATGCGCTCGAAGGGCCAGAAGCTCGTCTGACGCCAGGCCGGACCGTTCTCCTCCGAGCGGATCGGCGCGATCACGTTCACGAGCTGCGCCTGGTTCGCGATCTTCACGCGATCGCCATGACGCAGCAGGCTGTTGAGCAGCGTGCCCACGACGACGGCATCCGTCACGTTGTAGGTGTCCTCGATCAGACGCGGGTGCTTCTTCCACCCGGCCTTCGCGATCTCGACCGACTCGACGTCGTTGAACTTCACCTGGTCCCACACGTTCCACTCGTCGAACGAGATGTCGACCTGCTTCGTGTGCTTGCCCGCCGCCTTCACCGCATCGATCGTCGCGATGACGCCGTCGATGAACGCATCCATGTCGACCGACTCCGCGAGAAACGACTCGGCGTCGCCGTCATGCTCCTGGTAATACGCGTGCATCGAGATGAAGTCGACCTCGTCGTACGCGTGAGTCAGTACCGTGTGCTCCCAGGTGCCGAACGTCGGCATCGAGCGGCCGGACGAGCCGACGGCGACGAGCTCGATCGTCGGGTCGACGAGCTTCATGGCCTTGGCCGACTCCTGCGCCAGCCGCCCGTACTCCGTCGCGGTCTTGCCGCCGATCTGCCAGGGGCCGTCGAGCTCGTTGCCCAGGCACCACAGCTTGATGTCGAAGGGCTGCTCGGCGCCGTTCTTGCGGCGAAGGTCCGACCAGTACGTGCCGCCCGGATGGTTGGCGTACTCGACGAGCGACCTGGCCTCCTCGACACCCCGGGTTCCGAGGTTGATGGCCTCCATGACCTCGACATCGGCATCCTTCGCCCAGTCCATGAACTCGTGCAGGCCGAAGGCGTTGGTCTCGATCGTGTGCCAGGCGCCGTCGATGCGCACCGGGCGGTCTTCGACCGGGCCCACCCCGTCTTCCCAGCGGTAGCCCGAGACGAAGTTGCCTCCCGGGTATCGGACCACGGTCGGACCCATCTCCTTCACCAGGGCGAGGACGTCCTGACGGAAGCCGCGCTCGTCGGCCTGCGGGTGCCCCGGTTCGTAGATGCCGGTGTACACGCAGCGCCCCATGTGCTCGACGAACGACCCGAAGAGCCTCCGGGGGACGTCGGCGATGGTGAAGTCGCGATCGATGGTGATGCGGGCCTGAGACATTGCTCTCCTTGTTTCTGGCTCTCGAGCCGGGTGGGGGACTACTGACCGCCGAAGCCGCTGGTCGCGACGCCCTTGACGATCTGCTTCTGGAAGATGATGAACACGATGATCAACGGCAGCGCCGCCAGCACGGCCTGAGCCATCACCTGGGCGTACTGCACGCCGTAGGCGCTGATCACCGTCTGGAGGCCGACCGGCAGCGTCATCAGCGTGGTGTCGTTGATGACGAGGAACGGCCAGAGGAAGTTGTTCCAGGCGCCGATGAACACGAAGATCGCGACGGATGCCAGGATCGGGCGCGACAGCGGCAGCACGATCGACCAGAAGATGCGCAGTCGGCTGGCGCCGTCGACCCGGGCGGCGTCTTCGAGCTCGATCGGGATCGCGTCGAAGAAGCGCTTCAGGATGAACACCATGGCCGGCGCCACGACCTGCGGCAGGATCAGACCCCAGTAGGTGTCGATCATGTTGAACGCGAGCATCTCGTAGAACAGCGGGATGATGAGCACCTGCGGCGGCACGACGATCGAGGCGATGATGGCGACGAACAGCCACTTGCGACCGGTGAAGTCGAGCCGGGAGAAGGCGTAGGCGGCCAATGCCGAGATCGTGAGCGTGATCAGGGTCACGGCGATCGACGTCCACAGGCTGTTGAACGCCCAGGTGTAGACGTTGCCCTGCGACAGGATCGCGGTGAACGCCTCGATCGTCGGGCCCGAGGCGCCGATCCAGGACGGGTCGCCGCTGGCGGCATCCGTCTCGGTCTTGAACGCCGTCGCGATCGCCCAGAGGAAGGGCAGCAGCCAGCCGACCGCCAGGACGATGAGGACGACGAGTGCGCTGATGCGCAGCACGCCGAACGGCTTCTCGCCCGGCAGGCGCGGGCGACGGGCCCGCGCGGGCTTGGTCGTCGTGATGGTCTCGGTGAGAGTGGCGGTGGACATCACAGCGGCGACTCCTTCCGGCGGCGCGTGATCAGAGCCTGCGCGACGCCGATGATGACGATGAGGGCGAAGAACACATAGGAGATCGCGGCCGAGTAGCCGAATCGGTAACTGACGAAGCCGGCTTCGTAGATGTACTGGACGATCGAGCGGGTCGTGTCACTCGCGACACCGCCGAGCATCTGGTACGCCTGATCGAAGAGCTTGAGCGACGCCAGGATCTGCAGGATCAGGATCAGCACGGTCGCCGGTCCCAGTTGCGGAAGAGTGATCGACCAGAACTGGCGCCACGGCCCCGCGCCATCGAGCGATGCGGCCTCGTACTGCTGCGGCGGGATGTTCTGCATCGCCGCGAGGTACAGCAGGAAGTTGAACCCGACCGTCCACCAGACGGTGGCGATCACGATCGACAGCATGTTGGTGTCGGGATTCTGAAGCCAGGCGAGCGGCTCGAGACCGAAGAACTCGAGGATGTTGTTCGCGGCACCGATCTGCGGGTTGAAGATCCACACCCAGATCTGCGAGATCACGGTCGAGGCGAGCAGATACGGCATGAAGAACGACAGTCGCCACAGCCACTGACCCGGGATGCCGCGGTCGACGAGAGCCGCCATCAGCAGAGCGATCACAACGAGCGGCACAGTGGACAGCAGGGTGAACCACACCGTGTTGCCCATCGACTGCCACATCTTCGGATCCGTCAGCGCCTCGGCGTAGTTCGCGAAGCCGATGAAGGAGCCGCCGGCGCCCGTGAGCGATTGGTCGGTGAAGCTGAGGATGATGCCGTGCACGATCGGCCAGGCGAGGAACAGCACGAACGCGAGCAGGAACGGAGCGAGGAACGCCCAGCTGATGAGCTGCTCGCGGTTGCGGGAGCCGGCGCGACGGATCGGGATGGCGGCCTTGGAGCCGGTGACGATGGTGCGCGTGGAGTCGGTTGCCGTGGTCATGATGCGAACGTCCCCTCGGGGTCTGCCGGGTTGGGCTGACGGAGCAGGGTGTTCACCCGTGCCTCGAACCGGTCGATCGCCGCCGCGGGGTCATCGCCCGACAGCAGGACGCCCTGCACCGCGGCGCCGAACTCGCCCTGGAAGTTGGAGCCCGATCCGGTGAACCACGCGGTGGGGTCGTACACGACGTGCTGCGCGGCCTCGGCGTAGTGGGCCTGGGGGACGAGATCGGCGTACTCGGGCGACTCGGTGACCGGCAGGAAGGCGGGGATGTGCCCGGCCTCGGCCCAGCCGAACGAGCCCTTGAGCATGTCGGCGACGAACTGGTACGTCAGGTCGCGCTTCTTCTCGTCGGCGTCGGTCTGATGCGGCAGCACGAACGAGTGCGAGTCGGCGTAGACCGCCGGGGTGCCGTAGAGCGTGGGGATCATGGTCGCGTCGAACGGGATCTCCGCGTTCTGCATGGTGCGGAGCTCCCAGACGCCGGTGAACAGCATGCCGCTCTTGCCGGTCGCGAACTCGGCGACGGCGCTGCCGTAGTCGGCCTGGGCGAGGGCGATCTCGCCGTCGAGCAGAGTGCGCATGAGCGAGAGGGACTCGACCGCGGCATCCTTGTCGATCACGGCCTTGCCGCCGGCGGGCAGCTCCATCGCACCGCCGTGCTGCGAGTAGAAGGTGTAGAAGAGGCGCCACATCTGCGCGCCGTCGCCGAGATATCCGTACGACAGCGCGTGGCCGTCGGCTTTGCCGCCGATCGTGCGCAGCTGCTCGACGAACTCCTCGGGAGACGACGTCTCTGCGAGGCGACCGTCGCTGTCGAGCACTCCGGCGGCATCGCAGATGTCGGTGTTGAACATCGCGACGAACGGATGCGCGTCGAGCGCGACGCTGTACATGTTCTCGCCGACGAAGCCCTTCTCCCAGATGGGCTTCGGGAACGTCGATGCGTCGACGCCGAGGTCTGCCAGTCGGTCGAGATCCCACGGGTCGAGCAGACCGCCGGGGGCCCAGCCGACCGTTCGGGTGGCGTGCATGATCGCGACGTCGGGGGCGCGGCCACCTGCGCCCGCCATCGCGAGCTTCGTGTAGTACGGGGTGCCCCAGGCGAGCACCGTGGGGCGGATGCGGTACGCGTTCTGCGCCGCGTTCGCGGTGTCGAGCAGTTGCGACATGGTGACGCCGTCGCCACCCGAGAGCAGATGCCAGAACTGGAGGGTCGTGGTGTTCGAGCCCGGGACTGTTCCGGGGGCGCAGCCGGCGAGCAGCGCCGCGGCGGCCGTGACGGAGGCGGCAGTCAGGAACTGCCGTCTGGACATATCGAGCGGGGGCGTCATCGTCACTCCTTCGTGACAGCGGGCGGGGTCGGGGTACATCATTACATCGATGTAATCAGCGGCGCAAGAGTGAGCCGATGCTTCCGGGCCGCGTCAGGGGCGGTAGCCGCGCGGGGTGCCCCGCGTGCTGTCGCGCTCGAGCAGATGATGCGAGAGGGTGAGCGCGCGCGGGGGAGCGGAGCGGTCGTCCATGCGCGACTCGAGCAGCGTGAGGGCCGCGTCGGCGAACGCGCGACGATCGAAGGCGATCGTCGTGAGCGAGGGCGACGTGTACCGCGAGAACTCGACATCGTCGAAGCCCGTCACGATCACATCGTCCGGCACGCTCACGCCGTGATCGTGCAGCGCGTGCAGCGCTCCGAGCGCGAGCGAGTCGGTGAAGGCGATGATCGCGTCGAATGCCACACCCCGCCGGAACAGCGTGGCGACGCCATCCGCCCCACCCGTCATCGACCACGGCATCGGGTTGATCTCGAGAGCGGTGTCGCGCGGGATGCCGACCTCTCGCAGCGCGTCGTGCACGCCCTCGAGTCGTAGGCGACCTGTGGCGGTCGCGACCGCCGCGTCGTCATCGGCGCCGATCACCGCGATGCGGGTCGCCCCGCGAGACAGCACATGCCGGGTCACGTCAGCGGCGGCGCGGCGACTGTCGATCCGCACGTGGTCCGCCCTGTTCTGCTCGACCTCCCCGAGCACGACGAGCGGGGGCAGCCGGTCGGCGTACTTCAGCACGCTGTCCTCGAGGCGGATCGGGTTCAGGATCAGCCCGTCGACCAGGTGCGCGCGAGCGCGCGAGACGAGCTCCCGCTCGCGTTCGGGATCAGTCGCGGTCTCCTCGATCTGCACCGCCAGGCCCCGATCGTGCGCAGCGTCGACGATGCGATGCATCAGCTCGGCCGAGAACGCGGTGGCGAGGTCGGGCAGGGCCACGGCGATGATGCCCGAGCGGCCCTTGCGGAGCCCGCGGGCGTTGAGGTTGGGCACGAAGTCGAGCTCCACCATCGCCGACTCGACCCTGAGCCTCGTCTCCTCGCGAACGGCGACCGTGCCGGTGACGACGTTCGAGACCGTCTTGGGTGAGACGCCGGCAAGTGCGGCGACGTCCTTCATCGTCGCGCGCGGCGGCGGCATCGCAGTCATCCGGTCAGCCTATCCATGCGCGTGCCGAGCGCGGTGCCTCTCCGATGGCGGGCGAGGCTGCCGTGGCTACTATGGCCCGATGACCATCGAACGCAACTGGGCCGGCAACCTCACCTATCGCGCATCCGCGATCGAGCACCCGAGCTCGATCGATGAGCTGCAGGGACTGCTCGCCCGGGGCGGGGCCGTGCGCTTCCTCGGGTCGCGGCACTGCTTCAACGACATCGCCGACACCGACGGGGTGCTCATCGCGCTCGACCGGCTGCCCGTCGTGTTCGAGGTCGCCGACGCCCGTGACGCCGTGCGCGTGTCGGGCGGGCTGCGCTACGGGGACCTCGCCCCGCTGCTCGATGCCGAGGGGCTCGCGCTCGCGAACCTCGCCTCGCTGCCGCACATCTCGATCGCGGGAGCCGTCGCGACCGGAACGCACGGCTCGGGCGACGCGACGGGATCGCTGGCCTCCGCCGTGCGCGCGCTGACGATCATCACGCCGGCAGGGGAGATCCGCTCGCTCGCTCGCGGAGACGACGACTTCGACGGCGCGGTCGTCAGCCTCGGCGCACTCGGAGCGGTCGTCGACGTGACGCTCGATGTCGAGCCCGCCTACGAGGTCGCCCAGCACGTGTTCGAGCATCCGTCGTGGGATGCGATCCTCGCCGACTTCGACGAGGTGACGAGCATCGGAACGAGCGTCAGCATCTTCTCGCGGTGGGAGCACACCGACGTCGCCGACCAGATCTGGGTCAAGCAGCGACAGCCCGAGGCGCGCGAGAACACCCGCGCCGATCTCTTCGACCGACTCGGAGCGGAGCCTGCGACAGCGAAGCGGCATCCGATCATCGGCGTCGACCCGGTGGCCTGCACCGAGCAGCTCGGAGTGCCGGGGCCGTGGTTCGAGCGTCTCGCGCACTTCAAGCTCGAGTTCACGCCGTCGGCGGGCGCCGAGATCCAGAGCGAGTACCTGGTGCCCCGCGCCGATGCGGTCGCCGCGATCCAGGCGGTCCGCACGCTCGCCGGCCAGATCGCGCCGCTGCTGCTCGTGAACGAGATCCGCACGGTCGCCCCCGACTACCTCTGGCTGAGCTCATCGCAGGGCACGGATGCCGTCGGCATCCACTTCACCTGGAAGCCCGACGAGGCGGCCGTTCGCGAGTTCCTGCCCACGCTCGAGGCGGCACTGCCCGAGACCGCCCGCCCGCACTGGGGAAAGGTGTTCACGCTCGATGCCGCCGAGGTGCGCTCTCGCTACTCGCGCTGGGATGACTTCGCCGCGCTCGCGGCGCGGTTCGACCCCGAGCGCCGACTGGTGAACCCGTACCTGGAGCGCCTGGGCCTCTAGCGCCTGGGCCTCTAGCGCCTGCCGCTGCCGCGGGATCCATTGCACCACCGGGGTTGTTCTCGGTAACATTCTCCGAGGCTCGGCCGACGGAGGTGTGCATGGCGAACGTCGGTTCAGACAAGCCCAACATCCGTCAGGTGGCGACCATCGCGGGCGTCTCGCACATGACGGTCTCGCGTGTTCTCAACGATCACCCGAACATCAAACCCGACACGAAACGCCGCGTGCTCGAGGCGATCGAGGAGCTCGACTACCGCCCGAACCTCGTCGCGCGGGCTCTCGCCACGCAGCGCACCCGCCGGATCGGCGTGATCGTCGAGAGCGCGGTGGCGCACGGTCCGACCAGCATCCTGCGAGCGGTCGAGCTCTCCGCACGTGCCACCGGATACTCCGTCACGCCGATCGCTCTGCACGAGGGCGACCCGCTGTCTCCGCAGGAGGCGGTCGACAATCTCGTGACCCAGGGAGTCGATGCGCTCTGCGTCATCGCGCCCCGCTCGTCGTCCGTGGCGGCGCTGCGCCGTATCGCCATCACGGTGCCGATGCTGGTCGTCAAGGCAGACGCCGACCCGACGTTCCTCACCGTGTCGATCGACCAGCATGCGGGCACGACATCCGTGGTCGACCACCTCGTCGCGCTCGGCCACCGCGACATCCTGCACCTCTCGGGTCCGCTCGACTGGCTCGACGCGAGGGCTCGGGAGCGGGCCTTCCATTCGCGGGCCAAGTCGTGGGGCATCCGCGAACGGCCCATCGTCGTCGGCGACTGGTCGGCCGACTTCGCCTACGACTTCGCGAAGGGGCTCACGCGGCTGCCCGACTACACGGCGATCTTCGCCGCGAACGACGACATGGCGATGGGGCTGATCCACGGTCTGCACGACCGGGGCTTCGAGGTGCCGCGGGATCTCAGCGTGATCGGCTTCGACGACATCCCGCTGGCGCGGCACTTCATCCCGCCGCTCACGACGGTGCGCCAGGACTTCGGGGCGCTGGGCGTCGCGGTGGTCGAGATGCTGCGCGCGGCGATCGAAGGGCGGGACATCCCCACGCTCACCCGGATCCCGACCGAGCTCGTCGCCCGCGGCTCATCGGCCGCACCTCGGGAGGTGCGATGACCTCCGACCGTGGCCCCGCGCCGGTCGTGCGGCTTGCGGGCATCACGGTCGAGTTCCCCGGCGTGCGCGCGCTCGACGACGTCGACTTCCGGCTGTTCCCCGGCGAGGTGCATGCCGTCATGGGCGAGAACGCCGCCGGCAAGTCCACCCTGGTCGCGGTGATCACCGGCACCCTCGCGCCGGAGGAGGGCACGGTCCTCGTCGACGGCGAGCCCCGTCGGTTCTCGGGGGTCGCCGACAGTCGAGCGGCGGGGATCGCGACGGTGTTCCAGGAGACCCAGCTGAGCCCGAATCTCAGTGTCGCGGAGAACGTGATGCTCGGGCGGGAGCGCCGAGGACGGTTCGGCATCGACTGGCGGAGGACGAGAGCGGATGCCGCGGAGGCGCTGGCCAGACTCGGGCTCGACGGCCTCGATCCGAAGACGCCGCTCTCGCTGCTCACGCCTGCGCAGAAGCAGCTCGTCGCACTCGCGCGCGCGGTCGTCGACGAGCCGAGGGTGCTCGTCCTCGATGAGCCCACCTCCAGCCTCGACGTCGCCGAGGTCGCGACCCTGATGCGCGTCATCCGCGGTCTGCGGCAGCGGGGGGTCGCGATCCTGTTCATCTCGCACTTCCTCGAGCAGGCGTTCGCGATCAGCGACCGCATGACCGTACTGCGCAACGGGCGGCGCGTGGGGGAGTATGCGACGCGAGACCTCGACCGGGCCGACCTGATCTCGAAGATGCTCGGCAAGGACATCGACAGCCTCCGAGCGCTCGGCTCTGAGCGCAAGGCCCACCACTACGCGTACGACGGAGAGCCCGCGATGCAGGCGTCCGGTGTGGGGCGACGCGGTGAGCTCGAGCAGATGGATGTCGAGATCCAACGCGGAGAGATCGTGGGCCTCGCGGGGCTGCGGGGTTCCGGGCGCACCGAGCTCGCGTCGCTGCTCAGCGGTTCGGCGCGGGCCGACAGCGGCGAGCTCTGGGTCGACGGCGAACGGGTGCAGCTGCGGAGCCCGTCGGCGGCGCTGCGACACCGGATCGCGCTGTCGGCCGAGAACCGGGGGACGCAGGGCATCATCGGCGAGCTCACGGCGCGCGAGAACATCATCCTGTCGCTGCAGGCGCTGCGCGGGTGGACTCGTCCGCTCTCGCACGCGGAGTCGCGGGGACTCGTCGAGACGTACGTCGAGGCCCTGCATCTGGATCCCGCCGACCTCGACCGCCCGGTCGGCCTGCTCTCGGGCGGAACCCAGCAGAAGGTGCTGCTGGCCCGTGCGCTGGCGGTGCGTCCGCACGTGCTGATCCTCGACGAGCCCACTCGGGGGATCGACATCGCGGCGAAGATCGATGTCCAGAGACGCATCAGCCAGCTCGCCGGTGACGGAGTGGCCGTGGTCTTCATCTCGTCCGAACTCGAAGAGGTGGTGCGGCTGAGCGATCGCATCATCGTGCTGAAGGACCGCGAGAAGATCGGCGAGCTCAGCAACGGTCCCGGTGTGACAGTCGACACCGTGGTCGAGATGATCGCGGCTGAGCTCAGTCACAGCGTCGAGCTGTGATCGGTAACAAGATCTTTCCCTTCATGCATCGTTGATTTTCGTTCGACCTCTTGTGTTCCAGAAATTGTTCCCGGTAACATCACCGCAGGACATGCGATGCAGGTGTCCTGCAATCACGATCGGACCATGACTGGTCCACCACCGCCGGAGTGACCACCGGCATCTCAACGAGGAGAAGAAATGTCCGCGAAGAAGCGCATTCGCATCGCGTTCGGCCTGGCAGCAGTCGGCGCACTCACCATCGGCCTTGCGGCCTGCTCGACCGGCGACTCGGGCGACGGGGGTGGCGACGGCGACGACGTCACCACGGTCGGCTTCGTGGCCGTCGGTCCCGAGGGTGCATGGCGCGAGGCCAACGAGCAGAACATCCAGGACACCTTCACGGAGGAAGCCGGATACGACCTCAAGTACGCACCCGCCACCAACCTCGACCAGAAGTCGCAGATCGACGCGTTCACGTCGTTCGTCGACGAGGGCGTCGATGTGATCCTGCTCTCGGCCACCGAGGCCTCGGGCTGGGAGGACTCGCTCAAGCGCGCACAGGAGGCGGAGATCCCCGTCATCCTGCTCGACCGCGGCATCGAGCCCGACGACGACAGCCTGTACGTCACCCGCATCGCTCCCGACAACGTCGAGGTCGCGAAGGAGGTCGGCACCTGGGCTGCGGCGACGTTCCCCGACGGAGGCAACTACGTCGTGCTCGAGGGCCCGGCCGGCGTCGGCGTCGTGAACGAGCGCAACACCGGCTTCGACGAGGGACTCGGCGACTCGTCGCTCACCAAGCTCGACGCGCAGACGGCGAACTGGTCGGCGGAAGAGGGCAAGAGCGTCTTCGAGACGATGCTCAAGTCCTCGAACAACGACATCCAGCTCGTGTTCGCACAGAACGACGAGATGGGTCTCGGCGCTGCGCAGGCCGCTGAGGAAGCCGGCCTGGTGGTGGGCGAGGACGTCAAGATCGCCACGATCGACGGCACGAAGAACGCCATGCAGGCGCTCGCCGACGGCCAGCTCAGCTACGTGCACGAGTACAACCCGCTGTTCGGCGAGACGGCCCTCGAGGTCGTCGAGAAGGCTCTCGCGGGTGAAGACGTCGACTCGTACATCGTCGTCCCCAGCGAGGCGTTCGATTCCGCAGAGGCGGCACAGGCCGTGCTCGCCGACCGCAAGTACTGACCCCGCCGCCGGAGCGATCAGCCAGTGAGCCCGGGCGGTGCCGCCACAGCCGCACCGCCCGGGCTCTTCCGGAGGAGGAGACACCGATGAACGAAGCACTGCCCATCGTCGAGATGCGTGGGATCTCGATCGAGTTCCCTGGCGTGAAAGCCCTCGACAAGGTCGATTTCCGGCTGTTCCAGGGCGAGGTCCACGCGCTCATGGGCGAGAACGGCGCGGGCAAGTCGACCCTGATCAAAGCCCTGACCGGCGTCTACCGGATCGACTCCGGGTCGATCGTCGTCGCCGGGCAGGAGCGCAGCTTCGGCGGCGCCGGCGACGCGCAGGATGCCGGGATCTCGACGGTGTACCAGGAGGTCAACCTCGCCCCCAACCTCTCGATCGGCGAGAACGTGATGCTCGGTCATGAGACGCGAGGTGTGTTCGGCATCAACTGGACGGCCACCCACCGCGCTGCGACCGACGCCCTCTCCCGACTCGGCCTGGGGCACCTCGACACCCGCCGGCCGCTCTCGACCCTCTCGATCGCGCTGCAGCAGCTCGTCGCCATCAGCCGCGCGATGGCGATCAAGGCCAAGGTGCTCATCCTCGACGAGCCGACCTCCAGCCTCGACGCCGCCGAGGTCGAAGGCCTCTTCACCGTGATCCGGGCACTGCGAGACCAGGGGGTCGCGATCCTCTTCGTCTCGCACTTCCTCGATCAGGTCTACGCGATCAGCGACCGCCTGACGGTGCTGCGCAACGGACTGTACGAGGGTGAGTACCTCACCCGGGACCTCGACCGCCACGCTCTCATCTCGAAGATGATCGGCAAGGACCTCGATGCGCTCAAGTCGCTCGGAGGCAACCGCCGCCGCGCGCCACGCGAGGCCGATGAGAAGCCGCTGCTCGCGGCATCCGGAATCGCACGCCGCGGAGCGGTCGAGGCGACCGACCTCGACATCCGCCCCGGCGAGGTCATCGGGTTCGCCGGGCTGCTCGGCTCCGGGCGCACCGAGCTCGCCCGACTGCTCTACGGCGCCGACCGCACCGACGAAGGCACGATCGAGCTGCATGGACGCCGGGTCGACCTCAAGTCGCCCGCCGATGCGCTGCCTCGTCGGATCGCCTTCTCGACCGAGAACCGCCGCGACGAGGGGATCATCGGAGACCTGACCGTGCGCGAGAACATCATCCTCGCCGTGCAGGCGGAGCGCGGATGGGCGCGTCCCATGAGCCGCAAGGAACAGGATGCGATCGTCGACCGCTACATCGCGCAGTTCAACGTCCGTCCGGCCGACCCCGACCGGATGATCAAGAACCTCTCCGGCGGCAACCAGCAGAAGGTGCTGCTCGGCCGCTGGCTCGCCACGCAGCCCGAGCTGCTGATCCTCGATGAGCCGACCCGCGGCATCGACGTGGGTGCGAAGGCCGAGATCCAGGAGGCGGTGGCCGAGCTCGCCGAAGACGGCGTCGCCGTGGTGTTCATCTCTTCCGAGCTCGAAGAGGTCGTGCGCCTCTCCGAGCGGATCGTCGTGCTGAAGGACCACCGGAAGATCGGCGAGATCCAGAACGGACCGGACGTCACCGCGCAGGTGATCGTCGATGTGATCGCCGCTCACGGAGTCGAGGCCGCTGCCGAGACGCTCGACGACACCGACGGCGCCGTGCCCGATAGCATCGCCCCCACGACCGACAAGGAGGCAGCGCGATGACCGCGTCAGCCGGCACCACCATCTGGCGGGACCTGATCCACAAGCCGTTCTTCTGGGGCATCGTCGCGATCTTCGCGCTGCTCGCCCTGAACGTGATCAAGGACCCGACGTACCTCGCGCTCTCGATCAACCCCAACAACGGCAACCTCGTCGGCAACCTCATCGACATCCTGCGCCAGGCGGCGCCGATCATGATGATCGCGATCGGGATGTCGCTCGTGATCGCCACCGGTGGCATCGACCTCTCGGTCGGATCTCTGATGGCCGTCGCCGGAGCGGTCTCGATGGAGTTCCTCAGCGCCGCAGGCGACTCCTTCGGCGCAGCGCTCGCCGCGGTAGGACTCGCGCTGGTCATCACCGGCATCCTGGGGGCGGTCAACGGCGTCCTCGTCGCCTATGTCGGCCTGCAGCCCTTCATCGCCACGCTCGTGCTCATGCTCGCCGGCCGAGGCATCGCCAAGGTGATCACCGGCGGGCAGAACACGACGGCATCCAACGATGCGTTCCGGTGGATCGCGAACGGCTTCGTGATCGGCATCCCCGTGGTGTTCATCCTCGCGGTGCTGATCGTGATCGCCGTCGGCTGGGTGGTCAGGCGCAGCGCGCTGGGCCTCATGATCGAGGCGATCGGCATCAACCCCCGGGCCAGCCGCATGGCGGGTATCAAGCCGAAGGGACTGCTGCTCACGGCCTACATCATGAGCGGCATCCTCGCCGGGATCGCGGGCATCATGTCGGTCGGCAGCGTCATGACCGTCGACATCTCCCGCACCGGCTACCAGCTCGAGCTCGACGCGATCCTCGCGGTCGTCATCGGCGGGGCATCGCTGGCGGGCGGCAAGTTCTCACTCAGCGGCGCCTTCGTCGGCGCGCTGCTCATCGCGACGCTCGACAAGACCGTGCTGTATCTCGGCGTCTCGTCGTCGGCGACCCCGGCGTTCAAGGCCATCGTGATCGTCGTGCTGTGTCTGCTGCAGTCGCAGCGCGTGCGCAGCTGGTTCCGGACGCGACGCAGAGCCCGCCCGGTCGAACAGATCATCGCGAAAGAAGAGGTGTCCGCATGAGCGTCATGACCGCCCCTCCGGCCCCTCAGGCGACGGAGAGCGTCGCCGACCGTCTGCGACGCATGATCACGGCGAACCCCTCGGTGCTGCCGACGATCGCCTCGGTGGTCATCTTCGTCGGCATGGTGATCTTCGGCGAGGTGGCCTACGGCCGCATCCTGCAGTTCAACACGCTGTCGAACCTGCTCATCAACAATGCGCACCTCATCGTGCTCGCGGTCGCGCTGACCTTCGTGATCCTCACGGGCGGCATCGACCTCTCGGTGGGATCGATCATCGCGGTCTCGTCGGTCGCCGGTGTGATGCTCTCGAACGCCGGCTGGAACGCCTTCGCCGTGATCGTCGCGATGATCGGCATCGGCGTGCTCTTCGGCATCGTCTCGGGAGTGCTGATCCGGTACTTCGACGTGCAGCCCTTCATCGCGACACTGGCGATGATGTTCCTCGGTCGGGGCCTCGCCTCGCTGCTCAGCACCAAGCCCGAGCGGCTGGGTGAGGAGTCGCCGATCCGCTGGATCGGCACCCAGCTGAAGATCATCGACGGCCCGAAGGTCAACGACCTCGTGATCACCCCCGCAGTGCTCATCGCGGTGATCGTCGTGGCCGCCGCGTTCTTCGTTCTGCACCGCACGCGCACCGGCCGCACCGTGTACGCGATCGGAGGATCGGAGAGCTCGGCGCTGCTCATGGGTCTGCCCGTGCAGCGCACCAAGGTGCTCGTCTACGTGATCAGCGGCGGTCTCGCCGGTCTCGCGGCGGTGCTCTACACCGCACGACTCGGCACCGCTCAGAACATCACCGGCATCGGGTGGGAGCTCGACGCGATCGCCGCGGCAGTGATCGGCGGCACCGTGTTGACAGGGGCTTACGGATACGTGCTCGGCTCGGTCGTCGGTGCGCTGGTGCTCGGTCTGATGAACGTGCTCATCACGCGTGACGGAGGCATCCCGCCCGAGATGACGACGATCATCACGGGCGGCATCCTGCTCGTGTTCGTGCTGCTGCAGCGGGCGGTGACACGCAAACGGGAGTAGCTTCCGCTCCGTCGCCTGAATGGTCCCATCTCGCACCGAGGTGGGGCCATTCGCATGTCTGAGCACCGTGAAGGTCCCATCTCGGAACACCGGTATTCGAGCTGCGGATGTCGGTTATGTCTTCATATGAAGACGTAACGTTGTCGTTCGTGACCGATGGCGTGCGATGACGGATGTGGAGACCGACGAGCTGCGCGCCTTCGCGACGAAGGCCGCCAGTCTGCGGGGCGACTTCGGCTCGGCGGTGGTCGCGCAGTCGTCCGGGCTGGGCGCACGCTCGATCACCGCAGCGGTGGCGCGATTCGGCGACGCATGGACGACGGCACTGGGGCGCCGTCTCGCGGACGTCGACATGGTGGCGGAGAACCTGCGGCAGACGGCCGAGGTGTTCGACCGGGGCGATGAGGCGTCGAGCAGCGAACTCGACCAGATGATCTGGGCCGAGAGCGACTACTGATGTCCGAGCTGGGGATGACGAACGACCCGGTCGCGCTGATACCGGGCTCGTATGCCGCAGCGCATACGGTCGCGTCCGCGTGGCGGTCTCGGTCCGAGGCCGCCACTGCCCTTCGGGACGGGTTGCGGGGCCTCGAGGTCGATTCCGCGTGGACGGGGTACCCGTATGAGAAGTACCTCGAGCGGGCGGAATACGTGCGGTCGTCGTGGCAGAGGTGCGGCGAGTACTTGATGAGTGGCGCCGCCGCTCTGTCGGCCTATGGCGATGCTCTGCGATGGGCGCAGGACGAAGCCGCACGCGCCATCGACCTGTGGGAGCAGGCCGAAGCAGCGACGATCGCCTCACGCCAGGAGCACCAGGTGAAGGTGCGTGAGCTGGAACGCGACCTTCACCTGCGACACGTCGAACTCGACGTCCCGTTCGTCGACGGCGGCGCGGACCTGCGCGCGCAGGCGGTCGACGTCTTGACGAACGCACGGGGTGTGCTGGATCGCTACGCCGTCGACGCTGCCAACGCCATCCACGCAGCGGCGGATGCCGCGCCCCTGCAGACGCCGAAGCAGGCCGAAGGCGCGACGAACTGGGCAGTCGTCGGGGCGATCGGCTCGATCATGTTCGAGACCGCCGTACTCAACCCGGCGATCGAGCAACTGAACTTCATCGCCTCGATGGGCAACGCGCTCATCGACCACCCCGACATCCTCCTCGAACTCCTCGGCGGAGTCGCGCTCGTGGTCGGTGGCGGCACGATGATCGGCGGCGGAGGTGCCCTCGCGATCACCGGAGTTGGAGGCGTCCCCGGTGCCGGCCTCGCCTGGGCCGGCGTGGGTGTCGCGGGCGCAGGCCTCGCCGCTGCCGGGCACGCCGGGACGCGATGGATGAACGAGGCGACCGGGGATGATGCGATCCGCATCGTGGAGCGCCCGCCACCCCACCCCGAACACGGGGGCCGTGACATCAAGGGCCACTGGAACGGCGACGGGCAACGCCCTTGGGTCGATACCGAGAAGATCGGGTTGGATCGAGTCGCTGACAGACGCAGCGTCGAGGTCATCCACGACAAAGTTCGTGCGACCATCGACGGGTACCGTCACAAGCCCGACGCGACGTCAGATCAACACCGCTACTACGACGGCCTCTACGAGAATGCCGATGGGACATACACCGGCATCGAGGTCAAGGGCGGCACCGGCAGCCGTGACGCAGCCCAAAAGGGATTCGACAGCACGGTCAGTCCCGAACGCCCCGCGACCGCCACCCTCAACGGCAAGACGATACAGATCACCCGAGTGGTCCTGGAGACTGTGAAATGAGTACACCTACGCATATCGACCAGATCAATGGTGAGAGCCGTGGCCCTTTCGTCGACTACGTCCGCCCGTACCCGGAGCAACTGCGGGCGTCACTGAAGGGCATGAACGGATCCACGTTCTGGTCCTACAGTCTGTGGCGTGCGCCCGAAGGTGCGGACCTCCTCGAGGACATCCCGTTCAGTGAGGAGTACGTGCAGTGCGCAGGAACCGCTGAGGCGCTGGCGCTGGAGGTGCGCCGCATCGAGGCCGACGGCACTCCCCGCCAGTACGCGATCGGCAAGCCCGGCGGCGACCGCACAGGCGAGCCCACCGAGGTGATCCACTACGACGACGGTCGCCACCGCACCACGGTCTACCCGCACGAGGTCTTCACCGCCGACGAGGCGGCGGTCGTCTTCTACACGTACTTCCTCACCGACGACGTGTCTCAGCCCTACGAGCTCCGCGATCTGCACCTGAGCTGGCCGAAACCTGAATCCGAAGAGGGCGCCGGCTGATGCGCATCCGTGTCGAGCACGAACCGCTCGCCCAGTCGATCGCGACGTTGGCCGACACCGCGCAGCATATCCGAGCGCTCCTCGACGACCTGGACGCCGAAGCAACCGGGCTGAGGCGCCTGTGGACCGGGGCCGCCCAAGATGCCTACTCCCGCGCTCACCGCGAATGGAACGAGTGTGCCGGCGACATGCAGACCGCTCTCACCAGCGCCGCCACTGCGGCCGCCCGCGCGCAAGCACGCACTCGCGAGGCCGAGGCTCACGTCGCCGACCTCTGGAGCTGAATCACACCGTCGGAATCCAGACCCGCATGGTCGACGGACCGCGCCGCGCCCAGTCGTGATAAGCGATCAAGGGGGCGTCGACCGTCTCGCCGGTCGAGCGGTGGCGCACCGGCAGCACCACGTGACCGTCGCGCTCGACGGGCTCCCCGGCCGCGACCGCGTCGCCGATGTCGCCGCCGAGGTCGATCGACTCGAGTGCCAGCACCTCGGGGCCGCGTTCGATCGCGACGCTGCCGCGCACGGCATCCACCATCGGATGCGGTGATGTGGTCCTCGCCACGATCGGCAGGTTCAGTTCGACGATGTCGCCGACGCGGAACGCACGAGCGACTTCGACCGCACCCGGAGGTGCAGGCAGCTCCGTGACCTCATTCCCGCTGTGCACACGCACCGTTGCTCCCGATGCCCACGACGGCACTCGCAGCGTCAGTGTGAACTCGGCATCCTCGGTGATCGTGACGCGAACATCGCCCTTCGCCGGGTAGTCCGTCGAGACATCGAACGCGACGATCCGGCCGTCCGGCAGTGTCGTGCGCACGGTCGACGGTGCGTACTGATGCAGCTGCACGCCGTCATCATCGGCCGTCGCGACATACGCGGAGAGGCTCGCGAACGTGCGCGCCACATTCGGCGGGCAGCACGACACCTCGAACCACGGCGCGCGCAGCGATGACGAGGCGCGCGGCGACGTGGCATCCGGATCCGCCGGGATCCCCGGCGTGCGCTGATGCAGGGTGTTGGCGTAGAAGAACGAGCGCCCGTCGTCACCGGGCGAGGTCGCGACGACGTTGAACAGGGTCCGCTCGATCAGGTCGGCGTACTGCGCCTCACCGGTCGCGAGCAGCAGCCGCCACGAGAACATGATCGACCCGATGCCGGCGCAGGTCTCGGAGTAGGCGCGATCCGGCGGCAGCTCCCAGTCGTCGCCGAAGGCCTCGTCCTGATGGTGCGACCCCTGGCCCCCCGTCACATAGGTGCGGCGTTCGACCGTGCGATCCCACTGCGACCGCAGGGCGTCGAGCAGCGAGTCGTCGGAGAGCTCGGCGGCGACGTCGGCTGCGGCGGAGGACAGGTAGTTCGCCCGCACGGAGTGCCCGCGAAGAGCCTCGGCGTCGCGCACCGACACGTCGTCCTGGAAGTAGCTGCGCCCCCACTCGATCTCGCCGAGCGACCCGCGACCGTGCCGCTCGACGAACAGCGCGGCCTGATCGATGTAGCGCTGCTCACCGAGCGCTCGGCCGAGCTCGGCGAGCCCCGCCTCGACCTCGGCATGGCCGCAGATCGCGTCCCGGCCGTCGACGCCGAACTCGCGGCAGACGAGATCCGCGGCGCGCCGAGCGATGTCGATCAGACCGTCGTCGGCATCCGGTCTCGTGCGCACCCGGGCGACGGCCGCCTGGAACAGGTGCCCGAGGCAGTACAGCTCGTGCCCCCACTGCAGCGCAGACCAGCGTTCGTCCTGGCCCTCGCGGCCGAACATCGTGTTGAGGTACCCGTCGGGCTCCTGCGCGGCGGCGACCCGGTCGACGACCCGGCGGAATCGCTGCTCGAGGTCGCTGTCGGCTGCGGCATCCGTCCGCCCGATCTCCCACGCCAGCGCCTCGAGGTACTTGTAGATCTCGGAGTCGGCGAACTCGCGTCCCCGACGCCCGTCCGGCAGCGTGCCGGCGGCGGCGAGGTCGAAGTTGGGCAGCCATCCCTCGGACTCGAGTCGCGACTCGATGTGGCTGAGAGTGGCAGTGCCGTTGACGGCCTGGCGGTCGGCCCAGAACCCTCCGGTGATGCGCACCTCGTCGAGGCCGAGCGGGCGCAGACGCCCGTGCGTGGGAACCACCGGGGCGGCCGGTGCAGTGGTGTCGAACATGGTCATCCCTTGAAGGCGCCGGACATGAAGCCGCGCACGTAGTGTCGTTGCAGGATCAGGAAGAGCAGGATGCAGGGGAGCGCCAGCACGACGACTCCCGCCTCGGTGGCGCCGTAGTCGACGACGCCCTGCACCTGTCCGCGGAGGTTCGCCACCGCGAGCGGCAGCGTCATACGGTTGGTGTCGTTGATGAGGATCAGCGGTGCCATGAAGTCGTTCCAGGCGGTGAGGAACGCGAACAGCCCGACGGTCACGAGCCCGGGCTTGACGGCGGGGAGCAGCACCCGCCACAGGGCGCCCCAGCTCGAGCATCCGTCGACCATCGCCGCCTCGTCCATCTCCCGCGGGATCGACTCGAACGAGATGCGCATCATGAACATCGAGAACGGCAGCTGGAACATCGTGATCACCAGCGCGACGCCGACCAGCGAGTTCTGCAGGCCGACCGCATTGAGGATCACGTAGAGCGGAATGAGCAGGGTCGCATACGGCACCATCAGGATGGCGAGGGTGAGGAGGAACAGTGCGTTCTTGCCGGGGAACGAGAAGCGCGCGAACGCGTATCCGCCCAGCAGCGAGATGAACAGGGTGAGCGCGACGGTGAGCACCGAGACGAAGAGCGAGTTTCCCAGATACACCCAGATGCCGGCCTGGTATTCGCCGAGGGCCGCGTAGTTGCCGAAGCCCCAGCCGTCGGTCTGGCTGGTGCCGGCCATCGGGCTGACCGACGAGACGCCGGTCCAGATGAGCGGATAGAGGAAGATCACGGCCAGCGCGGTCGTGAACACCCAGTACGGGATGCCGAGGACGACGCGAGCGGCCTTCGAGCGATAGCGCGGCGGGGTCGGCTGATGGTTCGGAGCGACGATCGTGCGCGTCAGCGTCTGGGACATGATTCTCAGCTCTCATCCGTGCGGCGGAACGCGCGCAGTTGGAAGACGTTGATGACGATGAGTGCGAGCAGCACGATCACCGAGAGGGCGCCGGCGATGCCGAGGCTGTTCTGCCCCTGGAATGCGACGTTGTAGATGAGCTGCACGACGGTCATGGTGCTGTTGTCGGGGCCGCCCTTGGTGAGGATGTAGAACTGCTCGAACGCGAGCAGCGACCCGGTCACGCACATCACTGTCGTGAGCGCGAAGGTCGGCTTGAGCAGCGGCACGGTGATGTCGCGGAAGGTCTGCCAGCGGTTCGCGCCGTCGATGCGGGCGGCTTCGTAGACGTCATCCGGGATTCCCTGCAGGCCCACCAGCATCAGCAGCATGTAGAAGCCCGCGTATCGCCAGACGATCAGGAAGATGGTCGACCACAGTGCGCCCTCCGGCGTGCCGAGGAACGTGATGCCCCACGACTTCATGAGGTTCGCGAACGGGCCGGCGATGGGGGAGTACAGCACGTAGAAGAGCAGTGACGCGGATGCCAGGCCGAGCGCGCTGGGGATCAGGAAGGCCGTGCGCAGGAACCCCTTCCAGCGGGTGGACTCCTGCACGAGCAGGGCCAGGCCGAGCCCGAGTCCGATCAGGATCACGGTCGTGATGACGGTGTAGAGCAGGGTGAAGCGGATCGAATCCCAGAAGAGGCGGTGCGTGACGGCATCCGCATAGTTCTCCGGGAAGTTGATTCCCTGGTTGCCGCTCAGCAGGGGCCAGTCCGAGGCCGACATCTGCAGCACCAGCACCAGCGGCACGATGAACAGCAGGGCGACGAAGATCGCCGTGGGGGCCGCGTACAGCCAGCCCTGCACCGGGCCGCCGAAGGCGGTGCGCCGTCTGCGGCGATGCAGCGGGAGTGTGGCCTGGGTCATCACGTTCTCTTTCGATGGGGGACTGACGAGGGGGGATGCGGGGGCGACGCGGCGCACCGCCCCCGCATGATCACTGCGACAGGATCGCCGTGATCTCCTCGTTGTCGGCGGGCACCGAGTCGTCGCCGTTGAGCACGGCGTTGCGCACCAGGGTGAGCCACGGGCTGCCCGGGGCGTTGAACGCCTGCTGGAAGTTCAGGGCCACCGGGGTGTCGCCCTGGGCTGCGACCTCGTTGATCGTCACCAGTCGGGGATCGGCGGCCGCATACTCGTTGTCGGCCAGGTCTCCGCGGGAGACGGCGTTGCCGTCTTTCGCGAGCACCTCGACCTGGGCGTCCTCGGACATCATCCAGTTGAGGAAGTTCCAGGCCTGCGCGGCCTTCTTCGAGTCCTTCGAGATGCCGATGCCGTCGCCGCCGACGAACGTCGAGGCGCCGCCGTCGACACCGGGGATGCCGGCGACTCCCGCGTCGAACTCGAGCGAGGGGAGCAGCGTCGCGGGGAACGGCATCACGCCGACCTTGCCCTCGCTGAACGCGGCGGTCCAGGTGGGGCCAGCCTCATCGGTCGAGCTCGGGAGAACCGCACCCGCCTCTTCGAGGCCTGCCCACGTGTCGTAGACGGCCTGAGCCGAGTCGCCGTCGAGCAGGGACTCGGTGCCGTCGTCGCTCATGACCTCGTCGCCCGATGCCCAGATGGAGGGGAACCAGGTGAAGACCAGGCATCCACCGCAGTTGAGGCCGGTCGCGGTGCCGTAGGTGTCCGGCTTGTTCAGCGCCTGCACGGCCATGGCCGCTTCGGCGAACTCCTCGAGCGTGGCGGGCGCCTTCTCGGGGTCGAGGCCGGCCTCGGCGAAGAGCTCCTTGTTCCAGAAGAGCATCGAGAGGTCGAGGGCGAACGGCAGCACGTACTCGGCGCCGTCGACGGTGCCGGCCGACAGGTGCCCGGGGTTGATCTCGTCTTTGAAGTCGAGGGCGTCGATCTGCTCGGACATGTCCTGGAACAGGCCCTGCTGCGCCCAGTTCGGCACGTAGACGATGTCGGCGGCGAAGAGGTCGGGCAGGCCGCTCGACCCTGCGGCGGCGCCGACTTTCGCGACGTAGTCGTCGTTGGGCACGACTGTCAGCTCGACCTGGTTCTCGTGGCTGTCGTTGTAGGCGTCGACGAGCAGCTTGGCCTGGCGCTCGATCGGCGCGCGGGTCCACAGTGTCAGGGTCGTGCCGTCGTCGGTGCCTTCGGCGGGGATGGGCTCGTCGGAGGCGGCGTCATCGCCGGCGGGTGCGCAGGCGGCGAGTCCGCCGACGAGCAGGCCGGCCGCGATGACGGCGGCTGCTGCCCGACGTGCGGCGTGGGTGCGAATGGTGTTCATGGGCGGGGGCTCCTCTGGGCTCGTCCTCGAGCGGGTGCGGTGTGGCGCTTCGGCAGTGCAGCGCCGGGAGTGGAGATGAGGGTGAAGATCAGGTTCTTCGAAAGTTACGAAAACCCTTTCGAAAAGGTATAGCGTGGTTTCGGAGGGCGCGTCAACCCTCGTTCCGATAACCTTTCAGCACGAAGGAGTGGGATGACGGATACGACTGGAGCACGAGCTGCGACCCTCAGTGACGTCGCCGCGCGCGCCGGAGTCTCGATCTCGACCGCATCCAAGGCGCTGAACGATCGGGGCGACGTATCGGTCGCCACCCGCGCCAAGGTGCGCGCGATCGCCGAGGAGCTGTCCTTCACCCCCAATGCCATGGCGCGAGGACTCCTCGCCGGGCGCACCGGCACGGTCGGCCTTCTCACCAGCGACCTCGAGGGCCGCTTCATGCTGCCGATCCTCATGGGCGCGGAGGATGCGTTCGGCGCAGGTCGCATCAACGTCTTCCTGTGCGATGCGCGAGGTGACGCGATCCGTGAGCAGCACCACCTGAAGGAGCTGCTGAGCCGCAGGGTCGACGGCATCATCGTCGTCGGCCGTCAGACGGATCCGCGCCCCTCGCTCGGGCAGGAGATCCCCGTGCCCGTGGTCTACGCGTACGCCCCCTCGGATGACCCGCGCGACCTCTCATTGACCCCCGACAACTACGCGGGCGGGCGTCTCGCGATCGAGCACCTGTTGGCCTGCGGACGTCGGCGCATCGCGCACATCTCGGGCGACCCGACCTATGCCGCAGCCCAAGACCGCCTCGCCGGCGCCAGAGCAGCACTCGGCGAGGCGGGTCTCGAACTCGTGGGCGAGCCGATGTTCTCGGAGTGGACCGAGCACTGGGGTCGGGATGCCGCGGCGATGCTGCTGCAGCGGCATCCGGACATCGACGCCGTGTTCTGCGGATCCGACCAGATCGCTCGCGGTGTGCTCGACTCGGCCCGCGATCTCGGCCGCACCGTGCCGGACGACCTCGCGGTGATCGGCTACGACAACTGGGAAGTGCTCGCGACCAACGCCCGGCCCGAGCTCACCAGCATCGACGCGAACCTGCAGCAGCTCGGTCGTCAGGCGGCGCTGCGGGTGTTCGATGCGATCGACGGCATCGACATCGGCGAAGGCGCGCACCACCTGCCGGTGCGGCTCGTGATCCGCGGATCGACCATCGCCCGGCGCTGAGGGGCGCTCGCGCGTGCCGGAGTTAGTTCAGGCGTGGTCGCGCCGTCTATCAGCCGATGACGAGCTTACGTTGCTCCTCCGTCAGACCATCCAACCGTCCTCCAGGAAGAACGTCGGTGAGTTTCCCCGCTGCCCGCGCTCCCAGAAAGGGCCAAATCTGTTCGCCAGGGTCGGACGGGTTCGTGACGATGAATCCTTGAGGGCTCAGGAGGGGCCATCGGGGTTTGCCTGCCGCCTCAGCGTCGCCTGGCTCGACTCGATATTCCTCGGATACCTGGAGCTCTTCGTCCGTCAACGCATCGTCGAGATACGCCACCACGTCGAGGTCGCGAGGCAACGCATCTGCGACCTCCTGAGGATCCAGTGATGGAGAGGTCACGGGAATGTAGACGATGTCTCCCGGTTGAAGCGGTGACCCGCCGTTCTCAGTGACCTCGATGACCTCGACTTCGGCGAGGAGTGCTGCGCCGACGGGGGTTCCGGTGGCGGTGGTGACCTTGTCTCCCGCGAGCCAGCGATGCACGGTACCGGTGACCACAGCCGCGGAGCGATGGCCGAGGTCTGTCGTGTTCTGGAAGACGATCGTCGAGACGGCACTGATGTCGAGAGACAGAAGCATCTCGGCGGCGTCAGATTGTGTTGCGTCCTGCGTGACAGATGCCGCTGCCGGGTCGGTTCCCGGTGCCGTGGCACACGAGGTCAGCAGCAGCGCCAGTGCCGGCACCAGTATCAGGCTTACATGCGATCGTCGACTGCGTTGTGCGTTCATGATCGGTCCTGTCTTCATCAATGCGCAACGTTGATGTGATCAACGTGGTGCTGTGGATAGTAAAAGACTTGCGTCGATAGAGTGGAATCCATGCATCCTCCGACGCCGGTCTCGTGATAAAGACCGACGGCGTGCCCAATCTCATGGCAAAGGACGTTCCGGCGTGCATTTGCCAGTTGTCCGTCGCTCCATCCCCATGTGCGTGCCTGCAGCCATGACGAACGAATATTGAATATCAGACTGGCCTGATCGCATCGCGCGACTGCCGGCATCCGCTTTGTGCAGATGTACTGACCTAATACGTTATCGGCGAGCACAACTTCACCGGTAATTCCGCTGCGAGAGAAATGCCTATACGAACGAAACTACGTTGTTTCATGGGGTGAGACTACGAGCTGACGGCCGATATGGTGGGATTCCATTATCGGCAGCGGCTCGTCAGAAGCGACCGACTTGTTGCTTGCCCAGCATCGTGTCGAACAGGGTCAGGCGTCGTCGCGCCAGGAGTGCTGCGGATCGAACCCGAGCACGCGGCGGGCCTTGTCGATCGACAGCAGCGTCTCGTTCGGGCCGAACTCGCGGGCGACCGGCACATCGGGGAAGACCTCGGCGAGCAGCTCGGCGTTCGGACGCGTCATCACCGTGTCGGCCGCCGCGATGATGAAGTTGTCGAACCCGGGTGCCGCCACCTCGAGCGCACGCTCCACCGCCTGCGCACCGTCGCGTGCGTCGATGTATCCCCAGAGGTTCCACTTACGGCGCAGCGCATCGGCGTCGAAGTCGGGGAACTCGGCGTAGTCCTCGGGGTTCATCACGTTCGAGAACCGCAGTGCGGTGATCGACAGGTCGGGATGCCAGCGCACGAGCTCCCTCGCCAGCTGCTCCTCGAGGGTCTTCACGAGCGAGTAGACCGACTCGGGGCGGGCGGGGTAGTCCTCGTCGACCGGCACGTAGGGCGGCGGCACGTCGAATGGCAGGCCCAGCACGGTCTCGCTCGAGGCGTAGACGACACGGCGGATGCCGAGGCGCACCGCCGCCCAGAAGACGTTGAACGTGGCGGGCATGTTGTTGTGGAAGGTGGCGACGTCGCTGCGGATGCCGGGCGCCGGGATGGCGCCGAGATGCACCACGGCGTCGATGCCGTCGTGCCGGTCGCCGACGGCCGTGAAAGCATCCACGACCTGGCCGTAGTCCGTGAGGTCCACCTGCACGAAGTCAGGGCCGCGGGTGCCTGAGACGTCCATGCCGATGACCTCGTGTCCGTGAGCGCGGAGCTCCCGCGCGACGACGCTGCCGAGCTTGCCCGATGATCCGGTGAGTGCGATGCGCATGTCACCAGAGTGGCACGAAGACGAGGCGCCGGGGCCGCTCGGCATACACTCGTCGGCGTGAGTGACACGAGCAGCGAGCCCCGCCGCACCGTCGGCGTGCGCGACGTCGCCGTGCGCGCAGGGGTGTCTCGGCAGACGGTGTCGCGCGTGCTCAACGACCACCCCGAGGTCGCCGCCGAGACTCGCGAACGCGTCATCGCCGCCATGGCGGAACTCGGCTACCGCATGAACAACGCGGCCAGAGCGCTGGGCACCCGCCGCTCCCGCACGCTCGGGGTGCTCGCCACCGACGCACTGCACTATGGCCCGTCGCGCAGCATCGCAGCGCTCGAGGCGTCGGCCCGCGAGGTCGGCTACTGGCTGAGTGCGGCCTTCGCGGATGCGGGGGACACGGATGCCGTGGTCGCCGCGGTCGACCACCTCGTCATGCAGGGAGTCGAGGGCATCGTCGTCGTCGCGCCTCACGCCCACACCCTCGACGCGCTCGACTCGGTGCGCATCGGCGTGCCCGTCGTCACCCTGCACGCAGCCGATCGCGGCGCGCGCGGCCTCTCGGTCGATCAGGAGGCCGGGGCTCGACTCGCCGTCGCGGCACTCGCCGACGCCGGGCACACACGCATCGCGCACCTCGCCGGCCCCGCCGACTGGCTCGAGGCCGAGTCCCGCGCTGAGGGGTTCCGGGTCGAGCTCGCCGCACGAGGACTCGCCGCCGGACCGGTCATCGAGGGCGACTGGACCGCCGGCTCGGGCTATGCAGCGGCTCGCGCCGTGCGCGACTCGGGTGTGACAGCGGTATTCGCAGCGAACGACCAGATGGCCCTCGGTCTGCTCGGCGGTCTGCAGGAAGTCGGGCTCTCGGTGCCGGCAGACATCAGTGTGGTCGGGTTCGACGACACTCCGGATGCCGCCTACTACTGGCCGAAGCTCACGACCGTGCGGCAGGACTTCTCGGAATTGGCGCGTCGTGCGGTGGCGGCGGTGCTGGCGGGCAGTGCCGGAGCCGCGGCATCCGACCTCGCGCCGGTGGCACCCGTGCTCGTGACCCGCGATTCGGTGGCGCCGCCGCGCTGAACGGCGCCAGGGTGTGTGCCGGCGCGGTGCGGGGTCAGTTCTGCATGTGCGGCGCGGTGCGGGGTCAGTTCTGCACGTGAATACGCCGAATCCGATGCGAAAGTGACCCCGCACGAGCCGGGAGATGCGAAAGTGGCCCCGAACACGGCGGCGCCGAACGGTCGCCGGTGTCTTGACGGTCCGCCGACCTCCGTGACACACTTCTGTGACCGGTCACAGTGACCACCGCCGACCCTGAGGTATCCGTGAGCAACGAAGCCCCCGTCTTCTCCCCTGAGATCGACGCGTCCATCCAGGCCGTCCGCGAGGATGTCGCCCGTCTGCACGGTGAACTGGTCCGTTACGACCTCATCGTCTGGACCGGCGGCAACGTCTCGGGCCGCGTGCCCGGAGCCGACCTGTTCGTGATCAAGCCGTCGGGCGTCAGCTACGACGACCTCACGCCCGAGAACATGATCCTGTGCGACCTCGACGGCGCCGTGATCCCCGGCACTCCGGGCAGCGACCGCTCTCCCTCGAGCGACACTGCCGCCCACGCATACGTCTACCGCCACATGCCCGACGTCGGCGGAGTCGTGCACACGCACTCGACGTTCGCCGTCGCGTGGGCAGCCCGTGGCGAAGAGATCCCCTGCGTCATCACGGCCATGGCCGATGAGTTCGGCGGTCCTATCCCGGTCGGTCCCTTCGCGATCATCGGCGACGACTCGATCGGCCGCGGCATCGTGCAGACGCTCTCGGGTCACCGCAGCCGCGCGGTGCTCATGCAGAACCACGGTCCCTTCACCATCGGAGTCGACGCGAAGGATGCCGTGAAGGCCGCCGTCATGGTCGAAGACGTGGCCCGCACCGTGCACTACGCCCGCGAGGCCGGACCGCTGATCCCGATTCCGCAGGAGGCCATCGACAGCCTCTTCACCCGCTACCAGAACGTCTACGGACAGAACTCGGACGCCCGACGATGAGCGACACGACCCGCACGACCGCCCGCGACGACATCCTCGCCGGCCGCACGAGCCTCGGCATCGAGCTCGGCTCCACGCGCATCAAGGCCTGTCTGATCGGATCCGACGCCACCAAGGTGCTCGCGACCGGGTCGTTCTCGTGGGAGAACCGCCTCCAGGACGGCCTCTGGACCTACGCGATCGACGAAGTGTGGACAGGCCTGCAGGCGGCATATGCCGGTCTCGTCGCCGACGCGGACGAGCGCCACGGCGTGCGCCCCGAGACGTTCGGCGCGATCGGGATCTCGGCCATGATGCACGGATACCTCGCGTTCGATGCGCAGGGCGAGCTGCTCACGCCGTTCCGCACCTGGCGCAACACCAACACGGGCGCCGCGGCGGCCGAGCTGACCGACCTGCTCGGCGTGAACATCCCCCTGCGCTGGTCGATCGCGCACCTGCACCAGGCGGTGCTCGACGGCGAGGCGCACGTGCCGCAGCTCGACTTCGTCACCACCCTCGCGGGCTATGTGCACACGAGGCTGACGGGCGAGCGCGTTCTCGGCGTCGGCGACGCCTCCGGCATGTTCCCGATCGACTCGGCCACCGGAGACTACGACGAGCGGATGCTACAGGCCTACGACGCCCTCGCCGCCGACCGTCTTCCCGCCGCAGCCAAGGACCTGCTCCCGACCGTCCTTCCCGCCGGCGCCGCCGCCGGGACGCTCACCGCCGAGGGCGCGGCCCTGCTCGATCCGTCGGGCGCGCTGCCCCCCGGCATCCCGCTCTGCCCGCCCGAGGGCGACGCGGGCACCGGCATGGTCGCGACGAACTCGGTGTCGCCGCGCACCGGCAACGTCTCGGCCGGAACCAGCATCTTCGCGATGGTCGTGCTCGAGCGCCCGCTCGCCGAAGTGCACCATGAGCTCGACCTCGTGACGACACCCGCGGGCGACGCCGTCGCGATGGTGCACTGCAACAACGGCGCGAGCGAACTGGCCGCCTGGGCAGGGCTCTTCACCCGTTTCGCCGCCGCCGCGGGGCAGCCGCTGAGCGATGACGCGGTCTTCGACACCCTCTTCCGTGAGGCTCTCGACGGAGAGGCGGATGCCGGCGGCCTGCTGGCCTACAACCACCTCGCGGGCGAGCCGATCGCCGGCCTCACCGAGGGGCGCCCGCTGTTCGTGCGCACCCCCGACAGCGCCTTCACGCTGGCGAACTTCATGCGCTCGCAGCTGTACGGCGTGTTCGGCACGCTCGCGCTGGGGATGCAGGTGCTCGCCGCCGAAGGAGTCGAACTCGACCGCATGTTCGCGCACGGTGGCATGTTCCGCACCGCGGGGGTCGCGCAGCGTTTCCTCGCCGGAGCGCTCGGCGCTCCCGTCGCGGTGGGCGAGCTCGCCTCCGAGGGCGGCGCGTGGGGCATCGCGGTGCTCGCGTCGTATCTCGCGCACTCCGAGACGGCGTCGCTGGGGGAGTACCTCGAGCGCGACGTCTTCGCCTCCGCATCCCTCGCGGTCGCCGACCCCGACCCTGCCGACGTCGCCGGCTTCGCCGCCTACCTCGACCGCTATCGCGCGGGCCTCGCGATCGAAGCCGCCGCGACCACCGCTCTCTGACCCCCACGCGCACTCTTCACGCCGACACCGGAACACCCAAGGACTCTCATGCCCCGCACCCCGCTCACCACTTCGCTCGACGGCTACGAGGTCTGGTTCCTCACCGGCAGTCAGCACCTCTACGGCCCCGAGACGCTCGCGCAGGTCGCCGAGCAGTCGCAGGAGATCGCCCGCATCCTCGACGAGGCCGGCGAGGTGCCCGTGACCATCGTCTGGAAGCCGGTGCTGACGGATGCCGCAGCCATCAAGCGCACGGCCCTCGAGGCGAACGCCGACGACCGGGTCATCGGCCTGATCGCATGGATGCACACCTTCAGCCCCGCGAAGATGTGGATCGCCGGTCTCGACGCGCTGCAGAAGCCGCTCGCGCACCTGCACACGCAGGCGAACGTCGAGCTGCCGTGGGCCGACATCGACTTCGACTTCATGAACCTGAACCAGGCGGCGCACGGCGACCGCGAGTTCGGCTACATCCAGACGCGTCTCGGCGTGCCGCGCAAGACCGTCGTCGGTCATGCGAGCGACCCGCGGGTGTGCCAGGAGATCGCGACGTGGCAGCGTGCGGCCGCCGGCCTCGCGGCATCCCGTTCGCTCAAGCTCGCCCGCTTCGGCGACAACATGCGCTTCGTCGCGGTCACCGAGGGCGACAAGACCGAGGCCGAGCTGCGCTTCGGCGTGCAGGTCAACACGTGGGGCGTGAACGACCTGGCGGATGCCGTCGCCGCGGCATCCGACTCCGAGATCGACGCCCTCGTGGCCGAGTACGAAGAGCTGTACGAGGTCGTGCCGGAGCTTCGTCGCGGTGGCGACCGCCACCAGTCGCTGCGCGACGGGGCCGCGATCGAGATCGGTCTGCGGGCGTTCCTCGAAGAGGGCGGCTTCGGCGCCTTCACGACCTCGTTCGAAGACCTCGGCGCCCTGAAGCAGCTGCCGGGCCTCGCGGTGCAGCGTCTGATGGCCGAGGGATACGGCTTCGGCGCCGAGGGTGACTGGAAGACCGCGATCCTCGTGCGCGTCGCCAACGTCATGGGCGCGGGCCTGCCCGGCGGGGCGAGCCTCATGGAGGATTACACCTACGACATGACGCCCGGCGACGAGCTGATCCTCGGGGCGCACATGCTCGAGGTCTCGCCCTCGCTCACGACGGCGAAGCCGACCCTCGAGATCCACCCGCTCGGCATCGGCGGCAAGGAAGACCCGGTGCGCCTGGTCTTCACCGCCGACCCCGGCCCCGCGATCGTCGTCGCCCTCAGCGACATGCGCGACCGCTTCCGCCTCACCGCGAACGTCGTCGAGAACGTGCCCCCGCGCCAGTCGCTGCCGAAGCTGCCGGTCGGCCGCGCCGTGTGGAAGCCGCAGCCCGACTTCACCACCTCGGCCGCCGCCTGGCTGACCGCGGGTGCTGCGCACCACACGGTGATGTCGACCGCTGTCGGGCTCGAGGCCTTCCGCGATTTCGCCGAGATGGCCGAGGTCGAGCTGCTCGTGATCGACGATGCGACCACCCTGCCCGAGTTCCAGAAGCAGGTCCGCTGGAACCAGGCCTACTACCGACTCGCGCAGGGGCTGTGATGACGGGAGCCGGCCGGCCGCGCTCGGGGCGTCAGCTGCGCATCACCGGGCACGGATACGAAGCCGTGATCGCGAGCGTCGGCGCCTCGCTGCGCCTGCTCGCATTCGAAGGACGCGACCTGGTCGTGCCCTTCGACGCCGACGAGGTGCGGCCCGGATACCGCGGCACCACCCTCGCACCGTGGCCCAATCGCATCGCCGACGGTCGCTACACGTTCAGCGGCGCCGAGCATCAGCTGGCCCTCACCGAGCCCGCCCGCGGACAGGCGCTGCACGGGCTGCTCGCCTGGGCGGAGTTCGAAGACCGACTGGTGCTCGACGACCGCGTCGTGCTCGCGGCCGTGATCGAGCCGCAGACCGGCTATCCGTTCCGCGTCGAGGTGGAGACCGAGTACCGCATCGACGGCGACGGCCTTCAGCAGACCGTCACCGCGCGCAACCTCGGGACGGATGCCGCGCCCTGGGGCACAGGGCCGCACCCGTATCTCGTCGCCGGACCCGATGGTCGGGTCGATGACTGGACGCTGACCCTGCCGGCATCCGAGGTGCTGACCGTCACCGACGACCGGCTGAGCCCGGTGGCGCTCGAGGGAGTGTCCGCGCATCCGCAGTGGGACTTCCGCGTTGCGCGCCCGATCGCCGACGTCTTCATCGACCACGCGTTCTCCGGCCTCGCCCGCGAGGGCGGAGTCGCCGAGGTGCGGGTGGTGACGGATGCCGGAAGCGGCGTCGTCATGACCTTCGACGAGCGCTGCCCGTGGGTGCAGGTGCACACGGCCGACAACCCCGGCATCGACGCGATCCATCGCATCGGCCTCGCGGTCGAGCCGATGACCTGTCCGCCGGACGCGTTCAACTCGGGGACCGACCTGGTCGTGCTCGAACCCGGCGCGACGCACGCAGCATCCTGGCGGATCGCCGCCGTCTGACGCGTGGCGGCCGGCCGAGTCGCTCGCGGCACGGTCGTGGCGCCGATGCGGGGCCAGTTCGGCATCCGGGACCCGGTGCGGGGTCAGTTCGGCACCCTGGACCCGGTGCGGGGCCAGTTCGGCATCCGGGACTCGGTGCGGGGCCAGTTCGGCATCCGGGACTCGGTGCGGGGCCAGTTCGGCATCCGAATGGGGCGTTTCCGGTGCGCAACTGGCCCCGCACGCAGGGTGCGGGTGCGGGTGCGGGTGACGGATGTCGCGGCTGCGCACCGCGCCTCTCCGATCAGGCGAGTGCCGCGACCAGGGCCCGGGCTGCGGATGCCGACGACTGCGGGTTCTGGCCGGTGATGAGCAGTCCGTCGACGATCGTGTGATCGCTCCACGGGTCGGTCACGTCGATGTCGGCGCCGAGCTCGCGCAGAGAGGTCTCGAGCAGGAACGGCGCGCGGTCCGCGAGCCCTCCGAGGCGCTCCTCCTCGTCGGAGAATCCGGTGATGCGCCGTCCGGCGACGAGCGGCTCGCCCGCAGCATCGCGTGCGGGCAGCAGAGCCGCGAGTCCGTGGCACACCGCGGCCAGTGGACGTCCCGCCGCGACGGTCGCCGAGATGAGCGCCGCCGAATCGGCATCCACAGCGAGGTCCTGCATCGGTCCGTGCCCGCCGGGGTAGTAGACGGCCGCGTAGGCGGCGCCGTCGACATCGGCGAGCACCAGGGGAGTGCTGAGCCCCGGGATCTCCGCGAGCGCCGCGGCATCCCCGTCGCCGAGGCTCGACGCATCGGCGACCGGCTCGACACCGCCGGGTGTCGCGAACACCACGTCGTGCCCCGCGGCAGTGAGCAGGCGATAGGGGGCGAGCAGCTCTTCGGCCCAGTAGCCGGTGGGGTGCTCGGTGCCGTCGGACAGAGTCCAGGTGCGGGCGCCGGAGACGACGAAGAGGACGGATGACATGGATGCTCCCAAGGTTCGGACGACGGATGCCGTGCGGATGCGATATCCAGGACAACGGCCCGCCGCGACGAACGATTCCGATAGATTGCCGATATGAGTAATCGGAATTCCGATGGATTGCCCGACCTGGGGCTGTGGCGCACCTTCCTCATCGCGCACCGATCCGGGTCGGTGTCGGCGGCGGCGCGCAGGCTCGGACTCGCGCAGTCGTCGGTCACGACGCAGTTGCAGGCGCTGGAGGCGAGCGTCGGCGAGCCGCTGTTCGTCCGTCATGCCCGCGGCATCCGTCCGACGCCCCGAGCCGACGAGCTCGCCGCGCGGCTCTCGGGCCCGCTCGACGCGTTGGCGGATGCTCTCGGCACCCACCCGGCCCTCGAACCGCCGGTCATCCGCCTCGGCGGGGCGGGGGAGTTCCTGGCCGCCGTCGCCGCCCCGGCTCTCGCGAGTGCTGTGGCCGGCGGACTGCGGCTTGCGGTGACCACGGGCCTGGCCGACGACCTGCTCGATCAGCTGAGGGTCGGCAGCCTCGAGCTGGTGATCTCCGCCGTGCGTCCTCGCGGACGCACGCTGCCGAGCATGCCGCTGTTCGACGAGGAATTCGTGCTCGTGGCCTCGCCGTCGCTGAGCATCGACCCGTCTCCGGCCCTCTCGCCGGACGCGCTCGCGCACGTACCTCTGCTGGCATACGACCGAGACGTCCCGATCGTCCGACGGTACTGGCGCCACGTGTTCGGCATCCGTCTCGACCGGGAACCGGCTCTCGTCTTCCCCGACCTGCGCGCGCTCGCCGCCGCTGCGGTTGCGGGGGCGGGCGTCACCGCCCTGCCGACCTATCTGATCGCCGACGAACTCGCCGATGGCAGACTCGTCGACCTGCGACCCACCCAGGACCCGCCGATTAACACGCTGTATCTCGTGCGGCGACCGGGTCCGTTGTCCGACGGGGTCGCGGCCGTGGAGAAGGCGCTGCGCGCCGCCGTCGCCGACCTCTGACGGCGGTGGCGGTGCGGGGTCAGTTTCGCATCTGGAGTCCGGTGCGGGGTCAGTTTCGCATCCACCATTCGGTGCGGGGTCAGTTTCGCATCGGAAACGCCCGATTCGGATGCGGTAGTGGCCCCGCACAGATGCACTGCCCGGCCTCACAGATGTGCGGCCGCTCGCGCGCCGAACGCACACGACGGACGGATGCCGCACCCCACGGACGCACGCACCTCATGCACGCACCTCACGGACGCACGACCTCACGGACGGATCGCACACGGCAGGTGCGGCAGACCCGATGCGGCAGAGGCGACCGAGCCTCAGCGGTTGAGCCAGTGGCGCAGCGTGCGTGTGACCCAGGGCAGCACCCAGTAGGTCATGATCGGCGTGAGCACGACGGTCGTCGCGAGCACGCGCAGCCAGATCGGCAGCTCGTTCCAGCCGGGCACAGGGCTCAGCGCATAGGTGAAGGCGAGGTTCAGCGGGAAGAACCCGAGCCAGATCGACACGGCCTGCTTCCACCGCGGCGGAGTGCTGACCATCGCGACGGTGGTCGTCGAGCCGTCAGCGCGGGGGAGGGTGATGGTGTCGGTGGTCGGCTCGTCGAACCAGCCCTCGATGCCCGTGCGGCGGCGCACGCGCTCACTGCGCACGAACTGCTCGCCGGTCGACTTCCACCACTCGCGCTCGCCCGACTGCTCCCACGCCACAAGCGACTTCTCGTCGGAGAAGCGGTACAGCATGTGCCAGATATGCGAGTCCTCGCCGTCGCGCACCCAGCCGGATCCGAGGAACCCCGGGTATCGGTGCGCCAGATTCACGCCGGTCTGCACCCAGGCGGTGGCGGCGGCGACATGCTCGGGGTCGACCTCGCGGCGGATGGAGACGGTGATGGGTTCGCTGGACATGGTGGGGTCCTCGGAGAGAGCGGATCGCCCGGGTCACGGGCGCCTCGACGGTGGGGGATGCGCCGGGGTGCGGGCGCGTGTTCGATTGTATTTCGGATGCCGGGTGTCGCCGGTCTTTTTCGCCGCGCGCGAAGACGGCATCTCCGGGTGCCGGGTGCCGGGTGCTTCAGAAGGCCGAATGCGCCTGCGACGGCCGGATGCCGGGAATCCGGCCGTCGCGGGCGCGCATGGCCGAGGCTGGCGCAGGGCAGCGACGCGGCATCCGTCCCCGCACTCCGCGACAGGGCGAGAATAGGAGGCATGAGCACGCGCAGCGAAGCCGTCCTGATCGATGTCGTCCGCACTCCCGTCGGACGCGGCAAGCCGGGCGGCGCGCTCTCGGGTGTGCATCCTGTCGACCTCGCGGCGGGTGCTCTCGCCGCGATACTCGAGCGCAGCGGGCTCGAGTCGAGGCAGATCGACGACGTGCTGCTCGGTTGCGTGAGTCAGGTGGGGGACCAGTCGTCGAACATCGCGCGGCAGGCTGTGCTCGCCGCGGGTTTCGACGAGTCGATCCCCGCGACGACGATCGACCGCCAATGCGGGTCCAGCCAACAGGCCATGCATTTCGCCGCGCAGGGGATCATGGCCGGCGCGTATGACGCGGTCATCGTCGGCGGCGTCGAGTCGATGAGTCGGGTGCCGCTCGGATCGTCTGCGGCCGGCGGGTCGCCGATGTCGCCTCGCCTGCGTGAGCGCTACCCCGAGGGACTCGTGAACCAGGGCGTCTCGGCCGAGCTGATCGCCCAGCGCTGGGGCATCGATCGCGCAGCGCTGGATGCGTACGCCGCCGAGTCGCACCGCCGCGCGGCCGCCTCGTGGCACGAGGGATTCTTCGACCGCACCGTCATTCCGGTCGCCGAGGCTCCGGATGCCGCGGGCGACGAGACCGTGCGCGCCGGGACGACGGCCGAGGCGCTCGGGGGACTCAACCCCGCGTTCCGCACCGACGCTCTTGCCGCCCGATTCCCGGACGTCGACTGGCGGATCACTCCCGGCAACTCCTCGCCGCTGACCGACGGAGCATCCGCTGCGCTCGTGATGAGCGCCGAGCGTGCCGAACAGCTGGGACTCACGCCGCGGGCGAGGTTCCACGCGTTCACGGTGGTCGGCGACGATCCGCTCATGATGCTGACCGGCCCGATCCCCGCGACGCGGCGCATTCTCGAACGCACCGGACTCACGATCGATGACCTCGACGCCTACGAGGTCAATGAGGCCTTCGCGTCGGTGCCCCTCGCCTGGGCCGCGGAACTCGGGGCGGATGCCGCCAAGCTCAACCCGCGCGGAGGTGCGATCGCCCTCGGGCACGCACTCGGTTCGTCGGGCACCCGCCTGCTCGGCACCCTGATCGACCACCTCGACGCGGTCGGCGGCCGCTTCGGACTGCAGACCATGTGCGAGGGCGGTGGCATGGCGAACGCCACGATCATCGAACGGCTGTAGGCCGGCATCCGTCACCCGGCATCCGCTGTGCCCCTGCCGGGTCGATGTTCGCCGGACAAGACAGAGAAGACCCCCGCCGACCCGATTCGGCGGGGGTCTCTTCGGGAGCAGACGCTCACCGTATGCGCGGATGACGTGACTACCCGATCCGGTCTGAGTCTGTGTCCGCGCATCTGCAGTTGTAGTCGGCGAAGGTGTCCGGGCGGTGAACGCGGCGAGAAATCCTCCTCACCCGGGATTCGCGATCCTGGAAGCGTTTGCGACTTAAGGCCATCAGCAGTACTCACACCCCTGACTTTTCGCCAGAACGCAGCTGCAAGCGCTTGCAGTCATGGAGCCCGCCCTGCTAGCTTCACTCGCAAGCCTCCGGACACGTCGTCGTGTCCGCCGCCATCAGGGAGCATCATTTGTTCAAGTCGGCTCGGTCGAAGACGACCGCTTCACGTCCGCTCGCTCTACTCGCCGCCACCGCGCTCGTCGTCTCGGGCTTCGGCGCGGCCGGCGCTCTCGGCGGCTCATCCGCCGCGGCGGCCGATCGCACCGTGGCTCTCGTGGGCTCGCTGCAGTCCGAGCTCGGCTGCGCGGCGGACTGGGCGCCCGACTGCACCGAGACCGAGCTCGAGCCCACGGGCGCCGAGGGCATCTACTCCGCCGAGTTCGAGGTCCCTGCGGGCACGTGGCAGTACAAAGTCGCGGTGAACGACGGCTGGGACGAGGCGTACGGGCTCGACGGCGGGGCCGACGACATCCCTCTGACGGTGGCCGGCCCGACAACCCTCCGCTTCACGTTCGACGACACGCTCAAGCGCGTCGGGCTCGAGTCCACCGACCTGCGTGGCGGCTACACCTCCGACGATGAGGCGCTCATCGCGAGCCCGGCCCGACAGGCGGGCGCCGGCGAGCAGTTCTACTTCGTGATGACCGACCGCTTCGCGAACGGCGACACGGCCAACGACACCGGCGGTCTCGAGGGCGACCGGCTCACCACCGGTTTCGACCCCGCGGACAAGGGCTTCTATCAGGGCGGCGACATCGCCGGAATCCGCGAGAACCTCGACTACATCGAGGGGCTCGGCACATCGGCGATCTGGCTGACGCCGAGCTTCGCCAACAAGCCGGTGCAGGGTGAGGGCGCCAACGCCTCGGCCGGCTATCACGGCTACTGGATCACCGACTTCACCCGCATCGACCCGCACCTCGGCACCAATGAGGAGCTGCAGGCCCTGATCGCCGACGCGCACGCCCGCGACATCAAGGTGTACTTCGACATCATCACCAACCACACCGCCGACGTCATCGACTACGCCGAGGGGCAGTACTCCTACATCGACCAGGCGACGAGTCCCTACACGGATGCCGCTGGCACGGCGTTCGACCCGGCCGACCACGCGGGCACCGACGGGTTCCCCGAACTCGACCCGGCGACGAGCTTCCCCTACACGCCGGTGATCGACGACAGCGAGGCCGACGTCAAGGTGCCGGCCTGGCTGAACGACCCGTCGCTCTATCACAACCGCGGAGACTCGACCTGGTCGGGGGAGTCGGTCACATACGGCGACTTCAGCGGACTCGACGACCTGATGACCGAGCACCCGACGGTGGTCAACGGCTTCGTCGAGGTCTACGACAAGTGGATCGACCTCGGCATCGACGGTTTTCGCATCGACACCGTCAAGCATGTGAACTTCGAGTTCTGGGAGAAATGGACGGCCGACGTCCTCGACTACGCGCACGAGAAGGGCAACGAGGACTTCTTCATGTTCGGCGAGGTCTACGACGCCGACCCCGTGAAGCTCGCACCGTACGTGCGAGACACCGACATGAACTCGATCCTCGACTTCACGTTCCAGTCCTCCGCCGTCAGCTACGCGTCGGGCAATTCGGCCAAGGGCCTGCAGTCCCTGTTCGCGGGCGACGATCGCTACACGACACCCGACTCGTCGGCGACGGCACTGCCCACGTTCCTCGGCAACCACGACATGGGCAGGGTCGGATCCTTCCTCCAGACGACGGATGCTCCGCTCGAGCGCGACGAGCTGGCGCACGAGCTCATGTTCCTCACCCGGGGTCAGCCGGTCGTCTACTACGGCGACGAGCAGGGCTTCGCCGGCCCCGGCGGCGACAAGGACGCCCGGCAGTCGCTCTTCGCCACCCAGGTCGCCGACTACGCGAATCAGAACCTCATCACCGGTGAGCAGGCCGGCTCGGTCGACCGCTATGCGACGGATGCCGCGCTCTACGAGCACATCGCCGCGCTGTCAGAGCTCCGGGAGTCGAACCCCGCGCTCAGCGAGGGCGCGCAGATCGAGCGGTACGCGGCGTCCGGTGCTGGTGTGTACGCGTTCTCCCGCGTGGATGCCGACCACAAGGTCGAATACCTGGTGGCCGTGAACAACGCCGCCACCGCGCAGACGGTCGACCTCACCACGCTGACCGCCGACGCCTCGTACGAGGTGCTCTACGGTGACGCGGCGTCCCTCGCCACGGATGCCGGTGCGGCCGCCTCGATCACGGTGCCGGCTCTGTCGGCGGTGGTCTGGAAGGCCGACTCGACCGTCACGGCGCCGTCCGAGGCGGCATCCGTCGAGGTCGTCGTGCCCGCCGCCGGAGCCGGTGTCACCGGACAGTCCGCCGTGCAGGCCGACATCGCCGATCAGTGGGCGCAGACGAGCTTCGCCTGGCGCGTCGTCGGCTCCGAGGAGTGGCAGGCGCTCGGCACCGCGGAGGACACCGACCCCCGCGTCTTCCACGACATCCGCGATCTCGCGAACGGCACGCTCGTCGAATACCGGGCCGTGACGACGGATGCCGCGGGCAACCACGCCGCAGCCTCGACGTACGCGTCGGTCGGCAACGCCGTGACGCTGACGGCCGGCGAGGAGCCCGAGTCTCCGATCGACATGGTGACCGTGCCCGGCAGTCTCAACTCCGAGATGGGCTGTGCGGGCGACTGGGACCCTGCCTGCGAGAAGGCGAAGCTGACCCTGCGCGCCGACGGCGTATGGGAGGGGACCTTCGATCTGCCGGCCGGCGACTACGAGTACAAGGCGGCGATCAACGGCAGTTGGGCCGTCAACTACGGAGCGAACGGTGTGCCGGACGGCTCGAACGTCACGCTCACCCACGCGGGCGGGCCGATCACCTTCTACTTCGACCCGCGCACGAACATCGTGCAGTCCTCGGCCGACGGACCCATCGTGACGCTGCCAGGCTCTCTGCAGGACGAGCTCGGCTGCGCGGCGGACTGGTCTCCCGACTGCCTCGGCACCCTCATGGCCGACGGCGACCGCGATGGCGTCTACGAGTTCTCGACCGCCGAACTCCCCACCGGAGCCTACGAGCTCAAGGTGGCGCACGGCCTGAGTTGGGCTGAGAACTACGGCGCCGACGGAGTGCCGGGCGGCGCGAACATCTCGTTCAGCGCGGCCGAGGGCAGCGTGACGTCGTTCCGCTACACGCTGGCGACGCACGTCCTCGAGGTCGTGAGCGCGGACCCGCAGCTCCCCGGCGCCGGAGAGCAGCGCGCACAGTGGGTCGACGCCGAGACGATCGCCTGGCCGGCGACTCTCGGGTCTGTCGACAAGGCCGCCTATCAGCTGTACTCCTCAGCGGACGCCTCGCTCGCGGTGGCAGACGGCGACATCGCGGGTGGCGAGTCGATCGCGCTCGAGGTGATCGAGGGCGGCCTGACGGACGAGCAGCTCGCCCGGTTCCCCGCGCTCGACGGATACCTCGCCCTGCGGGTGACGGATGCCGATGCGGCGGCACTGCTGCGCGCGCAGCTCGCGGTCGTCCAGCGTGACGAGACGGGTGCGCCCTCCGCATTCACCGGCGTGCAGATCGCCGGGGTTCTCGACGATCTCTATGCCGCAGCCCTCGACGACGTCGACCTGGGCGTGACGTTCTCGGGCAAGAAGCCGACGTTCCGGCTGTGGGCGCCGACGGCGCAGAGCGCGACCCTTCTCACCTGGGACGAGGGCGCCGAGGGCGACCCCGCTCGGCACGAGGCCACGTGGGATGCGGCGTCCGGCGTCTGGTCGGTCGCGGGCGCCAAGGATCTCAAGGGCGACGAGTTCCTGTGGGAGGTCGTGGTCTATGCGCCGACGACCGGTGCGATCGAGACGAACCGGGTCACCGATCCCTACTCGACGGCGCTCACTCTGAACTCGCGGCGTTCGGTCGCCATCGACCTCGACGACAAGGCCTGGCAGCCGAAGCAGTGGCAGAAGGCCGAAGCGCCGGTCGTCGAGCGCGCGGTCGACCGGGCGATCTACGAGCTGCACATCCGCGACTTCTCGATCAGCGACGAGACGGTTCCGGCCGACGAGCGCGGCACGTACCTGGCGTTCACCCGCGACAGCGCGGGCACCGATCAGCTGAAGCAGCTCGCGGATGCCGGAATCAACACCGTGCACCTGCTGCCCTCCTTCGACATCGCCTCGATCGAGGAGGACCGCGCAGCGCAGGCGGTGCCCGACTGCGACCTCGCCTCGTTCGGCCCGGCCGACGCGGCACAGCAGGCGTGCATCCAGGCGGTCGCGGATGCCGACGGCTTCAACTGGGGCTACGATCCGTACCACTACTCGACGCCAGAGGGCTCGTACGCGGTCGACGCCGACGGCGGCGCCAGGGTCAGCGAGTTCCGGTCGATGGTCGGCGCTCTCCATGACATGGACCTGCAGGTCGTGCTCGATGAGGTGTTCAACCACACGGCGGCATCCGGTCAGGCCGAGAAGTCGGTGCTCGACCAGGTCGTGCCCGGCTACTACCACCGGCTGAACGCGGCCGGCGGCGTCGAGACCTCGACGTGCTGCCAGAACGTCGCGACCGAGCACCTCGCCGCGCAGAAGCTCATGGTCGACTCGATCGTGACCTGGGCGCGCGACTACAAGGTCGACGGCTTCCGCTTCGACCTCATGGGCCACCACTCGACGACGAACATGCAGGCGATCCGCGACGCGCTCGACGCCCTGACCCTCGCGAAGGACGGCGTCGACGGTTCGGCGATCCATCTGTACGGCGAGGGCTGGAACTTCGGCGAGGTGGCGGACGATGCGCTGTTCGAGCAGGCCACCCAGGGGCAGCTGGGAGGCACCGGCATCGGCACGTTCAACGACCGCCTGCGCGACGCCGTGTACGGCGGCAGCCCGGTCGACTCGTCGTCGACGTTCCGTCAGGGCTTCGGCACCGGTCTCGGCACCGACCCGAACGGCGATCCGATCAACGGCACGGTCGAGCAGGCGCTCGCCGACCTCGGCCACGAGACCGATCTCGTCAAGCTCGGGCTGGCGGGCAATCTGCGCGACTTCGAGTTCACGACGAGCGACGGCTCGGTGACGGCGGGAGAGGCGATCGACTATCGCGGCTCCGCGGCGGGCTATGCCGATCAGCCGGACGAGACGATCAACTACGTCGATGCGCACGACAACGAGACGCTCTACGACCTCTCGGTGCTCAAGCTCCCGGTCGACACGACGATGGCCGACCGCGTGCGGATGAACACGCTGGAGCTCGCGACTGTGACGCTCTCGCAGTCGCCGTCGTTCTGGCATGCAGGCACCGAGCTGTTGCGGTCGAAGTCCCTCGATCGCAACAGCTACAACTCCGGTGACTGGTTCAACCGCATCGACTGGACCGGTCAGGAGTCGACGTTCGGCTCGGGGCTGCCGACCGCGGCGGACAACGAGGAGAAGTGGCCGATCATGGCGCCGCTGCTCGCCGATCCTGCGCTCAAGCCGGCCGCGGCCGACATGGCGGCCGCAGAGGCATCCGCTCTCGATCTGCTGCGCATCCGCGACGAGGTCGATCTGCTGCGGCTCGGCTCGGCCGAGCTGATCCAGCAGAAGGTCACGTTCCCGAACGGCGGGGCGGGGGCGGCTCCGGGCGTGATCCTGATGCAGATCGACGACCTGATGGGTCCCGACGCCGACGCCGATCTCGACGGGGCGCTCGTCGCGTTCAACTCCTCTCCTGCGCCGGTCACGCAGACCGTCGCGGGGCTGGCCGGGCGTTCGTTCGCGCTGACCCCGGCTCAGGCGAACGGAGCGGATGCCGTGGTCAAGACCACGACCTGGGACGCCGCGACCGGCACCGTGACGATCCCCGCCCGGTCGGTCGCCGTGCTGGTCGACGACCAGGTGCAGCCGATCGATACGCGGGTGCGCGCCTCCTCCGACCTGCTGGTGAAGTCGGGCAAGAGCGCCACCGTGAAGGTCACCGTGGCGGCCGACGACGGCAGCGCGCCGGTGGGCACGGTGACGGTGCACGAACGCGGCAAGATCGTCGCCACGGTCGAGCTGGCTCCCTCCGACAAGGGCAGGGTCACCGTCTCGGTGCCGAAGCTGAGCCGTGGGGTGCACCTGCTCACGGTCCGCTTCGACGGCACGGAGCCGTGGCAGGACTCCCGCAGCACGCGCAGCCTCCCGGTGATCGTCTACTGAGGTCGAGGCGAGGGGTGCGGCCGCGCGCCGCACCCCTCGACTCGCGCGACCGCGTCCGTCCTCGCGTGCTCAGTCCCGCGCGTCGACCCCGCTCGTGTCGATGAACGCCCAGCCGTATGCACCGAGCTCGCGGCGCGCCGCGGTCGACCCCGTGAGCACATCGCGGCCGGGCACATCGACCGCCAACGGCTCCGCACTGTGGTTGATGGCGGTGAGGATGCCGCCTCGGCGTGCGATCTCGACGTGCTCGGGAAGGCCCTCGATCTCGGCGGTCACTCCCGCCTCGACGGCGAGCCAGCGCAGCACGGCTGCCATGCCGGCGTCGTCCGGGATCGTCGCGAGGTAGTAGCCGTTGCCGTCCCCGAAGGCCTTGCGGGTGAACGCCGCTCGCCCGGCGGTGCGACCCTCGGTGAAGCGACCCAGCACCTCGGCATCCTGCACGAGGAGCTCTTCCGCGAAGTACTGGCCGACGATCGTCCCCGCGGGGCCGTCCACTGGCGCCTCCGACTGGCCCGGCCCGTCGGGCACGGCGTGGCTCGCGACCTCTCCGGCCGAGTCGGCCGATCGCACCGACTCGGGCGGCACCAGCGCCCCGAAGTCCTCGAGCGCGACGCCGAGCGCGTCCCGCAGCGAGACGATGAAGCCGCCCTCGCGGAACGCGTCGTCCTGGTCGACGACATCGCTGAACGCCGAGACGAACAGGTTGCCGCCCTGCGCGACATACGCCGTGAGATTCGCGGCGCCCTCATCGCTCAGCAGATACTGCTGAGGCGCGACCACGAGTGAATAGCCGCGGAGATCGCTCGTCGTGTTCACGATGTCGACCGCGAGGTTCTGCCGATGCAGCGCCGCATGCCAGCGGTGCGAGAGCGTCAGGTAGTCGAGCACGATCGGGTGGTCGCGCCCGTCGATCGCCCACCAGTTCTCCCAGTCGAAGACGAGAGCGATCTTCGCCCCCGACGAGACGTCCGGCATCTCGGGGAGCTGCGCGAGCTGTCCGCCCAGCTCGACGACCTCCCGCCAGGTGCGGGTGTCGAGCCCGGCCTGCGGCACCATCGCCGAGTGGAACTTCTCGCTGCCGCGGCGCGACTGCCGCCACTGGAAGAACATGATCCCGTCGGCGCCTCGGCCCACCGCCTGCGCGCTGATCGCCGCCATCTGACCGGGTGCTTTCGGGGCGTTGGTGGGACGCCAGTTCAGGGCATTGGTGGACTGCTCCGTGAGGATCCAGGGCACCCCGGGCTTGAGGCCGCGCATCAGCTCGCGCGCGAACGCGGCCCCGCGGAACGACTGGGGGTCGTTGGGATCGGGGTAGTTGTCGTCGCTGATCACGTCGACCTCGGCCGCCCACTTCCAGTAGTCGGCCGGCGGGAACGCGCCCATGAAGTTGGTCGTGATCGGCTGGGTCGCTCCCGCGGCGCGGATGATGTCGCGCTCCATCACATACAGCTCGAGCAGGGTGTCGGAGGTGAACCGTTTGAAGTCCAGCACGCTGGTCGGGTTGATGCTGTACGGCGCCTTGCGCGGCGGCACGATCTGATCGAAGGCGGTGTAGCGCTGCGACCAGAAGTCCGTGCCCCAGGCGTGGTTGAGGGCGTCGATCGTCGCGTACCTGCGCTGCAACCACGCGCGGAACGCGTCGCGCGCGGCGTCGGAGTAGTCGTAGTGCAGATGGCATCCGTACTCGTTGTTGACGTGCCACAGCACGACGGCAGGATGCTGCGCGTAGCGCTCCGCGAGAGCGGTGACGAGTTCGGCCGCGAGGCGACGGTAGACGGGAGAGGAGGGCGCGAACGCCTGGCGGCTGCCGGGCCAGAACGTCGAGCCGTCGGCATCCTGCGGCAGCATCTCGGGGTAGGCGGTCGAGGCCCACGGCGGCGGGGATGCGGTGGCGGTGGCGAGGTCGACCTGGATGCCGCCCTCGTGCAGCAGCCCGATGATCTCGTCGAGCCACTCCCAGTCGAACTCGCCCTCGGCCGGCTGGATGCGCGACCACGAGAAGATCCCCAGGCTCACGAGCGTCACGCCGGCCTCGCGCATCAGCCGGACGTCGTCCGGCCAGACCTCTCGCGGCCACTGCTCGGGGTTGTAGTCGGCGCCGTAGTGCATGAGTCTCCTGGGTCGGGTGTTCGGCCTGCTCTCTCGACCCTAGCGGGGAAGCGCTTTCCAGCACAGTCGTCCGGCGTGCTTTCGCAACTGCAAGGACGCCCTAGTAAATATGCGGATGCCGAAGTACCATCGTCATAGTGCCAACGACGGCGCGAAGGGACATCGCACAATGACTCGTACCATTCCCCACTTCGTAGGCGGAAAGCACCTCACCCCCGAGGGAGGGCGCTTCGCCGACGTGTTCGATCCGAGCACGGGATCCGTCCAGGCGCGCGTGCCGCTGGCCTCCGCGCACGAGGTCGCCGATGTGATCGCGAACGCCGAGGCCGCGCAGGTCGAGTGGGCGGCGACCAACCCCCAGAAGCGCGCACGGGTGCTGCTGCGCTTCCTCGATCTCGTGCAGCGCGAGATGACCGAGCTCGCCGAGCTGCTTGCGAGCGAGCACGGCAAGACGGTCGACGATGCGAAGGGCGACATCCAGCGGGGTCTCGAGGTCATCGAGTTCTCCGCGGGCGCGCCGCACCTGCTCAAAGGCGAGTACTCGACGGGTGCCGGCGCCGGCATCGACGTCTACTCGATGCGGCAGCCGCTCGGAGTGGTGGCGGCGATCACCCCGTTCAACTTCCCGGCGATGATCCCCCTGTGGAAGGCGGGCCCCGCCCTCGCCGCCGGCAACGCCGTGGTGCTCAAGCCCAGCGAGCGCGACCCCTCGGTGCCGGTGCGCATCGCCGAGCTGTTCCTCGAGGCGGGGCTGCCCGCCGGGGTCCTCAACGTCGTGCACGGTGACAAAGAGGCCGTCGACGCGCTGCTCACCGACGACCGCATCCGCGCCGTCGGCTTCGTGGGCTCGACACCGATCGCCGAGTACATCTATTCGACGGCGGCCGCGCACGGCAAGCGCGCGCAGTGCTTCGGCGGCGCCAAGAACCACATGATCGTCATGCCCGACGCCGACCTCGACCAGGCCGTCGACGCGCTGATCGGCTCGGGATACGGATCGGCGGGCGAGCGCTGCATGGCGATCTCGGTCGCGGTGCCGGTCGGCCAGGAGACGGCGGATGCTCTCGCCGCCAAGCTCACCCAGCGCGTGGCGCAGCTGCGGATCGGCCCGTCCCTCGCCTCCGACGTCGACTACGGGCCACTCGTCACCCGGGCTGCCGTCGAGCGGGTGGAGGGGTACATCCAGCAGGGGGTCGACGAGGGCGCGACCCTCCTGGCCGACGGTCGCGGCTTCACGGTGCCCGGTCATGAGCAGGGCTTCTACCTCGGACCGACGCTGTTCGACGACGTGACCACCGACATGGCGATCTACCGCGAGGAGATCTTCGGACCGGTGCTCGTGATCGCCCGCGCCGCCGACTACGAGGAGGCGCTGCGCATGGCATCCGAGCACGAATACGGCAACGGCGTCGCGATCTTCACGCGCGACGGAGACGCGGCACGCGACTTCGCCGCACGGGTCGAGGTCGGGATGGTCGGCGTCAACGTGCCGATCCCGGTGCCGATCGCGTACTACACGTTCGGCGGCTGGAAGCGCAGCGGGTTCGGCGACCTCAACCAGCACGGCGCCGATGCCTTCCGCTTCTACACGAAGACCAAGACGGTCACGAGCCGCTGGCCGTCGGCCGGCATCCGCGACGGCGCCAGCTTCGTGATCCCCACCATGCACTGACCTCGCGACGCCCACAAGGAATCGACATGACAATGACCACCGTCACCACCACCGCCGAAGAGCGCGAGGCCATTCTCGACGCCGTCCGCGAGTTCGCCGAGAACGAGCTCGCACCCTTCTCCGCCGAGCGCGACGAGAAGCACATCTTCCCCCGCGAGTCGCTCGGCAAGGCCGGAGAGCTGGGCCTCGGCGGCATCTACGTGAGCGAGGAGTTCGGCGGCACGGGCCTCAGCCGCTCCGACACCGTGGCGATCTTCGAAGAGCTCGCGAAGGGCGATCCCGCGGTCGCCGCCTACATCTCGATCCACAACATGGTGGTGTGGATGATCGACACCTACGGCGACGATGCACAGCGCGGCCGCTGGCTGCCCGACCTCACCGCCATGCAGGAGTTCGGCGGCTACTGCCTGACCGAGCCGGGCGTCGGATCCGATGCCGCGAACGTCGCCACGAGCGCGGTGCGCGACGGGGACGACTACCTCCTCACCGGCGTGAAGCAGTTCATCTCGGGTGCCGGCGAGGCCGCCGTCTACGTGGTGATGGCCCGTACCGGCGAGCCGGGAGCCCGGGGCATCAGCGCCTTCCTCGTTCCCGGCGATGCCGAGGGACTCAGCTTCGGGGCGCCCGAGAAGAAGATGGGCTGGCACGCCCAGCCCACCCGTCAGGTGATCCTCGACGGCGTGCGCATCCCCGCATCCGGAATGCTCGGCGACGAGGGCCGTGGCTTCGCGATCGCGATGTCGGCGCTCAACGGCGGTCGCCTCAACATCGCGGCCTGCTCCATCGGAGGTGCCCAGTGGGCCCTGGATCGGGCGGTGCAGTACGTGCACGAGCGCGTGGCGTTCGGCGAGCCGCTGGCCGAGAAGCAGTCGATCCTGTTCGCGATCGCCGACATGCGCACCGACCTGCAGGCCGCTCGCCTCATGGTGACCGACGGGGCGCTGGCGGTCGACGAGCACGCCCCGGATGCCACGATGCGATGCGCGATGGCCAAGCGCTTCGCGACGGATGCCGGATTCGACGTCGCCAACCGCGCGCTGCAGCTGCACGGCGGCTACGGCTACCTGCAGGACTACGGCATCGAGAAGGTCGTGCGCGACCTGCGGGTGCACCAGATCCTCGAGGGCACGAACGAGATCATGCGCCTGATCGTCGGGCGCGAGATGTTGCGACCGGCGGGATCCGCCTCGATGCGGAGCGCATCATGAGCGAGTCGTCGAGCGTCCGGATCGCCTTCCTCGGACTCGGCCACATGGGGCTGCCGATGGCGAAGAACCTCGTCGCCGCAGGGCACGAGGTGCACGGGTTCGACCTGGTGCCCGCGGCGATCGAGACGGCGCGGGCCGCCGGCATCCCCGTCGCGGCCAGCGGAGCGGATGCCGTCGCCGACGCCGACGTCGTCATCACGATGTTCCCGGCGGGAAGGCACGTGATCGACGCGTACCGCACCGAGCTGCTCGCCGCAGCCCGCCCCGGCACCCTGTTCATCGAGTCGTCGACGATCGCGGTCGACGAGGCCCGTGCCGCCCACGCGCTCGCGCTCGCCGCGGGGCATCGCAATGTCGACGCCCCGGTGTCCGGCGGCGTCGTCGGTGCCGAGAACGGCACGCTCGCGTTCATGGTGGGCGGCTCGGACGAGGACTTCGCCGCCGCACTGCCGGTGCTCGAGATCATGGGCACGCGCATCGTGCACTGCGGGGGGTCGGGGCTCGGCCAGGCCGCGAAGGTGTGCAACAACATGGTGCTCGCCGTCTCGCAGATCGCGGTGGCCGAGGCATTCGTGCTCGGCGAGCGGCTCGGGCTCGAGCACCAGGCGCTGTTCGACGTGGTGTCGCAGGCGTCCGGTCAGTGCTGGTCCATCACGACCAACTGCCCCGTGCCCGGCCCCGTTCCGACGAGCCCGGCGAACCGCGACTACCAGCCGGGCTTCGCCGGTGCTCTGATGGCGAAGGATCTCGGGCTCGCGCTGCAGGCGATCGAGCAGACGTCGACCGACGCGCGGATGGGGCGGCTCGCCCAGCAGCTCTACGCCGCCTTCGCTGCGGGCGACGGCGCGACCCGCGACTTCTCCGGCATCATCACCGACATCCGCGACGGCAGCGTGTGAGCCGCGCGAGATACTGAGATGACCACGACGGAGAGGCCTTCACGATGACGGAATACGAGACGATCCTGGTCGAGCAGCGCGGACGTGTGGGGTGGATCACCCTGAACCGCCCCGAGGCGCTCAACGCGTTGAACAGTCGCCTCGCCGACGAGGTCACCGCGGCCGCTGTGGCCTTCGACCTCGACGACGGGGTCGGCGCCATCGTCGTGACCGGGTCTGAGAAGGCGTTCGCCGCCGGCGCGGACATCAAGGAGATGGAGGGCATGTCGGCCTCCGAGATCCTCGAGACCGATCATTTCGGCGTCTGGCATGAGTTCGCGGCGGTGCGCACGCCCGTGATCGCCGCCGTCTCGGGGTTCGCACTCGGGGGAGGATGCGAGCTCGCGATGATGTGCGACATCATCCTCGCCGCCGACACCGCGAAGTTCGGGCAGCCCGAGATCAACCTCGGCGTCATTCCCGGCATGGGCGGCACGCAGCGGCTCATCCGCGCCGTGGGCTACTACAAGGCGGCCGAACTCGTGCTGTCCGGTCGGTTCATGGGCGCCGAGGAGGCGGAGCGCTCCGGCCTCGTGTCGCGCGTCGTGCCGGCATCCGACCTCCTCGCCGAGGCTACGAGGCTCGCCGAGACCATCGCGTCGAAATCGCTGCCGTCGGTGTTCGCCGCGAAGGCCGCGCTCGACGCGGCGATGGAGACGACGCTCGCCGATGGCCTCGCCCACGAGAAGCGGGCGTTCGCCGAGCTGTTCGACACCGCAGACCAGAAGGAAGGCATGTCCGCCTTCCGGGAGAAGCGTGCGCCCGACTTCCAGAACCGCTGAGCGCCGCTCCACAACTCCGGAGGACCGCGCCCGTTCCGTGCCGAGCACCCGCCGGCAAGCCCGAGCCCCCTCGGATCTCCGGAGTCATGGAGCAGAGCCTGCACGCAGGCGGCGGGAGACCTCAGCCGCGCAGCGCGTCGACGATCTTCGCGACGCGCCGCTCGCGGGTCGCATCCTGCTTGGCCTCCGCCACCGAGCGGGCGTGCTCCTTGCGCACGGAATAGGGGAGCGCGTCGAAGGCGGCGCGCAGCGCGGTGTCGGCGTCGAGCGCCTCCGCGAGGGAGGCGGGCACCTCGACAGTGCGCTCGGCCGCATCCAGCCGGATCACCGCATCGACCTCCTCGTCGATCTCGACGCCGAGGTCGGTGCGCACAGCCTTGCTGAAGCCGATCATGTTCGCACCTCCCATCCGGGCCAGGCGCAGACGGGCGGTGCGTCCTCCGATCGTGACCGCGACGGGGAACGCCTTCCCCGCTCCGAACGAGGCGACCTGCTCGTCGGTGAGGATGATCGCGGCGGCGGGGCCACGGCCTTCGAGGATCGTGTGCAGGCGCAGTTCGCTCATGCGGGCAGTGTACGCCCGCGTCCCTCGGCCTCGGATGCCAGGTGGGCGTTGCGCTCCTCGATCAGGCGTCGCATGTACTCGCGAAGGATCAGACGGTCGACGAGGCGTCCGATCGGACCGAACGGCGAGTGGAAGACGATCGTGTCGCGGGCCAGGGTTCCCTGCGGATGCTCCTCGAACACGTGCTCGTGCTCGAACGCTCCGAACGGCCCGGAGAGCTGCCGATCGCGGAACCCACGGGGCGGGTCGACGTCGTACACGATCGTCCGCAGCCGGAACGGGATGCCGAAGTGCCGTGCTCGCCACGTGACGGTCGACCCCTCCGTGAACACGCCGCCGGCGGGAGCCTCGATCATGGTCTCCCGGTATCGCGCCATCGACCGCAGGTGCATCCCGGGGTCGAGAGCGACCGCGAACACCGTCTCACGCGGTGCGGCGATGACCGTCTCGAGCACGAACGCGGCCATGTCAGAGCGGCTCGGGCTGCGGCCTGGGGTCGGTGAAGTCACCGGCGGCCTTGCGCATGCGGGCGACGATCGCGACGAGCTCGGCGGCATCCTCGCGGCTCATCCCCGGGTCGGCGAAGACATCGGCGTTCAGGGCGTCCGTGGCGCGAGCGACCAGTTCTCGGCCCGACTCGGTCAGGGCGAGCAGTGCCGCACGGCCGTCGTGCGGGTGCGGTTCGCGCACGATGAGTCCGTCGCGCACGAGGCGCTCCGCGGTGCTCGTGACGGTCGTCGCGTGCACCTGCAGTCGGGCGACGACGCTCGACAGCGGCAGTCGGCCCGACCGGCTGAACGCCAGCAGACGGAGCATCTCGTATCGGGCGAAGCTGAGCGCGAAGGGCTTGAGCGTCGCGTCGACCCGCGCGAGCAGCAGCTGCTGCGCGCGCATGACGGAGGTGACGACGGTCATGCCGTCGGCGGCATCGGTCCATCCGTGCGCGAGCCACTGCCGCTTCGCCTCGGCGAGCGGATCGACGGGCAGCGGACGCGGTCGGTTCACGGTTCTACGGTAGGCCATCGCGTCGCCGCAGCCGGGACCCGGCACCCGGGAGACGACTGGTGGTCCTCAGTCGCTCGTCGGGTGGAACTCAGTATCAAGGGACTAGAATCGACGCAGTCGTGAGGAGCAATCGATGAAGATCTTCGTCCTGGTCAAAGAGGTGCCGGACACCTATGGCGACCGCAAGCTGAACCTCGAGACCGGCCTCGCCGACAGAGGTGCCGGCGACGTGGTGCTCGATGAGATCACCGAGCGCGCGCTCGAGGTCGCGCTGAGCCATGCCGACAAGAACGAGGGCACCGAGGTGGTCGCGGTCGCGATGGCTCCTGGCGGCTCGACGGCATCGGTGCGCCGAGCGCTCGCGATCGGCGCAGGCTCCGCAGTGCACATCGCCGACGAGCAGCTCGCGGGGGCCGACCTCGGCCTCACTGCCGAGACGCTGGCCGCGGCGATCCGTCGCGGCGAACCCGACCTGGTGATCACCGGCAACCTGTCGACCGACGGCTCGGGCGGCGTCATGGCGGCGATGCTCGCCGAGCACCTGGGGTGGGCGCAGGCGACGGCGCTGACCTCTGTCGAGATCTCCTCGGACGGCATCACCGGAACCCGAGGGGCGGATGCCGGAGCGCAGCCGATCTCGGCATCCCTCCCGGCGGTGATCTCGATCACCGAGGCACTGCCCGACGCGCGCTTCCCCAACTTCAAGGGCATCATGGCGGCGAAGAAGAAGCCGCTCGAGGTGCTCACCCTCGACGACCTCGGTGTCTCCGCGGACCCGGCGGCCGCACCCCGCACCATCATGACGTCGGTCGCCGAGAAGCCGCCGCGCGCGGCCGGCGTGAAGATCGTCGATGAGGGCGATGCCGCCGAGAAGCTGGTCGAGTACCTCGTGCAGAACAGGCTGGTGTGACATGACCTACCCCGAGAACCCCATCCTCGTCCTCGTCGACCTCGACCCCGCGGGCAACCCCGCCAGCAGCACGGCGGCACTGATCGGCGCGGCCTCGACCGTCGGCGCTCCGGTCGCGCTCGTCGTCGGAGGGTCCGCAGACGCGGCGGCTCAGGTCGCCGCGGCCGGAGCGTCGGTCGTGCTCACGGCCGACGGCGACCCGTCAGTGCTCACCGTGCCGATCGTCGATGCACTGCACGCGGCCTTCGAGCAGGTGCGGCCGGATGCTGTGCTGATCTCGAACTCGATCAGCGGACGCGATGTCGCCGGGAGGTTCGCCGTGCGCGCGAAGCTGGCGCTGTCGGTCGACGCCGTCGGCCTCTCGAGGGATGACGAGGGCATCGTCGCCCACCACTCCGTCTACGGAGGCGCGTACCTCACCGACTCGGCTCCCACGTTCGGCGCACCGGTCATCACGGTGCGTCAGGGCGCGGTCGACGCGCGAGCCGAGGCGGTGGAGTCGCCGACGATCGACGCGCTCTCCGTGTCGGCATCCGGCACCGTCGGGGCGACCGTCGGCGCGGTCGAGGCCGTCGAGTCCACGTCGACGCGGCCTGAGCTGCGCGGCGCCACGAGGGTCGTCTCGGGTGGTCGCGGCCTCGCCTCGAAGGAGAAGTTCGTGCTCGTCGAAGAGCTCGCCGACGCTCTCGGCGCAGCGGTCGGCGCCTCGCGCGCGGCGGTCGACGCCGGCTACATCCCCCAGTCGCATCAGGTCGGTCAGACGGGCGTCTCGGTCTCGCCGCAGCTGTATGTCGCCCTCGGCATCTCGGGTGCGATCCAGCATCGCGCGGGCATGCAGACGGCGAAGAACATCGTCGCGATCAACAAGGATGGCGAGGCGCCGATCTTCGACGTCGCCGACTTCGGCATCGTCGGCGATCTGTTCACGATCGTCCCGCAGGTGATCGCGGCCCTCGAGGCGCGGAAGAAGTAGCCATGGCGACGCGGATGCTCAGGCGCGGGCTCCCGCGCGTTCCCGGCGGCGAGCCGTGGCCTCCCGGCGACATCGCCGTTGAGGCGCCTGCGGATGCCGAGCACGCATCGCCGCTCTCGGCGCCGTCGACCTCGCTCGATGAGTCGGAGGAGGCCGCCCCGGCGGCTGCCGCTCCGGTGGCTACCGTGCCGGAGCCCGAGTCCTCGGTCGTCGAGCACGCGGTGCCGTCTGCGGCGAGTGGCGCGTCTCTTCGCCGGGGCCTTCCGCGCACGCCGGGTGGCGAACCGTGGCCTCCCGCGAGCGTGGCGGCTGTCGCAGGCGCAGGCGCAGGCGCTGCCGCGGCGCGGACATCGTCTTCGACGCCGGAGCCGGCGGATGCTGCCACCGACGCCGCGGCAGACGTGCCGACCCTGTCCGCCTCGCCGTCCACGCTCGACGAGCCGACGCCTGAGTCGGCCCCGGTCGTCGCGCAGACGGGATCCGTGCGTCGCGGTCTGCCGCGAGTCGCAGGCGGAGATCCGTGGCCCCCGGCGGATACCGTTCCGCTGATCGCAGTCGCCTCGGACGCGGCCTCCTCCATCGCCGTCGATGCCCCGGCTGCCGCGGACGCCCCGGCAGCCGCGGATGCCCATGCCTCCGCGGATGGAGCCCCCGAGGTCGCGGCATCCGCACCGGCCGCCGCTCCGGCATCCGCACCCACCACGGCCGTCGCCACCGCCGCCGCGTTCGCGCTCGGGGATCCTTCGATCCCGCTGCCCGCTCCCCGCACCGTCTGGAACGGCAGTGCGCCTCGGCACGTCACGGCGACCGCTCCGGCATCCGACCGACCTCGGCCGACCTGGACCCAGGCGATCGCCGTCCTCCTCGGCGCCGCGGCGCTCGGCATCCTGGCGGCCGCTGCCGTGGCGTTCGTGCGGGCGCTGCTGAGCTTCCCGTTCATGCAGGACTTCCTCGCCGCGTTCCCCGGCGAATACGAGCCGGCCGTCGCCGTCGAACCGGGATTCGCCCCGTGGACCAACTGGGCGCACTTCTTCAACGTGTTCCTGATGGTGCTGATCATCCGGTCGGGCCTCCGCATCCGCAACGAGAAGCGCCCGACCGCGTTCTGGACCCCGCGCAACGATCCCAAGGGCAAGGTCAGCCTGACGATCTGGTTCCACCAGGCGCTCGACATCCTCTGGCTCGTGAACGGCGTGATCTTCGTGGTGCTGCTGTTCGTCACCGGACACTGGGCGCGCATCGTGCCGACGAGCTGGGAGGTCATCCCCAACGCGCTGTCGGCCGCGCTGCAGTACGTGTCGTTCGACTGGCCGACCGAACACGGCTGGGTAAACTACAACAGCCTGCAGCAGCTGGCCTACTTCGTCACGGTGTTCGTCGCGGCTCCCTTGGCGGCGGCGACCGGGTTCCGCATGTCGGGGATGTGGCCGAAGAAGGCCGAGCGTCTCTCGAAGGCCTACCCGATCGAGTGGGCCCGCGCGCTGCACTTCCCGATCATGATCTACTTCGTGGTGTTCATCATCGGACACGTCGCGCTGGTGTTCCTCACCGGGTTCCTGCGCAACCTCAACCACATGTACGCCTCCTCGGATGCCGTCGGCTGGACTGGGTTCTGGGTCTTCGTGGCATCCCTGGTGGTGATCGCCCTCGGCTGGGTCGCCGCCCGGCCGCTCGTCATCGCCCCGATCGCGAAGCTGTTCGGCACCGTCTCCGGACGTTGACGCGTCCACGATTCAGCCCAGACCGCTTCCGACGCAGCGAAACGGCCCCCTGCCTGAGGCAGGGGGCCGTTCATGCGAAAACGTGAGCGCGAGGGCCACGAGGCGCGGGCTCAGCGCACGAAGCGCACCTCGGTCAGCGTCTCGCCGAGGAACGGCTCGGTGTGGCTGGCGCCGTCGAGCGTGAATCCGTTGCGCGTGTAGAAGCGGTGGGCGCGGGGGTTGTCCTCCGCGACCCACAGGTAGAGAGGTTCGTCCTTCTCGACGGCGGCGTCGAACAGCTTCTGGCCGATGCCCGTGGAGTGGTACGCGTCGAGCAGGTAGATGAAGTACAGCTCGCGGAACGCCGGGGCGTCCTTGTCGCGGGCGGGGCCGGAGCCGACGAACCCGACGATCTCTCCGTCGACGAGCGCGGCGCGCATGGTGAACTCGGGGCCCTGCGAGGCCCAGTGCGTCCACAGCTCGGCCATGCGGCGGGGCGAGACCTTCTCGAGGGCTGCCTTGCTGATCAGGTGGTCGTAGGTCTCGTGCCAGCACTGCGCGTGCACGCGACCCAGGGCTTCCGCATCCACATCACGGACCGGACGGACGATGACTTCAGGCTGGGCTTCGGCGCTCATATCGCGACTCTACGCGCGGGGTCCGCGAAGAGGAAATCGAACGGAAGCGTTCCCGCAGCACCGATATGCCGCTGGAGACATCGCACAACGATGTTCGCGAATCGTTCGTCGCTGGCTACGATCAGTGCTCGTGAACGTGATCTGGCGCACTCTCCTCGTGATCCTCTCCGCCCGTCGCCGCGTGCGGCGAGGCAAGACCCTCGACGCGGGCTCCGTCAGCAGCATCACACTGACGACGCTCCCCACCGACATCGACATCCTGCGCCACATGAACAACGGTCGCTACCTGTCGCTGTTCGACCTCGGTCGCTGGGACCTGCTGATCCGCACGGGGCTGTTCGACGCGATGAACGAGCGCGGCTGGTACGCCGTCGTGTCGAGCGAGACCGTCACCTTCCGCAAGTCCCTGCAGCTCTGGCAGCGGTTCGAGGTGCAGTCCCGGTTCATCGGACACGACGACAAGGCCGTGTTCCTCGAGCACCGAGCCGTCGTCGGCGGCGAGATCTACGCGCGGGTGATCGTGCGCTCGCGGATGCTGCGCCGCACCGGAGGCACGGTCAGCAACGAAGAGCTGTTCGCCGCAGTGGGCAAGCCCGAGGGCGTGCCCGAGATCGATCCGTGGGTGCACGACTGGGCCGCGGCATCCGCTCTGCCTCCCGTGCGCACCTCCGCGCCGAGCGTGTGGAACTGACGCCGTGACCGATCCGTGGGGTCTCGAGACGCGCGCACCGGGCTCGGTGCTGCTGGTGGGATGCGGCAAGCTCGGCGTGCGACTCGGCGAGCGGCTCGTCGAGCAGGGCGCGCAGGTCACGGCCATGCGCCGGAGTGCGGGGGAGCTGCCCTTCCCGACGATCGAGGCGGATCTGCGGCATCCGCTCGACCGTGACCTTCCGGCCTTCGACTCGGTCGTGATCACGCTGCCGCCCAGCACCGAGGGCGACTCGATCTATCCACCGGCGCTGCGCGGGCTCGCGAAGGCCCTGCCGTCGATGCCGGAGCGGGTCGTGTTCGTGTCATCGACGCGCGTGTTCGAGGGGCGTCCTGGCGAGACACCGCTGACCGAGCGCGACGCGACGCGGGTCTCGAGCGAGCGAGGCGGCGATCTGGTCGAGGGCGAGCAGCTGGCCATGGAGCTGTTCGGTGCCCGCATCGTGCGGCCCGCCGGCATCTACGGCCCGGGACGCGACTTCCTCATCCGACGGGTGCGAGAGGCGGCACCGGTCGACCACACGCGTCGCACGAACCGGATCCACGAGACGGACCTCGTGCGGCTGCTCGAGGCGATGCTGCGCGCCGACTCCGCGCCACCGCTGATCCACGCCGTCGATCGGGAGCCGGTGCTGCTCGGGGACGTGGTCGCGCATATCGCCACCCGGCTCGGCGTCGAGCCGCCGCCGCACCTCGACCCCGAGGTCGGCGGCGGGACGGTGCTCGACGGGCATCTGCTGCAGGAGTTCCTCGGCGATCTCGACTACCCGACGTTCCGCGAGGGATACGACGAGATGATCGCCGCGCTCTGAGCGGTTCCACCTCTTCCGGTCGCAGTTCGTGTCGCCCGCCCGCGCGTTCGACGGCACGAACTGCGGCCGGAACCGCACGACGCGATCGTCGCTCAGGGCCAGGCGCTCACCGCGGTCCTAGGCTGAGCTCATGGCCGACCCGATGCCCTCCACGGATCCCGAATCCGTCTCGCTCGCGGACCGTGCGGTCGAGCTCGCGCGCCGCTGGGTGATCGAGGCCGCGGCCGCCGATGTCGATCCGGCGGCCGAGCGCCTGGCCGGTGTGCTGCAGGATGCCAACGGGCTGCCGTTCACGCTCGGATTCGTCGACGGGGTCATGCGCCCCGAGAGCCTGAGCGCCGCAGCATCCCAGCTGCACCGCATCGCCCCGATCGTGCCCGAGTTCCTGCCGTGGTACCTGCGGTCGGCCGTGCGCATCGGCGGCGGAGTCGCACAGATGCTGCCGAGCCCCGTGGTGCCCATCGCCCGCCGGGTGCTGCGCGAGATGGTCGGTCACCTGGTCGTCGACGCCCGACCGGCGAAGCTCGGTCCTGCGATCGCGAAGATCCGCGAATCGGGCGCACGACTCAACCTCAATCTGCTGGGAGAGGCCGTGCTCGGCGAGGCCGAGGCGCAGCGGCGGCTCGACGGCATCCATGAGCTGATCCGTCGTCCCGATGTCGACTACGTCTCGGTGAAGGTGTCGGCGATCGTCAGCCACATCTCGATGTGGGCGTTCGACGAGGTCGTGGAGTCGGTCGTCGAGCGACTCCTTCCGCTATATCTGACCGCCGCGGCGGATCGCACCTTCATCAACCTCGACATGGAGGAGTATCGCGACCTCGATCTGACGATCGCGGTGTTCACGCGCATCCTCGAGGATCCGCGGCTCGAAGGTCTCGAGGCCGGCATCGTGCTGCAGGCCTATCTGCCCGACGCCCTGCCGGCGCTGCAGCAGCTCACCGCCTGGGCTCGCGAGCGCGTCGACCACGGCGGCGCCCCCATCAAGGTGCGGCTCGTCAAGGGAGCCAACCTCGCGATGGAGCGGGTCGAGGCGCGGATGCACGGATGGACGCAGGCGACGTACGACACGAAGCTCGACACCGACGCCAACTATCTGCGCTGCCTCGACTGGGCGCTGCGCCCCGAGAACGTCGCCGCCGTGCGTCTGGGGATCGCGGGTCACAACCTGTTCGGCATCGCCTATGCGTGGCTGCTCGCGGGGGAACGGGGCGTCCGCGCTCTCGACCCGGGATCGGCGACCGCCGCGAACTCGCAGCCGCCGATCGAATTCGAGATGCTCCTCGGCATGGCGCAGGGGCAGGTGCAGGCCGTCTCCCGCGAGGTCGGCGAGGTGCTTCTCTATGTCCCGGTCGTGAAGCCGAGCGAGTTCGACGTCGCCATCAGCTACCTGGTGCGCCGGCTCGAAGAGAACGCGTCGAGCGACAACTTCCTGTCCGCAGCCTTCCGCCTCGGTGACGACGAGGCGCTGTTCGTGCGTGAGCGCGACAGGTTCCTCGATGCGGTCGACCGCTCGGCGTCCCCGACGCTGCAGGTGGGGGCGCTGCGCAGCCAGGACCGACTCGCACCCGTGCACGAGTCCATGCGCCCCGTGCCGGTGGCGCCTGCGCCCGAGGAGGGGCTGACCCAGGCGGTGCTCGGAATCTCGCGCGGATCGGATGACCCGACCGGGCCGTTCCTGGAGACCGCGGTCTACGCCCCACGCGAGATCGATGAGGCGACCGGCGGCGCGCCGGGCTTCGCGAACACGCCCGACAGCGATCCGTCGCTTCCGGCCAACCGGGACTGGGCTCGCGAGATCACCGCCCGGATCGACGACTCCACCCTCGGCGTCTCGACGATCGAGGCCGCCCGGATCGACGATGCGGACACGCTCGAGGCCACGATCGCGGGCGTGCACGACGCCGCGGCGCTCTGGGGTGCTCGCCCCGCCGCCGAGCGGGCCGAAGTGCTGCTGCGCGCGGCCGCCGCTCTGGAAGGCCGCCGCGGAGACCTGATCGAGGTCGCGGCCTCCGAGACCGGCAAGGTCTTCGCCGAGGCCGACGTCGAGGTCAGCGAGGCCGTGGACTTCGCGCGCTACTACGCCGCCAAGGCGCGGGAGTTGGATGCCGTCGCCGGCGCCACGTTCGACCCGGCGCGCGTGACGGTCGTCACCCCACCGTGGAACTTCCCTCTCGCGATCCCCGCGGGCGGCGTGCTCGCCGCGCTCGCCGCGGGCTCCGGAGTCGTCTTCAAGCCGGCTCCGCAGGCTCGCCGCTGCGCGGCGGTCATCGCCGAGACGCTCTGGGAGGTCGGCGTTCCCCGTGACGTGCTCGCCCTCGTCGACATCGAAGAGGGCGATCTCGGCCGTGAGCTGATCTCGCACGAGTCCGTCGATCGGGTCATCCTCACCGGTTCGTGGGAGACGGCGGCGCTGTTCCGCTCGTGGCGCCCCGAACTTCCGCTGCTCGCCGAGACCAGCGGCAAGAACGCGATGATCATCACCCCCTCGGCTGATCTCGATCTCGCGGTCGCCGATCTGGTGCGCAGCGCCTTCGGGCACGCGGGGCAGAAGTGCTCGGCGGCCTCCCTCGCGATCCTCGTCGGACCCGTCGGACGCTCCCAGCGCTTCGCCCGCCAGCTGGCCGATGCCACTCGGTCGCTGCACGTCGGCTGGCCCACCGATGCGCTCGCCGAGGTCGGACCCGTGATCGAACGACCCGAGGGCAAGCTCGCGTGGGCGCTCACCGAGCTCGAAGGCGACGAGCAGTGGCTCATCGAGCCCGCCGTCTCGACCGACGACCCCACGGGGCGCCTCTGGCGACCCGGCATCCGTGTGGGAGTGCAGCCGGGTTCTCGGTTCCACACCGAGGAGTTCTTCGGCCCGGTGCTCGGCGTCATGCACGCGCCGACGCTGGAGCGGGCGATCGATCTGCAGAATGCGGTCGAGTACGGTCTGACCGCCGGACTGCACACGCAGGACCCGGCTGAGCTCGCGCTCTGGCTCGACCGCGTGCAGGCCGGCAACCTCTACGTGAACCGGGGCATCACCGGTGCGATCGTGCAGCGCCAGCCGTTCGGCGGGTGGAAGCGCTCTTCGGTGGGCCCCGGCGCCAAGGCCGGCGGCCCGAACTACCTCATCGGACTCGGATCCTGGCGGTCGAGCGGGTCCGGCACCGTCTCGAGCACTCTCCATCTGCGCGGGCTGGACTCGCGCATCACCGACCTCATCGAGTCGGCGCAGCCGTCGCTCGACTTCGAGGCCTTCGAGTGGCTGCGTCGTTCTGCGCTCTCGGATGCGCTCGCCTGGGACCGCGAGTTCGGGCAGGTGCGCGACGTGTCGCACCTCGGGATCGAGCGCAACCTGTTCCGCTACCGCCCGGTTCCGGTCGCGATCAGAGCCACCGCGGATGCCGGCTGGCAGGAGCTGCTGCGCGTCGTCGTCGCCGCGGTGCGCGCCGGCGCCCGGTTCGTGCTCTCGACGCCCGTCGGTCTTCCGGCGCCGGTTCGCCGCGCTCTCGGCGAGCTCGGCGCCGTCGTCCACATGGAGAGCGACGACGAGTGGATCGAGCGGATGCGGCGGCGCGGCGAGCAGTCGTCCGCGACGCTCGAATCCCTCGACGACGAATTGCGACCGAGCCGGGTGCGGCTGGTCGGGCCCCGCGACTCCGTGGCAGCGCTGCACCGCGCATTGGCGACAGCCGTCGGCGGCGATCCCGACCTCGCGGTGTACGACGGCGAGGTCACCTCCGCCGGGCGCATCGAGCTGCTGCCCTTCGTGCACGAGCAGGCCATCGCGATCACCGCGCACCGCTACGGCAACCCCGACGCCTGGAGTGCTTCCGTCATCTGACGCCGCGCGAGCGCTGTGTAAAGAATTCTTGACACAGCCCGTGCCGCAGGCGTAATCTCGTGTCAAGAATCTTTTACACGGGAGGGTGTCATGGTCTACGAGGAGCGCAACGTCTGGGTCGGTCTCGTCGTCAGCCTGATCGCCATCACGGCGTACGTCGTCGCGGTGCTGCAGCAGGCGGCCGGCGGTCCCGTGACCGAGGTCGACTGGCCGCCGCTGATGCTGTGGATGATCGGCGGCGGAATCGTCGTGACCATCGCGATCAGCATCATCTGGGGCATGATCGCCGGCGCACGTGACCCCGAGGGCGTGGGCAAGTCCGACATCCGCGATCGGGACATCGGTCGCATGGGGAGTCGTGTCGAGCAGGCGTTCGTGGCCATCGCGGGCACCGGCGTGATATTGCTCTGCGCGATGAACGCGGACGTCTTCTGGATCGCCCACGCCATGTTCGCGGGCTTCGCGGTCGCGACGATCGTGGGCGGGATCGCGCGGGTCGTGGCCTATCGCCGGGGTCTCGTCTGATGGTCAAGCCGACGCTCGTCTCCAACCGCATCCGTGCGCATCGGGAGGCCGCCGGTCTGACCCAGGCCGAGCTCGCCCGCCGCGTCGGCGTGACTCGCCAGACGCTGATCGCGATCGAGCAGGAGAAGTACTCGCCGACCCTCGAACTGGCCTTTCAGATCGCCCGGGCATTCGGCGTCGGCATCGACGACCTGTTCCAGTACCCCGAGCCCGCGACCACGGAGGTGTGAGATGACCGAGACGATGCCTGCCTGGGTGCGTGAGACGTACGGCCCGTCCGACGGAGTGCACCTCGAGCAGATCCCCGTTCCGATCCCGCGTCCGGGCGAGGTGGTGCTGCGCGTCGAGGCGACCGCCCTCAACGCCGGTGACATCCGCCTCATGCTCGGAGACCCCCTGCTCGTGCGTCCGGTCTTCGGCCTGACGCGCCCGAAGCATCCGGTGCGGGGAATGGAGGTGGCCGGCACCGTCGTCGCCGTCGGATCCCAGGAGATCGGCGCCGAGGTCGGCGAGCGTGTGGTGGGCGAGCTCGTCGGAGGAGGGGGACTCGCATCGCATGTCGCTGTGCGCGCGACGCGCCTCGTCCCGATCCCGCCGGATGTGACCTCCGAGACTGCGGCCTGCCTGCCGATCGCCGCAGGCACCGCATGGCAGGCACTCGACCACGCGGGCATCGGCTTCCGCTCCGTCAAGCACACTGCGGCGGGCCATGTCCCTCGAGTCCTGGTGCTCGGCGCCTCCGGGGGAGTGGGCACCTTCGTGGTGCAGCTCGCGGCGCTGCGCGGTGCCGAGGTCTGGGCGACGTGCGGCGAACGCAGCGCGCGCCTCGTCGAGCACCTCGGCGCCGTGCGCACCCTGGACCATCGCCGCTCGCCGCTGACGGAGCTGCCTGCAGCACACTTCGACGCGGTGATCGACATCGCCGGAGGGATGCCGCTGCGCGACCTGCAGCGCCTCGTGATCTCCGGCGGCCGGGTGGTGCTCGTGACGGGCGACGGCGGCCACGTGCTCGGCCCGATCCCGCGGATGGTGAAGGCGGCGTTCCTGTCGATCGGTTCGAGCCGCCGCATCCGCCCGCTCGCTGCGAGCCCTCGTCCGGAGATCCTCGCGAAGCTGCTCGAGCTCACCGCCGAGGGGCGGATCACACCCGTGATCGAGCGCGAATTCGGATTCGACGAGGCCCGCGCGGCCCTCGCGCACCTCGAGGCCGGTCATACGGTCGGCAAGGTCGTCGTCCGCGGAGCCTGAGCGAGAAGCGCCTGCGCTCTGGCGGCGTCCAGGGGGCGGGTGACAGAATGGATGCTGGCGTGCCCGAGTCGCATCTTCCCCGGGCGCCGGCTCTCATCGAGCGGCGCGGGTCGAAGGACCGCCGGGCCCCTGGACAGCGTCCGCCGCATCCGTTCGAGGAGCCCCATGTCTGTCGAAACCACTGCGCCGGCATCCGAGACCGCAGCCCCGGTCCGCACCGCACACCACCGTCACTACCTGATGTGCACGCCGTCGCACTTCACGGTGAACTACTCGATCAACCCGTGGATGGAGCCCTCGAAGCCGACCGACACGGCCAGGGCGGTCGAGCAGTGGCAGAAGCTGCACGACCTGTACCTCGAGCTCGGCCATGAGGTCGAGCTGATCGAGCCTCTCGCCGGGTTCCCCGACATGGTCTACACGGCGAACGGCGGGTTCCTGATCGACGGCCGCGCCTACGTGCCGAAGTTCCGCTTCGTCGAGCGCCAGGGCGAGGCGCCCGCGTTCGCCGACTGGTTCCGCGCCGCGGGCTACGACACCGTGATCCCCGAAGAGGTCAACGAGGGCGAGGGCGACTTCCTGCTCGTCGGCGACGTGATCCTCGCCGGCACGGGGTTCCGCTCGACCGGCGACAGCCACCGCGAGGTCGGCGACGTCTTCGGCCGTGAGGTCGTGTCGCTCAACCTGGTCGACCCGCGCTTCTACCACCTGGACACCGCGATCGCGGTGCTCGACCCCGTGCAGGGCGTAGAGAACGGCGGCCCCGAGCGCGCGAACATCGCGTATCTGCCCGGCGCGTTCGATGACGAGAGCCGGGCGATCCTCGAGGAGCGCTTCCCCGAGGCGATCCTCGTGTCCGACGAGGACGGATCCGTCTTCGGTCTCAACTCCGCGAGCGACGGCTACAACGTGATCATCTCGCCGCGCGCGAAGGGCTTCGAGAAGCAGCTGCGCGAGCGCGGCTACAACCCGATCATGATCGACCTGTCCGAGCTGCTGCTCGGCGGCGGCGGCATCAAGTGCTGCACCCTCGAACTGCGCGGTGCGGTGTGACCGCCGTCGACCCGGGCGTGAGCGCCGAGGTGACGGCGGAGCCGCACGTCGCCCACAACTACCACCCGCTGCCGGTCAACATCGCCCGGGGTGAGGGTCCGTGGGTGACGGATGTCGAGGGCAAGCGGTACCTCGATCTGCTCGCCGCCTATTCGGCGGTGAACTTCGGGCACCGGCATCCGGCTCTCGTGGCGGCCCTGACCGAGCAGCTCGGTCGCGTCACCCTCACGAGCCGCGCCTTCATGAGCGATCGGCTCGAGCCGTTCGCCGCCGCGCTGTCGACTCTCGCCGGCAAAGACATGGTGCTGCCGATGAACACCGGCGCCGAAGCGGTCGAGACCGGCATCAAGGTCGCTCGCGCATGGGGGTATCGCGTCAAGGGCATCGCGGACGACCAGGCGCGCATCATCGTCGCGGCCGGCAACTTCCACGGCCGCACCACGACCATCGTCAGCTTCAGCGACGACCCCGAGGCGCGGACGGACTTCGGCCCGTACACGCCGGGATTCGACGTGGTTCCCTATGGGGACGCGGATGCCGTCGCAGCGGCCATCACCGAGAACACCGCCGCCGTGCTGATCGAGCCGATCCAGGGCGAGGGCGGAGTGGTGATCCCCCCGGAGGGATACCTGCGCCGCATCCGCGAGATCTGCGACGGGAAGAACGTGCTGTTCATCGCCGATGAGATCCAGTCGGGTCTCGGCCGGGTCGGCGAGACCTTCGCCTGCGATCGGGAGGGCGTCGTGCCCGACCTGTATCTCCTGGGCAAGGCGCTGGGCGGCGGGATCCTTCCGGTGTCGGCGGTCGTCGGCAACGCGGATGTGCTCGGAGTCATCCGCCCGGGTGAACACGGTTCGACGTTCGGGGGCAACCCACTCGCCGCGGCCGTCGGCCTGCGGGTCGTCGAGATGCTCGAGTCCGGGGAGTTCCAGGAGCGCGCTCGCGCACTCGGCGCCCACCTCGCCGCCGGCCTCGAGCCGCTGATCGGGCACGGGGTGACCGAGGTGCGCATCGCCGGGCTGTGGGCCGGCGTCGACATCGACCCCGCCAAGGGGACCGGCCGCGAGATCGCGGAGAAGCTCCTCGACCGGGGTGTGCTCGTCAAGGACACCCACGGTCAGACGATCCGCATCGCCCCTCCGCTGGTGATCCGCGCGACCGAACTCGACTGGGCGGTCGAGCAGCTGAAGCTGGTTCTCGGGGCGTGACGCCCTGTCCGCCGGGCGACACGCCCGGCGGACAGCCCGGATTTGCCGGAACCCCGGAACCCACGTAACTTATTACTTGTTCGCCCCACAGGGAAGCGGAGAGGCCGAGAGCCTTACCCCCCTCAAGCGGAGAACCACCTCCACTCGATCAGCTCCTCGGAGCAGATCGCAGACATACTTCTGTCTGACCTGGAGCTTCCACTTCGGAGAAACGGTCGATTTGACAGCGACTCCGGAACGGATAAGCTAGTGAAGTTGCCTCGGCGGCCTTGAGCCCCGAGCTGCAGATCTGGTTCTGAGCCTCACGGCGTGTCGATTTGACAGGCCGAATGGCACAGATAAGATAGAGAAGTTGCCCTTCGGGCCTGGTTGTGATGACTGGGTCGTGGGAGCA
>NZ_JARVRV010000007.1:0-102775 GCF_030209555.1 Microbacterium sp. LMC-P-041
GCCAGGGGGTTCGTGGGGTCGGGGAAGGCCCCCTCCGCCCCCTGCTCCCCCCCCCCCCCCCCCCCCGGTAACGCGAAGAGCCCCGTCCACGCGGACGGGGCTCTTTCGGTGGTATCAGCCGCTCACTCCGCGGCGAATGCGCTCACATCGCCGACGAGACGCGTGTTGTCGGCGGGGACAGCGTCGATTGCCGCGCGAGCGACCTCCGCGGCGAACTCCGACACGTTGTAGAGCTTGCCTGCGGATTCGCGCCGCTCCGCGATCGCTCCGGGGTTGGCGCGCTCGAGCAGAGTCGCGGTGATCGTGCCTTCGATCATGTCTCCGGACACCACGGTGAAGCCGATGCCCTTCTCTGCGAGGCCGGGGATCCGCTCGCGGAGCGCGTCTTCTCCGGCGCGCTTCGACAGGGCGACGGGCTCGTACTCCGGCATGGTCGGGGTGGTGCGGATGAAGTGCGCCTGGTGGCTCGTGACGAAGACGACCCGCGCGCCGTCGCCGAGCAGCGGAACAGCAGCGTCGAGGACGTTCAGCTGCGCGTCGCGGTTGAGGGTCAGGGCGTAGTCCTCGGCCATTCCCGATTCCATGCCGCCGGAGGCATTGAGGACGAGGACGTCGAGGCGTCCGAATTCGGCCTTCACCGCATCGAACATCTCGCCGACGGACGCGGGATCGGTCAGGTCGGCACCGACGACCAGCACGCGGCGGCCCAGCTCGCGCAGCTGCCCGGCGAGCTTCTCTGCACGTGGGGCCTTGTTGCGGAAGTTGATCACCACGTCGGCGCCGGCCTCGGCGAGGTAGCGCACGGTGTCCGCCCCGATGCCTCGAGACGAGCCGGTGACGAGGGCGACCTTGCCCTCGAGAGAACCTGCGGGAAGAACGTCGGTCACAGTGACTCCTCTGATGCGTGATTCGCCGTGATGACACGGCGCTTTCAGACTATCAAGCCGGCCCCGTCCAGCCGGGACCGGGCTCGACCTGCGTGATAGGTTGACCGCAAAGGAGGCCGCATGGACAACTTCGCGACATTCGTTCAGTTCATCGACCAATGGGCATGGATCGGTTGGCTGATCCTGATCGCCATCTTCCTGGTGATCGAGATGCTGACTCTCGACTTCACCTTCCTGATGCTGAGCTTCGGCAGCGTCGTCGGGCTCGTCACGGACTTCCTCGGCATCCCGGTCTGGGTACAGGTGCTGATCGCCGCCGCGGCGGCCGCGCTCTTCATCCTGTTCCTGCGTCCGCCGCTGATCAAACGCCTGCATCGAGGCGAGGACCCGACCAAGTCCAACGTCGACGCACTTCTCGATCTCCGAGGCATCGCGCTGCAGGACATCACCCAGATCTCCGGCCAGGTGAAGCTGAGCAACGGCGACACCTGGACCGCCCGCACCGCCGGAGCCGTGCCGATCCCGCAAGGATCACCGATCGCCGTCATGACGATCAACGGCGCGACCGCGACCGTCCGTCCCGTCAACGACTAGGAGAGTCTCTTGGACGATGCATCGTTCATCCCCGCAGCGATCGGGTGGATCCTCGTCATCGCGATCATCATCTTCGTGGTGGTCACGCTGGCTCGCTCCATCCGCATCATCCCCCAGGCCACGGCCGGCGTGGTCGAGCGCCTGGGGCGATATCACAAGACACTGACGCCGGGTCTGAACATCCTGGTGCCGTTCATCGACCGGCTGCGTCCCCTCATCGACATGCGCGAGCAGGTCGTGTCCTTCCCACCGCAGCCCGTGATCACCGAGGACAACCTGGTGGTCTCGATCGACACCGTCGTCTACTTCCAGGTGACCGATGCTCGCGCTGCGACATACGAGATCGCCAACTACCTGGGCGCCGTCGAGCAGCTGACGACGACGACACTGCGAAATGTGGTCGGTGGACTCAACCTCGAAGAGGCCCTGACCAGTCGTGACAACATCAACGGACAGCTTCGCGTCGTGCTCGACGAGGCGACGGGCAAGTGGGGAATCCGCGTCGGCCGCGTCGAGCTGAAGGCCATCGACCCGCCCATCTCCATCCAGGACTCGATGGAGAAGCAGATGCGCGCCGAGCGGGACCGTCGAGCGGCGATCCTCACGGCTGAGGGAACCAAGCAGTCGGCGATCCTCGAGGCCGAAGGTGCGCGACAGGCCGAGATCCTCCGCGCAGAGGGCGACAAGCAGGCCGCCGTGCTGCGCGCCCAGGGTGAGGCCGAAGCGATCCAGAACGTGTTCACCGCCATCCACCAGGGCGAGCCTGACGACAAGCTGCTCGCGTACCAGTACCTGCAGATGCTTCCGAAGATCAGCGAAGGCCAGTCGAACAAGCTCTGGATCATCCCGAGCGAGCTGACCGAGGCGCTCAAGGGCATCGGCACCGCGTTCACCCCGCGACCGGGACAGCCCCCGACGAACCTGCCGGGCGCGTGACGCACCCGTATTTCGTCAAGGCGCGTCACCCCCGAGTCCTCGCTCACCGCGGTCTGATCACCGCGGCGGGCGGGGACTCCGGTGTCTGGGAGAACTCGGCCGCCGCCGTCGCCGCCGCTCATGCCGCCGGAGCAGAGTACATCGAGACCGACTGCCGGGTGACGGCCGACGGTGACGTCGTGCTCTTCCACGACGCGACGCTGCACAGACTGGCCGACGATCCCCGTCCCGTCGGTGAGGTGCGCACCCGCGAACTCGCCGCGATCTTCTCCGACCACGGCGGGCTACTCACGGTCGCTGACGCACTCTCCGCCTTCCCGACCACGCGCTTCAACATCGACGTCAAGACCGTCGACGCGGCAGCACCCCTCGGCCCCCTCCTGGCGGAACACACGCATCGAGTTCTCGTGACCAGCTTCTCCGATGCGAACCGACGTGCGACGATCGCAGCGGTCCTGCGCGCGGGGGCTCCGCTCCGACCGGCGACGTCGGGCGGCAGCCGCACCATCGCCGCGGTCCGCGCTCTCTCCACTCTGCGCCTCTCCCCCGGGCGTGCTCTGCTCGACATCGACGTGCTGCAGATTCCTGAGCGGCATCGCGGCGTGAAGGTGCTGACGCCTGCGCTCCTCCGAGCGGCGCACCGGCGCGGCGTCGAGGTTCACGTGTGGACGGTGAACGACGCGGACTCCATGCGACGACTCGTCCGGCTCGGTGTCGACGGCATCGTCACCGACCGCGCCGATCTCGCGCTGGTCACGATCGGCCGCTGAGACCGCCACGCCGCCATTACGCTGTGGCGCTGGGATTCCGCTGTGAATAGCGCCGAGAACGCGCTCGTATGGATGAAGCGCACAGGCTGGAGCGTTATACCTGACAGCGACGAGAGGACCACACAATGGCAGATCGCAGCCTACGCGGCATCCGACTCGGCGCCCAGAGCCTACAGAGCGAAGAGGGCGTCGTTTTCATGGAGCGCCGTGAAACCACCTACATCTGTGACACCTGCGGCCATGTCACGAACCTGATGTTCTCGGCGGACGCAGAGCCGCCCCAGACGTGGGAATGCCGTTCCTGCGGAGCGGACGCGCGCCTGAACGTCGACGGCCAGGCCGTCACGCTCGATGCCACGGACGAGAAGGCCGCCCGCACACACTGGGACATGCTTCTCGAGCGTCGTACCCGCGCAGAGCTCGAGGAGCTCCTCGAGGAGCGACTCGCCTTCATCCGTGCCCGCCGCGGCGCAGGTGAAGACCCGACCCGCGAGAAGATCGGCGCCTAGCGCCTGCGGGCGCGCAACCACCCGAAGGCCAGCGCGCCCAGTCCGCCCCAGACCAGAAGACCTTGGATCCAGGGTCCCAGGACGACTCCAGCAGTCAGGCCGGAGCGCAGCTCGACATCCTCGAGCAACGCTCCGGCCTTTCCTGCATCCAGGCTCGAGACCGTCGTGCCATCCGCGCGGATCACCTGGCTGGTGCCGACCGTCGAGATGTTCACGACGCTGCGGCCGGTCTCGATCGCACGCATCCGCGCGACGGCGAGTTGCTGCAGATTCTCATTCGTCCCACGGAAGTCCGCGTTGTTCGTCTGGAAGACGAGCACTTCGGCACCGTCTGCCATGCCCTCGCTGATCACGTCGTCGTAGATCACGTCGAAGCAGATCGCCAGCCCGACCTTCACACCGTCGACGTCGACGACCGGCGGATTCGAGCCCGGGGTGTACTCGCGCTGGATCAGACCGATCAGATCGGGTGCGAGTGCGCTGAAGAAGGCGCGGTCGGGGACGTACTCCCCGAAGGGGACCGGATGCCGCTTGTCATGGACCTGCCCGTCGGCGCCCTCTTCCGTCCAGAGCATCGACGTGTTGTAGAAGAGACCGTCTCGTTCCGTGGCGGCATTCGCCAGCAGCGGTGCGCCGACACGCGAGGCGATCGCGCTCATTCTTCTCGCCAGAGAGTCCGATTGGAACGGATCGAAGTCGAGCGACCCCTCGGGCCAGACCAGCAGGTCGACGTCCTCGCCGTAGAGCGGTTCGGTCGCGTCGGTCTGCGCGTCGATGAGCGAGTAAGGCTCGCGCTCGTCGAAATACCCGCTCGGCCCGTTCCCCTGCACCGCCGCGATGCGCAGCGACCCGCTGGTGGTCGTGGGGAAGAGCGGTGTGAGCAGCAGAACCACGGTCACGACGACCGGTGCGATCAGCGCAGCCGGCCGGCGCCACAGTCGTTCGCGCACCACCTGGATCACGAGGGCGACGAGGAACACCATCAGGAAGCTGAGACCGCTCACGCCGGTCCAGGACGCGACGTGAGCCAGCGGGCTCTCGGCCTGGCTCATGCCCAGACGAGCCCAGGGGAACCCTCCATAGGGCCAGGAGCCGACGAACACCTCGCGCCCGACCCAGAGCGCCGCCACCACGGCCGGAAGGAGCAGGAGCCGCGCCCAGACGCTCGGGAAGGCTCGGGGCATCCAGCGATAGGCGAGGGTGATCAGGATCACGGCCACCGCCGTGAGCGCGCCTTCCAGGACACTCAGCGCCGCCCAGGGCAGCGGGCCCAGGTAGCGAGACGTGAACGACACGAGCAGTCCGAAGAAGAGCACACCGTAGACGAGTCCGACCGCCAGAGCTCCGCCGGCCCGTCGACCGATCAGCGCCACGAGCAGCAGCGCGGTGGCCGGGAAAGCCAGCACCCACACCGCAGTGGACGGATAGGACAGATTCATCAGGAGCGCGGCCATCGCCGCAGCGGGGAGGGCGAGCGAGAGCGGCAGGAGGGGGCGCTGCGGCACGCGGGGTTCGGGCATCCTTCCTATTCTCACATCGAGGAATAGGCGACGATGCCGCGACGGACGCCGTCCAGAGCCACGCGGGCGTTGCGGGCCAGCGCACCGTCTTCCGCGACGATCGAGAGCTGATCGAGCAGATCGATCGTCTGTTTGGCCCATCGCACGAAGTCGCCGGCCGCCATGTCTGCGTCCACGAGGACGCGGTCCAGCATCCCTCCTCGCGCCCACGAGTGCATCGCACCGGCGAGGCCCGCCGACAGAGGCTCGGATCCCGGCAGATGGTGGTCCTTCTCGAGGTCGTCCAGCTCGGCCCACAGGGTCGTCGTCTTCTCGTACGCTGCGCGGAAGGCACCGCGGGGCAGGTCCCGCTCCCCCGCGTTCGCCTCGTCGCGACGAGGCTCGTAGACGAGGCAGCAGGCCATCGCAGCGAGGGACGGCGCGTCGAGACCGTTCCACAGCCCCTGCCTGAGAGATTCGGCCACCAGCAGATCGCGTTCGCCGTAGATCCGGCGCATCGTCCGCCCGGCCTCGGTGAGCGTTGTCTCCCCCTCGTCGTCTCGGTGGAGATAGTCCAGGGTCTCGAGCACCTCGACGACGCGATCGAAGACGCGAGCCACCGTGCCGGTCCTCGTCTCGATCTGTCGGCGGATGCGATCGTTCTGACGCTTGAGCTTCCAGTACCGCTCGGCCCAGCGCGCATGGGCTTCGCGATCAGGGCATCGATGGCATCCGTGACGCTGCATGCGCGTGCGGAGGCTGTGGATCTGCTTCATGCGCTTGTCGCGCGATGTGCGCGGCGCGTTCGAGTCCTGGCGGTTCTTCTTCTCGAGATCGCTCAGCTCGCGGCGTATCGAGGCGTAGTCCAGGAAGTCGCCGTGATCGCAGACCATCGCCGCCTTGTACCCGTCCAGCGACTCCTCCGCTTCGCGGACCTGTCTCGCCAGTCCGACGACTGCGCGGTCGGCCTGGAACTGCGCGAAAGACGACTCGAGCACTTCGCGGGCCCGGGGCTTGCCGAACAGATCGATCAGGTTGACGGCCATGTTATACGTCGGCCGGAAGCTGGAGTTCAGCGGATAGGTGCGGCGAGAGGCGAGGGCCGCGACCGCCTGCGGATCCATGCCCTCGGTCCACTGCACCACCGCGTGACCTTCGACGTCGATGCCGCGTCGTCCCGCGCGACCGGTGAGCTGCGTGTACTCCCCCGATGTGATCGCGACTCGGGCCTCGCCGTTGAACTTCTCCATCTTCTCGAGAACGACGGTTCTCGCGGGCATGTTGATGCCCAGAGCCAGGGTCTCGGTGGCGAAGACGACCTTCACGAGCTTGCGCTTGAAGAGGTCCTCGACGACCTCCTTGAAGGCCGGCAGCAGACCCGCATGGTGCGCAGCCACACCGCGCTCGAGATTCTCGAGCCACTCCCAGTAGCCCAGCACGCCGAGGTCCTCATCCTGCAGCGAACGGGTCCGGTCCTCGACGATCGCTCGGATCTCCGCGCGCTCCTCGGTCGACGTCAGCCGCACGCCCGATCTCCGGACCTGCTGCACCGCCGCATCGCACCCGACTCTGCTGAAGATGAAGAAGATGGCAGGCAGGAGGTTGGCCTGCTCGAGCAGCCGCACCACGTCCGGGCGATCCATGCGCTCGATCCGACGCACGTTCGCGGAACGGACGGGGCGACGTCCGCCCCGTGGGGGGCGCTGCGCCTGTCGGCCGGCATGGCGATTGCTGCGATACTCCTGCGCCGAACGATTGTTGTCGTAGTTGGAGCCGGTGAAGGAGCGGATCCGCATCAGCTCCTGATTGACCTGTGCGGTCGCGATCCCCGCCCGATCGTCGAAGAGCGGCAGCAGATCATCACGGACGAGCACGTGCTGCTCGAGTGGAACCGGACGGATCTCCGAGACGATCACCTCGGTGTCCCCGCGCACGGTGTCGAGCCAGTCCCCGAACTCCTCGGCGTTCGAGACGGTGGCGCTCAAGGAGACCAGCCGTACGTGCTGCGGCAGGTGGATGATCACCTCCTCCCACACTGCCCCGCGGAAACGATCCGCGAGGTAGTGGACCTCGTCCATGATGACGTAGCGGAGGTCCTGGAGCGCGGCCGAGTCGGCGTAGATCATGTTGCGCAGCACCTCGGTCGTCATCACGACGATCCGGGCGTTGCCGTTGATGTTCGTGTCGCCGGTGAGCAGACCGACGTCGTCCGGGCCGTACACATCGACCAGCTCGCGGAACTTCTGATTCGAGAGCGCCTTCATCGGCGTCGTGTAGAAGGCCTTGTCGCGCGGAGTCTGCATCGCGAGATGGATGGCGAACTCGCCGACGATCGTCTTGCCTGCACCGGTCGGCGCGGCGACGAGCACGCTCTGGCCGTCTTCGAGTGCGTGGCATCCTTCGACCTGGAAGGGGTCGAGCTCGAACTTCTGGTTCGCGGCGAAGGCGACGGTCGCCGGGTGCCCTGCCGCCTGTCGAGCCGCGGCGTATCGTTCGGCCGGCGAGCTCATACGGCCACGGGTTCGATGCCTGCAGCGGCGTCGCGCTTGCGCTTGCGTCGGTCGAAGAGCATCGAGATGAAGGTCGCCGCGAAGTACAGCACGATCATCGATCCCATCAGCAGCAGCATCGAGAACACATCAGCAGGCGGAGTCGTGACGGCGGCGAAGATCGTGCACACCAGGATGGCGACTCGCCAGCCCTTCAGGATGTCGCGGCCCGACATGATGCCGGCGAGATTGAGTGCCACCAGGAAGACAGGCAGCACGAAGGCGATGCCGAGCACGAGCAGGAACTTGAAGACGAAGTCGTAGTAGGTGGAGTAGTCGAAGAACTGCGCCATGCCGGTGGGGACGAACGATGCCATGACTTCGATCACATGCGGAAGCACGAAGAACGCGACCGTGCAACCGCCGAAGAACAGCGGGATGGCCGCCCCGAGGAATCCCCAGGTGTACTGGGTCTCCTTCTTCGTGAGCCCCGGCATGACGAAGGCCCAGACCTGCCACAGCCACACCGGCGCGGAGATCAGGAGTCCGATTGCGAAGGCAATCCGCATGCGCAGATCGAACCCGCTCGTCACGGTGGTGAAATTCAGGCCGGTGTACTCGCGCCCCTGCTGCTCCGCGATCGTGGCGATCGGCACCGAGAGCAGGTCGATGATCGGCCCTGTCACGAAGAAGGCGATGATCATGCCGACCACCAGGGCACCAGCCGCGATGAACAGACGCTTACGGAGCTCGATCAGGTGCGCGCCGAGAGACATCCGCCTGTCACGGCCCGGCGTCTCCTGGTCGGCGGAATCGAGAGCGGACACGAACTAGGCGGATCGAGGAGGCTGACCCGGATCCGTGTCGCGAGCCGTCACCGTGGTGTCTGCGACCGAGGTCGTGGTGGTCGGGGATGCCGGATCTGCGGCATCAGTCGCGTCCTCGTTCTTCATCGCCTTCATCTCGCCCTTGAACACCCGGGCGGACTGACCGAGGCTCTTCGCCAGTGCCGGCAGCTTCGCCGCACCGAAGAGCAGCAGGATGACGGCGAGGATGATCAGCAGATGTGGCCAACCGAAAGCGCCCATGATTCTCCTTCGTCGTTTGGTGAAAGTCTAACGGGCGTTGTCGCCTTCGGGGTGGCGATACAGGGCGAGTCCGGCCGCAGCCCATTCCCGCGCCGCAGTTCGAGCGACGCCGGGATCCACCACTTCGAGGGCGCCGCCGAACTTCGCCGCCAGTCGCTTCACTCCCCGAGGGTCTGCGAGATGCAGCCGAACGGTGACGATCCCATCGCTGACGTCGGAGTTGTCGGCCGTCAGGAAGTCCCCGAGCAAGGGCGCCATCCGCTCGGGCACCCGCACTCGCACCTCCCCCTCGTCCTCGACGGCCGAGAAGGCCTCCGGGACGTGCTCGCCCGCGTGCGTGATCGGGATGTCGGTCAGCCGGGCATCGCTCACGCGATCCAGGTGGAAGGTGCGCATGGCCTGTCGCATGTGGCACCACCCCTGCAGGTACCACTGCGCGTTGGTGATGAGCACCTGCACGGGATCCACGGTGCGCGTCGTGGGCGCGGCATCGGGAGCCTGATACGTGAACGACACGGCGACGCCGTTCTGCACGGCCCTCGACACCACCTGGCGGACCTCGTCGACGGCGCTGGGTGCGACGACGACCTCGGCCGGCGCATCGGCCGCGCCCCGCGAGAGCTTCGAGATGAGGCCGCTGACCAATCCCGAGTCGGAGACCGCCGGCACGGCCGCGACCATCTGCAGGCCCGCGAGGAGCGCGGCGGCTTCTCGGGCCGTGAATCGAGGAACCCGGCGCAGAGCGACATCGTTGGTGATCTCGATGATGTCCTCTTCGTCGAGGAGGTCCCAGTTGATGTCGAACATCTCCTGCGGCTGCTGCCAGAAGCCGGAATCACCGGGCAGGCCGATGACCGTGAGCTTCTCGACCATCTGCCGCATCTCCGTCGAGGTCACACCGAACTCGGCAGCCGCCTCGGCGAGCGAGACCTGTCCGTGCTCGAGGAGATAGGGCACCAGAGTCAGATAGACGCGGACTCGGTCAGCGGCGAGCAGCGGCTTGCCTAGGGTGCTCATCGGACCTCCCCCGCATCCGAATTCGTCGCCATGACCGCGGTCAGGCGATCGACGACGGCCGAGCGGAGCTCCGCAGGCTCGACAACCCGCACCTCGGGACCGTACGACGCGAGCTCATCGGCGAAGATGTGCAGGTCCACGAACGGGACGAGGATGCCCTGGGTCGCCGCCGGAGTCGCCCGGCGGCCGAGCCGCAGCGACGCCTCGGTGCCGGGTGTGACCTCGAGCAGCGCAGAGTTCTGAGCGGCGACGCGCTCGAGACCGGCCAGGGCACGCTCCCCCGCGCCCTCGCGCAGCGCAGGGTCGAATGCCTTCGCCGTGATCTTCACATCGCCGACGATCCTGCTGAGCAGGAACATGCGGTCCTGCTCGATGTCCACATCGACGCCGAACACGTGCCATCTCGCTTCATAGTCGACGAGTGCGAGCGGGCGGATGCTGCGGCGCCGCGGTGCGCCCTCCCCCGGCTTGAGGTAGTCGAAGACGACCACGCGGCTCTTCTCGATGGCATCCTGCAGTGGAGGGAAAGCGGCATCGCGCGCGGTGATCCGCGGCGCGAACCCGATGATCGGTTCGTCGCCGTCGATCCCGAGCGCCCGGATCTTGCGCACGCCGGCCTTGGCGTCGCCGGATGCGGACTCGGCGCTCCACACGCTCCCCGCCAGCTGCAGCACGGCGAGCTCCGCGGCCGTGAACTCGATATCGCTGGGCAGGTCGTATTCCGCCTGCGGAATACGGTAACGCGCTTCGCGGAGGTCATTCGGATCGGCCTGATCCCCGATCGTCTCGACGGGGACGCCGAGAGTGCGCAGTTCGTCCTTGTCGCGCTCGAACATCTTCTCGAGTGCATCCGAACGCACGCCCGCATCGGCGCGCTGACGGTAACCCGACACGTTGTCGAGGATCTGCTGCTTCGTGAGCCCGATCTCCGTGGCCATGAGCGCCACGACGAGATTCGTCAGGCGCTCTTCCGCGGGAATACGGGCCGCCATCACTGCTCCGGGACGGGAACGACGCCCAGGATGTCGACCACGATCGCGGTCGCCGGGTTTCCGTCTGCCTCGGGCACGACGACCAGGAGCTGGGAGCCGCCCGTCGCGCCGACGAGCTCCTTCGCTGCGGGGCCGATGTTGGGCTCGGCACCCCACGTGCTCGAGGTGACCGTCTTGTCGTCCCATCCGAGCGCCATGATGTTGGTCACGATGGTCGATTCCTTCTCGACCTTCTCCCCGTCACCCTTGATGAGCGTCTGAGTGACGGTCTCGGTGGGGGCGTCGCTGTCGGGGATGATCACTCCGGGGGTGCCATCGGGAGCGCGGACGACCGTCGGCAGGCCCCGGGCGTCGTTGAACTGCGATGAGCCCTCGGCGTGAGCGAGGTAGACATCCTGGAGGTCGATGATGGCGACCACGTTCTCATCCTCTTCGAGACCGAAGGCCTCGACATTCGCCTCGCCGAAGTCCTCGGGGGTCAGCACCGCGACGATCCGGCTGCCTCCGGTCGCGCACTCCAACACGGTCTCGAGACCGGCGGACCGCTCTGCCCAGTAGGAGATGCTGTGCACACGGCTCGGGTCGCCGTTGAACTCGGACTCGTACAGCTTCTCGCCGCTCTCGCCGCCATAGAAGGCGATGTCGAGCACCATCGGCTGGGAGGTGGTGGTGAGGGTGTTTCCCTCGCCGGTCACCACGTCGGCGAAGGACGTCTCGTCCGCCTTCACCGGGCTGTACACGGTGACGTCCGGAGCCTCTCCGAGGTCGCCCTCGACGGTGACCGAATCCTTCACGGATGCGGTCGATGCCGCCGCCCGATCGCACGCATCACCGGCGAACGAGGGCGCCGAGGCGCATCCGGTCAGAGTGAGGACGGCGAGGCTGATGGTTGCCAGAACGGCGGACGTTTTACGCACGCGCTCCAGTCTATTCCGTCGGTGGCTCGGATTCGCGCGAACCGGCGGCGAGACGGGCGCCCTCAGCGGCCTTCGCGGCCTCTCTCGCCCGCTTGCGCAGATTCTTGTCGTTGATCTCGCGATCGCCGACAGCCCCCGGCGTCCACGCCTCGACATCCGCATCGCCGTAGCTGCTCTTCGATGCCCTGCGCTTCACCTGAGGGGCCACGGCGCCCGGCGCCAGCCGACGAGCCGTGAGGAGGAAGCCGGTGTGCGCCACCATCCGGTGATCGGGCCGCACGGCGAGACCCTCGACGTGCCAGCCGCGAACCATCGTCTCGGACGCCTCGGGATCCGTGAACAGGCCCGTGCTCCGGATGTACTCGGCCACCCGCGAGAGCTGCGTGGCGGTGGCCACGTAGCACAGCACGACGCCGCCGGGGGTGAGTGCGTCGGCGACGACATCCATGCATTCCCACGGCGCGAGCATGTCGAGTACGACACGGTCGACCGTGCCCGCCGGGAACTCCGCCGGCAGCGCATCCGCGAGATCTCCCACCACGACGTCCCAGGTGTCCGGCGTCTCGCCGAAGAAGGTCTCGACGTTGCCCCGTGCGACCTGGGCGAAGTCCTCACGACGCTCGAACGACACCAGCCGGCCGACCGGACCGATGGCCCGCAGGAGCGAGAGCGAAAGGGCACCCGACCCGACACCCGCTTCCACGACGACGGCACCGGGGAAGATGTCGGCCTGCATCACGATCTGCGCGGCGTCCTTGGGGTAGACGATCGCGGCGCCGCGCGGCATCGACATCGCGAAGTCGCGGAGCAGAGGCCGGAGCGCGAGGTACTCGTGTCCCGAGCTGTTCGCGGCCACTGAGCCGTCGGGCAGACCGATGAGGTCGCGGTGCCGGAGCACGCCCTGGTGCGTGTGCAGCTCGCCGTCCTCTCGGAGGGTCACGGTGTGCAGGCGACCCTTGGGGCCGGTCAGCTGCACCCGATCGCCCTCGCGGAACGGCCCGCTCGGCCGCTGTGAGGTGGTGTCGGTCATCGGGTGGCTCCCGTCATGGAGGTCTTTCGGTCGAAGAGTTCGATCAGGTCGGCGGCGGTGCGCCCCTCGAGGCTCGGCCACAGCTCATGCGCGCCCACGTGATCGAGCGAGACGATATGCGGCACGCCGAGGGCGACGGCGCCGGATGCGATGCCCGCGCGGAGCCCGGTCGGCGAGTCCTCGATGACCACAGCATCGGCGATGTCGATCTCGAGCAGGGATGCCGCGTGGAGGTAGGGCTCGGGGTGGGGCTTCGGGTTGGTCACATCATCGCCGGCGACGACGATGTCGAAGGCCTGGAACTCGATCAGGTCGACGACGCTCAGCGCCATGCGACGCAGCGACATCGTGACGAGTCCTGTGGGGATCCCCGCTGACCTCAGGTCCTGCAGCAGCTCGCGGGCGCCGGGCCGGAAGGGCACTCCCTGCGTGCGCAGTGCATCCTGCACGCCGTCGGTGAGGAGCGAGATGATCGCCTCGGCATCCATGTCGACGCCCGCGTTCTGAAGGATGATCGCGCTGTCGATGAGTCCGTTGCCGACGAGCTGAAGCGCATCCTCATGGGTCCACGTGCCGCCGAAGGATTCGACCAGCGCGGTCTCGGCCGCCATCCAGTACGGCTCGGTGTCGACGAGTGTTCCGTCCATGTCCCAGAGGATCGCGCGGGGCTGTCTGCTCACCGAACCATGTTACCCGTGGCTCCACCCCGTCCCCGCGCCGTCGGACTAGCCTGGAGGGATACCGATCCGGAATCCACGAAGGGAGCCCACGATGGATGGCCTCGGTTCACGCATCGTCATCGTCGCCTTCGACGGGTGGAACGACGCAGGGGAAGCCGCGAGCGGCGCGGTCGCCGCACTGCGCGAGACGACGGACTACGACCTCGTGCACTCGATCGACCCGGAGCTGTACTTCGACTACCAGTACACGCGCCCTGCGACGAAGATGGACGCCGAAGGGCGTCGCCAGCTCACCTGGCCCGAAGCCGGACTCTGGCGCCCGCGCGACCCGGGTCCCGGTCCCGAGTTCTGGATCCTCACGGGCGTGGAGCCTGCGCGCACCTGGCAGGCTTTCGCGTCGGAGTTCATCGACGTCGCTCTCCGCGACGACATCACGGGCTTCGTGACGCTCGGCGCGATGCTCTCCGACGTGCCCCACACCCGCCCCATCTCGATCTTCGCGTCGAGCCAGAACGAGCAGGTCCGCGAGGCGCACGGCCTCGAGCGCTCGCTCTACGAAGGCCCCGTCGGAATTCTCAGCGTCATCGAGCACTTCGCCGAGAGCGCCGGCATTCCGACCGCCAGTCTGTGGGCGAGCGTGCCGCACTACGTCGCCTCCGCCACACCGTCGCCCAAGGTGACCCTCGCTCTTCTCGATCGGCTCGAGGAGCTGACCGGCGTGGACGTGCCTCGCGACCACCTGCGCACCGAGGCCGCCGCCTGGGAGGCATCGATCGATGCCGCCGCCGCGGACGACGAGGACATGACCGAGTACATCCATCAGCTCGAGCGCACGCGCGACACGTGGGACTCCCCCGATGCGTCGGGCGATGCCATCGCTCAGGCCTTCGAGCGCTATCTCAAGCGCCGTGGCGACGGCCCCGGCGACCACAAGCGGTAGTCGCCGGGGCCCTCGTCATCACGCCGCGATGACGCCGGTCCCCAGCAGCACCAGGAGGACGGTCCCCAGGAGGATGCGGTAGATCACGAACGGCAGGAAGCTCCGCTTCGAGATGTAGTTCATGAAGAACGCGATCACGCCGAGCGCCACGACGAATGCGATGCCCGTCGCCGCGAGCGTGTCTCCGAAGGAGAAGAACGACGGCTCGTCCCAGCTCTTGAACACCTGGTAGAAGCCACTGCCGAACACGGCGGGGATCGCGAGCAGGAACGCGTAGCGAGCGGCAGCGGCACGCTCGTAGCCGAGGAAGAGTCCCATCGTGATCGTTCCACCGGAGCGCGAGACTCCAGGGATCAGCGCCAGAGCCTGCGCGAAGCCGTACGCGATGCCGTGCGGGTAGGTGAGCTGATCGAGCTTGCGCCGCTTCGCGCCGACGTGGTCGGCGATCCCGAGCAGGATGCCGAAGACGATCAGCATGATCGCGACGATCCAGAGGGAGCGGAAGACGGTCTCGATCTGGTCCTGGAAGAGCAGCCCCAGGACCACGATCGGGATGCTGCCGATGATGATCATCCATCCCATGCGCGCATCCGGATCGCTGCGCGGGACCCTGCCGGTCAGCGACCGGAACCACTGCGCGATGATCCGCACGATGTCGCGCCAGAAGAACACCACCACCGCCGCCTCCGTGCCGATCTGGGTGATCGCGGTGAACGCGGCACCGGGATCCTCGCCCGACGGCAGGAAGGTGCCGAGGATGCGCAGATGGGCGCTGGAGGAGATCGGGAGGAACTCGGTGAGTCCCTGGACGATGCCGAGGATGAGCGCTTCGAACAAGTGCATGGAGGAGCTTTCTGAGTCGTGGTGCGCGGACGTGGAGCCGAGAGCTCAATACGTGCGCAGCAGATCGGCCAGCACCCGCTGACCGAAGACAAGCGATTCTACGGGCACCCGCTCATCGACCCCGTGGAACATCCCGGTGAAGTCGAGGTCTGCGGGAAGCCGGAGAGGCGCGAACCCGTACCCGGTGATCCCGAGATACGCGAGCGCCTTGTTGTCGGTTCCTGCACCCAGCAGGTACGGGATGACCGGCACACCGGGGTCATGCCGGCCGAGACTCGCGACCATCGCCTCGACGAGCTCGCCGTCGAAAGGCGTCTCCATGCCGATGTCCCGCACCACCGTCTGGATCTCGATCTCGTCGCCGACGATCTGCTGCAGCTCTGCGAGCACGTCGTCTTCGGTTCCGGGGATCACCCGCACGTCGATCAGCGCCTCGGCACGCTCGGGGATCACGTTGTGCTTGTATCCGGCGGACAGGGCGGTCGGGTTCGTCGTCGTGCGGAACGACGAACGGAGGAAGGCCTCGGCGGGCCCTGCAGCCGCCGCGAGGGCATCCGGGTCGTCGACGGAGCGCCCGGTGAGATCGCTCAAGCCCTGCAGCAGTGCCTCGGTGGTGGGAGTGAGTCGCAGGGGCCACCGCGTGCGACCCAGGGCCGCCACGGCCTCCGCGAGCTTCGTGACCGCATTGTCGTCGTGGAGACGGCTTCCGTGGCCGGCGCGGCCCTTCGCCACGAGGCGTATCCAGATGAGCGCCTTCTCCCCCACCTGCAGCAGGTAGGCGCGGCGATCGTCGACCGTGATCGAATAGCCGCCCACCTCGCTGATCGCCTCGGTCGCGCCCTCGAACCACTCGGGGCGGTTCTGCACCACGAGAGCCGATCCCTCCACTCCGCCGTTCTCCTCATCGGCGAAGAAGGCGAGCACCAGGTCGCGTTCGGGCTGCTCGCCCGCTCGCAGCAGGTCGCCGACCGCCGTCAGGATCATCGCGTTCATGTTCTTCATGTCGACGGCGCCCCGCCCCCAGAGCATGCCGTCCTTGACGACGCCCGCGAAAGGATCGACGGTCCAGTCCTCGGCCATGGCCGGGACGACGTCGAGGTGGCCATGCACCACGAGCGCCGGCTTGCTCCGGTCGCGTCCGGGCACCCGCGCCATGACGTTCGTGCGCCGCGGGATGGGCTCGTAGTACTCGACTTCCAGGCCGAGATCCTGCAGATAGGCGCCGACGTACTCGGCCGCTTCCCGCTCGCCCTTCGCGTTGCCCCCGCCGAAGTTCGAGGTGTCGAATCGGATCAGGTCGCGCGCGATGCGAACCACCTCGGGCAGAGACACGTCAGTCATGGAGTCCAGGCTATCGAAAGGCCGTGGCGCGCCCGGGCGTCGCCGTCGGTTTCTGAGTGCCCCGAAGCTCGTGCTAATGTAAATCTTCGTTCGGCAACGAACATCCAACACCTGCGCGGGTGGCGGAATGGTAGACGCGCTACGTTGAGGTCGTAGTGCCCGTAAGGGCGTGGGGGTTCAAGTCCCCCTCCGCGCACAGACAGGCCCCGGATATCCACATGATATCCGGGGCCTTCTTCGTTTCCGATGTCGCCGTGTCATCGGACAGGACTCGCGTGGATCGCCGAGTCCTGTCCGACGCGGTCGGGCCGGCGCCTGTCAGACCGCGCCGACGCCGAACACCAGACCGAGCACGTACGTGACCGCTGCGGCTCCGAAACCGATCGCCAGCTGACGCAGCGCACGACGCAGGGGCGGCCCTCCGGACAGGATGCCGACCATCGCTCCCGTCGACAGGAGCGCGATGCCTACGAGCACGAGAGCGACGACCACCGCTGTGGTCCCCTCGAGCCCGAAGAGCCACGGGAGCACGGGGATGATCGCGCCGGATGCGAAGAGCAGGAAGCTCGAGATCGCAGCGGTCCAGTCGCTGCCGACGATCTCGTGGTCGTCTCCGGCATGGACGTGGACCGGCCCTGTGGCGGTGCGTTCCACGCCGGCGCGCGCGGCATCGACGATGCGCCGTGCGCGCTCCAGAGCCTCCTGCTGGCCGATCCCGCGCGCCCGGTATACCAGAGCGAGCTCGTTCTCATCGATGTCGAGGTCGGCGGCGGATGCCGCGGCATCCTCGTTGGCCTCCGTCGACGCGAGCAACTCTCGTTGAGACCGCACGGACACGAACTCCCCCGCCCCCATCGACAGCGCCCCGGCGAGCAGGCCTGCGATGCCGCTGAACAGGACGAAACCCGAACTGACGCCCGTGGCGCCGATGCCGAGCACGAGCGCGAGGTTGCTCACGAGGCCGTCGTTGGCCCCGAAGACCGCTGCGCGGAACGAGCCCGACAGGCGACGCCGGCCCCGCGCAGCGAGACCGCGAACCACCTCGTAGTGCACTTTCTCGTCAGCGCGCATCGCCGGCGTCGCGTACTGCTCCGAGTCGTACGGTGAACGTGCCTCGGCGCTCTGCGCGAGGGCGAGCACGAAGATGGATCCGAAGCGGCCCGCCATCCAGCCGAGGAGGCGGGAGCGGATGCCGGCGCGTGGCAATCGGCCCGGTTCCGCGCCGAGCAGATCGAGCCAGTGCTGCTCATGGCGCCGCTCGGCGTCGGCGAGGCTGAGAAGGATCTCACGCTCCTCACCCGTGCGTCGGCTCGCGAGCTTCTGGTACACGTGTCCTTCGGCGCGTTCCTCGACGAGGTACCGCGCCCAGCGGCGGCGGTCTGCGGCGGTGGGCTCGGCGGCAGCGGGGGCTGTCATGAAGTCTCCTGATCGACGGTCCCCGTTCTCGGGGCAACCGTTCAACGCTAGCTTCGGGAGCCCGTCTCCGTCGCACCCGGCGACGGTATTGCCAGCTTTTCGGGTATCCGAACCGACGCCAGGGTTCAGGAGCGGACGCGCTTGCGGAGTACGTCGATACGGGACTGCAGCTGCGTCACGGTCGCCTGGGCGACTGCTGGTCCGCCGCAGATCCGGCGCAGCTCGGCATGGACCGCGCCATGCGGTTCGCCCTTCTGACGGGCGTACAGCCCCACGAGGCTGTTCAGCAGCTGCCGTTGCTCGCGCAGCGTGCGGTGCAGGGGCGCAGGGAGCGTCGTCGTCTCGGTGGGGCCCGCCTCGGCTTCTCTCGTCTCTCGCAGTCGCGTCTGCCGTGCCTGTCGCTGCATCAGGAGCTCGTGCACGTGCTCGGGCTCGAGAAGACCGGGAAAGCCGATGAACTCCTCTTCTTCGGGGGTGCCCGGCTCGGCCAGCTGACCGAACTCCTGGCCCTCGAACACGACCCGGTCGAAGTGTGCAACCGAAGAGAGCGCCTGATAGCTGAATTCCTGGGTCAGCGCGTCGGACGCGTCGTCCTCGCGGTTCGCGGAGTCGAGCAGCGAGTCCTCGAGCCCGTCGTCGTCCTTCGACTGACGGTCGAGCGCGTGATCGCGCTGCTTGTCCATCTCGTTCGCGAGACCCATCAGGACCGGCACCTGAGGGAGGAATACGCTCGCGGCCTCGCCACGGCGGCGTGCTCGCACGAATCGGCCGATGGCCTGAGCGAAGAACAGCGGCGTCGACGACGACGTGGCGTAGACGCCGACCGCGAGGCGCGGCACGTCCACCCCCTCGGACACCATGCGCACCGCGACCATCCAGCGGTCCTCGCTGTTGCTGAACTTCTCGATGCGTTCGGAGGCCGTCGCGTCATCGGACAGGACGATCGTCGGCTGCTGACCGGTGATGCTGTGCAGGATCTTGGCGTAGGCACGCGCGACGGTCTGATCGGTCGCGAGCACCAGGCCGCCGGCATCCGGAACGTGATGCCTGATCTCGGTCAGACGACGATCGGCTGCGGACAGCACAGCCGGCATCCACTCGCCCTCGGGGTCGAGCGCCGTGCGCCAGGCCTGCGAGGTCACGTCCTTGGTGTTGTCCTGCCCGAGATGCGTCTCGAGTTCGTCTCCGGTGCTCGTGCGCCATCGCATCTTGCCGGCGTACATGTGGAACAGCACGGGGCGGACGACGCCGTCGGCCAGGGCGCGACCGTAGCCGTAGTTGTAGTCGGTGCGGGAGATCCGTGCACCGGACTCGTCAGGGTGGTACTCCACGAACGGGATCGGTGCGGTGTCGCTGCGGAAGGGCGTCCCGGACAGCAGCAGTCGGCGCTTCGCCGGCCCGTACGCGTCTCGGATCGCATCACCCCAGCTGAGGGCGTCTCCGCCGTGATGCACCTCGTCGAGGACGACGAGGGTCTTCGCATCCTCGGTCAGATGACGGTGGACCGACGACTTCGCCGCGACCTGCGCGTAGGTCACGACGGCGCCGTGGTAATGCCGCGCCGGCGCCCAATGACTGTTGCGGAACCGGGGATCCAGACGGATGTGCACCCGCGCTGCTGCATCGGCCCACTGCGTCTTGAGATGCTCGGTCGGCGCGACCACGATGATCCGGTTGACCTCCCCCATGCGCATGAGCTCGACCGCGAGGGTGAGCGCGAAGGTCGTCTTGCCTGCACCGGGTGTCGCCGCGACGAGGAAGTCACGCTGATCCGCCTGGAAGTACTGTTCGAGCGCCTCCTGCTGCCAGGCGCGCAGCTTGTTCGCAGTACCCCAGGGGGCGCGCTGGGGGAAGGACGGAGAAAGCATCGAGTCAACGATAATCGCTGCCGCCGACACTCGGCACGCTCACGCGATCCGCCGCGCGCGTCCTCCCCACAGCCCACGCACCCGAGTAGGCTCGGTCACTGCGTGGCCGCCCCAGATGGGCCGCGTTCGTTCGCGAAGGAGAGCTGGATGACAGACCAGGATTCGATCCGAACCCCGGAACTCGACAACGAGAATCCGCACCCCTGGCGGAGGTTCGTCGCGATCGGCGACTCGTTCACCGAGGGGATCGGCGACCCCGACCCCTCGCAGCCCGGCAGCCACCGCGGCTGGGCCGACCGCGTCGCCGAGGTGCTCTCGCGTCAGGTCGACGACTTCGCGTACGCCAACCTCGCCGTGCGCGGCAAGCTGATCGCCCAGATCGTGCGCGACCAGATCGAACCCGCCGTGGCGCTGCATCCCGACCTGATCTCGATCTGCGCGGGCGGCAACGACGTGATCCGTCCGGGCACCGACCCCGACGCCATCGCCGTCCAGCTGGAGGACGCCGTCGCACGCCTGTCATCGACGGGTGCCGCCGTGCTGCTGTTCACCGGGATCGACACCGCCTTCACTCCTGTCTTCCGAGCGTTCCGCGGCAAGGTCGCGATCTACAACGAGAACGTCCGCGCGATCGCCGAGCGCCACGACTGCATCGTCGCCGACCAGTGGGCGCTCAAGGTCGTGCAGGACATGCGGTTCTTCGATGACGACCGTCTGCACTACAACTCGCTGGGCCATCATGAGGTCGCCCGCATGGCGCTGCGCGCGCTCAACGTGCCCAACGACCTCGAGTCCATGCAGCCCGAGCCGCTTCCGCTGCGCACCTGGCGGGAGGCGCGCTCCGAAGACCTCGGCTGGGCGCGGGAGCATCTGGTTCCGTGGGTGCTGCGGCGTCTTCGCCATGAGTCATCCGGTGATCACATCGTCGCGAAGCGTCCCGAGCCCTCGCCGATCATCTTCCCGTCGTCCGACTGACCATCTCATCTCATCCCGTCAGCGGCGTCCGAGCGCCCACAGCGCCACGGCCGCGGCAGACGCCACGTTCAGCGAGTCGACGCCTCCCGACATGGGAATCGTCACCACGGTGTCTGCCTCGTCGAGGGCGGTGCGTGAGAGTCCGTCGCCTTCGGATCCCATGACGAGAGCGACGCGCTCGGGACGCGACGCGACATAGGCGTCGAGAGTCACCGCGTCGTCGCTCAGCGCGAGGGCCGCGACGTCGAACCCCGCGGCATGAAGGTCGGTGACGGCGGACGCCCAGTCCGTGATACGGGTCCACGGCACCTGGAACACCGTTCCCATGCTGACGCGCACGCTGCGCCGGTACAGGGGGTCGGCTCCCCCGGGAGACACCAGCACGGCATCCGCTCCGAGCGCGGCGGCCGCACGGAATGCGGCGCCGACATTCGTGTGATCGCCGACGTTCTCGAGAATCAGCACGAGCGTGGCGGAGTCGATGACCTCACGCACCGTCGGCAGGTCAGGACGATGCATCGAGGCGATCGTGCCCCGGTGCACGGCGAAACCGGTCAGCGCCTCCGCCACCTCGTCCGGGACGACGTACACAGGTACATCGAGTTCGCCGACGATCGCTCGGATGTCCTCCACCCGCCGCTCCTGAACGAGGACCGATCGCGGACGATGCCCCGCAGCGACGGCTCGCGCGATGACTTTCGTCGATTCGGCGATGTACAGCCCGCCGGCCGGGTCGCTCACACTTCGGAGCGCGGTGTCGGTCAGTGCGCGATAGTCGTCGAGTCGTCGATCATCGGGATTCGTCACGCGCAGCAGTTCCACGAGCCCCAGTCTGCCATCGCTCTCCGAGTCGCCGTCGCGGTCGGCCGCGACGCGTCGAGCGGGCCTGCGCACGCCGTAGACTCGCACAGGGAGGTCCTGTGAGCGCATCGAGTCCGGTCGAACTGTCGACCACCATCGCTCGCACCGCCGAACTCCTGCGCGGTCGGAAGATCGCCTTGCTCACGGGCGCCGGGATCTCCACGGACTCGGGAATCCCCGCTTACCGCGGCGAAGGGTCGCGCAACCGGACTGATCCCATGACGATCCAGCGGTACCTGGCCGATGAGACGGCGCGGCGTCGTTATTGGGTCGGCGGGCATCTCGGCTGGCGGGCGTTCGCCCGCGCCGAGCCGAACCCCGGCCATCTCTCTCTCGCCGCCATGGAGTCCTCCGGACACGTCACCGGCGTCATCACCCAGAACGTCGACGGACTGCATCTGCGCGCGGGCAGCTCGCACGTCATCGAAGTGCACGGCACCATGCGCAGGGTTCTCTGCCTGAAGTGCGGCCAGGTCTTCGATCGCCGCGACATCGCAGTGCAGATCGAAGAGCGCAATCCGTGGATCTCCGTCCCCGAGAATGTGGCGCTCGCTCCCGACGGCGACGTGCTCCCCGAGAGCACCGACGGCTTCATCGTGCCGGTGTGCACGGTGTGCGAAGGGATGCTGAAGCCCGACGTCGTGTTCTTCGGCGAGTACGTGCCGCAGGGGCGCTTCAAGGCCGCGGAGTCGCTGCTCCGGGCGAGCGATGCGCTGATCGTCGCCGGCTCATCACTCGTCGTCAACTCCGGTGTGCGCCTCGTCGAGCGCGCACGACGCCGCAGCATCCCCCTCATCATCATCAACCGCGAGCCGACTCGCGCGGATGTCTGGGCCGATGCCACCATCGCCGCAGGCACCAGCGACGTGCTCCCCGCGATCCAGGAGCTCCTCGAATGACTCTGCTCACGCTCATCCGCCACGGCCAGACGGATTGGAACCTCGCCCGACGGATCCAGGGCTCCACCGACATCCCCCTGAACGAGAAGGGCCGTGCGGACGCACGGACCGCCGCGGATCGTCTCGAGGGCGTGACACATCACTCGATCTACGCCAGCCCGCTGAAGCGGGCGCGGGAGACGGCAGAGATCATCTCCGAAAGCCTGGGCCTCGGGGCTCCCGTGCTGGTGCCGGACATGCGCGAGCGCGAGTTCGGTGAGGGCGAGGGCATGCTCGTCTCCGACTACATCGAGAAGTACGGCGATTGGCTCTCGCCGGTTCCCGGCGCGGAGACCCTGGAAGGTGTCGCCGAACGGGCGCTGGTCGCCCTCGACGCGATCGCCCGCGATGCTCGCCGTCGCTCCGCACCGGTGGCGGAGTCCGTCATCGTCGTGACGCACGGCGGCGTGATCCGGTCACTGATCAACCACGTCTCGGGCGGCACGCTGCCGCGCGTCGGCGAGGTGCTCGCGAACGGTTCCGCCCACCGTTTCGAGGCCTCCCCCGGATCTCTGCGTCTCATCGACCAGGCGATCCTGGTCTGAACGACAGACCGCCACAGGTCATTCGATCAGCGGGTGCGACCGAGCAGCGACCGAGCATGCCTCAGCACGGGCTCGTCTATCATGCGTCCGTCGAAGCGGAACACGCCTCGCTCGCTCGCTGAGGCGGCGAGAACCCGGCGGGCCCACTCGAGCGTCGCGTCGTCCGGAGCGTACGCCGCGCGGATGACCGCCACTTGACTCGGGTGGATGCACGCGGTCGCGACGAACCCGGACGCGGCAGCGTCGACAGCCTCGGCCTCCTGACCTGCGACATCGCCGATCTCGATGTGCACGGCGTCGATGGCGCCCTTGCCCTGTGCCCCCGCTTCGAGGAGAACGCGGGAGCGGGCATAGCGCGCGATGTCTCGATAGCCACCCTCCGGTGTGCGGCTCGATGTGCCGCCGAGGGAGGCGACGAGATCCTCCGCGCCCCACATCATCGCGACGACCTGCGGATGTGCTGCGATGCGATCTGCCGCGTGGATCCCCTTCGCCGTCTCGCACAGGGCGATCAACGAGAACCTCTCGTCGAAAGCGGTGAGGCTCTCAGCGCTCTCGGTCTTCGCGACCATCACGGTGCGGAAGTCGGTCTGAGAGAGCATGGCGAGGTCTGAGACGAAGGCGTCGGAACCCGGTGCGTTCACGCGGACGATCACTCGATCGGGGTCCAGGTCGGCATCGACGAGATTGTCGCGAGCTGCGGCCTTCGCCTCGGCCAGGACCGCGTCTTCGAGGTCGAGGATGACAGCGTCCGCCTTCTCGAGGGCGCCGCGGAACCGTTCGGGTCGATCGGCAGGGCAGAAGAGCAGTGCCGGTCCGAGATCGAAGCTCATCGTTCCCCCTCGGGAAGGCAGTGCACGAGCACTGTTCGGGTCGCGGTGGCGACGACTGTGCCGTCCTGGTTGCGTCCGGTATGCGCGATGGTCACTATCCCCTGCCCCGCTCGCGACGTCGAGAGCCGCTTGTCGACGACCACGCTCTCGGTGTACAGCGTGTCACCGGCGAACAGCGGATGCGGGAAGGCGATCTCGCCCAACCCGAGCTGAGCCACCAGGGTGCCTTGCGTGAGCTGCGCGACGGATGCCCCGACCATGGTCGAGAGCGTCCACATCGAGTTGATCAGGCGCGCACCGAACGGCTGCTGCCCGTCGGCGAAGGCGGCGTCGAGGTGCAGCGCCTGGGTGTTCATCGTGAGCGTCGTGAAGAGGACGTTGTCGGCCTCGGTCGCGGTGCGCCCAGGGCGATGAAGATATCGGGCATCGGTGACGAACTCCTCGAAGAAGAGACCGCGCTGGACGATGTCGTGCATGATCACCTCACCTCCTCGGTTCGCTGAGCGGATGGCATCCTGCCACGCTACCCGGCGAGCCCCAGCGCTCGCGCGATCACGAGGAGCTGCACCTCGGTGGTGCCCTCGCCGATCTCGAGGATCTTCGAGTCGCGATAGTGACGGGCCACCGGGAACTCGTTCATGAAGCCGTTGCCGCCGAAGATCTGCGTCGCGTCCCTGGCGTTGTCCATCGCGGCCTCGCCCGCCACGAGCTTCGCGATCGCCGCCTGCTCCGCGAACGGCCGCCCGGCGTCACGGAGCCGTGCCGCGTGGTGCCAGGCGAGCCGTGCCGTGTGCACTCGGGCACGCATGCGCGCGAGGGTGAACTGCGCGTTCTGTCGCGTGCTGAGGGCGCTGCCGAAGATGGTGCGACTCTTCGCGTAGTCGACGGCTGCCTCGAGGCAGCCCTCCGCGGCGCCGGTCGACAGTGCGGCGATCGCGATGCGGCCCTCGTCGAGGATGCTCAGGAAGTTGCGGAAGCCGCTCCCCTGCTCGCCCAGGAGGTTGCCGGCGGGGACCCGTGCCCCGGTGAAGCTGAGCGGATGCGTGTCGGACGCGTTCCACCCGACCTTGTCGTATGGCGCCTCGACGGTGAAACCGGGTGTGCCGTTGGGCACGATGATGGTCGAGATCTGCTTGCGGCCCCCCTCGTTCCCGGTGACCGCGGTGACCGTGACGAAACGCGTGATGGGCGTTCCTGAATTGGTGATGAACTGCTTCGACCCGTCGATGACCCATTCGTCGCCGTCGAGCCGGGCGGTGGTCCGGGTCGCTCCCGCGTCGCTCCCGGCCTCCGGCTCGGTGAGGCCGAAGCCCGCGAGCGCTCGGCCGGCGAGCAGGTCCGGCAGGTACTCCTGCTTCTGCTCTTCGGTGCCGAAGCGGAAGACGGGCATCGCACCGAGGCTGACTCCGGCTTCGAGCGTGATGGCGATGGACTGGTCGACGCGTCCGAGCGCCTCGATCGCGATGCCCAGCGCCATGTAGTCGCCGCCCTGACCCCCGTACTCCTCGGGGAACGGCAGGCCGAACAGCCCGAGGTCACCCATCTGGGCGACCACGTCCATCGACAGCGTGTGCATGCGGTCCGCCTCGTAGGACTGCGGCGCGACGACCGTCTCGGCGAACTCGCGCACCATCGCCGCGAGTTCGCGCTCTTCATCGGTCAGCTCATGCATCGTCACTTCTCCTCCGTCGTCATGTGCGCGACCGGCTGGTCGCGTCGAACCTGATCGCCGACGGCGACCAGGAGGCGCACCGTCCCGTCCTGGGGCGCCAGCACCGGGTGCTCCATCTTCATCGCCTCGATCGAGACGAGCGGCGTGCCGGCGGTCACGACGTCGCCATCGCGGACATGCACGGCCACCACGCTTCCCGGCATCGGAGCTCTCGCATCCGGACCGTTCGCGGACTCGCTCTGCTCCCTCTGCTGCAGACGGTGCAGCAACAGGGCTCGGCGATCGAGAGGCTCCAGGCGCACGGTGCGTCCGTCCTCGCTGACCCAGACCGCACCGTCGTCGTCCACCGCAGCGATGGCGCGCGACCGCGAGCCGCTGGATGCAGGCGCGGGGATGACCTCGCCGCGTTCGGTCCGGAAGGAAATCTCGCGCCGATCGTCCTGCGTGAGGTCCTGCCACACCGCGCCCGCTCGCTGACTCACCCTGGTCGCGCCGACCGCGTCATCCGTGCCTGAGACAGTTCGCCGTGCGGCGGCCAGCATCGTCGGCGATGGCGGCTCCTCGACGAGCGGCAGAAGCGTCTCGATGAGTCCCGTGTCGAGGTCCCCGGCCGTGACCCGCTCATCGCGGCAGAGTGTGCGCAAGAACCCGATGTTCGTGTCCACACCCAGCACGACGGTCCTGCTCAGAGCCTCATCGAGCAGGCGGAGCGCGGTGGTCCGGTCGTCAGCGAACGCGATGATCTTCGCGATCATCGGGTCGTAGAATCCGGTCACGTCGTTGCCCGTCTCCACGGCCGCATCGACCCTCACGCCGCGCGGCGGATCGAACAGCAGCACGCGTCCGGTCGAGGGCAGGAATCCGCGCTCCGGCGATTCCGCGTACACGCGCGCCTCGACGGCGTGACCGTGCAGACCCGGCGCAGGGTCGAGACGTCCGCCTGCCGCGACGTGGATCTGCAGGGCGACGAGGTCGAGGCCGGTGACCTCCTCGGTGACGGGGTGCTCGACCTGCAGACGGGTGTTCATCTCGATGAAGAAGACCTGGTCCGGAAGATCGGCGTCGATGAGGAACTCCACGGTTCCGGCGCCGACGTACGAGACGCTCTGTGCGGCCTGCGTGGCGGCTTCGAGGAGTCGGTCCCTCGTCGACTCGGGGATCCCCGCAGAGGGAGCCTCCTCGATCACCTTCTGGTGACGTCGCTGCAGCGTGCACTCGCGCTCGCCGAGGGTGATCACCGTTCCGTGAGCGTCGCCGAACACCTGCACCTCGATGTGCCGGGGGCGTCGGATGAGCCGCTCCAGGATCAGGGAGTCGTCACCGAACGCCGAACGCGCCACCCGTCGAGCGGACGCCAGTGCGGCGCTGAGCCCGGATGCCGCCTCGACGACCTCCATACCCTTGCCGCCGCCGCCCGCACTCGGCTTGACGAGCAGCGGGTAGCCGACAGCGTCGGCCTCGTCAGCGATCTCCGCGTCCGACAGTCCTCTCGCATCGAAACCCGGCACCACCGGGACCCCGGATCGCACGACATGGTCGCGGGCCTTCGCCTTGTCTCCCATGATCTGGAGTGCGTCGACCGACGGACCGATGAAGACGATGCCGCTCTCCGCGCATGCCTCGGCCAGCCCGACGCTCTCCGAGAGGAATCCGTAGCCCGGATGGATGGCCTGCGCTCCGGTCGCGCGGGCTGCGGCGATCACGGCATCGATGTCGAGGTACGACTCGGCGACCGGCGCCGGGCCGATCCGCACGGCTTGATCGGCCTCGCGCACATGGGGGGCGTCGGCATCCGCATCGCTGTAGACGGCGACGCTGCGGATGCCCATCGCACTGAGAGTGCGGATGACCCGGCGTGCGATCTCGCCTCGATTGGCGACGAGGACGCTGTCGAAACGATGGGAGGTGGGGACACTGTTCGTCATTGCGGTCACATCCGGAAGAGGCCGAAACGCGGCTCGGGCAGAGGGCTTCGCGCGACCACATCGAGGGCGAGCCCCAGCAGGTCACGGGTCTGGGCGGGGTCGATGATGCCGTCGTCCCACAGGCGCGCGGTGGCGTAGTACGGCTCACCCTGGGTCTCGTACTGCTCCCGGATGGGCTGTTCGAACGCGAGCCTCTCGTCGGTACTCCACGCCTGTCCGCGAGCCGTCAGCTGGTCGTCCTTCACCGTCCCGAGAACGGAGGCCGCCTGGGCGCCGCCCATCACCGAGATACGGCTGGCCGGCCACGTCCACAGGAAGCGAGGCGAGTATGCACGTCCGGACATGGAGTAGTTGCCGGCCCCGAAGGATCCGCCGATGATGACGGTGAGCTTCGGCACGCGGGTGCTGGCGACAGCGGTGACCATCTTCGCTCCGTCCTTCGCGATGCCGCCCGCCTCGGCATCCGATCCGACCATGAAGCCGGAGATGTTCTGCAGGAACACCAGAGGGATGCCGCGTTGGTCGCAGAGCTCGATGAAGTGCGCGCCCTTGAGGGCGGATTCGCTGAAGAGCACTCCGTTGTTCGCGACGATCCCGACCGGGTGCCCGTGCAGGCGCCCGAAGCCGGTGACGAGAGTCGTGCCGTACTCCTTCTTGAACTCGCGGAACGTGCCGCCGTCGATCAGCCGATCGATCACCTCGTGCACGTCGTACGGGGTGTTGACGTCGACCGGGACGACGTCATAGAGCGAGCCGGGTTCGGACGGCCGACGCGACTCGACCACGTCCCAGACCGGAGCGAGGGGCGACGGCAGGGTGGCGACGATGTCGCGCAGGATCTCGAGTGCGTGCTCGTCATCCTCGGCGAGATGGTCGACCACCCCGCTGCGCCGGGCGTGCAGTTCGCCGCCGCCGAGCTCCTCCGCTGACACGATCTCACCGATCGCCGCTTTCACGAGCGGAGGGCCGCCGAGGAAGATCGTCCCCTGGCCACGCACGATGACGGTCTCGTCACTCATCGCGGGGACATAGGCTCCGCCCGCCGTGCACGAACCGAGCACGGCGGCGAGCTGCGGGATCCCCTCCGCGGACATCCTGGCCTGGTTGAAGAAGATGCGTCCGAAGTGCTCGCGGTCCGGGAACACCTCGTCCTGCTTGGGGAGGAAGGCGCCGCCGGAGTCGACGAGGTAGAGACACGGAAGTCGATTCTCGAGCGCTATCTCCTGTGCGCGCAGGTGCTTCTTGACCGTGAGCGGATAGTAGGTTCCGCCCTTGACTGTCGCGTCGTTGCACACGACCATCACGTGCCTGCCGTGGACGAGGCCGATCCCCGCGATGACTCCCGCGGCTGGCGCCTCTCCCCCGTACAGTCCGTCGGCCGCCAACGGGGCGATCTCGACGAAGGGGCTGCCCTCGTCGAGGAGTCTGGTCACGCGATCACGCGGGAGGAGCTTGCCGCGCGCGATGTGCCGTTCCCGGGATGCCTGCGGCCCCCCTTGAGCGGCGACGGTCAGTCGTTCGTGCAGCTCGGCAGCGAGAGACTGCTGGGTTGCGGGCATCGTGACGTCCTCCTCGACCACATCGCGCCGGCGTCATCGCCCTGGCGCATTCGATGCTTTCTCGGTTAGTGTTCACTAACCGATCGCATCAGGTTAGCGAGGATTAACTGAGATGACAAGCCCTCCCACTGCGCGAGACCGCGCCAAGGCGGAGCGGTCTGACGCCATCCTCCGAGAAGCCGCACGGCTCTTCGCCGAGAGCGGATACAACGGTGTGAGCCTCGAAGACATCGGCGCCGCCGTAGGCGTCTCCGGACCGGCGGTCTACCGCCACTTCGCCGGCAAGCAGGCGCTGCTCGGCGCCGTGCTCGTCCAGGTGAGCGATGACCTGGTCTCGGGCGGCACGAGTGTCGCGGCGGGCGGGTCCACACCCGAGGAGCGCATCCGCGCGCTCGTCGCCTTCCACGTGGAGTTCGCGCTGGGTCACGCGGATGTGATCCGAGTGCATGACCGGGACGTCGCGCATCTCGCCGCTCAGGATCATGCCGAGGTCCGCCGGCTGCAGCGCGCATACATCGAGCTCTGGATCGAGACCCTGAGCCCTCTGGTCGATGCCGACGCCGACGAGCTTCGTCTGCGGGTGCAAGCGTGCTTCGGGCTCATCAACTCGACGCCGCACAGCACGCGCGCGGCGTCCCGGCAGCGCTCCGCCACCGCGACAGTGCTCGCCGCGATGGCGGAATCAGCGCTCCGAGCGACTACCTGAGCAGCATCGCCCTCCCCGGTTCCTCCAACACGTCCGCGACGTCCTTGAGGAACCTCGCTCCCTCCGCCCCGTCGACGATGCGGTGGTCGAACGACAGGCTGAGAGTCATCACCTGGCGAAGGGCGATCTCACCGCGGTACTCCCACGGAAGGCGCCGGACGGCGCCGACGGCGAGGATTCCCGACTGCCCCGGAGGCAGGATGGGGGTGCCCGAGTCGATGCCGAACACACCGATGTTCGAGATGGAGAAGGTGCCGCCCGCCAGCTCGACAGGAGATGTGCGTCCTTCCCGCGCGGTGACGGCGAGAGATGCCACCGCATCGGCGAGCTCCGTGAGTGTCAGAGACTCGGCGTCGCGGATGTGAGGCACGATGAGTCCCCGCTCGGTCGCTGCGGCGATCCCGAGGTCCACGTATCCGAACTGCACGATCTCGCCCGCGGACTCGTCCCATCGGGCATTGAGCCCGGGCGTGCGACTCAAGGCGAGACAGGCCGCTTTCGCCACCACCGCAAGCGGACCGATCCGATGCTCCGAGAGTGAGCGGTCGCCCCGCAGCGAGGCGATGAGGTCCATCGTCGCCGTGACATCCACCGTGTGGAAGACCGTGACGTGCGGTGCGGTGAACGCGCTCTCGACCATCGCCGCAGCCGTGTGCTTGCGAACTCCGCGGATGGGGATCCGCGTCTCCCGAGAGCCATCACGGAGGCTCGCGGCATCGTCCGGAACCCGCGGTCGGGGAGGCGCGGGATCGACCTGTTCTGCGGTCGTCGCCGTGCGAGACGCGTAGTCGTCGACATCCCCGCGGGTGATCACGCGATCCCCCACCGTCGCCGCCACCAGCACGAGATCGATCCCGAGACGCTTGGCATACGCACGCACGGGCGGAGTGGAGCGCGGCCGCTCGGCGACGACCTCGACGCTCACGGTCGGCGACGCGTCGTGCGGCGCCGCTTCGAGCACGGCCGTGTCGGTCGCCGCCCGTCCGCCGACCGCACGTCTGGCACGTCGGGCCGGTCGCCCGGATGCTGATGGCGCAGCTCCGTAGCCCACGAGGTTAGGCTGCGCCTTCTCCTCAGCACCGCCGCCATCCGAGGCGGCAGACGAAGCGTCGTCGGCTCCCTCGACATCGAACTCGATCAGCGGCGCGCCCACTGCGACGGTCTCCCCCGCCGCAGCATGCAGGGCTGTGACGACGCCTGCGTGCGGAGAAGGCAACTCGACGATCGCCTTGGCGGTCTCGACCTCGGCGAGAGTCTGATTGAGCGCGACGACATCGCCGGGAGCGACGAGCCACTGGACGACCTCCGCCTCGGTCAGTCCTTCTCCGAGGTCGGGCAGTCTGAACTCCGCGTTCACGCGTCTGCTCCCGTCAGGCTGTTCGGACGGTCGAGCACCCGGTCGACGGCGTCCAGCAGTCGGTCGAGATCCGGCAGATGGTATTTCTCGAGCTTCGCCGGCGGGTACGGGACGTCGTGTCCGGTCACGCGCAACGGCGCCGACTCGAGGTACTCGAAGCAGCGCTCCGTGACGCTCGCGATCACCTCAGCCGCCATACCGGCCTCTCGCGACGCCTCGTGCGCGACGACGACACGGCCGGTCTTGCGGACCGACGTCGCCACGGTGTCGTAGTCGACCGGCGACAGCGAACGCAGATCGATGACCTCGAGCGAGATGCCATCGTCTTCGGCGGCCTCGGCGGCCTGCAGCGCGGTCGTCACCATCGCCCCGTAGGTGATGAGAGTCGCATCATCGCCTGTGCGGACGACTCGCGCGAGTCCCATGGGTGCGGCATCCGCGAGCGGGGCGTCGAGATCGACATCGCCCTTGTGGTGGTAGAGCCGCTTCGGCTCGAAGAAGATCACCGGGTCGTCCGACGCGATCGCCTGGCGAAGACTCCGATAGGCGTCTTCCGGATTGGAGACCGCGATCACACGGAGCCCTGCGGTGTGCACGAAGTACGCCTCAGGCGATTCCGAGTGATGCTCGGCAGCACCGATGCCTCCCGCCCAGGGGATGCGGATCGTGATCGGCATCTTCACCCGGCCCTGCGTCCGGTAGTGCAGCTTCGCCACCTGCGCGACGATCTGGTCGAAAGCCGGATAGACGAAACCGTCGAACTGGATCTCGACCACAGGGCGATAGCCGCGGAACGCCAACCCGACCGCCATGCCGACGATGCCGGATTCAGCGAGGGGCGTGTCGATGACACGCTGGGGCCCGAACTCGTCGAGCAGTCCATCCGTGATGCGGAAGACGCCTCCGAGCTTGCCGATGTCCTCGCCCAGCAGCACGACCTTGTCGTCGTCGCGCATCGCCCGTCGTAGACCTGCTCCGAGCGCCTTTCCGAGAGTGATCTGAGTCATGCTCACGCCTCGCCGTCGAACGACGCGAGGTACGCGGCGTACTCGTCGCGCTGCCGCTCGAGGCCCGAGTGCGGCTCTGCGTAGACGCCGTCGAACACCGCGAGCGGAGGACGCGTCACCATGCCCAAGCACTCGGCGCGCATGTCTCGAGCCGCGGCGTCCGCCGCTCTCTGCGTGTCCGCGAGCTGGTCGTCGTCGAGCTCCCCGATCGAGCGCAGGTGTGCCTCCAGCCGGGCGATCGGGTCACGCTCACGCCATGCCTGGAGTTCGTCGTCGCTGCGGTAGCGGGTCGGGTCGTCGGCTGTCGTGTGCGGACCCATGCGATATGTGACGGCCTCGATGTAGGCGGGGCCCTGTCCGGACCGCGCGTGCGCGAGAGCCCAGCGCATCGCGGCCATGCAGGCCAGCACGTCGTTGCCGTCCACGCGCAGGCTCGGGATGCCGAAGCCGGGCGCGCGTCCGGCGATCGGATACTGCGATTGCACCGACACCGGCTCCGAGATGGCCCAGTGGTTGTTCTGGCAGACGAACACCACCGGAGCCTGATACGAGGACGCGAAGATCATCGCCTCGTTCACATCTCCCTGGCTCGTGGCACCGTCGCCGAAGTAGGTGACGGCGACCTCGTCCGCATCTTCATGACGGATGCCGAGCGCATACCCCACCGCGTGGAGCGTCTGCGCTCCGATGATGATCTGCAACGGAGCGACGCGGAGCGCTGCGGGGTCGTGACCCGCGCCCTCTTCACCACGCCACATACGGACGAAGTCGCCCGGCTGCGCGCCACGTGCATAGATGACACCCGTCTCGCGGTAGCTCGGGAAGACGTAATCCTGCGGTGCGAGCGCCCTCGCGGTTCCGATCTGGGTCGCCTCCTGCCCCTGGCATGGCGCCCAGAGACCCAGCTGGCCCTGACGCTGGAGCGCCACCCCCTCCGCGTCGATGCGCCGGAGGATGACCATGTCGCGGTGAAGCGCGCGCAGTCCGGCACCGTCGACGTCGGCGACGAACCCGTCGAGACGAGTGTTCGCGACGCGCTCGCCGTCCGGCGCGAGGATGCGCTCCGCGAGTTCGAGATCCTGCGCCATGTCGGCGATCGGAGTGATCTGGGGTGACATCGTCGTCCTCCTCGTTCGTGGCCGTCGTCACGGGTTCTACGCGCGGCCCCGGCCTCAGCGCCGGTTCACTTGAGAGTACGTCCGCTCATCACCTCGCTCAAGCAATCGAGAGCGGCTTGAGCATGTTGCCAAATCTGGGGTACATCGTGCCTGCTATCGTTTGGCACTATGGCCGGACTTGACCGCATTGATCTGGAACTTCTCGCCGCACTCGCCGATGACCCTCGCGTGACGATCGTGGCGCTGGCGGAGAATCTCGGACTCTCCCGCAACACCATCCAGGCGCGCATGGCGCGACTCGAGCAGACAGGGATCTTCCAGTCGTACGAGCGGTCGTTCTCGACCGACGTGCTGGGGTTCCCCCTTCAGGCGTTCGTGAGCATCGGCGTGCGTCAGACCGAATTGCCGCGGATCATCAACGAACTGGCGCGCATTCCCGAGGTCGTGCAGGCGCACGGACTCAGCGGATCGATCGATCTGCTTGCACGCGTCGCGTGCAGGGACGCCCGCCACCTGTTCGACACCGATGCGCGCATCCTGTCGATCGACGGAGTCGAGCGGACTGAGACCTCCCTGGCCATGGGCGAGGTCATCCCCTTCCGGGTTGCCGGCCTCATCGGGCTCGCGAGACGGGAATCCTGAGGAATCGTCGTACGGCGCCTGCAGCCTCGGCAGGCGTCTCGTAATGGATCAGGTGTCCGACCTCGGCGATCTCCACGAGGGTCGCGTCATCGAATCTGGTGGCGAGCTCCCGCTCGACCTCGATCGGTGTGATGTCGTCGCGCTGAGCGGCGATGAGCAGAGTCGGCGTCGGGATCGAGCGGGCGAATTCGCTCACATCATGCGACACGCTCGTCACGAACGCGTCCCGCAGGACATCGCGGTCGGCGAAGCGCGAGAAGTAGGTGTCGTGCTGATCGTGGATGAAACGTCGCAGCTGCGGGTCCGACGTCTTCGCCATCGTGATGCTCATGACTCTGACGATCAGTCGATTCCGCAGCAGAGCAGTGCCCAGCCGCTCGGGCAGCCGCGCCCCGAGCGAGTAGTACAGCACGGCCAGCCGCGTCATGATGCCCTTGGGGCCCTCGAGGGCGGGTGCGCCGATCGGATTGATGAGGATCAGCCGCGGAGTCTCGAGCCCTGCCGCCACGGCCGCGGAGGCGACGATCGATCCGAAGGAGTGCCCGAGGATCACCGCCCCGGGGGCCACCGCAGCGGCGAACTCGGTCAGCCACGCGACATACTCATCGAGATCGTACGAGCGCCCGGCGACGGGCGCCGTCTCTCCGAAGCCGGGAAGGTCGGGAGAGATGACCCGGACCTCGGGAAGGAACGCGAGAACCGGCTCGAGACCGTGGTGCTCGCCTCGGAATCCATGCACGGCGACGACTGTCACATCTGCGTCGGAGGGACCGTACTCCCAGTACACGGTCGTCCCGCCTCTGACCTCGACCTCATGACGCACGACCGGCAGTCGGCTCAGACGGTCGGCATACGGAGAGGGCGCGGGCATGGATCAAGTCTAGGGTCGTCGCATGCGGGATCCCCGTGTGCCTCCGCCCCGATGTCGGAGCCCGGTTCTACGGTGAGATCATGCCCCCGGCACCCTCGCTCCCGCACTGGATCACTCGCGTAGGCGTGTTCGACCTCGAGACGACCGGTGTGGACGTGGAGCACGATCGCATCGTCAGCGCACACGTCGGGCTCCTCGACGCCGGCGGCCGCGAGATCGCCGCACGGGACTGGCTCGCGGATCCCGGCGTTCCGATTCCGGACGGCGCCACCGCCGTGCACGGGATCACGACCGAGCACGCGCGCCGCCACGGACGGCAGGGCGCCGAGGTGGTCCGAGAGGTCACGGCGGCCCTGCGATCCCTGCTTTCTCAGGGTGTGCCGATCGTGGCCTACAACGCCGCATACGATTTCTCCCTCCTGGCGCACGAGTCGCATCGCCACGGCATCCCGCCACTGGAGGACCCTTCACCGATCATCGACCCGCTCGTGATCGACAAGGCCTATGACCGCTATCGTCCGGGCAAACGCACGCTCGAGGTGGTCGCAGCCCTCTATGCGGTGCGCCTCGAGGACGCCCACGAAGCGGCGGCGGATGCCGTGGCCGCCGGCCGGGTCGCGCAGGCTCTGGCCCGCCAGTTCGTGCTTCCGGATACGCTGGAAGAGCTGCACACACGCCAGATCGGGTGGGCCCGCTCTCAGGCGGCGAGCCTCACGGAGTACTTCATCCGGATGGGCCGCATCGAACCTGATGAGCGCCTCGACGGAACCTGGCCGGTCCGTGCACGTCGAACCGTTCAGGAGGTGCCCCGCGATGCGATTCCGTACCAGTGACGTCTCGCGTGTCGAGAGCACCTGGAAGCAGTTCGTCCCGTCCGCCGTACTGCACGACGTCGACCCGCAACGCTTCCGCTTCGACTGGCACTCTGCCGATCTCGGTGCCGTGAGTCTCGTGCGCTACGACCTCGCCGCCGAGGTGCGCTCGACAGCCGAACCACAGGACCAGGTGCTGGTCTGCCGTGTCGATGGGCCCGATGCCCGGGTGTACTCCGATCGAGGAGATCTCGATGCGAGTCTCCCCTGGATCTCCGATGGTCCGAGAGTGCGCGCCCGCTGGGATGCGGGAGCGAGGGTCACGGCACTCGTCTTCGAGCGGGACACCCTGACCCGCCTCGCGAAGAGGATCAGTGGCGACGACCGCGTATCCGTCCGCGTGGGCGATCTCGCTCCGCGCTCCGCGCACGCTGGGGCCGCCTGGGATCGCATGTTCGCGTATCTCGAGATGAGCGCCGCGGATCTCGTCGACGATACGGACGATGACGATCTCGTGCGCAGCGAACTGGCTCGCCATGCCGCGGCGACGACGCTCGCGGCCTTCGCGACGACGAGTCGCCTGCAACGGCATCGGCCGGCGCAAAGCATGCCGGCGCCGGCGACGGTGCGTCGCGCCCTCGCCTTCATCGCCGAGAATTCGCACCGGCCGATCACGGTCGACGACGTCGCCGCTGCCGTCCACATCTCGACGCGAGGCCTTCAATACGCCTTTCGGCGCGCACTCGACACGACGCCGGCGGAGTCGCTGAGGCAGGCGCGCCTCGATGGAGCGCACCGCGATCTGCGTTCGGGCTCACCGACGACGGTCGCCGCGGTGGCCCGACGGTGGGGTTTCTCGCATCCGTCTCGCTTCGCCGCGGCGTATCGCGAGAGCTTCGGCGTGCTTCCTTCTGTGACGGCGGCGAAGCACCGTCGATGACACTATGCGAACAGATTGTTCGCACGTGTCGCGCGCCGCGACCAGCACGCCGAGAGCGGCGCCGACTGAGACATATATTCCGAGATATGGGTTCTCTCTATTACGGCGGCTCGGAGCCGATCCATATCGAAGATCGGGCGCTCGCGCACCTCAAGGTCGTCGTCGCGACGAAGTTGCGTCGCAACGAGAGCTTCACACTCACGTGGAAGCATCCCGACGGTGACACCGAAGGCCGTTCGACGGTCTGGCTGCATCCGTCGATCCCGCTGCGGTTCGTCTTCGACGAGAGCGAGACGCCCGAGCTCAGCCGCCGATGGATCGAGGATCTCGCTCATTCGGCCAACTCGAGCGGGGGCATCACGCTCGTCGACGAGGTCATCGACCCCTCGCCCGACCTCGACGCCGCGGGCACTCGCTGACGTCCACAGGCATCGGCACGCACCCGCCGGTGTCAAGTCCCTCGCGCCCGACGTCGGGTGATGCCACGATCGAACCGATGACGGCACACACCGAGGGGCACACGATGGAGGCGGTCGATGGCCTTCCGTCGACGGCGAATCAGGGCACACGGCTCACCACGTCAGTGGTCATCCCGGTCAAGGACGATGCCGAGCTGCTGGCGCGCTGCCTGAGCGCTCTGCACGCCCAGGACCAGCCGGCCGACGAGATCATCGTCGTCGACAACGGCTCATCCGACTCGTCGGCCTCCGTCGCCCTCGCCTGGGGTGCGCGCGTGCTGACGTGTCTCGATCCCGGCATTCCCGCTGCAGCGTCGACCGGGTATGACGCGGCTCTCGGCGAACTGATCCTGCGCCTCGACGCGGACTGCGAACCGGATGCTCAGTGGATCACGGCCATCGTCTCGGCCTTCGACGACGACGAGCACCTCGGGGCGATCACTGGGCCCGCGCGCTTCACGGACGGGCCGGCAGCCCTGCGCACGCCACTCTCGCGGCTCTATCTCGGCGCCTATATGACCCTCTTGAGCGTCACTCTCGGACATCTGCCCCTCTTCGGATCCAATCTCGCGTTCCGCAGGGAGGCCTGGCAGGCCGTGCGGTCCGACGTGCACCGAGGAGACCCCGACATCCACGACGACCTCGACCTCGCCTTCCACCTCGGCGAGAACCACCGCATCGCCCGGCTCCCGCACACCACGATGGGGATGTCGATGAGGCCGCTCACCGCAGGACAGTTCGGTCGACGCGTGCACCGAGGCGTCCGTAGCGTGCTCGTGCACTGGCCCCGCGACTTCCCACCCCTGCGTTGGGGACGGCTCATCGTCCGCCGCCGCCTGTTCAGCACCGCGGGACGGAGCGCCCGGTGACGGTCGTGCCGCTGATCGGTCCCGTTGCTGCACCGGACCTGCACGTGATGTCGTTCAACATCCGTCGCGCGATGGAAGGCGCCCTGCGTCGGAAGCGTGACCGCTGGAGCCATCGCGAGCCTGCGGTCGCCGAGATGGTCCGCTCGGAGCGGCCGACCGTCCTCGGACTGCAGGAAGTGCTCCCCCGATCGCTGAAGGCCGTCACCGACGCCCTCGGGCGGGACCATCGGTTCGTCGGCAGAGGGAGGAACCGCGATGGCACGGGTGAGGGAACACCCATCCTCTACGACGCGTCGCGGCTGGAACTGCGCGGGTGGGACCAACACGCTCTCTCGACACGGATCGACGAGCCGGGCAGCCTGTCATGGGGAGCGCTCTTTCCTCGCATCGTCGTCTCCGCGGAGTTCAGGGACAGGTCGACAGGGGTCGCGTTCCTGGTCGTCAACACCCATCTCGATCATCTCTCGCGTCGGTCTCGGCGACGTTCTGCCGAGGTCATCGCCGCACTGGTTCGCGCGCGCTCCCTTCCGACGGTCGTGATGGGAGACCTGAATGCGGGCCCCGGCTCCCAGGCCCTGCGCACACTCGTCTCGCGCGCCGATCTGAGCGACTCCTGGGGCGCGGCAGATGATCGGCTGACGCCCCTGTGGAGCACCCTCAGCGGATATCGGCGTCCGAAGGTCGGCGGTCGACGCATCGATTGGCTGCTCGTCAGTCCGGATGTCCGAGTCCGTGCCGCTGCAGTGAACGCACACGTCTTCGACGGGATCGCGCCCTCGGATCATCGCCCGGTGCAGGCGCTCCTGCGCCTGACGGGGAGGACACCGTGAAAGAGGACTTCCTGCGACCGCCGCGCACCGTCACGGAGTGGTCGGCCGACGTCGTGCGGGCGGTGGGCATCATCGGGGTCGCCGTCGCGCTGATATGGCTCGCCCCGACCGACGCCGGCATCGCGGCGCTTGCGCTTCCCGCTCTGATGCTGCCGCGAGTTCTGGGCATGCGCGGGTGGTTCGACCTCACCGTGTGCGCCACCGTGCTCGTGGCGGCGTGGAGCAATGTGCTCGACCTGTACCGGTCGATCCCCGGATGGGACCTGCTCCTGCACCTGATCTGCACGGGGGTTCTCACGGTCGTCGCCGCACTGATCCTCACCCGGGCAGATGTCGTGCCCCTGACTCGCGACTCGGGCGCCAGCCGACGCACCTCGCTGATCCTCGCGCCCGTCCTGGCGCTGGCGCTGAGCGCGGTGTGGGAGATGATCGAGTGGCTCGGCTGGGCCTACCTCAGTGACGAGATCTTCGTCACCTACCAGGACACGATCGGCGACATGGTCTTCGGCGCCTTGGGCGGGATCGCCGCCGGAACAGTCCTCGCGACGTCGTCCCTCGATCGACAGCGGTCGACCGATGACGTCGCTGCGAAGCGGAGCAGGAGTAGGGCGGGCGGGACTTGAACCCGCGATCGTTGGGTTATGAGCCCACTGCCTTAACCAGCTTGGCCACCGCCCCGTGAGGACCAGCCTATCGGTCGATTCCGATCAGATCGGTGTCGCCGCGGCGTGGGTCCGGACGTGCGCGAGGTAGACGTCGGCGTTCGCGATCAGGTCAGCACGCTCCTGGTCGCTGAGCGCTCGGCGCACCTTCGCGGGCACCCCGGCCACCAGTGATCCGTCTGGCACCTCTGTGCCTCCGAGCACGACGGCTCCACCGGCGATGAGACAGCCGGCGCCGATGACGGCCCCGCTGAGCACGACGGCTCCCATGCCGATGAGCGAACCGTCTCCGATCGTGCACCCATGGACGACCGCGTTGTGACCGATCGACACCTTCGCGCCGATGACGACCGGATGCGCCGCGTCGACATGGACCGAGACGTTGTCCTGGACGTTGCTGTCGCGTCCGACCGCGATGGAGGCAGAGTCGCCTCGAAGGACCGCGTTGTACCAGACACTCGCACCCTCGGCCAGCGACACGTCTCCCACGATGCGTGCGCCCTCGGCGATGAACGCGTCGGCGGCGATCCGCGGGGACTTCCCCGGCAGGGCGAGGACGGAGGCTCCGGCAGCGATGCTCATAAGGTGAGACTATCCTCCCAAGCCCGGATTTCCGCGTGATTCCGGGCCACTAAGCCGAGCCTTCGCTTGCTTGCGGAATGATTTCAGACGAGTAGCGTTGTCCTCATCAGGCACGAAGAGACAACTCCGGAGGAGTCACAATGAGCAAGGTACAGACCGTTTCCACCACCGCCAGCGACCCGACCGTGGCCGCTGCAGCGTCTCAGTTCCTCTCCCCCGTCGTGCTCGGTCTCCAGGCGCTGACGATCGACGGCAAGCAGGCGCACTGGCATGTCCGCGGCGCCAACTTCGTCGGAGTTCATGAGCTTCTCGACACCATCGTCGCGCACGCCGGCGACTTCGCCGACACGGCCGCCGAGCGGATCGTCGCCCTCGGTCTCCCGATCGACGCGCGCATCAGCGCCGTCGCCGCCAAGGGCGGTGCGACGTCGGTTCCGGCTGGCTTCACCCAGTCCGATGAGCTCGTGCGCGCCGTCATCTCCGACATCGACGCGATCCTCGTCGACGTGAAGGCAGCGATCGACGGGCTCGACGAGGTCGACCTCACGAGCCAGGACGTCGCGATCGAGATCATGCGCGGGCTCGAGAAGGACCGCTGGTTCCTCGTGTCGCACATCGCAGCCTGAGCACCCACGCGACGAAGAAGGGCACCGGGCTTCCGGTGCCCTTCTTCGTTCTCGCGCTCATCCGCCGTAGGTCAGCCGCCCGGCGACCATCGTCGCCATGACCGGCATCCCTCGCAGATCCGCACCTGATGCGGAGAGCGGGTCGTAGCCGCACAGGGCGATGTCTGCGGCCTCCCCCGGACGGAGAGCCGTGCGGACGCTCGCGTGGATCGCCTGTTCCCTCGTCAGTCGCTCTTCGGGGTGCCAGGGGTCGCGATCATCGTCCGTGCGGGTGACCGCCGCGGCGATCGCCTGCCAGGGATCGAGGGGAGCCACGGGAGCGTCGGATCCGAAGCGGATCTCCACACCGGCGTCTCGGAGGGCACTGAGCGGATAGCCGATCGACGTCTGCCCGGCCCAGTGCCGGCCGACCAGATCCCTGTCATCGAGCGCGTGCTGCGGTTGCACACTCGCGATGACGCCGAGCCTGCCGAACCGCGCGAGGTCGGAGTGCCGCACCAGCTGAGCGTGCTCGATGGTTCCGACGGCACCCGACACCGTGAAGGCGTCCAGCGCCCCGGTGACGGCGCGATCACCGATCGCATGCACCGCGACCGAGAGCCCTGCGCCGGTGGCGGTCGTGAGCAGCTCGGCGAGCTCGGCGGTCGGTACATTGAGCACCCCGAAGTTCTCGGGATCGCCAGGATACGAATGCGAGCAGGCCGCGGTGCGCGTGCCCAGCGAGCCGTCGCTGATGATCTTCAGCGGCCCGATCCGGATCAGGCCGCGCCCGGCTTCCGGTGCGTCCGCCGCCTCGTGCAGCTCGCCCGACCGGAGCCCGGCGCGGATCGCACGTCCGAGGTCGAAAGGGTAGATGGCGAACTCGACACGATGGGCAGCGAACCCGGCACGGATACGCCGCGGCCAGGCATCGGCGTTCCAGGCCATGTCGAAGTCCACCAGGCCGGTGATGCCTCGAGAGGCGGCCCTCTCCCCCGCGTCGCGGACCGCTCTGTCGCCGCGTTCCGGGTCGACGGCGTTCAGGCGACGGGAGATCTCGAAGGCTTGCTCCTCTCTGAGCATCCCGTCCGGACTGTCGAAGCCCTCGAGCCGCAACGCCGCCGAGTTGAGCCACGTGCTGTGCACATCCGCGTTGATGAGATAGGTGGGCACTTCTCCCGTGGCGCTGTCGAGAAGTGCGAGCGAGGGCTGATCGGGCCACATCGCATCACGGAACCCGCTGCCGACCTTCCGCCCGTCCGGGAGGGGCGCCGCGGAGGACATGATCGCAGCCGCCTCCGACGCGGAGCCCGCGCCACCGAGAGCGACGCGTTCGGCGGCCAGAGCCCACTGCACCGTGTGCACGTGGTTGTCCCAGAGGCCCGGCACGGCCCACGCTCCGTTGCCGTCGAGGGTGCGCCCCTGTGGCGGCAGCGCTCCGGCGGGGGCGATGTCGCTGATCCGGCCGTCTTCGATGAAGATGTCGACGGGCTCGTCGTCGATCAGGAACTCCTTGCCCGGTCCTGAGACCCGGACGCCCGACAGGGTGGCCACGCTGTCTGCGGCTCCGGTCACGAGCGGGCTCCGACGCGCGCCTGCTGGGCGCGACGCATCTCGGCGGCGAGGGCGGGCTGTGCGTACGGCCCATCGGCCTCGAGTTCGGCGATGATGGTCTCCACTGTCTCGGCCGGCTTGTTCTGACTCAGTTTGCGTTTGGCGACGACGCGTGTCGGGGTGAGCCTGAATCCCACCGTCCCTGCGGCCAGCCGTGTGATGAACGCGGGGTCGTTCGGCCGTTCCCACATCTGCCGTGGCTCCGGCATCCGCCCCTCGAAACGGTCGACGAGTCGATCGAGAACGGCGAGATTCTCTTCGTCGCTGAGTATCTCGGGAACTCCGGCAAGATGAACGGCCGTGTAGTTCCACGTCGGAACGGACGGGACATCGCCATACCAGCCCGGTGAGATGTAGCCGTGCGGCCCCTGGAACACGATGAGCAGTTCCCTCTCGCCCAAGCCGTGGATCAGGTCGTCGGGCCGGCCGACGTGACCGACGACCGTGAGATCATCGCGATCCTGGTCGAGCAGCACGACGTAGTGAGAGGAGACGAGGCCCTCCGGTCCGTCGCTCACTATGGTCGCCCACGGATCGGCATCGATGACCCGACGGATCTCGGCCACATCAGCGAGCGTGAAACTGGGGTTCTGACGCATCCTCTCAGCCTACGGCTGACCGGTCAGGCCTGGCAGCGCGGGCACCAGTACAGCTTGCGGGCGCCGATCTCCTCGAGGGCGATCTCGGTGCCGCAGATACGACACGGCAGACCGGCACGATGGTAGACCCAGTGGCGATCGTCGCGGCTCGCCATCGCCGCCCGATAGGCGTCGGGCGACAGATCATCCATGGTCATCATCTGGCCGGTCTCCACACCGACGGCCAGCAGCCGCACCCAGTCGCGCCACAGTGCTCGCACGACCTCCTCGGGCACCTCGCGGCCGGGCGTGTGGGGGTTCAGCCGCTGTCGGAACAGCATCTCCGCGCGATACACGTTTCCGATGCCGCTGACCACGGCCTGATCCATCAGCAGAAGTGCGATCACCGTCTGCTTCTTACGCACCGCCTGCACGAAGCGCTCCTCGTTCTGCGCGGGATCCCCCACGAGGGGATCCGGGCCGAGCTTGGCGACGCTTGCGAGCATCTCCTCCGGACTCTGGAGCACGCAGGCCGTGGGGCCGCGCAGATCGGCAGCCGTGATGTCGGTCATCAGACGCAGTCGAACCTGTCCGACGACCGGTGGGGGCCATTCGAGTCCCTCGTCGGCGAGCCCCTTCGTCTGCTCCGACATGCGCACGTGCACCCGAGTCCGGCGGGGTGCGCCGATCGAGGCGAGCGAGTTCTCTCCGGCATCGTCGAGGATCTCCTCGTCGACCACAGTTCCGCGCTGGTTCGTCTGGCCCATGCGGCCGTTCGCAGAGGCGATCGTCGGGTCGACCAGGATGTCGCCGGCGAAGTCCCACGCTCCGTACAGGCCGAGGTGCACCCGAAGCCACACATCGCCTTCGGCCTCGAGGAACATCTGCTTCCCCACCGCCTGCACGCTGATCGCCTCACGACCGTTCAGGACGGCCGCCCCCTCGGCGAATCGTCCCTGGGGGCTCGAGGCGAGCATCTGCTTGCCGACGAAGTTACGGTCGAACTGGCGCGCGATGCGGTGGACCGAATGTCCCTCGGGCATCTCAGGCTCTCGGATCCGGGAGCAGCGAGCCGTTGCGCTCGAAGTCCGCGATCTGACCGATTCGGCGGATGTGGCGCTCGTCCTCCGAGAACGGCGTCGCGATGAAGGTGTCGATGAACGAGGTGACCTCGTCGAAGGAATGCTGCCGCGCCCCGATCGAGATCACGTTCGCGTCATTGTGCTGGCGGGCCAGCTCGGCGGTCGACGTGTTCCACACCAGCGCGGCACGGACGCCCTCGACCTTGTTCGCGGCGATCTGCTCGCCGTTGCCGGAGCCGCCGAACACCACACCGAGCGTCTCGACACCGGCCGCCTGATCCGCGACGACGGCCTGCGCCGCACGGATGCAGAATGCGGGGTAATCGTCGAGCGCGTCGTACTCGATCGGCCCGTGGTCCACGACCTCGTGTCCCGCGCCGCGGAGGTGATCCTGTAGCTGCGTGGAGAAGTCGAGACCGGCGTGATCGGTGGCGATATGGATGCGCATGGCATCCATCCTAGAAGCGCCGCGGGTCAGCGGGTGCTCACGGGGCCACGCCGGCGGCGGCCGGCTTGAATCCGGCGCGGACGTTCTCACAGCAGCCCGGACGGCACACGTCGAACGCACCCGGCAGCGACGTCACATGAGGGCGCTCCTCGTTGGGGCGGCCTTCCAGCCGCTCGACGATCAGGTCGACGATGCCGGTGACGAATGACGGCGCCACCCCGGGCGTGGGAGTGCGTGTGAAAGCCAGTCCGGCCTCTTCCGCCGCTTCGGCCGCCTCGGTGTCGAGGTCCCAGAGGACCTCCATGTGGTCGCTCATGAAACCGACCGGCACGACCGCCACGGCTTTCCGACCGCGCTCGGGGAGTTCGCCGATGACGTCGCACACATCCGGCTCCAGCCACGGCTGCGAGGCGGGACCCGAACGGGACTGGTAGACGAGCTCCCACGACACGTCCGCCGCTTCGGGGATGCTCTCGCGGACTCGATCCATGACCCACGCGGCGACCGCGAGGTGCTGCGCCGCGTAGGCGCCGCCCTCGCCCCAGTCGATGTCCCGCGCACCGGAGCGCTCCGCGTCGGCCGTCGGGATGCTGTGGGTCGAGAACAGGATCTGGATGTCCGCGGCGGCGATGCCCTGTCCGAGGAACGCCTCCACGGCCTCGCGGACGCCCGTCTCGAACGACTCGACGAATCCGGGGTGGTCGTAGAAGGGACGGATCTTGTCGATCGTCACCGTGTCGCCGAGCTTCGTCGCCTCGAGCACGCGTGCGAAGTCCTCGCGATACTGCCGGCAGCTCGAGAACGAGCTGTAGGCACTGGTGGCGAACGCGAGCAGGGTCGTCTTCCCGTCGGCGGCCGCCTCGGTCACGACCTCCTCGAGGTACGGACTCCAGTTGCGGTTGCCCCAGTACACCGGAAGATCGATGCCGCGGCGTGCGAGCTCGCCCTCCAGGGCCTCCTTGAGAATGCGGTTCTGACCGTTGATCGGGCTCACGCCACCGAAGTGGCGGTAGTGATGCGCCACCTCTTCCAGTCGTTCATCGGGGATACCGCGACCGCGCGTGACATTGCGGAGGAACGGGATGACGTCGTCCTGTCCCTCCGGCCCTCCGAATCCGGCGAGCAGGATGCCGTCGTACGCCGTCGGCGTCGATACGTAGGGCGCACCTTCGGCAGCGGCAGCAGAGGCAAAGAGGACGTGGTTCGGCTCGATCGCGGTCACCCCTCCATCCTTTCACCTTCCAGACGTGAGACAGGCCGCCGTGCTGGCGTAGGCTGTCATGGTTGCCGTGGGCGCCAACTGCGCTGGGTTGCGGCAGCATCCCCTCACCCCTGGGAGTACAGCTGTGCCTGGAGAGAACCTCACCCGCATCGAAGCGCAGGAGCGCCGCGACGTCATCGACACTCAGTCGTACGAAGTCTCGCTCGACCTGACGAAGGGTGCGGAGGTCTTCGGCTCCCGCAGCGTCGTTCGGTTCACCGCGACGCCGGAGAGCACCACCTTCATCGATCTGATCGCCCGCGACGTGCGCGAGATCTCGCTGAACGGCGAGCAGCTGGACCCCGACGAGGTCTTCGCCGACTCGCGCATCGCACTCGCCGGTCTGCAGGCCGAGAACGTTCTCGTGGTCGACGCGGACTGCCTCTACACGAACACCGGAGAGGGACTCCACCGGTTCGTCGATCCCGTGGACGGCGAGGTCTACCTCTACTCGCAGTTCGAGGTCCCCGACTCCCGACGCGTGTTCGCGGTGTTCGAGCAGCCCGACCTCAAGGCGACGTTCCAGTTCACGGTCACCGCACCGGCGTCGTGGAAGGTCGTCTCCAACTCCCCCACCCCCGAGCCCATCGTGCACGACGACCACTCGGTCGCCACCTGGGGCTTCGAGCCCACCCCGCGCATCTCCTCGTACATCACCGCGCTCGTCGCCGGGCCCTACGAAGCGACGTTCTCCGAGCTCACCAGCGCCTCGGGCCGGGTGATCCCGCTCGGCGTCTACGGACGCAAGAGCCTCTGGCAGCACCTCGACGCCGACTACATCTTCGACAAGACCCGCGAGGGATTCGCATACTTCGAGTCGAAGTTCGGCGTCCCCTACCCGTTCGCGAAGTACGACCAGCTCTTCGTCCCGGAGTTCAACGCCGGCGCCATGGAGAACGCGGGCGCGGTGACCTTCACCGAGACCTACGTCTTCCGCAGCAAGGTGACCGACGCCGTCAAGGAGCGTCGCGTCGTCACGATCCTGCATGAGCTCGCACACATGTGGTTCGGCGACCTCGTCACGATGAAGTGGTGGAACGACCTCTGGCTGAACGAATCGTTCGCCGAGTGGGCGTCGACGATCGCGACCGCCGAGGCCACCGAGTGGACCGAGGCATGGACCACGTTCAACGCGATGGAGAAGACCTGGGCCTACCGTCAGGATCAGCTTCCGTCCACCCACCCGATCGTGGCCGAGATCAACGATCTCGAAGACGTGCAGGTGAACTTCGATGGCATCACCTACGCCAAGGGCGGCTCGGTTCTCAAGCAGCTCGCCGCCTGGGTCGGCATCGAGGAGTTCTTCGCGGGTGTCTCGCAGTACTTCCAGAAGCACTCGTGGGGCAACACCGAGCTGAGCGATCTGCTCACTGAGCTCGAGGCCACCAGCGGTCGCGATCTGAGCACCTGGTCGAAGAAGTGGCTCGAGACCGCGGGCGTGAACACGCTCGAACCGGTGATCGCCGACGACGTCGACGGCACCATCACGCGGTTCGCCGTGACGCAGACTGCTCCCGCGGACTACCCCACCATCCGCCCTCACCGCCTCGGCATCGGCTTCTACGACCTCCAGGACGGCGCACTCGTGCGGTCGCACTATGCCGAGGTCGACGTCGACGGAGACCGCACCGAGGTCCCCGAGCTGCACGGCCTCAAGCGCCCCGACCTGGTGCTGCTCAACGATGACGATCTCGCCTACGCGAAGATCCGCCTCGATGACCGTTCCCTCGCCACGGCGATCGAGCACCTCGCAGACATCCGTGATCCCCTCGCACGCTCGCTCGTGTGGGGAGCGGCGTGGGATCAGACCCGCGACGCCGAGACCGCCGCATCCGATTACATCGATCTGGTGCTGGGGAACATCGACCGCGAGACGGAGTCGACCACGGTCCGTACGACCCTTGCGCAACTGCGCACGGCTGCGACGCTCTACGTCACGCCGGAGGACCGCCTGGCGGCCCGCCAGAAGGTCGCCGACGGTCTCTGGGCACTCGCAGAATCCGCCGAATCGGGCAGCGACAGCCAGCTCCAGTTCGTGACGGCCTTCGCGAACGCGCTCGTCACTCCCGAGCACGCCGGCATCGTGGGTCGACTGCGCTCCGGCGAGGAGACGCTTCCCGGTCTCGAGATCGACGCGGACCTCAGCTGGCAGCTCCTTGTTGGCCTCGCCACGATCGGAGCGACGGACGCAGCATCCATCGATGCCGCGCTGTCCTCGGACAACACCTCGAAGGGCGGCGAGTTCGCCGCGCAGGCCCGTGCCGCGCTGCCGGACTCCGCCTCGAAGAAGGCCGCGTGGGCCTCGCTGATCGATCGTGACGACGCTCCGAACACGGTCGTGCGTTCGGCCGCACTCGGGTTCGTCCACCCGGCGGGCGCCGAATCGCTCCGCGAGTTCGTTCCGGCGTACTTCGACATGCTCGTGCCGATCTGGGAGTCCCGCAGCTACCAGATCGCGCAGTACCTCATCGTCGGCCTGTTCCCCACCGCCATCGCGGATGTCGAACTGCGCGATGCGACTCGGGCCTGGCTGTCCGCGAATCAGGACGCCGCACCGGCACTCCGTCGCCTCGTGCTCGAGAACCTCGCAGACGTCGAGCGGTCGCTCGCCGCGCAGTCTCGCGACGCAGAGGACTGACCCGTCTCTCCCGATCAGGCCTCTGTGCGGTGCATCCAGCCCGCGCAGAGGCCTGATCGCTACTCTGGAGGGGATGATGCAGCCATTCGATACGAACCCTGACCCTGCAGAGACCCCACTCCCCGACTGGTGGATGGATGCTGTCACCGTGCTCCGGGACGTGGGCCTCCAAGCTCTCGGGGTCGTCGCGATCATCGGCGGCTGCATCCTGATCGGTCTGGTCCTCCGGGTGGTCATCCGACGCGTCGTGCACCGGATCGTCGACAGTGCGAAGAGCAAGGCAGACGTCGACGACACTCAGGCCCTCGAGCGATCTCCGCTCGCCGACATGCGCCTCGTGCAGCGGACGCGAACTCTCGGGACGATCCTGCAGAACATCGTCAATGTGATGCTCGTGGTGATCGCGATCGTGCTGGTGGTCAACCATCTGTCCCCCACCCTGCTCGGTTCCCTCACCCTGCTCACTGCGGCGGTCGGCGCGGGCCTCGGCTTCGGCGCTCAGAACATCGTCAAGGACGTGCTGAACGGCATGTTCATCGTCGCGGAGGATCAGATCGGCATCGGCGACGTCGTCGATCTCGGTCTCGCGTCAGGCGTCGTCGAGTACGTGAGTGTGCGCATCACCCAGGTCCGTGATGTGAACGGCACCCTCTGGTACGTCCGCAACGGCGAGGTGCTCCGCATCGGCAACATGTCCCAGGGTTGGGCGCGCGCGATCATCGACGTCGGTGTGCCCGTCGACTCGGACTTCGACAAGGCCGAGCAGACCATGTTGGACACCGCGCTGGCGCTGGCCAAGGATCCGAAGTGGCGAACTCGCATCGTCGAGAAGCCGGAGCTGTGGGGTCTCGAGTCGATCGACGGCGACGCCCTGGTCATCCGTCTCGTGATCAAGGCTCGCGCGAACGCCAAGGACGACGTGGCGCAGGAACTGCGCAAGCGTCTGCGGTCGGCCCTGCTCGAGAACGAGATCGCGCTCCCGAGCATGACGACGGTCGTGCCCACCGGTCTCGACGGTGCACGCCGGGTTCGGGGTGCGAATCCGCCCAAGACCCGTCCGAACGCGGTCACCGGCGTGCCTGTGATCCCGGACAGGGGAATCTGGCGACGCAAGAAGACGAACGACGACGGGAGCCCCCAGAAGTGACTTTCTACGACGAGGTCGGCGGTCGCGACACCTTCGCGAAGATCGTGTCGGTCTTCTACCGCGAGGTCGCACTCGATCCTGTCCTGAAGCCGATGTATCCCGAAGAGGATCTCGGCCCCGCCGAGGAACGCCTGCTCCTGTTCCTCGAGCAGTACTGGGGCGGCCCCACGACGTACGGCGAGACTCGTGGCCACCCCCGCCTCAGGATGCGCCACATGCCGTTCCACGTCGACCCCGACGCGCGTGACCGGTGGCTCCGGCACATGCGAACGGCCGTGGACGAGGCGCAGTTGTCGCCACTCCACGAATCGACGCTCTGGGACTACCTGGAACGAGCCGCGTATGCCATGGTGAACACATTCGAGCCGTCCGGCATCGGCGCACCCTCCGCCGGGCGTCCCACGCTCGAGACGCGATCACGTCAGGAATCAACGGAGAGCACATGACGACCACGCCCCTGTCTGCAGACGTACTGGTCATCGGATGGGGGCTTGCCGGGCTCGTCGCGGCGAGTGAGGCGTTGGATGCCGGGCGTCGCGTGATCCTCGTCGACCAGGAGCCGCGCACGAACCTCGGCGGGCAGGCATGGTGGTCGTTCGGCGGACTCTTCTTCATCGATTCGCCCGAGCAGCGACGGATGGGGATCCGGGATTCGCTCGCGCTGGCGACCCAGGACTGGTTCGGAACGGCCTCCTTCGACCGCCCGGAGGATCACTGGCCGCGCCGGTGGGCCGAGGCCTACCTCCAGTTCGCGGCCGGTGAGAAGCGCGCGTGGCTGCGCGAACGCGGCGTCGCGTTCTTCCCCGTGGTCGGATGGGCCGAGCGAGGCGGATACGGTGCACTCGGTCCGGGCAACTCGGTTCCGCGATTCCACATCACCTGGGGCACCGGGCCCGGTGTCGTGGCTCCGTTCGCCGCAGCAGTCGAACAGGGTGAGCGCGAGGGCCGGATCACGATCCTGCCCCGCCACCGGGTGACCGAACTCGTCACCACCGACGGAGCCGTCACCGGCGCACGGGGAACGATCCTGGAGTCGAGCCCCGCGCTTCGCGGCGTCGACTCGTCACGGTCCGCGATCGGCGACTTCGAGATCAGCGCCGGAGCGACGATCGTCTCCTCGGGCGGCATCGGCGGCAACCACGATCTCGTGCGTGCGGCATGGCCTGCGAGCCTCGGCGTGCCGCCCGAGCACATGCTGACGGGGGTGCCCGCGTACGTGGACGGATCGATGCACGCCGTCTCGGACGCGGCGGGGGCTCGCCTCGTGAACGGTGACCGGATGTGGCACTACGTCGAAGGCATCACGAACTGGGATCCGGTCTGGCCGTCCCACGGCATCCGCATCCTCCCCGGACCCTCGTCGCTGTGGCTCGATGCCACGGGGACGCGATTGCCTGTCCCCCTGTTTCCTGGCTTCGACACGCTGGGCACGCTCGCCCACCTCCGCCGCACCGGCTACGACCACTCGTGGTTCATCACCTCTCGTCAGATAGTCGAGAAGGAGTTCGCCCTCTCGGGAAGTGAGCAGAACCCCGACCTGACGGGCAAGGACGTCGGTCTGCTGGTGAAGTCCCGACTGGCGAAGGGACCGACCGGCCCGGTGCAGGCATTCCTCGACGAGGGTGAGGACTTCATCGTCGAGAACGATCTCGAGTCCCTGCTCGAGCAGATGAAGCGGCATCCCGGCGGCGAATCGCTCGACATCGACCACGTCCGACGGGAGGTCGTGGCGCGCGACCTGGAGATGGACAACGAGTTCTCGAAGGACGCCCAGATCGGCATGCTTCGCTCCATGCGCGGATACCGCGGCGACAGGCTGATCCGCACCGCCGCACCGCACCGGCTCCAGGATCCGGCAGCAGGTCCGCTCGTCGCTGTGAAACTGCACGTCCTCACGCGGAAGTCACTCGGCGGAATCAATACCGATCTCGACGGCCGCGCTCTCGGAGCCGACGGCGAACCGATCCCCGGCCTGTATGCCGCGGGCGAGGCGAGCGGCTTCGGCGGCGGCGGGATGCACGGCTACCGCGCACTCGAGGGCACGTTCCTCGGCGGATGTCTCTTCTCGGGTCGTCAGGCCGGGCGCGCTGCCGCGCGGTGAGCTCGTACGCGTCTACTGTGCGGAGCCCGTACCCCTGACGGCGGTCAGCCCTGAGGCGACGGGACCTCGGGAGAGGACGTGTCCGCGACGGAAGGCGAGCCGAGTCCATCGCCCCGATTGCATGACCGGAACGTCCTCCTCGCCGGAGATGAAGCCGAACGCGTCCGCCGCGAATGCCACTCCGCGCGGCAGACCGCCGAGATCGTCATCGGGCTCGCCCCAGATGGCCGCACGGAGGGCTCTGACCGCCTCCTCGCCCGCGCCCGGCGTCGCTCCACGAGCGACGGCGCTGATCCCCCACTGGGCACGTCGGGCGATCACGGATGCCGTCAGAGTCGACGTCGCCTGCCAGTGGCCGCGCGGCGGGGCGACCCCGGCCCACGCGGGTGAGAGCCCGGTCTCCGGCAGTGTCAGGGCGCGCTCGTCGTCCGTCGCTGTGAGCGCGGCGACGACGACGTCGCACTCGAGCTCGGGGTCCGCCTGGACGACTCGCATCGCCAGCACGGTCGGAGTCTGATCGAACAGGCCGTGGGGAGAGAGCGCGGCGCCCGTCAGCGCGAGGACTCCCCTCGCTGCCTGCAGCCGAACCCCTTCATCGGAGATGCGGGTCGCTCGTCCGAGGAAGGTCAGAACGTCCTTCGCGGTCTCGGCGTCTGCGAGAAGAAGCTGGTGGGGCACACCCTCTAAACTAGCAACGCCAGAAGCATCCGCAGTCGCGGGAAGGAAGTCATGACCGCCGACGCCCACGCGATCCGCACCGTCGAACAACTCCTCGACGTGCTCGATCTCGACTCGACGCAGGCACGCACCACCGAGGACATCTTCACCGGTTCGTCGCATCCGATGCCGTCCGGACGGATCTACGGTGGCCAGGTGCTCGCGCAGAGCCTGCTCGCCGCGGAGCGCACGCTTCCGGAGGATCGGGCCGTCCACTCCATGCACGGCTACTTCCTGCGGCCGGGCGACGCGAGTCAGGGAATCACGATCGCTGTGGATCGCATCCACGACGGGCGATCCTTCTCGACTCGCCGATCACAGGCCTATCAGAACGGCGTACCGATCTTCTCGATGATCGCGTCCTTCCAGGACGAGGATCCGGGACTCGAGCATGCCGTCCCCATGCCCGCCGATGTCCCCGGTCCCGACTCCTTGCTCCCCGATGAGCAGCGCGTCGACGGTCTGCCGTCCGGCGTCGTGCGGATGCTCAGTGATCGCGCGGCCGACGTGCGCCATATCGACTCGCCTCTGTTTCTGCCGAGCGCAGACGACCGCGTCCCTCGACAGGGTGTGTGGATGCGCATGAAGGCGCCGCTTCCCGATGACCAGCGCATCCACAGGGCGGCTCTCGCATACCTGAGCGACATGACGATCCAGGAATCGATCCTCCGGGCCCATGGCGTCTATTGGGGCCTGCCCGGGCTCAAGGTGGCGAGCCTGGACCACGCGATGTGGTGGCACCGTCCCGCACGTGTCGACGAGTGGTTGCTCTATCTGCAGGAGTCTCCGAACGCGCGCGGCGGCCGTGGACTCGCCCAGGGACGCATCTACACGCAGTCGGGCGACCTCGTCGCCTCGGTCGCGCAGGAGATCATGGTCAGGGTGCCCGCACCGGCGTGATCCGGCCGGCGCCGACGAGTCAGCTCACCTCACCGGTGGGCGTACTCGATGGACGGTCCGACGTACGGTTCCCAGGCCTCGCGCATCTCCTGCGTAAGCCGCGTGGGTCGTCCGGTCTTCGCATCGACGAGCACGATGATGGCGGTGGAGCGCGCATAGATCGTACGAGGTTCCGCCGTCGGGTCGTTGTGCACCTCGTAGCAGACCTCGACGCTGGAGCCGCCGAGCTTGCCGAACCACATCTGCACTTCGAGCGGGCGCCGTTGATACGGCACCGGTGCGAGATACTCGATCTCCTGACGAGCGATGAGCGTCAGCGTTCCCTCGTCGATGCCTGAGTCGAGCACAGCGGTGGATGGCGCCTGCTCACCGGGACCCGCACGCCAGAACGCGCGTACGCGCGCCTCCTCGAGGAGCTTCAGCATCGAGGTGTTGTTGACGTGATTGAATGCGTCCAGATCCCCCCAGCGGAGGTGGCTCGGGATGTGCAGCCGGGATCCCGGTGTCAGGTCGGACATCGGGCGGTCAGTCGCGCGTGAGCTTGCGGTGCGTCGAGCGGTGCGGCTTCGCCGCGTCTGCACCGAGGCGCTGGATCTTGTTCTCCTCGTACGCCTCGAAGTTGCCCTCGAACCAGTACCACTGGTCGGGCTTCTCGTCGGTACCCTCGTACGCGAGGATGTGCGTCGCGATGCGGTCGAGGAACCACCGGTCGTGGGTGATCACGACTGCGCAGCCGGGGAATTCGAGCAGCGCGTTCTCGAGGGAGCTCAGCGTCTCGACGTCGAGGTCGTTGGTGGGCTCGTCGAGCAGCAGCAGGTTGCCGCCCTCCTTCAGAGTGAGGGCCAGGTTCAGTCGGTTGCGCTCACCACCGGAGAGCACACCGGCCTTCTTCTGCTGGTCCGGCCCCTTGAAGCCGAACTTCGAGACGTACGCGCGCGAGGGGATCTCCGTCTTGCCCACGGTGATGAAGTCGAGCCCGTCGGAGACGACCTCCCACAGCGTCTTGTCCGGGTCGATGTTCGACCGGGACTGGTCGACGTAGCTGATCTTGACCGTCTCACCGATCTTGAGATCGCCCGCGTCGAGCGGCTCGAGGCCGACGATCGTCTTGAACAGCGTCGTCTTACCCACACCGTTCGGGCCGATCACGCCGACGATGCCGTTCGGCGGAAGGCTGAAGCTGAGGCCGTCGATGAGCGAACGCCCGTCGAACCCCTTCTTCAGGTTCTTCGCGTCGATGACGACACTCCCGAGTCGGGGACCCGCCGGGATCGTGATCTCCTCGAAGTCCAGCTTCCTGGTCCGCTCTGCCTCGGTCGCCATCTCCTCGTACCGCGCGAGACGTGCCTTGGACTTGGTCTGACGGCCCTTCGCGCTCGACCGCACCCACTCGAGCTCCTCCTTGAGGCGCTTGGCGAGCTTGGCGTCCTTCTTGCCCTGGATCTCGAGGCGTTCGCCCTTCTTCTCCAGATAGGTCGAGTAGTTGCCCTCGTACCCGATGAGCCGACCACGGTCGACCTCGGCGATCCACTCGGCGACGTGGTCGAGGAAGTACCGGTCGTGGGTGATCGCGATCACCGCGCCCTTGTACGCCTGCAGGTGCTGTTCGAGCCAGAGCACGCTCTCGGCGTCCAGGTGGTTGGTGGGCTCGTCGAGCAGCAGAAGATCGGGCTTCTGGAGCAGGAGCTTCGCCAGCGCGACTCGGCGCTTCTCTCCACCGGAGAGAGGCGCGATGGCGGCATCGGCCGGCGGCGTGCGGAGGGCGTCCATCGCCTGCTCGAGCTGCGAGTCGAGGTCCCAGCCATCGGCTGCATCGATCTCTTCCTGCAGTGTGCCCATCTCGGCCAAAAGCGAGTCGAAGTCCGCATCCGGGTCGGCCATCAGCATCGAGATCTCGTTGAAGCGGTCGACCTTCGCCTTGATGGCGATGCCGTCCTGGATGTTCTCGATGACGGTCTTGCTCTCGTCGAGCTCGGGCTCCTGCATCAGGATCCCGACGGAGAAGCCGGGAGACAGCTTCGCCTCGCCGTTGGACGGCGTGTCCATGCCGGCCATGATCTTGAGGATCGTCGACTTGCCGGCGCCGTTCGGACCCACCATGCCGATCTTGGCACCGGGGAGGAATGCCATGGTGACGTCATCGAGGATGAGCTTGTCGCCCACCGCCTTGCGCGCACGAACCATCGAGTAGATGTACTCAGCCACCGAAAACCGCTCCTTCTGTTGGCGTCGAAGATCGACACTCCAGCCTACCGGCGATCGCAGGGCTCGCTACCGGAGCCGCCGTATCACCAGTCGATTGCCCGCGTCGCACCGACGAGACAGCGCCCCTCTGCGAGCTGGGGCATCACGACGGCGACGGGCTCGCCGGTCGACGGTCCCACCTGGCCGACGAGGCACTCCGCGTCGCCCCAACGCACCGCGAACTGCAGGCTCTCGACCGGGTTTCCGACCGTCGTGACGTCTGCGGTCACCTGCATGGCGGCCTTGTCGAAGCCGGCCGCCGTCAGGGCATCGATATACGCGCGGCCGGAAACCCTCTGCTCGGATGCCCATACGCCGTCGGTCACGGCTGCGAAGAGCGGCAGGTTGTCCTCCGCACTGCCGTCCGCCACGAACACGGGACCTGCCGGAGATGCCGACGGCCCCGGCGACGCAGCGGCGTCGGTCGGACCCGGTGCCGGTGCGGGCGAGGCTGTCGGACCGCACGCCGTCAGCAGCAGCACCAGAGTCGTGCCGATGCCGACTGCGATCGCTGAACGCGGTGCGGAGGAGTCCGGTCGTCGAAGCACGAACCGAGTCTACGGGCGTCCTCCTCCGCACGCGTCCGGCTCACCACGATCGAGTGCGTCGGACGCAGTCCTCACCCGCCCTCAGGACGCACCGGACCCTGAGGGGAACGAACCCACGAGGTCGCTGCCTGATCCCGCAGGCTCGGCGTCGTTCGCGGCCCACGACGTGTCGATGTCCTTCATCTCATCGCTCGAGCCCAGGCTCCCCGCGTCGTCGCTGACCGCATCCGACGGCGCCGCGCCACCTCGCGGAGGCGCGTCGACGGTCGATCTGGAACTACGGCGATACGCGGTCGTGCCCCAGCGGAGGTCGTGGCCGATCGCATCCGCGTCGATGTCGACGCTGGTCCCCTGCTTGCCGTTGTTCTCCCAGGCGCGGATCTTCATCCTCCCGGTGACGATCACGCTGTCGCCCGCCCGCAGCGAGGCCTTGGCATGCTCTCCCAACTGGCGAAAAGCCGCGACCGAATACCAGTTCGTGACCACGTCGATCCAGGTCCGCGTCGATTCGTCGAACCGCCTGTGAGTGCTGGCGAGTCGGAAGTTCGTGACAGGGATCCCGCTGGTCGTGCGCCCCTGGGTGGGATCGGTCGCAACGTTTCCCACGATCGTCACTGTGTCGTACATGTTCGCTCCTCTGTGCCCGGAACGTGCGTCCGGCTCGCTACAGAGTGCGCTCCGGCGGGGCTTCCTGCGCACGCGGAACACCAGATCCTGAACAACCAGAATCGACGTCCGCATGTGCAGAAGAACTGCGCTTGCCGCCGCATCATGCCACCCGCGCAATGTCGGTGGTCGGTCATACGTTCGAATCAGGAAAGGAGATTCGATGTCCGCCACCCTGATCACGTCCGTCCCCGAGGTTCCCCACGCGACGCCGCGGCTGTCGGCGAAGAAGGAGCACCTTGTGCGCGCCTCAGCCCATCTCTGGCGGGTGCAGGACGCGAAGGACCGGGTCCTCGGGCATCTGCGCCTCGTCCCGGATCCCCTCGGGGTCAGGTATCGGGCGGAACGCCTCCACCTCGCCACGTCGTCTTTCCGACTCGTCGGAGACTTCTGGAGCGCAGACGATGCGGTGGCCGCGCTGCGGAACGGATGAGCCTCCGCACACGTGCCCAGGCGATGGTGCCCCCGGCAGGATTCGAACCTGCGACCAAGAGATTAGAAGGCTCCTGCTCTATCCCCTGAGCTACGGAGGCGCACAGAACTACCGTACCGCGCCCGACTCGGATGTCGGAGCCGTCGATAGGATGGCGACATGGTATCTGCCTCAGAGAACGACCGCCTCGTCTGGATCGACTGTGAGATGACCGGTCTCGATCTCTCCGTCGACGAGCTCGTCGAGATCGCCGTCGTCATCACTGATTTCGAACTGCGTCCGGTCGATCCCGGCTTCCAGATCGTGATCCGCCCGAGCGACGCAGCACTCGAGAACATGAACGACTTCGTGACGAAGATGCACGAGTCCTCCGGGCTGATCACAGAGATCCCGCATGGCGTCTCGCTGGCCGAGGCCGAGGAGCAGACCCTCGCCTACATCAAGCGGTTCGTCCCCCTCGAACGCAAGGCTCCGCTCGCAGGCAACACCATCGGCACCGACCGCATGTTCCTGGCCAAGTACATGAGCCAGGTGGACCAGTGGCTGCACTACCGCAACGTCGACGTCTCCAGCATCAAGGAGTTGTCGCGGCGGTGGTACCCGCGGGTGTTCTTCCAGGCGCCGGCGAAGGACGGCGGACACCGCGCCCTCGCGGACATCCTCGAGTCGATCCGCGAGCTGCGGTACTACCGTGAGGCGGTCTTCGTCGACGAGCCCGGACCGTCGAGTGACGACGCTCGCGACATCGCCACTCGCACGGTGTCAGAGTTCACCCCGAACATGTAATAGACTCGTCTGGTTGCCAATCGCGATTGGCACATGGTGGGTATAGCTCAGCTGGTAGAGCGCTGGCTTGTGGTGCCGGATGTCGCGGGTTCGAGTCCCGTTACTCACCCCACTCAGAAGAAGGTCCGAGTCGAGAGACTCGGACCTTCTTCTGTTCTCCTCGTCGGATGACGCCTCGGTCCTCAAGCCCAGGCGGCGGTGATCGAGAGCACGCTGAGCTGCCCCTAGGATTGCGGGGTGTCGCTCGCCGTGTGGTTCTCGCTTCTGACCGCCTGCGTGGTGATCAGCTTCACGCCGGGCGCCGGTGCCATCAACACGATGTCGAACGCTCTGAGTCAGGGCTGGCGCCGATCGATCTGGGGCATCCTCGGGCAGCAGCTGGCTCTCGTCCTCCATGTCGTGATCGTCGCCGCGGGCCTGGGGCTTCTCGTCTCGCAGTCCGAAGTCCTCTTCAACGTGATCAGGTATGCCGGCGCGGCGTACCTGGTCTTCCTCGGAATCCGACTGATCCTCACGAGGCCTCGACGTGCCGCCGATGACGACGGGACGGTCGTCGACCTGCACGAGGGCCACTGGTCGATGATCAGACGCGGATTCTGGGTCAACCTGCTCAATCCCAAGGCGATCGTCTTCTTCCTCGCCTTCATCCCGCAGTTCATCCGACTGGACGAGCCCCAACTCCCCCAGTACCTCACTCTCATCGGCACCGTCATCATCGTCGACATCGTGGTGATGTGGGGATTCTTCGCCACAGCGGCCGGGCCGTTCCGCAGGCTCACGAGATCCTCGCGAGGGCAGCGGACGCTCAACAGTGTCTTCGGCGTCCTCTTCATCGCCGTCGCGGGCCTCCTCGTCTTCCTCCACTGACGCGCAGCTCCCCCAGCCGGCAATAGGCTGGAGCTGATGGAGATGGATGCAGCGGACTTCGAAGAGCTCGTGATCGACGAGCTCGATCGTCTGCCCGACGAGATGGTCGACGGGCTGGAGAACGTGGTGTTCGTCGTCGAGGATCGTCCGGAGGATGGAAGCCTCGACCTGCTCGGACTCTATGACGGCTTGGCTCTGACGGAGCGCACGCAATACGGCTCCGGGGAGCTCCCGGATCGGATCGTCGTCTATCGCGAGTCTCATCTGGCCGCCTGCGACACCGATGACGAGCTTCGCGACGAGATCCATACGACCCTCGTGCACGAGATCGCGCACTTCTACGGCATCGACGACGAGCAGCTCCACACGCTGGGCTGGGCATGAGTCCCCTCGCTACACCTGACATCGACGAACAGCTCGATCTCTCGGCCGCCCCGCTCGAGCCCTGGGAGGTCGTCGTGTGGAACGACCCGGTGAATCTGATGAGCTACGTCGTGCGGGTCTTCCGCACCTATTTCGGATATTCGCTCGAGCGAGCCACGATGCTGATGCGACAGGTGCACCACGACGGTCAGGCCATCGTCGCTACGGGCCCGCGCGAGACGATGGAGGTGCACGCGCAGGCGATGCACGACTACGGCCTCTGGGCGACCGTCCGAAAGGCTTCGAGGTGACCGACCTGACCGTACGGGTGCGGATGGCCCGCGTCGAGGGTGCGCAGCTGGTGCACCTGGTCGACGACTTCCGTGAACTCGTGGGAGCGAACCGCGACGTCGAGGATCCCGCGATCGGTCGCCTGATTCCAGACCCCTATCCCGAAGACGAAGACTCGTCGCGCGCGTTCCGTGACGCGACCCGAGACGATCTCTTGGATCGACGCGCTCTGGACGCGGACATCGTCCGTACCGCACTCGCCGGGATGCGCGGGGACCTCGGCGACATGCCCCGGGACGAAGCCTTCGCAGAGCACGATCTCGACATCCCCCTGTCTGATGTCGACGCGTGGATGCGCACGCTCACCGCCCTCCGACTCGTCATCGCCGAGCGTCTCGGGATCCAGAACGATGGCGATCATGATCCCGACGACCCGAGGTACGGCGTCTACGACTGGCTCGGATATCGTCTCGAGCTGACTGTCGAAGCGGCGGACCGCCTCCTCTGAGCTACGGCACTTCGACGGCCCTGGTCGCCAGGGAGCGGGGATCATCGCGCGCGATGTGATCGCTTTCCTGCCGCGCCCACTGCTCCCAATGAGGCCGGTACGTCTCCCCATCCCGCGCCAGAGCCCGCGCCTTGCGGCCGGTTTCGGCGGACTCGATCCAGACGCGCACGTCCGCGATCGCCGCGGTGGCCGGGGTCAGTATCCCGCTCCCCTCGATGAGCACGCCCAGCGAGGGGTCTACCGCGTGAGTCTCAGCCTCGGCGCCCTTCGCCCAGTCCCAGCGTCGCCACTCCCCGAGGTACCCGCGACCATGCGGACGCAGAATACCGTTCAGTGCTCGCTCCACTCCGTCGCTGAGGCCGTCCCAACCGGGGTAGATGGAGTCGAGAGCGACGAGCTGCACCCGTCCGGCGATCGGCCAGCGCTGGACGAGCATCCGGGCGAGAGTCGTCTTACCGGCACCGCTGCGACCGTCGATGAGGACGACCGGATTGGCCGCAGACAGCATCCGGATGTCCTCGACGATCTGGGTCGCTGCGCGCTCGAGCGCGACAGCGACCGGGTCGTCACTTCTTGAGTGCACGGATGATGCGAGAGAGCGCGCGCCCGGTGACCCAGATGAACGGCACGGCGACGACGAGCAGCGTCACGATGTTGGGCTCGAATCGGAGTCCCTCCTCGCGGCGGACGTATACGCCGACCGGCACGGAGACACCGCCGCCACCACCGCCTTCGGCGCCGTCACCGCTGCCTCCGCCGAAGCCGGAGTAGGTGAAAGCGACAGGAGTGATGCTCACTCCATCGACATCCTGCTGTTCGCCGTACGCGCTCTTCACGCCGAACGCCGCGGCCTGCTTTCCGAGTTCCAGTGCAATGTTGGGCATGGCTCCACGCTAGTCCAGGAATCGTCCGCGACAAGCGTCAATCCAGTCCATGGGCCTGGGGATGCTGGGCAGCACCGCGTCCGTCACCGCGCCCTATGTGGCGCGCTCGACTGATCGTGGCGCTCCCGAACCGTGCCACGGCGTCGTCGACCGCGCCCTCGACGCGTCGCCAGTCCTCATCGTCGTCCCACAGGCCGAACCCGCCACCGCCGGCGGGACGCAGCTTCTCTGCGCGCACCCCGACGAGCCGCACGGGATCGTGTCGCTCGATCTGATCGAAGAGTGACCGAGCCGCTTCGCCGATGCGCTGCCCCACCGCGGTGGGTTCCGGGAGCGTCTGTGAACGGCTGATGGTGCGGAAGTCGTCGAACCTGATCTTGATGGCGACGGTCGAGGTCTCCCACTCTGCTTTCCGCAGACGCGCCGCGACGCGGTCCGCGAGGCGCAGCAGCTCAGCCCTGAGGAACGATCGGTCCATGATGTCCGTGTCGAACGTCTCCTCGTGCCCGATGCTCTTCTCCACCCGCTCGGTCTCGACTGCACGGGGGTCCTCCCCGCGGGCGAGTTCCGAGAGCCGAGCGCTCAGAGCCGGTCCGACGGCACGGTCGAGAATCGCCTGCGACGAGGTGCGGATGTCCCGCACTGTGCGAATTCCTCGTCCCTCCAGCGCTTCGGCGGCTTTCGGGCCCACACCCCACATCGCACGCACTGGGCGCGGATCGAGGAAGTCCTGGGTTTCCGATGCGGCGATGACCAGCATCCCGTCAGGTTTCGAGATCGTCGAGGCCATCTTCGCCACATGCTTGGTCGCAGCGACGCCGACGCTGCAGGTGATCCCGACCTCTTCTCTGACTCGCTCGCGAACGAGGTGCGCGATTCTCGCAGGGCTTCCCCACAGACGTCGGACGCCCCGCACATCGAGAAACGCCTCGTCGACAGAGAGCGGCTCGACGAGAGGCGTGAACGACTCGAAGATCGCCATGACCTGTCGCGAGACGGCGTGGTATCGATGGAAATGCGGAGGGACGATGCGCGCAGAAGGACACAGGCGCAGAGCCTGAGAGACCGGCATAGCTGCGCGAACGCCGTAGCGACGAGCCTCGTACGAGGCGCTCGACACCACCGAGCGACCGTCAGGCGCTCCGATGATCAACGGCAGTCCTCGCAGGCTCGGATCATCGAGCACCTCGACGGCCGCGTAGAACGCATCCATATCGACGTGCAGGATGCTCGTGCCGGTGTCGTCGGCATCCGCGGACGACACGATGCGCCCTCTGCCGTCACCGTGACCCATGACACCATTCTCCCCCGGGCCTCGGACATGAGGCCCGGGGGAACCGGTTACTGCGCAGCGCGCTCGAGGACGAGTTCGCGGACACGGGCGGCGTCCGCCTGGCCCTTCATCGCCTTCATCACAGCGCCGATAACGGCCCCGGCGGCCTGGACCTTTCCGTCCTTGATCTTGGCCAGCACATCGGGCTGCGCTGCGAGTGCGTCGTCGATCGCTGCGATCAGCGCACCGTCATCCGAGACGACCGCGAGTCCGCGGCCGTCGACGACCTCCTGAGGCGTGCCCTCGCCCGCAATGACGCCCTCGAGCACCTGACGCGCGAGCTTGTCTGTGAGCGTTCCGGCGTCGACGAGTTTCTGCAGGGCCGCGACGTTCTTGGGCGAGACCAGCTCGGTGACGTCCTTCTCCTGTGAGTTGGCGAGGCGCGTGATCTCGCCCGTCCACCACTTCCGGGCCGTCGCCGGAGTCGCGCCGGCGGCGATCGTCGCTTCGACGACCTCCAGCAGCCCTCCATTGCGCACGTCCTGGAACTCCAGGTCCGTGAAGCCCCACTCGGCCATCAGACGGCGTCGACGGGCGACGGGCTGTTCCGGGAGCTCGGCACGCAGGGCTTCGATCAGCTCTGCTGCAGGCTCCACCGGCAGGAGATCGGGCTCAGGGAAGTAGCGATAGTCGTCCGCATCCGACTTCGGACGACCGGGCGAGGTCGTCCCGGTGTCCTCGTGCCAGTGTCGCGTCTCCTGAGTGATGGTCCCGCCATCGGCGAGGATCTGCGCCTGACGCTGGATCTCGTACCGGACGGCACGCTCGACCGAGCGCATCGAGTTGACGTTCTTCGTCTCGGTGCGGGTGCCCAGCTTCTCCTGTCCGCGGGGACGCAGCGACACGTTCGCGTCGCAGCGCAGGTTGCCTCGTTCCAGACGCGCCTCGGAGATCCCGAGGCTGCGCACGATGTCACGGATCGTCGCGACGTATGCCTTGGCGACCTCGGGGGCGCGGTGCTCGGTGCCGAAGATCGTCTTCGTCACGATCTCGACGAGCGGCACACCGGCGCGGTTGTAGTCGACGAGCGAGTATTCGGCTCCCTGGATGCGTCCGGTCGCGCCACCCATGTGGGTGAGCTTGCCGGCGTCCTCCTCCATGTGGGCGCGCTCGATGGGGATCTGCACGATCGTGCCGTCCTCGAGCTCCACCTCGACGGAACCCTCGAACGCGATCGGCTCGTCGTACTGGGAGATCTGGTAGTTCTTGCCGAGATCCGGGTAGAAGTAGTTCTTCCGGGCGAAGCGGCTCGACGGTGCGATCGAGCATCCGAGAGCGAGACCGAGACTGATCGACGAACGGATCGCCGTCTCGTTCACGACCGGGAGCGATCCGGGCAGGCCCAGATCCACCGGCGCGATCAGCGTGTTGGGCTCGGCGGCGTGGTAGAGCTCGTTCGCCGGGTTCGGCGCGTCCGAGAACATCTTGGTGTGCGTGTTGAGCTCGACGTGGACCTCGAACCCGAGCACGGGCTCGTACAGTTCGAGCGCTTTGTCGAAGTCCATGAGCTTGGCGGTGGCCATCAGCGGGTCCCTCCCACGAGCTGGGGTGCACGCGTGAGAAGCGGCGCTCCCCACGAATCGACGAGCAGCGTCTCGACGGCGGCGCCCACCCTGTAGAGTCGCGCATCCTCCCGCGCCGGTGCGATGAACTGGATGCCGACGGGCAATCCGTCTTCCGACGCGAGTCCGCTGGGGACCGAGATGCCGGGAACGCCCGCGAGGTTGACGGGAATGGTCGTGATGTCGTTCAGATACATCTGCAGCGGATCGTCGATCTTCTCGCCGATCTTGAACGCAGTGGTCGGAGCCGAGGGCGTCGCGATGACGTCGACCTCCGCGAAGGCGTTCGCGAAGTCCTGCTGAATGAGCGTGCGCACCTTCTGAGCACTGCCGTAGTACGCGTCGTAGTAGCCGGCCGACAGCGCGTAAGTGCCGAGGATGATGCGTCGCTTCACCTCGTCGCCGAACCCGGCGTCACGCGTGGCGGACATGACGTCCTCGACGGTGGGGGTGCCGTGGGGCGTGACGCGCAGGCCGAAGCGCACCGAGTCGAACTTCGCGAGGTTGCTCGACGCCTCCGCAGGCAGGATCAGGTAGTAGGCCGCGACGCCGTACTCGAAGTGCGGAGCGCCGATCTCGACGATCTCCGCGCCCTGCGCCTCCATCATCGCGAGCGCGCTGCGGAACGATTCCGCGACACCGGGCTGGAACCCGCTGTCCGGCAGCTCTCGGATGACACCGACCCTGAGCCCCTTGAGCACGTCACCGCGCGCGCCCTCACGGGCCGCGTCAGCGAACGAGGGCCACACGTCACGCAAAGACGTGGAGTCCTTCGGGTCGTGCCCGCCGATCGCATCGTGCAGGAGACCCGCGTCGAGCACTGTACGCGTGACGGGTCCGACCTGGTCGAGGCTGGAGGCGAGTGCGATGGCCCCGTAGCGGCTGACGCCACCATAGGTCGGCTTGACGCCCACCGTGCCGGTGACATGAGCAGGCTGACGGATCGAGCCACCGGTGTCGGAGCCGAGTGCCAGCGGAGCCTCGAAAGCGGCGACTGCTGCCGCCGATCCGCCGCCGGAACCGCCCGGGATCCGGTCGAGGTCCCACGGGTTGCGGGTGGGACCGTAGGCGGAGTGCTCCGTCGAGGACCCCATGGCGAACTCGTCCATGTTGGTCTTGCCGAGCGGGATCAGCCCCGCCGCGCGCGAGCGGGCGACGACCGTGGCGTCGTACGGCGAGCGGTAGCCCTCGAGGATCCGCGAGCCGCTCGTCGTCGGCTGGTCGGTCGTCACGAGGACGTCCTTGATGGCGAGCGGCACGCCGGCGATCGGGCCGAGCTGCTCACCCGCCGCACGCTGGGCGTCGACAGCGGCGGCCGCCTCGAGCGCACCCTCGTTGATGTGCAGGAAGGCATGAACGTCGCCGTCGACGGCTGCGATGCGGTCGAGGTGAGCGCGAGTGGCCTCGACGCTCGAGATCTCGCGGCTGGCGAGCTTGTCGGCAAGCTCCGCCGCAGTCATGCGGATGATGTCGCTCACTGCTCTTCTCCCAGGATCGCGGTGACGCGGAATCGGCCGTCGGCCTGATCCGGCGCGTTCTGGAGCACCTGCTCGTGTGTGAGGGTCTCGCCCACCACATCGGGACGGTAGACGTTGCTCAGCGGAATCGGATGACTCGTCGCTGCGATGTCGGGGCCTGCGACCTCCGACACCTTCGCGATGTTGTCGACGATGGCATCGAGCTGGCCCGTGAGTCGGGACACCTCTTCGTCGTTGAGCTGGATGCGCGCGAGCACGCCGAGATGACGCACAAGATCAGGGGTGATTTCAGACACGGCCCCAGTCTAGTTGCCGTGCTCACCGGGTCCCTGCAGTCCGGCGAAGCCGCCCTATGCTGGGCGGGTGAGCTCGTACCAGCCTCCTCGCCCATGGATCGCCAGCTATGCCGCAGGCGTCCCGGAAGACCTCTCCCCCGTGTCCGGATCGCTGGTCGACATCGTCGCCGCGTCCGCCCGCGACTACCCGGATGCCCCCGCCCTGCAGTTCTTCGGTCGTGAGACGTCGTACTCAGAACTGCAGAATGCGATCGACCGAGCAGCCGCAGGACTGCGCGACCTCGGCGTGCGGGCGGGCGATCCCGTGGCGATCGTGCTTCCGAACTGTCCGCAGCACATCGTGGCGTTCTACGCGGTGCTCCGTCTCGGCGCCGTCGTCGTCGAGCACAACCCGCTCTACACCCCGCGCGAGCTGCGGAAGCAGTTCGAGGACCATGGCGCGAAGCACGCGATCGTGTGGAACAAGGTCGTCGCCACGGTGCAGGAGTTCCCCGCCGACCTCGCCGTGACGAACCTCATCTCCGTCGATGTGACGCGCGCGATGCCCCTTCTCACTCGTGTGGCGCTACGGCTGCCGGTGGCGAAGGCCCGTGAGTCTCGCGCCGCTCTGACCGAGAAGGTGCGAGGAACCGTCACCTGGGACTCACTGGTGCAGTCCGCCCCGATCCCTGCCGCGCACCCGAAGCCCGCCACCGACGACCTCGCGATCATCCAATACACGTCCGGCACGACGGGAACCCCCAAGGGCGCCGCCCTGACCCACGGCAACCTGCTCGCGAACGCCGCGCAGTCGCAGGCATGGGTTCCGTCGATCCAGCGCGGCAAGGGCTGCGTCGTGTACGCGGTGCTGCCGATGTTCCACGCATACGGTCTGACGCTCTGCCTGACGTTCGCGATGTCGATGGGTGCGCGCCTGGTGCTCTTCCCGAAGTTCGATCCGGATCTCGTGCTCGACGTGATGAAGAAGCACCCCGCCACCTTCCTTCCCCTCGTGCCCCCGATCGCCGACCGCCTGCTGTCGGCGGCGAAGGCGAAGGATGTCTCGCTCGACGGCATCGAGGTCGCGATCTCCGGTGCCATGGCTTTGCCGCACGAACTCGTGGTGCCGTTCGAGGCGGCGACGCATGGCTTCCTCGTCGAAGGGTACGGACTCAGCGAGTGCTCCCCCGTGTTGATGGCGAACCCCGTAGCTGACAACCGCGTGCCCGGCACCGTGGGACTTCCTCTTCCGGGAACCGAATGCCGCGTCGTCGATCCCGAGAACCCGACCGTCGACGTTCCTGAGGGATCCGCGGGTGAGCTCCTGGTGCGCGGACCCCAGGTGTTCTCCGGCTACTACGGCAAGCCGGAGGAGACGGAGGCCGTCTTCGTCGACGGCTGGTTCCGCACCGGCGACATCGTGACGGTCGATGAGGCGGGTTTCATCCGGATCGTCGACCGCATCAAGGAGCTGATCATCACCGGTGGCTTCAATGTGGCCCCCACCGAGGTCGAGAGCGCTCTGCGTCAGCATCCTCAGGTCGTGGACGCTGCCGTGGTCGGTCTGCCGAGCGACCACTCCGGCGAGGAGGTCGTCGCCGCGATCGTCGTCGACGCGGGGGCAGACGTCGACGTCGAAGCGATCCGCGAGTATGCGCGCAGCATCCTCACCCCGTACAAGGTTCCGCGGCGTCTGTTCATCGTCGACGAGCTGCCCAAATCGCTGATCGGCAAGGTGCTGCGTCGCCAGGTCAAGGAGAGACTGCTCACTCTGACTTCCGGCTCCTGAGGGCGCCCTCACAGGCGCGGAATCCCGCGAAGCGCTACCCTTGGTCAGTGACTCCTGAAGACGCTGTGCCCACCGACGCCCCCGAGACCCCTGGATTCGAGGAGCTCGGCATCACCGGCCCCGTCCTCAAGGCCATCAAGGACCTCGGCTACGAGACCCCCTCCCCCATCCAAGCCGCCACGATCCCGACCCTGCTCTCCGGTCGCGATGTCGTCGGTATGGCGCAGACCGGAACGGGAAAGACCGCGGCATTCGCGCTCCCCGTGCTCGAGCGCCTCGACGTGTCCCAGAAGACCCCGCAAGCTCTCGTGCTCGCTCCGACCCGCGAGCTCGCTCTGCAGGTGTGCGAGGCGTTCGAGTCGTACGCGTCGAAGATGAAGGGCGTCCACGTCCTCCCCGTCTACGGCGGACAGGGCTACGGCGTGCAGCTGTCGGCGCTGCGCCGCGGCGTGCACGTGATCGTCGGCACCCCCGGTCGCATCATGGACCACCTCGCCAAGGGCACCCTCGACCTGTCCCAGCTGCAGTACCTGGTGCTCGATGAAGCCGACGAGATGCTCAAGATGGGCTTCGCCGAAGACGTCGAGCAGATCCTCGCGCAGACGCCCGAGGAGAAGCAGGTAGCCCTCTTCTCAGCGACCATGCCCCCGCAGATCCGCCGACTCGCGCAGAAGTACCTGCGTGAGCCCGAAGAGATCAGCATCAAGTCGAAGACCGCCACCGGCACCAACATCACGCAGCGGTACCTCGTGGTGTCGTACGCGCAGAAGGTGGATGCGCTCACTCGCATCCTCGAGGTCGAGAACTTCGACGGCATGATCGTGTTCGTCCGCACGAAGAACGAGACCGAGACGCTGGCCGAGAAGCTGCGTGCCCGCGGATACTCCGCCGCCGCCATCAACGGCGACGTGCCCCAGGTCCAGCGTGAGCGCAGCGTCAACCAGCTCAAGGCGAGCAAGCTCGACATCCTCGTCGCGACCGACGTGGCCGCTCGCGGTCTCGACGTCGAGCGCATCAGCCACGTCATCAACTTCGACATCCCCACCGACACCGAGTCGTACGTGCACCGCATCGGCCGCACCGGCCGCGCGGGACGCACCGGAGACGCGATCAGCTTCATCACCCCGCGTGAGCGCTACCTGCTCAAGTCGATCGAGAAGGCCACGCGTCAGCAGCCCACTCAGATGCAGCTGCCCAGCCTCGACGACGTGAACACCACGCGCCTCGCCCGCTTCGACGACGCGATCACGACGGCGCTCAGCGATAGCACCCGCATCGAGAAGTTCCGCGACATCATCGACCACTACGTGCGCAACCACGATGTGCCCGAGGCCGATGTCGCAGCTGCGCTCGCTGTCGTCGCCCAGGGCGATACTCCTCTGCTGCTCGACCCGGCCGACGACGCCCTGTCGAAAGCGGTCGAGTACGACAACCGTCCGCCGCGCGAGAGCAACACTCGCGAGCGTCGCGAGACCCGCGAACCGCGCGAGCGCCGTGGGCGCGGCGACTACAAGCCGTACCGCATCGAGGTCGGACGCCGTCACCGCGTCGAGCCCCGTCAGATCGTCGGCGCACTCGCGAATGAGGGCGGCCTGGGTCGTGATGACTTCGGCGCGATCAACATCCGGCCGGACTTCACTGTCGTCGAGTTGCCGGCGAACCTCGACTCGTCCGTCCTGGAGAAGCTGAAGGACACCCGCATCTCGGGTCGGCTCATCGAGATCAAGCCCGACCGTGGGCCTGGAGCCCGTCGTAACGACGGCCCTCGTGACGGCGCCCGCGGTGGGTTCGAGCGCCGCGATGACCGTCCGCGCTACGACCGTGACGACCGTCCTGCTCGCACCGATGAGCGAGGCGAGAAGCCGTTCCGCAAGCCCCGACACAAGGGCTGATCAGCCGTAGAACGCATCGAGCGCGCCGTGCCCGGACGAAAGTCCGGGCACGGCGCGCTCGCGTGCACCGATGGGCAGCCATCCTGAAGGGCCAGCCTGCGCGTCAGGCTCCTGAAGGCCTGTGGCGAGCGAGACGCGCGGCCACGTCGATGAGCTGTTCAGGGCGCGCGAGCAACGCTCTCTGCTCCGGGTTGTCGATGAGATGCTGCAGCAGCCGGTGCGCCCCGTCCACCGTCGGTGTCCAGTACCCGCCGACGTGGTGACGGCTCAGCGGTGCGATCGACGTTTCCCCGTCTGCCAGGAGCTCGACCGCGCCATCATCAGGGTCGAATCCGAGATCGGACACGGCGAGGAACGTCAGGGCGCCGAGGACGAGCGTGCTCAAGAGGCCGGGCAGACGGAACCGCGTGGTGGGCACGTCGAGGATCACTCGCTGCACCTGGGACCAGGGAATGATTCCCCGGTTCTCTGTGCCGTGGCGGATCAGGAGCGCATCAGGCGTCAGACGCAGGTGGTTGCGGCCCGGGTCTCCCACAGCCATCGCGCCGGAGACGGCGATCAGCGGTCCATATCGCCTCATCCCAGAGCGTCCGGCCCCTCCGTGACGAGGATGTGGAACTGAGCGGCATCGAGGATGCGGATGCCGAGCTCCTCCGCCTTCCCCAGCTTCGACCCCGCTCCGGGACCGGCCGCGACGAAGTCCGTCTTCTTGGAGACGCTCGACGCGGCCTTACCGCCCGCCTTGAGGATGGCCTCCTGCGCTCCATCTCGGGTGTACCCGTCGAGCGAACCGGTCGCGACCACCGTGATCCCGTCCAACACACCGCCCTGGACGACTGCCGCGCCCGGACCGGGATGACCGGGCGTGGCCCACTGGACGCCTGCCTCGGCCCAGCGACGAACGATGTCCTGGTGCCAGTCGACATCGAACCACGCGAGCAAGGAGTCGGCGATGATGCCGCCGACTCCTTCCACAGCGGCGAGCTCGTCGCGAGAGGCCGCGCGGATCGCGTCGAGCGAACCGAACCACTGCGCCAGCGCCCTCGCCGCGACCGGCCCGACGTGACGGATGTTCAGTGAGACGAGCAGCCGCCAAAGGTCCTTGGTCTTCGCCTTCTCGAGTTCCGCGAGCAGAGTCACAGCTTGAGAGGAGGGCTGGGGGCCCTCCAGCCCCGACTTCTTCTCTGTCGCGGTCGGGTTGCGTCGGAATGGCGCCCTCGTCTTCACGAGGCCGTCTTCGTCCTCCTTGGGCAGCCCCGTCTCGGCGTCGCGCACGACGAGCTCGATCGGCACGATCTCATCGAGCGTCAGCGCGAACAGTCCGGCTTCGGTCTCGAGAGGCGGTGTCGCCGGCGAGGTCGGCTGGGTGAGCGCGGCAGCCGTGACTTCTCCGAGCGCCTCGATGTCGAGGGCGCCCCGCGAACCGATGTGCTCGACACGACCGCGAACCTGGGCCGGACACGAGCGCGCGTTGGGGCAGCGCAGATCGATGTCGCCCTCCTTCATCGGACGCAGCGGCGTGCCGCACTCGGGGCATTCGATCGGCATCACGAACTCCCGCTCGGTACCGTCGCGTTTCTCGACGACCGGACCGAGGACCTCGGGGATCACGTCGCCCGCCTTGCGCAGGACGACGGTGTCGCCGATCAGCACTCCCTTGGCTTTCACAACGTCCTTGTTGTGCAGCGTCGCCTGCCTGACGACGCTCCCCGCGACCTGGGCGGGAGCCATCACCGCGAACGGCGTCGCCCTGCCGGTTCGACCCACAGACACGACGATGTCGAGCAGCTTCGTCTGCACCTCTTCGGGCGGGTACTTGTACGCGATCGCCCAGCGAGGCGCCCGACTGGTGGCGCCGAGCTCGTCGTGGAGGGACAGCTCGTCGACCTTGACGACGATCCCGTCCAGCTCGTGCTCGATATCGTGCCGGTGCTCGCCGAAGTACTCGACGAACGCAACCACGTCGTCGATGCTCGTGCACACCCTGGTGTGCGGGCTGGTCGGCAGCCCCCAGTCCGACAGCTTGTCGTAGACCTGACTCTGTGCGGCGACCGGCGGATTCTCCCAGGCCCCGATGCCGTGCACGTACAGCGCGAGCGACTCGATGCGCAGCATCCCCGCCTCGAGTTCGAGCCCCTCCTTCTTGTCGATCTGCTGACGCAGGCCACCACTCGCCGCGTTGCGCGGATTCGCGAACGAGGGGAACCGCCGAGCCGCAGCAGTTCGCGCCTTCTCTTCGTCGAACGGCTTCTTCGCTCCGCTCCGAGCCTCCCAGCGGGCGAGAGCATCGGCGTAGGCCCGGTCGCGGAACTCCGCCTGTGCGGCATTCAGGCGCTCGAAGGCGGCCACGGGAATGAACACCTCGCCGCGCACCTCGACGATGGGAGGGTGACCTTCGCCGCTGAGCTCGAGGGGGATCTCGGGAAGGCGCAGCGCGTTCTCGGTGACGATCTCACCGACGCGCCCATCTCCCCGCGTCGCCGCCGACGTCAGCCGCCCGTTCTCGTAGCGGAGATTGATCGCGAGGCCGTCGATCTTGAGTTCGGTGAGCCAGTCGACAGCTCGCCCCGCAGAGGCGCGCGTCTTGGCGGCCCAATCCCTGAGCTCGTCGATCGAGAACACGTTGTCGAGACTCAGCATCCGCTCCGCGTGCTCGATGGTGGCGAGCCCGGTGGCCTCGGCCGCCCCCACCATCTGAGTGGGCGAGTCCTGACCCTGCAGCTCGGGATGCATCCGCTCCAGCTCTTCGAGCCTGTGCATCCACCCGTCGTAGGTGAAGTCGTCGACGAGTGAAGTGTCGCGCCCGTAGTACGCGTCCTTCGCTTCGAGGATTCGAGTGGTCAGCTCGTCCGCTTCGATACGGGCGTCTTCCAGCGAGATGTTCTCCGGCACCCCGCCAGTCTACGAGCGGGCGCCGACATCGAGAGGCAGGCGCTATGCGTCGACCGGCACTGCGGACACGGTGCGGTCGATCGTGAACTGGCCGAGCACGCGCGTTCCGACGTACAGCACGGCGGTCTGGCCCGGCGCGACCCCGTTGAGCGGCTGCTCGGGCACGACGCGCACGCCCTCGGGCGAGACGAATGCCCGGGCTGCTTCCGGCTCGGCGTGGGCACGGATCTGCACCTCGCAGTCGAACTCGGAGTCGACGGGCGCTGCGCCCGCCCAGCTGAATCGATCGCCCGAGATCTCACGCGTCGCGAGAGCCTCCTTCGGCCCCACGACCACCGTGTTGGACACCGGCCGCACCTCAAGCACGAAGCGGGGCTTGCCGTCGGCCGCCGGGACGCCGAGCTTCAGACCACGGCGCTGACCGACCGTGAAAGCGTGCGCGCCCTCGTGCGAGCCGACGACGGAACCCGTGCGGTCGACGATCTCACCGGTGGCGGTACCGACCTTCTCGGCCAGCCAGCCTCGCGTGTCACCGTCGGGAATGAAGCAGATGTCGTGGCTGTCGGGCTTCTGCGCGACACTCAGCCCACGCTCCTCCGCCTCGGCACGCACGACTGCCTTGGACGGAGTCGTTCCGAGCGGGAAGTAGGTGTGCGCCAGCTGCTCGGCGGTGAGTACGCCGAGCACATAGGACTGATCCTTGGCGTTGTCCGCGGCTCTGTGCAGCTCGAGACCGGCGTCCGTGGGGATCAGCGTCGCGTAGTGCCCGGTGCACACCGCGTCGAAACCGAGCTCGATGGCGCGCTCGAGAAGGGCGGCGAACTTGATCTTCTCATTGCAGCGCATGCAGGGATTGGGGGTGCGCCCTGCCTGGTACTCCGAGACGAAATCGGCGATCACGTCGTCGCGGAAGCGCTCGGAGAAGTCCCAGACGTAGAACGGGATGCCCAGGAGATCGGCCGCGCGACGCGCATCGAGCGCATCCTCGATCGTGCAGCAACCCCGGCTTCCGGTGCGCAGCGTACCGCCCGCCCGGGACAGCGCGAGATGCACGCCGACGACGTCGTGCCCCGCGTCCACGGCCCGTGCGGCCGCGACTGCGGAGTCCACTCCGCCACTCATGGCCGCAAGAATCCTCATGGGACCAGTCTACGAGCGTGCGGCTGAGCCGGAGCCGGAAGCCCGCAGGTAGGCCTCGCCGATGGATGCGAGGACGGCATCGACGTCGGCGTCCGTCGATGTGCGTCCCAGCGTGAATCGGAGCGCGCTGCGCGCGTCCTGCTCACTGCGCCCCATCGCCATCACGACATGCGATGGCTCCGCCACACCCGCCTGGCAGGCCGACCCGGTCGACGCGGCGATGCCTGCCATGTCGAGAAGGAAGAGCAGGCTCTCCCCCACCGCTCCGGGAAACAGTATGTGGGCGTTGCCGGGGAGCCGTCGCGAGCCGTCTCCCAGAAGCTCGGCCTGCGGCACCCGCGCCAGGATGCCGTCGATCAGCCGATCGCGCATCGTCGCCAGCCGTGCGGTCTCCGTCTCTCGCTCCGACTCGGCGAGCTCGAGCGCGGTGGCGAAGGCCGCGGCACCGGCCACGTCCTGCGTTCCGGCGCGAAGTCCGCGCTGCTGCGCGCCGCCGCGAAGGAGTGCGGAGAGCCGCGCGGTGCGAGCGACCACCAAGGCTCCGACGCCGACCGGCGCGCCGATCTTGTGTCCGGCCACGCTCATCGCGACAAGACCGACCGAGTCGGGCGCATCGCCTCTCAGCGCGCGGAACGACAGAGGCAGGTGTCCGAGGGCCGCGACCGCATCGAGATGGAGGGGAACGAGCGCCTGCGCGGTCGACGACGCCAGCATCGCGGCGTCGTTGATCGTCCCGGCCTCGTTGTTGGCGACGAGCGCGGTCGCCAGCGCCGCGCCCGGAAGCTGGGCAGTGAACTCGTCCACGTCGATGGCCGCCGAGCGATATACCGGAACAGCGCGCAGCACCGCCCCTGCCGCCACCAGAGCCTCGACGGTGTCCATCGTCGCGTGGTGCTCGGCATCCGGCATCACGATGGCATCCGACTCCGCCGGCCGCGCCTGCCACAACCCCTGAAGCGCGAGATTGATCGACTCCGTGCCCCCGGAGGTGAACACGACCTCGATGGGATCGCAGTCGAGCACTGCGGCCGAGCGCTCGCGTGCCTCCTCGAGCAGGCGCCGCGCGTCCTGGCCGGCACCGTGCGTCGATGACGCATTCCCGACCATCTCGCTCGCTTCGAGCCACGCCTCCCGCGCCTCGGGACGCAGCGGCGTCGTCGCGGCGTGGTCGAGATAGTGCTGCATCCCTCCACTCTCCCCCATTTTCCGCGCAGTGGCGTGCACCTGGAACTGAGTGCATGCTGTCCTGAGACCCGAGCGCAGACCTCTATGGTGTACTCATGCCCGCGATCCGAGACATCACCGTGCCCGGCGGTACTGCACTCGACAACCTCGGTGTGCGCCTTCACGACGGCGTCGGAACCCTCCGCGTCTGGTCACAGAACGCGTCCTCCATCGAACTCGTCGTCTTCGATGCCACCGACCTCGACTGGGTCATCGACCAGGTCGATCTCGCACGCCTTCCCGGCGGCATCTGGGAGGTGACGACAGAACTGCTCCAGCCCGGCACCCGGTATGCGATCCGCGTCGGAGGGCCACACGGGCCGGGGAACACGTTCAACCCCGAGACTCTGCTCCTCGACCCCTACGCTCGCGGTCTCGCGCAGGGCGACGGCTACGAGGAGTGGCGCTCCGTGGTGATCGTCGACGGGTTCGACTGGGGAGAGTCCGTCAAGCCACGGATACCGCTCGACCGCACCGTGATCTACGAAGGGCACCTGAAGGGGCTGACCAAGCGTCAGCCCGATGTGCCCCCGGCTCTGCACGGCACATACGCCGGACTCGCGCATCCCGCGATGATCGAGTACTTCCACTCTCTCGGGATCACCTCGATCGAGCTCCTGCCCGTCCAGGCGTTCGTTCCGGAGCCTCGCCTGCTCGAGCGCGGCCTCACGAACTACTGGGGCTACAACACCCTCAACTTCTTCACACCGCACAACGCCTACGCCACGGAGGACGCACGCAAGGGCGGCCCCGAGGCCGTTCTCGCCGAGTTCAAAGGCATGGTGCGACTGCTGCACGAAGCCGGACTCGAAGTCATCCTGGACGTCGTGTACAACCACACGTCGGAAGAGGGCCTCGGTGGACCTCGGTCCAGTCTGCGCGGCATCGACAACGCCAGCTACTACCGACAGGACGCATCAGGCGCGTACATCGACACGACAGGCTGCGGCAACACGCTCGACACCTCGACCGATGCCGGAGCGCGCCTCGTGCTCGACTCGCTGCGCTACTGGGCGCAGGAGATGCAGATCGACGGCTTCCGCTTCGATCTCGCGGCCGCGATCGCGCGCGACGGCTCGCACACCTATACGCCCGAGCACCCGCTTCTCACCGCCATCGCGAACGATCCGATCCTCCGCGACACCAAGCTCATCGCCGAGCCGTGGGACGTCGGTATGGGCGGCTGGCAGACCGGCAACTTCCCGAACGGCTGGATGGAGTGGAACGACCGCTACCGCGACCGGGTCAGGAACTTCTGGCTGAGCGACATCGACTATGCGCGTCGTGCGTCCGCTCCGGTCGGCATCGGGGGCTTCGCGACGCGTCTCGCCGGCTCGTCGAACACTTTCGCCGATGTTCGGGGACCGCTGGCCAGCATCAACTTCGTCACCGCGCACGACGGCTTCACCATGCATGACCTCGTGTCGTACGACGTCAAGCACAATGAGGCGAACGGCGAACAGAATCGCGATGGTGCAGACATGAATCGGGCTTTCAATCACGGTATCGAGGGGCCGACCGACGACCCTGCGATCCTCGCTGCCCGGCGAAAGGCGATGCGCAACCTGCTCGGCACCCTGCTGCTGTCCGCCGGGATCCCCATGCTCACGGCCGGCGATGAGGTCGGTCGGACGCAACGCGGAAACAACAATGCCTACGCCCAGGATTCGTCGATGACGTGGCTCGGCTGGGACGCGGAACCGTGGCAGGAGGACCTGCGCGCACACGTCGCTCGACTCATCCAGCTCCGTTCCGAGAATCCCGCCCTGCGTCCGAGCCGGTACGCCCGACTCGGTGAGCACATCCCCAACGCCTCTGTCATGGACTGGTTCGACCAGAACGGCGAGACGATGGAGAGCCAGCAGTGGACGGACCCTGGTAACCGCACTCTGCAGTATGTGGCGGCCTCGACCCCCGATCGCGAATCGGCCAATCGGATCCTCCTCATCGTGCACGGGACGGAGTCGCCCATCGACGTGCGTCTGCCCGACGACCTCGAGGAGGCGACGCGTTTCGTCTCGCTGTGGTCGAGCGCCGACGACCGCCCGCAAGACGGCGGCGAGGTGTTCGCCTCCGGCGACGTCCTTCCCATCCCCGGCACCTCCATGCGACTCTTCCGCGTGGAATGAAGGGCGGCGCGCCGGGGCCCTCCGCGAGCTACCCGCTTCACGCCGCGAGCGGTACATTCGGGGGGTGGCCGCACGTATGAGCAGCATCAGTCCGAAGGCTCTCCGAAGCCCCGCGCAGATCCCGTCGCGCCCGCTGGGCGCCGTCTCGGACGGCGACGGACTCGTCGCGACGCGAATTCCTCTGGTGGGCGGCGCACCGTCCGTCCCCGGAGGCTTCGCGCCCAAGGCGTTCGTCGGCGAGGTGGTGCCGTTCAGCGTCGTCGCCTTCCGTGAAGGGCACGACCTGATCGGGGTGCAGCTCCGGTTGACGGCCCCGAACGGCGAGGAGTCCCTGCACCGATTGACGCCCTTGCTCGATGGGAGCGATCGCTGGGCAGCGGAGGTCGCTGTGGACATGCAGGGCCCGTGGGCGTTTCGCTTCGAGGCGTTCTCCGACGACTTCGCGACCTGGGCGCACGCCGCCGAGGTGAAGGTCGCCGCGGGCGTCGATGTGCCGGTCATGGCAGCCCTCGGCGCCGAACTTCTCGCGCGCGCAGCGAAAGAGAAGGATCGCCCTGCGGCTCAGCGCAGACGCATCAGCGAACACGCCACCGCACTAGCGGGGGGCGATGCAGAGACCACCACCGCGGTCTCGACCGACGCCGAGCTGGGCGGTCTCTTCCATGAGCGGCCTCTCATGACGCTGCGTTCAGCATCTGCCACGCACACTCTGCTCGTGGAGCGGACCGCCGCAGGCGTCGGGGCCTGGTACGAGTTCTTTCCCCGCTCGGAGGGCGCGAAACGCCTGAAGGACGGCACTGTCAAGAGCGGTACGTTCAGGACAGCCGCCAAGCGTCTTCCCGCTGTCGCCGCCATGGGCTTCGACGTCATCTACCTGGTGCCGATCCATCCGATCGGAACGACCAACCGCAAGGGACGCAACAACACTCTGACGACGGAGCCAGGCGATCCGGGCTCACCGTATGCCATCGGCTCCGTTGACGGCGGCCACGATGCGATCCACCCGGAACTCGGCAAGCCGGCCGACTTCCGCGCATTCGTCAGGGCGGCGAAGAACGAAGGGCTGGAGGTCGCTCTCGATCTCGCACTGCAGGCCTCTCCGGACCACCCGTGGGTCGATGAGCACCCCGAGTGGTTCACCACTCTCCCGGATGGCACCATCGCCTACGCAGAGAACCCGCCCAAGAAGTACCAGGACATCTACCCGCTGAACTTCGACAACGATCCCGCCGGTATCTACCAGGAGATGCTCCGCATCGTGCAGCACTGGGTTCGCGAAGGCGTGAAGATCTTCCGCGTCGACAACCCGCACACGAAGCCGCTGCAGTTCTGGGAATGGCTCATCGCGACCGTGAACGCCCAGGACCCGGACGTGATCTTCCTGGCCGAGGCGTTCACTCGACCCGCCGTGATGCGTGCGCTCGCCGCCGTGGGGTTCCAACAGAGCTACAGCTATTTCACCTGGCGCAACACCAAGGCGGAGCTCGAGGAGTTCCTCACCAGCGTCTCGCACGAGACGAGCGACTACATGCGGCCGAATCTCTTCGTGAACACGCACGACATCCTCACGGAGTACCTGCAGTTCGGCGGCCGCGCCGCCTATCGGATCCGCGCCTGCATCGCCGCCACCGCCGCCCCTGTGTACGGCGTGTACGCCGGGTACGAGCTCTTCGAGAACGTGGCGAGGCCCGGTTCCGAGGAGAACATCGACAACGAGAAATACGAGTTCAAGTTCCGGGACTGGGAGGGCGCGGAGGCATCGGGTGACTCGCTTGCGCCTCTCCTGCGCCGACTGAACGAGATCCGCCGTGAGCACCCGGCTCTTCGACAGCTCCGCAATCTCTCCGTGCACTGGAGCGACGACGACTCGGTGCTCGTCTACAGCAAGCACCTCGATGCCGCGTTCACCGGCACGGGCCACTCCGATACGATCCTCGTCGTCGCCAACGTCGATCCGCACTCCGTGCGTGAGACCACCGTGCACCTCGACACAACGATCTGGGGCGTACCACCTGGCGAGCCGTTCGAGGTGGAGGACCTGCTGACCGGTGCCGTGTGGACGTGGGCCGATCACAACTACGTGCGCCTCGACGCCTTCGCCGAGCCGGTGCACATTCTGAAGGTGAGGAGACGAGCATGAGCTACGTCGAAGATGCCACTACATCGCCGGACTGGGCGGCTGTCGCAGCCGGCGCCCATCACGACCCGCACGCGGTGCTCGGCTCCCACCCGTTCACGGATGCGAGTGACCGGACCGTCACGGTGATCCGCGCTCGCCGACCTCTCGCGTCCTCGGTCGCAGCCGTCTTCGAGGACGGGAGCCGATTGGAGCTCGATCACGTCGCACACGGCATCTGGGAGGCCCAGCACGACGGTGCCCCGGTGGCGTATCGCATCGCCACCGCGTACGGCGACGACGACGAGACGATCACCGGCGACCCGTACCGGCACCTCCCGACTCTGGGCGACGTCGATCTCCATCTGATCGCCGAAGGGCGGCACGAGCGGCTGTGGCAGGTGCTGGGTGCGCACGCGACGGTCGCAGACGCCGAAGACGGCGTCGCATTCGCCGTCTGGGCCCCGAACGCCACAGCCGTGCGAGTCGTCGGAGATCACAACGGGTGGAACGGCGAAGCGCACGCGATGCGCTCGATGGGCGTGAGTGGCGTCTGGGAGCTGTTCATCCCCGATCTCGCCGTCGGAACGACATACAAGTATCAGATCCGCACCCGCGGCGGCTCCTGGATCTTCAAGGCCGACCCGATGGCGCAGGCCGCGCAGGTGCCGCCCGAGACCGCATCGGTGGTCACGCGGTCGGACTACGCATGGTCAGACGGCGCGTGGATGACCCGCCGGGCAGCGACTCACGCGGTCGCTCAGCCGCTGTCGGTCTACGAGGTGCACCTCGGCTCCTGGCGCGGAGGCCTGAGCTACCGCGATGCCGCAGAACCGCTGATCGCACACGTCACCGAGGCCGGTTTCACGCACATCGAGTTCATGCCGCTCGCCGAGCATCCGTTCGGCGGCTCCTGGGGCTATCAGGTGAGCGGGTACTACGCGGCGACCAGTCGCTTCGGCAGCCCGGATGACCTGCGATACCTCATCGACCAGCTGCATCAGGCCGGAATCGGCGTGATCATGGACTGGGTGCCCGGGCACTTCCCCAAAGACGCGTTCGCCCTCGCGAGGTTCGACGGACAGCCGCTGTACGAGCACCCCGACCCTCGTCGCGGTGAGCATCAGGACTGGGGAACGCTCATCTTCGACTACGGTCGCCCTGAGGTGCGCGGATTCCTGGTCGCGAACGCACTGTTCTGGCTGAGCGAGTTCCATGTCGACGGCCTGCGAGTGGATGCCGTGGCGTCGATGCTGTACCTCGACTACTCGCGTAACGAAGGCGAGTGGGAGCCGAACATCCACGGGGGCCGGGAGAACCTCGAAGCGATCCGCTTCCTCCAGGAGGTCAACGCGACCGCCTACCGCCTGCACCCCGGCGTGCTGATGATCGCTGAGGAATCGACGAGCTTCCCCGGTGTGACCGCACCCACCGACCACGCGGGTCTCGGCTTCGGGTTCAAGTGGAACATGGGCTGGATGAACGACTCCCTCCAGTACATCGAACGAGACCCGATGTATCGCGCGCACCACGAAGGTGAGATGACGTTCTCGTTCGTCTACGCGTTCGGGGAGAATTATCTGCTGCCGATCAGCCACGATGAGGTCGTGCATGGAAAAGGCAGCCTCGTCTCGAAGATGCCCGGTGACCACTGGCACAAGCTCGCCAATGTCCGCGCATACCTCGGATACATGTGGGGTCACCCCGGAAAGAAGCTCCTCTTCATGGGGCAGGAGTTCGGCCAGCTCGCCGAATGGTCGGAATCCCGCCAGCTCGACTGGTGGCTCCTCGACCAGCCGTCGCACGCGCAGCTGCAGGGTTTCGTCGGACAGCTCAACCGCACCTATCGCGCTCAGGCCCCGCTCTGGGAGCGGGACAATGACGGATCCTCGTTCTCACGCCTCGGTGCCCCGAGCTGGGATCCCAATGTCATCGCCTTCGAACGCCGCGACGCACATGGCGGCCGTCTCGTGGTGATCAGCAACTTCGCCGGCGTCGAGCGCAGCGGTTACAGCCTCGCGCTGCCGATCCCCGGCGTGTGGCAGGAGATCCTCAACACGGACGCCGCAGAATACGGCGGTCGCGGATCCGGCAATCTCGGCATGGTCGTCGCGCACTCGGAGGACGACGGACCGGCCGTGGCGACGATCACGGTACCCGCACTGTCGACCATCTGGTTGCGCCACGAGAGCGACCCGCACGTACCCACGATCAGCCGCGGCTGACGGCCTCTGCCGAACAGCGAGACGGCCCCGGCCCGACAGAGAGCCTGGGCCGTCTCGCTGCACTCTCAGCTCAGAACAGCAGGGAAGACAGTCTGTTGCGCGCGGTGATGACGCGTGGATCTGCGACGCCGATCAGGCCGAACAGCTCGAGAAGACGTTCGCGCACTGGCGTTCGTTCATCCGAGGGCAGCTGGGCGAACAGGTCGAGAAGCCTTCCGAACGCATCGTCGACATGGCCTCCCGCGAGGTCGAGGTCGGCGACATCGAACTGGGCCTGGATGTCGAGGGGTCCGGCTGCGGCCGCGGCCCGAGCATCTTGGAGATCGAGTTTCTGGACGCGGTCGAGCAGACGGACCTGGCCCAGGCCTGCGATCGCATCCTCATCGCGCGGATTCTCCGCGAGAGCCTTCTCGTATGCCACGACCGCCGCGGCGTAGTCGCCGTTCTCGATCGCGGCGAAAGCCTCCGCGTGCAGCGGCGGCATCGGCGGCTCCTCCGGCGTCTGCTCGCCCTCGGGCGCCTCTCCGACGTTCAAGGTGCCCGTCACTCCGTTCTGAGCAGCGAGCTGAAGCAGCTGCGCGAAGACCTCTCTGACCTGTTGCTCGGGCACTGCACCGGTGAACATCGGAACCGGCTGACCGGCGATGAGTGCCACGACCATCGGGATCGACTGCGCGCGGAATCCCTGGGCCAGCTGCGGGTTGGCGTCGACATCGACCTTCGCGAGAAGCACCCTGCCGCCGAGTTCACGCGTCACCTTCTCGATGATGGGGCTCAGCTGCTTGCACGGCCCGCACCATTCGGCCCAGAGGTCGACGACCACCGGCACTGTCCGGGAGAGCTCGAGGATCTGACCGAACGACTCGTCGGTCGCATCGACGACGATGTCCACGGCCCCGGGAGCAGGGCTCTGCGCTCCGGCGGCAGCAGCCGCGGGCCGGTTTCGCAGAGAGGAGAGGTCGACGGCTCCACGGAGCGCGGCGGGAGAGATATCGGTCATTTGATCACCTCGACGGAGAGTAGGTCCTGTCGGACCGCCATGAGTCGGATCTGCTCCGTCGAGCCCTGCGCGGGAACGGAGAAGAACAGCTGGAATTCGTACTTGGTCGTGAAGCCCTTCGCGGACTCCGTGACACCCGTCAGCGCCTTCGCCTGCGGATTCGCGTCTTCCAGTCGGATGACGGCGTCCGGTGACGTCGGGGTGACCGATTCGGTGTCGATGAGCGAGACGGCCACGATCGCACCGCTGTCCAGCGTGGTCATCGAGACCGGCTCGGAATCGGCCGGGAGGATGTCGAAGGCGGTCTGAGAAGTCTCCGCCGCTCCGTTGTCCGCCAGCGTCTGCACGACCGCCTGCCGGCTGTCGCGAATCGACTGGGCGAGGTTCTGCGAGATCTCGTCGAACATGCCGTAGGAAGGGCTGGCCTCGCCCGCGTCGACGACGTCGGCGAAGGTCTCCGCAAGCTCTCCCGGCGGGATGCTGAGGAATGCGGAATCGTCGGGAACGAGTGAGGTGCCGAGCCACGACGCAGCCACGTCGGGGAAGACGGCATCCGCAGACATCTCGGCCATGTTCGTGACCTTGTAGTTCGACCACGGATCCTGCTGCGTCATGGTCAGGATGACGGGGGGAACGGTGTCGTCGTCAGCGCTCTTCGAGAGCAGGAGCACCGTGCGCGGCCACCGGTCGGTGGCTTCGGGAAGCACGACCTCGACGTCATCGGTCGGGAGTGCGGCGGGCGGTGCGGTCTCCGGAAGAGCTGTCCGAAGCGCGTACTCGGTGGTGCGAGCCGTGAGCGCCGGGCCGTCCAGACGAGTGCCGGCCAGAGCGATGTCCATCGACGCGTCCGCGTCGGACAGGGTCGTCGACACTTCCTGCAGGATCCGCTTCGCCTGGGCCTCCGTCACTGCCGGGGGCTTCTGATTGTCCGGGGCGATCACCGTCGCGCTGGGAGACGGCGAGGGCGTTCCCTCTCCGAGCTGCGGCCATGAGTCAGGCGAGCAGCCGCTCGCGAGCAACGCGGTCACGGCGAGGGCGGGGACCGCCAGCAGGCGCCGTCGACGGTTCACGGGTCGCGCACGCATCTCCGTCTTCCGATCGGGGTCCGGGTTCTTCGCACCGGCGGCGTCGTCTGCCCCCGGGTCACCGGCGGCTGCCGCGTCGGAGTCTGCGCCGGTCCGACCGGGCTCATCCCCGGCAGCGGTGGTCGAGGTGTCGTCGATCGCCGCGCGTTCCGATGGCGGCAGCTGAGCCACGTCGATCGGCTCGGTGGCCGGAAGGGGGCCGGGGCCCTTGCGCCGCGGTCCTCGCCCGCGACGCTGGTGCCGGATCGCGAGGACGTAGAGCACGAGTCCGACGAGAAGCATCGCCGCGCCCGCCGCCATGAGCGGTCCGGCGAGAGGGGTGGACGTGTCCAGCGGCCAGGACACCACGATGTCGTCCGGTGCGTCGGCGGTGCCGTCGTACGCGATGATCAGACTCACGCCCTCGGGCAGCTGCATGTTGTCTGCGATGAGTGTGTCGGTCTCGGTGAAGGAGTCCAGCCAGAGGTCGGAGCCGGCGGGGTTGCGGCCCGGCTCTGCGGCTGCATCGCCCTCGGCGGGCGTCTCCGCCGGTGCCGGAGTCTCGGCCGCGGCCGGGGTCTCGGCAGGGGCGGGGGTTTCGGAGGCCCCATCATCTTCCGGTGCTGATCCGGCGGGGACCAGCTCGACCTCCAGGTCACCGTCGTCGCCCACCGTCACGCGGTTGTACGACGAGTCGGCAAGCCACGCTTCCATGTCGGCGGTGCGGCCATAGGCGGCGAAGATCTCGCCCTCTCCGCGCACCAGCAAGGTCTGAGATCCCGGGTGCTCACGAAGGACGTCGCCGTCCATCAGCACAAACGGGGCGGGTTCCTCTGCAGCGACTGAGACTTCCTGAGTCGACGGACCCATGAAGATGGTTCGCTGCGCGATGCCCGCAGCGATCAGTCCCGCAGCCAGCACGAAGGCCACGACGGCCCATACGAAACGCACGAATAGTCTCCTCACACGGCCCGGACGCACGCCCGAGTCGCAACACTCGACATTTCAGACTAGCGAAATCACCTGTGTGTTGCCCACGAGGGGCATGCGGCACCACGTGCGGCACGTCGTCCCGGCCGGTCGTGGTGCGGTGGATACGCTTGCAGAGTCCCCCATTCCGAGGAGCAACGATGAAGATCCACAACCCGTTCCGCACCGCCCTCGTGGCGACGCTCGGCGTGGGACTGGGAATCCTGCTGATCGGAAGCGTGGAGAGCCTGTCGACCGTGCTGCTCTACGTCGGTACGGCTCTCTTCCTCAGTCTCGGCCTGGACCCGCTCGTCTCCTTCCTCGAGCGCAGGCGTCTCCCCCGCTGGCTCGCCGTGCTCATCACGATCCTCGCGGTGCTCGGGATCTTCGCCGGGATCATCCTGATCGTCATCCCCGTGCTGGTCGACCAGATCTCGCAGCTCATCGCCGAGATCACGGCCATCGTCCAACGCGGGACTTTTCTCCTCGACCTGCGCCAGTGGATGGTCGACACGTTCCCCAATCTCAAGGTGGATGACGTCTTCGCCTATGTGACCGACTGGCTGGAGACGAACCTCGCCCAGATCGGGGGGTCCATCGGGCAGGGCGTGCTCGCCGCCGGCGGGGCACTGCTGAGCGGACTGTTCGGCGCGTTCATCATCCTCATCCTGACGATCTATCTGACCGCCTCGACACCGTCGCTCAAGCGCGCCGTCTACCAGCTCGCTCCTGCATCCAAGCGCGAGCGCTTCATCGACCTGGCCGAGCAGATCACCGATTCGGTCGGCTACTACGTCATGGGCCAGGTCTCCCAGGGCGTCATCAACGGCATCCTGAGCATGATCTTCCTCACGATCATCGATGCGCCGTTCCCGGCCGTGCTCGCCGTCGTCGCCTTCTTCTTCTCACTGATTCCACTCGTCGGCACCCTCACGGGGTCGACCATCATCGTGCTCGTGTGCCTGATCCCCGGCCTGGGATCACCGGCGACAGCGATCGCCGCCGCCATCTACTACCTCATCTACATGCAGATCGAGGCGTACGTGATCTCGCCGCGCATCATGAGCCGGGCCGTGTCCGTACCCGGAGCGGTCGTCGTCGTCGCGGCGCTGGCGGGCGGAAGCCTCCTGGGGCTGCTCGGCGCGCTGATCGCGATCCCGGTGGCAGCCAGCATCCTGATCCTCTACCGGCAGGTGCTGATCCCTCGCATGAACGAGCTCTAGTCGGCGGGCCACTCCGTCGGCAGCGGAAGAGCTGCCGGGTTCACGGCAGCGACGATCTCAGTGAGGACTCTCCGAGTCTGGCTCTCCCCCACCCAGAGGTGCTTGCCACCCTCGACGGCGATCAGCTTCGCATGCGGAATCGCGGAGAAGCGCTCGCGTGCTTCGGCCGGGCGGAGGTAGTCGTCGAGCTCGGGTACCAGCACCACGACGTCAGCATCGGAGGCGGCCCACTCCGCCACCTCGGCGTCTGTGGCGCGGTGAAGTGGCGGGGACAGGAGGATGATCCCCTCGACATCGTGTTCCCGACCGTACTTCAGCGCGAGTTCGGTGCCGAACGACCAGCCGAGCAGCCATGGGCGCGGAAGACCGCGCTCGCGCACGAAGCCCATCGCCGCCGCGACGTCGAACTGCTCCGCCTCTCCCCCATCGAACGCGCCATCGCTGGTGCCACGCGGAGAGGTCGTCCCTCTCGTGTTGAAGCGCAGCACAGCGAGGTCCGCCAGCGCAGGCAGACGGGCGGCAGCCTTGCGGATGATGTGCGAGTCCATGAACCCGCCGGCCGTCGGGAGAGGATGCAGCGTGACGAGCGTGGCCACGGGCGCCGACGACTCGGGAACCGCCAGCTCTCCGACCAGTGTCAGCTCGTCTGCGGTCTCCAGTGCGATGTCTTCGCGCCGCGCAGGCAGCTCGATCGGTCCACGGATCTCCATGCTCACGCAATCCTCCAACAGTGTGTGTGCCAATGCCTGCGTGCCGCGAGGTCTGCGGCGTCACCGAGCACCCCGTCTGCGCGCCAGATCACGAGGTGAGCGGTTCCGGGAACAACCGATCGCCCGCACCCAGGACAGATGTACTCCTTCAGCGCCTGAGCTGCCGACACCGGCTGGACGGTCCACTCGGAACCACGACGGACTTCCGTGCGCTTCCAGGACGCGAGGAGTCGATCGAGCGAATCGTCGGTGTCAGGGCGCGTCGGACGGCGTCTGCGAGAGCGGGCCATGAGGCCGACTCACCACCAGTGGTTGTTCGTCCAGAAGGCGTGGGCGCCCGCCCAGCTTCCGTATCGACCCGTGGCGTATCCCGTTGCCCAGCGCAGGTTGTCCACCGGGTCGTAGCCATTGCCGGGAACCTTGCTGCATGGCAGAGCCTGGACGAGCCCACACGCTCCAGAGGACTTGTTCGTCGCGTTCGGGTTCCAGCCGCTCTCGCGGGAGACGATGTAGTCGACGAAGCCCCAGTCGGACTCCGCGATGCCCGCTGCTGCCATCCACTCCGCAGGGGCTCCCCCGCCGGTGTAGTACAGAGGAGCGCTGGGACCGGGTTTCGATGACCCGGACGACGCGGTCGTCGGTGTCGGGGTGGGAGTCGGCTTGGGCGTCACGTAGACCGAGAACGATCCACGCTGAACCGGTGCGATAGCGGCACCCTCCGCGGTCACCGTGAGATTCTGCGTCTCCGTGAGCGCCGCTGAGTACGCCGACTCGGGGCCTTCCGTGTCAGGCTGCTGAGCCAGCGCGACGCCGGTCGGGGCGACCATCGCGGCCGCGAAACCCACGACCGCGAGGGCGCTGACGAAACCGACGACGCCCCGTCGGCGGCTACCGCTGCGCGCCGAAAGCGCCGCCGATGCAGGCACCGGCGTGACGTCTTTGCGATGAGGTGTGATGTCGTTTCGGGAGTTCACGATGAGTGGCAGTCTACCCGGTGAGGCGTGAGTCGGCCATCAGAACGCTCAGCGAACCGCCAGGATCACATCGACGGTAGCGTCGAGAAGGGCATCCACCTGCTCTTCCCGGTACCCGCCGCGCTGCATGCGGAACGCCGCCGAACGCAGCTGCTCGGCCGTCAGCGGTTCGCCGTCTCGCAGATAGCGGGCGATGCGGGTGCCCACATGGTCGACCTCGTCGATGCGATACCCGAAGGTGAGGACGCCCGTGCGCGCGAAACGCTGACGCTTCGGACGCGCGAGGTGGTCGAGGATGATCTGGGCATCGTCTCGTGCCTGCTCGACCCATGCCCCCGCGCCCTGCGACCGGACGGCCCGGTCACGCGCGCGAGCCGCCAGCGCGTCCTCCACTCTCCCGAGCGCCGCATCGACCTCTGCCACGACATAGCCGTTCTTCACGAGCGGGAAGGACGCCACGCGTACGTCGGCTGCGCCGAGATCGTCCGCGTCGCCTTCGAATGCAGCCCGAGCGGCTGCGAGGAACGTGTCGACCGCTGCGCGGTGATAGCCGCGCACGCGCCCGGTCGTCACAGAGAACGCGGCCGGAGGCTGAACCGAACCGTCCGATGTTCGCACGTCGTCGAAGACCATCACAGCACCACCCAGGAGGAGAAGAGGAAATACAGGCACAGCGCGGGCACCGTCGACGGAAGGATGCTGTCGAGTCGATCGAGGAGCCCGCCGTGACCGGGCAGCCAGGAGCTCATGTCCTTGATTCCGAGATCACGCTTGAGCATGGACTCCCCGAGGTCGCCGAGGGTCGCGGACAGCAGGATGGCGACGCCGAAGATCACGCCGATCCACCACGGCAGGTGCAACAGGAAGATCGCGAGGAGGACACCCGCCGTGATGGAACCCACCACGGCTCCACCGAACCCTTCCCACGTCTTCTTGGGACTGATTCGCGGGGCCATCGGATGCCGGCCGAAGGCCAGCCCGGCGGCATACGCGCCGGTGTCCGCCACGACGGCGATGGCGATGAAGCTCAGCACCCACCACTGGCCACCCTCCTGCTTGAGCAGGATCAGGGCGACCGCCGCGAGGAACGGCACGTAGATCTGAACGAAGCCTCCGATGACGGCATCCGTCAGCACATCGCCGTAGGTTCTGCCGTCCTTGGCGACCATCTGGGCGACCAACCGCCACACGATCACGAATGCGACGGCGAAGAACAGCATCACCCAGACGAACCAGAGGTCGAGGAAGAACGCGGACAGCACGAGCAGCGTCGCCGCCACGAACTGAGCGATCACGTCGATCCGCCGCCCGGACGCGCGCAGTGCCAGGGAAAGCTCGTACACCCCGAGCAGCGCCGCTGCCAAAGCGAACGGCACGAAGAGGACCTTGATGAACAACAGCGAGGCGAGCAGGGCGGCGCCGAACGCCAGCCCGATCAGCGTCGCGAGGATCAGGTCACGCCCTGTGCGCTCTTTGATGCGCTCGTTCGCCTGGTCGAGCTGCCCGCGAGCATTCGTGACGTGGGTCCCGAACTCGTCGCGTGCGGCACGCCACTGCTCTCTGATCGCGTTGTGATCAGCTGTGTCCAACGGAGACTCCGTCATCGCGCGCTCCTCGGCGGGGAGAGGTGGACGTGGCGGGATGCTCGTCGCGTCGAACGCCGGGAAGGCGCCATCGACCAGCGGGATGGCGCCGGTCGAGGTCGACGAGTCGCGCGCCTCCCGGCGCGTCTGCGGCTTGTCGGTGCCGTCATCGGTGCGTTCGTCGGACATGCCGCCTACACCTCGAGGAGCTCAGCCTCTTTGCGCTTGAGTGCGTCGTCGATGAGGTCGACGTGCTGGCGCGTGAGGGCGTCGAGTTCCTTCTCTCCGCGAGAAATCTCGTCTTCTCCGAGCTCGCTCTTGAGACCGTCGAGTTCGTCCTTGGCCTTGCGACGGATGCCGCGCACGTGCACCTTGGCGTCCTCGGCCTTGGTCTTGACGAGCTTGACGTACTCCTTGCGGCGCTCAGCCGTGAGCTCGGGCATCGTCACGCGGACGAGGTTGCCGTCGTTCGTGGGGTTCGCGCCGAGGTTCGGCATGTCCCGGATCGCCTGCTCGATCCCCTTCAGAGCACTCTTGTCGTAGGGAGTGATGATGAGGGTGCGCGCCTCCTGGTTCGCCAGAGAGGCGAGCTGGGCGAGCGGCGTCGGCGTTCCGTAGTAGTCGACGAGCACCTTCTGGAAGAGCTGCGGGTTGGCGCGACCCGTGCGCACCGTGGAGAAGTCCTCCTTGGCGGCCTCGACCGCTCGTGCCATACGGGAGGTGGTTTCAGCGAGGACATCCGCGATCACGGTGACTCCTATCGTCGGGGTGTTCTGAAATTCTATCTGGCGCGGCGCGTGAGCACCGTCAGGGACTCAGGCGGTGACGAGAGTGCCGATCGGCTCTCCGAGGAGCGCACGCGTGACATTGCCCGCCGGCTCCATGCCGAACACCCTCATGTCCATGTTGTTGTCCATGCAGAGGCTGAACGCGGTCGAGTCGACCACCTTGAGGCCGCGCTGAAGGGCATCGCGGTAGGTCACGCGCTCGATGCGCTCGGCGTCGGCGTGCTTGTTCGGGTCCGCGGTGTAGATGGCGTCGACGCCGTTCTTGGCCACGAGCACCTCCTGCGCCCCGATCTCCAGCGCGCGCTGCGCGGCGACCGTGTCGGTGGAGAAGTACGGGAGGCCCGCTCCGGCGCCGAAGATGACGACGCGGCCCTTCTCCATGTGCCGCTCGGCCCGCAGCGGGATGTACGGCTCGGCGACCTGCGTCATCGAGATCGCGGACTGCACGCGGGTCGGCGCTCCGGCCTGCTCGAGGAAGTCCTGCAGCGCGAGGGCGTTCATCACCGTGCCGAGCATGCCCATGTAGTCGGCTCGCCCCCGGTCCATTCCGCGCTGGCTGAGTTCCGCTCCGCGGAAGAAGTTGCCGCCGCCGACGACGATCGCGATCTCTACGCGGTCGACGGCCGCGGCGATGTCACGGGCGATCTGGCTGACGACGTCGGGGTTGACGCCGAGCTGTCCGGCGCCGAACGCCTCACCGGAGAGCTTCAGGAGAACGCGACGGCGTCCGTTGCCTTCGGTCATGGGGGTGTTCCTCTCGTCCCGATTCAAGATAGTGCCTTCTGGGCATGAAGAAGGGGTTCGGATCATGTGATCCGAACCCCTTCGACGGTGTTACGCGCCGACCTTGAAGCGCGCGAAGTCCGTCACGGTGATACCGGCGTCCTTCGCCACCTGGGCGACGGAGAGCTTGTTGTCCTTCGCGTAGTCCTGCTCGAGCAGTGCGACCTGCTTGATGAACGCGGAGACACGGCCCTCGACGATCTTGGGCAGAGCCGCTTCCGGCTTGCCCTCGTTGCGGGAGATCTCGGTGACGATCTCGCGCTCCTTCTCCACGGCGTCAGCCGGGACGTCCTCGCGGGACAGGTACGACGGGTTCGCGAACGAGATGTGCTGCGCGATGCTGCGAGCGGTCTCGGCGTTGTCACCCGTGTAGGCGACGACGACGCCGATCTGCGGCGGGAGGTCCTTGCTCGTGCGGTGCAGGTAGACCTCGACGTTGTCGCCGGTGATCGTGCGAACGCGACGAAGTTCGACCTTCTCGCCGATGATCGCAGCCTCTTCCGAGATGACCTGCTCGACGCTCTTGTCGCCTGCCTGGGCGGCGAGTCCGGCCTCGACCGAGTCGGCCTTGACGGCCGCGACAGCGTCGGCGACCTTGTCGGCCAGTGCGATGAAGCGCTCGTTCTTCGCGACGAAGTCCGTCTCGCAGGCGAGCTCGATCAGCGTCACTGCGCCGTCCTGCTCGCGAGCGACGATGAGGCCCTCGCTGGTCGAACGGTCGGCACGCTTCGCGTTGCCCTTGGCACCCTTGAGACGCAGGATCTCGGTGGCCTTCTCGACGTCTCCGTCGGCCTCCTCGAGCGCCTTCTTGGTGTCGACCATTCCCGTTCCGAGCTGCTCACGCAGCGCCTTGAGGTCGGCGATGGTGAAGTTGGCCATGTGTGGTGGCTCCTTGCTTCGTGATGTGTGTGGTGGTCGCGGAATTACTTGGCGTCTGCTGCCTCGGCGGCGGCGACCTCAGCGGTCTCCTCGCCGGAAGCGGCAGCGATGGCCTCGTCGTGCGCCTCGGCGCCGGCCTCGTCAGCAGCGGTCTCGTCGGCAGCGGGGGTCTCGACGGTGGCAGCCTCGTCAGCTGCGGCGTCATCGACCTCTGCGGCGTCAGCCGACTCCTGCACGGGAGCCTCGAGGAGCTCCTTCTCCCAGTCGGCGAGCGGCTCAGCGTCACCCGTCTCGGGGTTGTGCTTCTGCTGCAGGCCCTCTGCCGCTGCGTCCGCGATGATGCGGGTGAGCAGCGAGACGGAGCGGATGGCGTCGTCGTTGCCGGGGATCGGGTACTGGAAGTCGTCCGGGTCGGCGTTGGTGTCGAGAATGCCGATCACCGGGATGCCGAGCTTCTTGGCCTCGTCGATGGCGAGGTGCTCGCGCTTGGCGTCGACGACCCAGAGAGCGGACGGCGTCTTGGTGAGGTTGCGGATACCACCGAGCGACTTGTGGAGCTTGTCGAGCTCGCGCTTCTTGAGAAGGAGTTCCTTCTTGGTGAAGCCCGAGGCAGCCGGGTTCTCGTAGTCGAGCTCCTCGAGCTCCTTCATGCGAGCGAGACGCTTCGCGATGGTCTGGAAGTTGGTGAGGAGTCCACCGAGCCAGCGCTGGTTGACGTAGGGCTGGCCGACGCGCGTGGCCTGCTCCGCGAGGATCTCCTGCGCCTGCTTCTTCGTGCCGACGAAGAGGATCGTGCCGCCGTGCGCGACGGTCTCCTTGACGAAGTCGTAGGCCTTGTCGATGTAGCCGAGCGACTGCTGGAGGTCGATGATGTGGATGCCGCTGCGCTCCGTGAGGATGAAGCGCTTGACCTTCGGGTTCCACCGACGGGTCTGGTGTCCGAAGTGCACGCCGCTGTCGAGCAGCTGGCGGATGGTGACCACAGCCATGGTCGTCTCCTTGTTCCGGCGCGATTCTGCGCCCTTGAGGTTGTCGAGTCGATCGGACGACCGAACTCCCTGGTGCCCGGCGCACACCCGCCTGAGTGAAATCAGGACCAGTGGGAGTGGATGCCACGACCGAAGTCGCTCTGGGCACGCGTAGTCACCCCGAGATCGAGGTGCTCCAACAGCATACAGGATGCGGCGGCCTCACTCCTCCTGCACGATGCACCGAAGCCATGTCTTCCCCACATGGATCGCGGGGGTTGCGATGACGCGTCCCGCCGCCGGCGGGAGCGACGGACCATTGCCTCATGAACTCCCGCGTACGCGCGACCATCGCGTTCCTTCTGCTGGTCGCCCTGATTCTCGTCGCTCCGATCCCGGCGCGTGCGCGCGCGTCATCCGCGGAAGGTGCGAAGTATCCCGTCTGGCTCTGGCCGACCGATGAGCGCCGCGCGATCGCGTCGCCGTATCGCGCTCCCGCGCACGAGTACGGTGCCGGCCATCGAGGGATGGACCTCGCGACGACGCCGGGGGCTGTGATCCGCGCTCCCGCCGACGGGACGATCGCATTCCGCGGAACCGTCGTCGACAGGCCTCTGATCACGATCGAGCACCCCGGTGGCTACGTGTCGACGTTCGAGCCGTTGTCCTCCGAGCTCTCGCCGGGAGACGCGATCTCATCGGGGCAGGTGATCGGCACCGTGGCTGCCGGTGGCCACGCGGCGCCCGGCACTCTGCACCTCGGTGTGCGAATGGATGGCGCGTACATCAACCCGATGCTCCTCTTCGGCGCCGTACCCAGGGCGGTGCTGCTCCCCTGCTGCACGACCCCGTGAATCGGTGACCGGGTGTTCAGGCGCGCGGGTGTGCGAGGCGATACGTCGCGGTCAGCCGTTCGGCGGACACGTGGGTGTAGATCTGGGTCGTACCGAGACTCGCATGGCCGAGGATCTCCTGCACCGCTCGCAAGTCCGCGCCGCCGTCCAGGAGGTGGGTCGCGGCAGTGTGTCTCAGCGCATGCGGGCCGACCGTGTCCGCCCCGATGAACGGTGCGAGCACGTCGGCGACGAGCGAATAGACCGCGCGCGGTCCGATCCGCGCGCCTCGACTGCCGAGTAGCAGAGCCGGGGCCGGTCGGGCAGCTCGTGCGGCGAGTGAGGGGCGCCCTCGAGACAGGTAGGCACCGGTGGCATCACGTGCAGGAGCACCGTAGGGCACCACCCTCTCTTTCGCGCCTTTTCCCATCACGCGCGCCGTGCCCCGGTCGAGGTCTAGATCGTCGACATCGAGTCCGCACAGCTCGGAGACTCGGATCCCTGCCCCGTACAGCAGCTCGAGAATCGCATGGTCGCGGAGCGCGATCGGATCACCGGCGGCGGCGGCGTGCCGTTGCGCCTCGAGAAGAGTCGTCATCGCGTCCTGAGAGGCGATGACGGGCAGCGTCCGCCCCCGCTTCGGGGCTACCAGCCGGAGACTCGGATCGTGTGCGACGAGCTGCTGCTCCTGCGCCCAGCTGAAGAAGGACCGCGCCGCCGCGGCGCGCCGCGCGAGTGTTGACCGCGCGTCCCCCCGTTGAGTCGCGCGCCACAGCCAGTCGCGCAGTGTCTCGAGTGTGACGTCTTCGAGCTCGCGATCGCCGACGGTCTCCGCGAGATCACGGAGATCAGATCGGTAGGCCCGCACAGTCGCTGAAGACAGCCGACGCACTCGGGAGAGATGCTCGGTGAAGGCGTGTGCTGCTGCCTGGAACTGCATGGATCAAGTGTGCAGGAGCGCGAATCCGCGCGGTGTCAGCCGCGCCGCTCTCCGTCCGGCCGTTTCCGCCATCCGCTCTCGACGCGCGTGACAATCCCATCCAGCTTTAGGAGCCCGAGGAGGGCGCCGATCCTCTCGGGAGCGAGCCCCGATCTTCGGGACAGCTCGAGAACGGGTCGTGCGGAGCGACTGCTCAGGGCGTCGAGCACCCGAGACCGATCCGGGTCCGTGGCTCCGCCAACGGTCGTCCCGGGTGCGGCGTCACCCCACAACTCGCGTATCTCGGCGGTGGTAGTGACGCATCTCGCGTCGTATTCACGAAGAAGCCGATGACAGCCGGCCGACGATGCGGAGGTCACAGGCCCAGGCACCGCACCGAGCGGCCGTCCGAGCGCAGCCGCGTGCCCGGCGGGTATGTGAACGGATACCCTCGGTCTGTGGCACTTTCTGCTGAGGCAACCTGCGCAATCTACGTACGCATCTCCCAAGACCGTAGCGGCGAAGAACTCGGGGTTGAGCGCCAGCAGCGGGAGTGTCAGGAACTGGCCACGCGCCTGGGCCTTCACGTCGTGCGCGTGTACGTCGATAACGACATCAGCGCGACGAGCGGCGCGCGACGTCCCGAGTTCGAAGAGATGCTGATGGATCGCCCCCGTTCCGTCATTGCCTGGCATCAGGATCGCCTACTTCGGCTCACGAGCGACCTTGAGAAGGTCATCCAACTGGAAATTCCGGTGCACATGGTGACAGCCGGATCATTGGACCTGAGCACACCCTCGGGGCGAGCCGTCGCCCGCACCGTCGCCGCGTGGTCTCAGTTCGAAACTGAGCAGAAGGCGCTGCGTCAGAGGGCATCCAATCGCCAGGCCGCAGCCAACGGCCACTGGCAGTTCAGCTTGCGTCCTTTCGGCTACGAGCGCGTCAACGGTGACATCATCGTGCTCGACTCAGAAGCGAAACTTATCCGTGACGGCTACCGGTGCGTGCTTCGCGGTGACAGCTACCGTTCGGTCGCAAAGCGGTGGAACCGTCTCATCGAGCGCTGGGATACCCCCGGGTTCAGACCCGTCATGGGCGGCACCTGGGCGAGTTCAAGAGTTCAGAGGCTTCTGGAAAACTCTCACTACGCGGGCGTCGTGACATATCAAGGTGAACCAGTCGAGCTACCCCCGGGGAAAGCTCCTCAGTGGACTCCGCTCATCACCAAGGACACCTGGCGAGCCTTCAGGGAGCTGAAACTGGCTCGGAAAACGAAGCGTTCATGGGCGGTGTCGCCGAAGCACCTTCTATCGGGACTGCTTGAGTGCGGCGTGTGCGGCGGCACCCTCTACTCGCACGCCCAAGATCAAACCACACGGAAGGGCGCCGCGGACGCGGGTAAGGCTCGGCTACCAGTCCTTGACGCCGCAGGAAGGCGCGTCAAGCACACGACATACGTCTGCGTCGACAAGCACTGCGTGTCGATCCGAGCCGACTACGTTGAGGCTCTTGTCGGAGAGGTCATCTCTCTCAAACTCTCGGACCCCCGAGTAGTCCAGGCGTTGAGAACAACCGACGACAGTGCTCCCCTCGAGGCAGAGATCGCAGACCTTCACAAGCGACGTGACGACCTCACGGACATGATCGGCGACGGCCTCATTCCCCGAGAACGCGCGCGGGAGAAACTGAACGAGATTGCGGGGCGACTGCAAAGCGCACTCTCGCGAATGGAACGGCTCCGATCCGATTCACCAATTACGGATCTGATGCTGTCCGACTCGATACCCGAGCGATGGTCCGCCCTCCCCGTGCTCGCACGAAGGAGGGCGATAGTGAGGCTCGGCCTCAAACTCACGATCAACGCTGCCGACAAAGGCAAGCGCACCATTGACCTCGCAACCGGACAGGTTCACTCCGAACGCGCGTGGGCTATGCGCCGTGTCGCCTGGAACTGGGACGGAGATGGAGGCGGAGGTGGGTGATTCTGGAGTTAAGTCCATATCGCTTTGGCAATATCTGCTTCACCGCTGTGTTAGATTGGTGTCCTGATAAGACGAAAATGACGAAGCCCCACTTGTAATCCGGGTTGCCCGGAATAGAGTTGCGTCATAGGAACCACGTGCGTTCCACCGGATCGAAAGGTTCGGAAACTAACCCGGCGATAGAGCGTGGCAGAAGTCGGTCCTACAAAGGACCGACCATGCCTAAAACCAGTTCCCAGAAGCCGACCGCTGTCGAAAGGGTTCTTGACCTCTACGAAGCCGCAGAGATCCGAAACGTTGACGGATCCCGTCGCTTCGGCAGTGTCTTCACTCTGCGTCGTCGCCTCAAGGATGGCTCTCTCCCCCATAGCCGCAGCGAGAGCAACCGCAAGTATTTGGTTACGCTCTCCGACCTCGAGCAGCTTGAGCTGGCAGATTCACCTGTCGCGGCCGACTCTGCCCGAGCCGAGCTTCGCCTTGCCGCGAATCGGGTACTAGCGACCAGCGGGCCGCTCACTGATGACGAGTGCGCGCACTTCGCAGCTCTTCTTCGCGGAGGTGCCGCGGCGTGAGCAACAACGAAATCCGCCCCAGCGCGGTGAACACTGAAGCGGATCAGACGTTTGGCGGCGTCACCTCCAATCTTAACAGCGCTACGGCTACGAGCAATACTTCCGCGGCTGGTCGGAATACGACGACGCAGCAGGTACGTGTCTCTGTCGAGACTCTCGTCGACAAGACCATCGGGCGCTATCTGAAGGAGATCAGTGGCGACGTTCCTGTGTCGCCCGAACAACTCCGAGACAACGCCCTAACAAGAGTCAATGCGGAGATCTGGCTGGAAAACGCTGAACGAAAAGGCACACCTGCTCCTCTGCTGAAACCGCTATACGCGCTGGAAGAACACTCGGTCGTCCAGATGCTCCTCGCCCGCCACCGCATGGTCAAGATCGACCTCACCGACGGCCATGGGAGTGAGGATGCCGGCGTGCTCGCGATCTATGAGTCATCGGGATCGCTTGAAGGCATCTACAACCCGAGTGTGTCGCGCCTCAAGGCGCTGATCAGCGAACTGCGGCCATCATTTAAAGACTCCGCGCTCGATTCCGCGCTGAACCGCATGCCAACACATGCACCGGTGGTGAGTCGCACCGTTCTGCCGCATCTCATTCCTGTGGCGAACGGAGTGTTCGATCATGCGCGTCAAGTCCTGCGCCCGTTCGCGCCGCATTGGGTGTTCTTGTCAAAGACCGGATCGAGCTACGATCCGGCAGCGCGGAGTCCTCGAATCCTTCAGCCCGACGGCACCGAGTGGGAGGTGGAGGAGTGGTTCCGCAGCTTGTCGGACGACATCGGGGTTCCTGAGTTGCTCTGGCAGATCGTTAGCGCAGCCGTTCGCCCGTTCTGCGCATGGAATCAGTCGGCCTTGCTCGTTGGCCCGAAAGGCATGGGCGGGAAGGGCACGCTGCTCGGCCTCATCCGGAGCCTCCTCGGACCGCGCGCACACGCTTCTATCCCGCTAGCGGCTTTCGGCAACAGGTTCGCTCTTACAGCACTCATCAGCAAGAGCGTCAATCTTGTCGACGAGAACGAGGTCGGCGCCTTCGCCACGAAACTCGGCGACTGGAAGTCGACCGTGACCGGGGACGTGATCAGTGTCGAAGCGAAGTATAAGGATCCCGTTGAGATGCGGTGGAACGGGTTTGAGGTGCAGTGCTACAACGAGATGACCCCGCGCATGAAAGACAAGTCAGAGTCACTGATGCGGCGAATGCTGATCGTTCCGATGGTGAAGAACTTCAAGGGTTCTGAGAACAAAGACATCAAGGAGAAATACCTGGCAGATCCGGGCGTTCTGAGCTACGTGCTCAAGCGCGCCCTCCACATGCAGCACACCTCGTTCACCGTTCCTGAAGTATCCCGGGTTGCCTTGGAACGATGGTTCGCTGCAAACAACAAGGTCGTCGGGTGGTGGGAAGAGCATAAGGATCAGTTTGTCTGGGACCTCCTTCCTTGGGCCTTCCTGTACGACGCATACAAGGCCTGGTACGCGAACGTCGAGCCCAGCGGCACCGTGGAAGGGTTCAATCAGTTCGGTGAGTCTCTCAAGGACCACCTGCAGGCTTCGGAGTCCTGGTCGGTGATCTCTTCGTCGATGCGGCCGGGGTCGCGAATGTCGGCACCAGAGCCCCTTGTCGACGAGCACAAGCTGAGTGCTTGGATGAATCAGACTTGCTCGGGTTCAGACCCGCTCAAGCGAACCTTCCCATTTCCTCTCAAGACGAACTACAAGGGAATCCTGCGGGTACCGGTACCGGTTGCAATTACAGTTGGAGGCGCGAACTGATGGCCTTCACTATGACTTTCGATGCCTCCGTCAAGGTGAAGCGCGGCGCGCACGCAAGGAATCTCTTCCGGCATATCGCGAGGGATGTCGATCAGGCCGCTGGCTTCGACTTCCCGCAGCTGAACGTGAATATCGATTCCGCGCGCACCCCGTTGAACGTGACCGTCGTCAATGACGGTCACGGAGGGTTTCGTTCGCCCGCTTCAGTCGAGGGTCGTCCGCCCTCTGACGAGTTGAACGACTATCTACAGAAGCGCCTCACGAGTGTACACAGAGCGCTCCGCCGCGATGCAGTACTTATGCGGCCGATCGTCCTGCAACTTGACCCGGCCTGGTTCGCTTCGAACAACGCTGACTGGCGTCAGAGTCGTCTCAATGCTGAAGCCCGTCGCTATATGGGAGCGTCCCTGGACTGGTTGTGTGGGGAGTTCGGCCGAACGAATGTCGTCGGCTGGTCGCTGCATCTAGATGAGTATCACCCTCAGTTGCAAGTCTTGATGACCCCTGTGACCGACGATGGTCGGCTGTCACAGAAGGATTTCTTCAAGGGGCCGCACGATCTCAAACGCCAGCATCGTGAACTGCGCGAGGCGGTCGCGGCAAGCGGCTACGACGTTGAGTATCGGGTGACCGAACGGTCGAGAGAGCATCTGAGCAGTAGCGACTTTCAAGCTCGCGCGGAGAGACTGCGCGCGGAAGCGCAGATGCTGGCGGATGCACGTGAGAACGCGGAGATGCTCAGAATGAGGATGCACGCGCGACTGTCAGCTGTGGACGATCGCGAAGCCGAGCTGGCGAAGCGCGAGCGCGAAGCGGAGTCGCTGAAGTCGTCGTCCCGACAGATACAACAGGATGCCCAGGAGCTCGAACAGAGCGCGCGGTTGGCACGCGCGACTGCTCTTCGAGCGCGCGAAGATGCTGAGATGGAGCGGGCGCGCCTGGAACACGCTAGTGCTCGGCTCGAGGCTCTACCGCCCTTCTTCGAGCGCTGGCTCGATAGGTCCTCCAGCAAGGGGAGGCCGCTTCGGGAACGCTTCGAGGCCGACCGAGCGAGTATGCGGCGGCAAGTCTTTGGCTCGACTTATCGGGAGCAAGATCTAACGGTCGATGGCCGCGCGGAGCCGGACCTTCCATAGCGGGCGTGAGGTGGCTGCGAAAAAACGAACTGCGTAGCCACTTCACCCGTCACCGCAGCCGTCGGACGGATCGGATGGGGTCGTCACGGTTAAGAGCCAAGCAGCGAAGTTGGTGGGCTGCCACGTGGCAGTGGCTAAACGGCCACTCGCGTCTGTTTTGCGAAACGCTTGAACATGCCTCATCCTCCGGTCGAGCGAGGGCACCTCCGACGAGTTCTGGAGTTGCGCCACGGACAACGTGCCGCCTGATTACGGTGCGCCCGGAGTCCGAAGGACCTCGGAAATCGGTACCCCTGTACCTCGTGTGAGCTGAGTCGCCTGGGATCGTCGAGGACGAGGTCCTCTCGCTCGACGCTGTCGGCACCGTACAGCTTTACGCCGACCCGCTCGCCCGCCTGATCGGCACTCCGGCTACACCGCGAATCGCCTGGGTTTACCGCGGCTCACACGATGTCTCGCGTTCACTGAGTCGCGAGATTGCAACGGAGTATGGATACGCGGCGGATGGTATGAGGCCTCCGTCATCGGACTTGATGCAGCCGAAGTATCGCTCACTTCAGACGTTGCCGGACCTCGTCGCACGCACTCCAACGAGCGCTACGACGGGAGCGCTGCGCCCAGCGAGGTGATCAGGTCTCGAGCCATATCCGCAGTCTCTTCCGTGACCGCGTTACTGATTCCAGAGGCAACCGGAGAAAGCAGTCCCTTCAACATCGTGACACCGCGGCGCACCACGCCTCGGTCAGGCTGATCCTTCACGGTCTCATGAAGGATCGTTTCGCTCGCTTCAACCAGTTCGTCCTGGTCCTGCGGATCCAACTTGAACGTCGCGACCCCGGCGAGCAGACGAGTCACGAGGTCCGCCACTTCCTCATAGCCAGTCGCAACCTGCTGGACGTTCGTCTTCCCCTGTGTCACGTCGTGATTGTCCCAAGCGAGCTGAGCGCCATCACCTGTAACGGTGACTACGGGGCCGTGGTAGTTGTTGATGGTCATCGCGGCCGGAAGACGAACGTCTGAAGCATCTGCCTGAAGAGGCACGCGAACCGGGTTCTTGGCGAACTCACGCTCGAGCTCCCGGGTCATCTTCCGAATCACCTGCTTGTTGATCTTGAAGCCACTCGCCATTTGGTCCTCCCGACCTCGATGACTCTATGCTCGCACGAGGTCCGACTCACTGGGCGATGGGTCGGCCTCAAGGACAGCCGGGTGCTCAGGGCTGTCATTGCTGATGGGACCGACGGCATCGATGCCTCGACCGGCTGAGTCGACCAGCTTCCAGTCCTCGTAGCGTTTCACGGGTAGGTAGGGGCAAGCGTCGCCGCGTCCCATGGTGACGACGACGCCAGATGCCTGCACAGCTTCGGTCGTGCTCCGGGAGAACTTGATGGGCGGCGCTGATTGCGGATGCCGCCTCGCTAGAGATCCTGCTCTTCGCTCCCCATGAGCATCGCTGCAGACGCGAAATCGTCATTGATCTTGATTATTAGGGCTATCGTGAGCTTCAGCGTTGTGATGTACGCCTCGAAGTGAGCGCCGGGACCGTCTAGGTCCGCCTGCGAACCGTGCAGGTACTTGTTGCGGATCTCCGGCCCATTGTGAAACTGCGATTTGTTGAGCTGATAGTTGAAGTAGCCGGCTTCGGCAGTCGTGAGCAAGGTTGCGGCTAGCCGCAGCCAGCCTCGGTCGACCATCTCGTCGGCTGCAGCACGACCACGATCCGTGAGATGGACATAGCTTGCAGCTTCGTTCGACACCAACGACCGTAGGATCAAGAACTGGGGCGCGTTACCAATCTGAACCCGGTTGCCAGAGTTCAGCAAGACTCCGAGTCCGATGAGTTGGTCAAGCGTCGGCCTCTGATGCTCCTCAAACTGGTCGTAGGTGACCCGGTTGCGGAGCAGCAACGTGGCCAGGTCGTCGGCTTGCAGATCCTCGCTGATGTAGTTCATCGCCGACTGGTCCGAGAACAGCGCGTAGAGAATCCCCTCGATCTCCGGCGTATTGCTCGAGTAGAGATACTTGCTGTCCAACAGGCTCGGTATCTGGTGGTAGCGAACGTTGTCGGAAGCGATTCCGAGAAGCTCGCGGTCGATGCCACCGTCTTCTGCGTACAGCGCGAATTGACGAACCACGCTCTCCATCTCGACGAGCAGGTGCCTTGTCTTCTCAAGGAAACTGGAGCTTCTGGCCGATGCCCTAAACGAGAACCCTCGGGCACCGAACTCACCGGGGAGGTAGTCATGAAAGAACCAGGACACGACGGATTCCAGTTCGACGTCTTTGCTCTCCAGGAAGTTCAGCACGAGTTGCGTCTGCAGCGTCGACATGATGTCTCGAACTCGGTAGGCCGCACCGACGTGATAGTCGGTCTGTCCCGTCGTCATCATGAAGCGTTCGAACACACCGAGCTCTGCCTGGTGTGACGGAAGCAAGAGCAGCGCGTTCTCGTTAGCGAACTCGAAGAGGTACTGAAAGTTGTTCAGAACACTCGGGTTGTCGGTGGTCTTCTCTAACCACGCTCGACTGTACGAGGAGTGCACGACCATGCCATCAAGGCGCGACACGACCGGCTCTTCTTGGTCGTCAACGATCCGTAGCTCGGCACCTGACTTGATGCCGGGGTTCTGTTTGAAGATCGCCTCGGTCTCGCGATCCCGTCGCCGCCTAGCCTCGAGCTTCAACCGCGCATCAACGCCGGTAACTTTCTCGCTGATTGGCGCGGTTTCTATAAGACGCAAGTAGTGGGAGTTGGCATCCGTGGCCTGAATATAGCGGGCCATCAGCGCGCGGGAGTCTGCAGCGGTGAGGGATCTGGGAAGGTAGCGCGTCTTCCGCCGATCCTTCGAAAAGAGCTGCCGTATGAGCAACTCAGCGTTCTTCGAATCGTTCAAAAGTAGCTCTCGAAGATTTAAGTCGTACGTCCTCACCAACGTCTTGTTGGACAACATCTCGCTCAGATGAATGTCGTTGTCAACGAGTACTGGGAGCATGACCTCAGCACTGCAGCGCTCGAACGCACGATTGTTGCCGAGCAGCGTGAGCACGTCGGAGTGGTACTCGCGCGGGATCCCTTGAATGCGATCACGCACGTTGGACTCATCCACCTCAGTGAAGAAGCGGGCGACAGCGATTCTGGCGCGGGCGCTCTCTTCGGCGAGGGCAGTCCGCTCCGCCTCTGTGGTCGACACTGGTACGAAGCCTGAATCCTGGAAGCGGTGCGCGTTGTACAGTTCGATGGCGTGCGTCGCGTCGACCAACGGTGCCCCACGGCCGAAGGCTCGCAAGATCGATGCCGCGTCGTCGACCTGCCAATACGTTGAGAAGTCCCCCGAACCGTAGTAACGCAGTCGCCGTCGTGCCATTCGTGAGTCCCCCCATTGTCGACGTTAGGCTATCTTCCACCTCCGACGCGGATACCCCGACTCAAGGCGAACATGCCACAGAGACGAGTCGCAAAGGAGCCGACAGATCAAACGTAGGTTCGGATAGGCCGGTGACCGCCGGGGCCGCCTGATACGCACTCAGGCGATCTGCGCCTTGCGTTGACTCCGAGAAGTCGCGGTTGGGGCCAATCGCCGAGGCCACGCGGATGAACCGCCATATCTGGCCCGTAACGGCCGGTGCGGACCACTGCACGACCCCGCCTCTTTTCAGTCATGCGGGTGTGGCCAGAGAGCGACGGGAAGGCGGCCACAGGTGACCACCTCGCGGCCACCTCGGACGAGATCCCCCAGCGATGACCGGAAAGTGACAGGATAGTGGCCACCTCACGGCCATCCCCCTGCCGACTCCCCCTGCCTGACCGGCAACTGACCAGCAAGCGGCCACATCACGGCCACCCTCCCGCCGACTCCCCCTGCCTGACCGGCAACTGACCAGCAAGCGGCCACATCACGGCCA